>NZ_CP046244.1:2400000-3000000 GCF_009735625.1 Moorella glycerini | reverse complement strand
GCCGGCGCTGATTATCGTCGGTATCTTTATGATGGAGCCGGTCATGAAGATTGACTTCAGCAACTTCCTGGAGGCTGCCCCGGCCTTCTTAACCATCGTCATGATGCCCTTTACCTATAACATTGCCGAAGGTATTGTCTGGGGCGTCCTGGCCTATGTCTTTTTACACCTGGTTACCGGTAATACGAAAAAAATCAGTATTACCATGTGGGTCCTGGCTCTTCTCTTTATCATCCGTTTCTTTGCTTAGTTAGCCAGAGCAGATCCCCCTGCTCTTGGTCCGGCCCTGCGGGGCCGGATTTTTTATTTGCTTAGACCCTATTCCACAGGCCAGAGCTTCGCCACTGTATTATGTCAAACATAGTTAAGTATAACTTAACTGGCCAATCCAGAATCTCCCCGCTTTCACTCCGCTTTCTCTCCGCTTTTTGAACTATAGCATCATAAAGTAGGTTTAAACGGATATTTTTAGCAAGCAATGAAAAACGGGAATTTAGAAACAGGAATAGAGCCTGCGGGGACGAATAAAATAGCATCAAGGGTAGGGGGCAAAGGGGGGCAATTTAATGACGGCTAAAGCGAGTATAATCTGGACCACCCTGTTAATACTGGCAGGCATTTTAAGCCTCGCCTTTCTCTTTTTCACCCTCTTTCCGGGTAAAGTACCGGCTGTCGCCTGGCAGTATTTTACCCCGGCCGAAGTGGAAAGGGCGCGGCGTTACCAGCAGATCATGCGCCTGGTAAGTATCCTGTCCTTCCTGGCTCAAATTGCCTTCCTGGTCTGGCTGGTCGCCGGCACCCGGGCCGCCTCCTGGTCGGAGGGAGCTTTACGCCTCACCGGCGGGCGCTATTATCCCGCCCTGGTAATCTATTTCGTCCTTATCTGGCTGTCGCTAAAGGCAGTGGGTTTACCCTTTAATTTTTACGGCAGTTTTATCGTCCAGCACCAGTGGGGTTTCTCCACCCAGAGCCTGGCTTCCTGGTGGCTGGATTACCTCAAGGGTAGCGTCCTGGACCTGATCCTCTCCGGAGCGGGGGTGCTCCTTCTTTTCTGGGCTACCGGGCGCTGGCCCCATACCTGGTGGGCCGCCGCCGGCCTCTTCCTGTCCGGCTGGCTCTTTGTTTCCACTTTTCTCTGGCCCCTCCTGATCGCCCCCCTCTTTAACCGCTTCCAGCCTATCCCGGAAGGCCCGGTTAAGACTATGGTCACGCAGCTGGCCGGCCGTGCCGGGTTGAAGGTTAAGGAAGTACTGGTCATGGATGCCAGCCGCCGGACCACCAGGGCCAATGCCTACTTTACCGGCCTCGGGGCTACCAAACGTATCGTCCTCTATGATACCCTCCTGGCCGCTTACCCCCCTGATGAAGTGGAAGCTGTAATTGCCCACGAAATGGCCCACTGGCAGCGCGGTCATATTGTGCGGGGATTACTGTGGGGTATCCTGGCTAATTTCTTGCTGCTGGGATTGTTATATGCCGTCCTGAAACTAACCTTCACCTACGAAATAGCCCGGCCGGGATCCTACCCGCCCCACCTCCTGGTTGCCATGCTCCTTTTCCTCCAGCTGGCGTCCTTCCTGGGCCAGCCGGTGCAGAATGCCATCTCCCGCCGCTATGAAACCGAAGCCGACCAGGTGGCTCTGGAGCTTACCGGTAACCCGGGAGCCATGATCAGGTTGCAAGTGGACCTGGCCCGAAAGAACCTCGGCGACATAGCCCCGCCCCCCTATATCGCATGGCTGACCTCATCTCACCCCTCACCGCTGGATAGAATCCAGGCTGCCGAGAAGTGGGGGGCAACACGATAATCGGCGTTACAGGCCAATGCCCTGCGTGCCGCTGGTCTGGAGCAGGCGCCCTGACCATCTTTTTTAGCACTTCAGCAGGATTTTCACCGGAAGAGAGCGAATTATAAATAGCCAAACGTAATAAGTATTAAATACCCTGCTTCGTATATCCTCAGCAATACGGCCTGAGGGTCTCTACCAGGCAACCGCAAATTGCCCGGCTACGAAGTTATTCCTTCGTTGCTGCGCTACGGTTGCCTTAATTTTTATAACCGGTGCAAGGAGTGATTCATATGGCAGTTGTCGGCACTTCCCCGCCCAGGGTAGATGCCCGGTCTAAAGTCACCGGCCGGGCCATCTACCCGGCTGATGTTAATTTCCCTGGGATGATCTACGGCCAGGCCGTCCGCAGTCCCTACGCCCATGCCCGGATTATCAATATAGATACCTCGGCCGCTCTGGAGGTACCCGGGGTCCTCTGCGTCCTGACCGCCCGGGATATCCCCGGCCATAACGGCCAGGGCGTCGTCTACCAGGACATGCCCGTCCTGGCCCGGGATGAGGTACGCTCGGTGAATGACGTCGTCGCCCTGGTAGGAGCTACCACCCCGGCTGCCGCCAGGGCCGGGGCAGCTAAAGTAAAGGTGATCTACGAAGAATTACCGGCCCTATACGATCCCGTAGAAGCCATGAAACATGGGGCGCCCCGGGTCCACCCCGACCGGGACAATATTATTTACCACCTACCCATCCGTAAAGGGAATATCGCAGCGGGATTCGCCGCGGCCGACGTGATTGTGGAAAATACCTACCGCACCCAGCTCCTGGACCATGCCTTCCTCCAGCCGGAGGCCGCCGTGGCCCGGGTGGATGAACGCGGTCACCTGGTAATTTACGTGGCCACCCAGTATGTCCACTGGGACCGGACGGAAGTAGCCCGGGTGCTGGGTTGGAACCAGGACCGCATCCGCATCGTGGCCCCGGCGGTAGGCGGCGCTTTCGGCGGCCGGGAAGATATGACCCTGCAGACCCTGGTAGCCCTCCTGGCCGTGCATACCCGTCGCCCGGCGAAAATGGTCCTTACCCGGGAAGAATCCTTCCTGGCCCACAGCAAGCGCCACCCCATGATCATGCGCTATAAGACCGGTGCCACCAGGGATGGAAAGTTAACGGCGCTGGAGGCGGAAATCATCGGCGACAGCGGCGCCTATTCTTCCTGGGCCCCTAACGTTTTGCGCAAAGCGGCCATCCATGCCACCGGTCCTTATGTCATCCCCAACGTCAAGATTGATGCTTACGCGGTCTATACCAATAATCCCTTTACCGGCGCCATGCGCGGGTTTGGTGCCACCCAGCCGCCCCTGGCTTACGAAAGCCAGATGGATGAACTGGCCAGCCGCCTGGGGATCCATCCTTTTACAATCCGCTGGCTCAATGCCTTCCGCCAGGGGGATGTAACTGCCACGGGCCAGGTCCTGGAAAGCAGCGTCGGCCTGACGGCAACCATGCTCCAGGCGGCCCGGGCCGCAGGCTGGTCGCCGCAAGAGTTAATACCGGGAGGGAAGCAAGATGAGTAAAAAACGCGGTATTGGTATGGCCTGCTTTTTCTACGGTACCGGCTACGGTAATGGTTTTCCCGATGTCTCAACGGCTACGGTAGAAATCCACGATGACGGCACGGCCACCGTCCGCACCGGCGCAGTAGATTGCGGCCAGGGTTCCAGCACCGTCCTGGCCCAGATTGCTGCCGAGGAGCTGGGGGTGCCCTATGAATGGGTAACAGTAATCACCGCTGACACCGATACTACCCCCGATGCTGGCACGACGGCGGCCACCCGCCAGACCTATGCTTCCGGCAATGCCGTTAAAACCGCCTGCCGCCAGGCCCGGGAAGTCCTTTTTGAGTACACCCGGACCCTCTTAGGGGTTAATACCATTGCCGGCCTGGCCGCCAGGGAGGGAATAATTTACGTCAGGGGTTATCCCCAGAAACAAATAACCTATCCCGAAGCTGCCACCCGGGCCCGCCTGGCCGGCTACCGCCTGGTAGGGCAGGGGACCTTCGTCACCCATACCACGGCCGTTGACCGGGAGACCGGCCAGGGAGCTCCCTACTGGCCCTACGCCTTCGGCACCCAGATTGCGGAAGTGGAAGTGGATACGGAAACAGGGGAGGTGCGGGTTTTAAAGCTCTTCGCTGCCCACGACGTGGGCCGGGCAGTAAATCGTCTCGGGGTAGAGGGGCAGATTGAAGGCGGTATCGCCCAGGGCCTCGGTATGGCCTTGCTGGAAAAGGTCCACCTGCAGCAGGGCCGGATCGTTAATAATTCCTTTTCTACCTACCTGATACCTACTACCCTGGATATGCCCGAGGTTCAACCCCTGATTGTGGAAACTTATGAACCCACCGGCCCCTATGGCGCTAAAGGAGTGGGCGAACCCGCCACCCTCCCCACCGTACCGGCCATTATCAATGCCATTTATAACGCCGTGGGAGTTCGCCTTACGGAGTTACCGGTTACACCGGAAAAAATCCTGGCCGCCCTGCGGGCAAAAGAAGGAGAGGAGCAATGAGTATTTTAATCAAGAACGGCATCCTGGTCACCATGAACCCCAGGAGGGAAGTATTCCAGGGGAATATCTATATTGAAGACGACCGCATCGCCGCCATCGGCCGGACGCCGGCCACCGCCGACCGGATCATCGAGGCTACGGGCCAGCTGGTCATCCCCGGCCTCATCCAGCCCCATATCCACCTCTGCCAGGCCCTCTTCCGCGGCCGCGCCGACGACCTGGAACTCCTGGACTGGCTGCGCCTGCGTATCTGGCCCCTGGAAGGAGCCCACGATCCCGAATCCCTTTACTACTCAGCCCTGCTGGGCATCGGTGAACTCTTCCTTAGCGGCACCACCACCATCGTCGACATGGAAACCGTCCATCATACCGATGCGGCCATGGAAGCCATCTCTCAAAGCGGCATCCGGGCCATTACCGGCAAAGTGATGATGGATTTTGGCGAGGACGTCCCGGCCAGCCTTAAAGAAATAACTGCGGCCTCGCTAAAGGAAAGCGTAGACCTGCTGGAAAAGTGGCACGGCTACGACAACGGCCGCATCCAGTACGCCTTTGAGCCCCGCTTTGTGGTTTCCTGCACCGAGGAATTATTATTGGAAGTCCGGGATCTCGCCCGCCATTACGGCGTTAAAATCCATACCCATGCTTCGGAAAACCGGGGTGAATGCGCCCTGGTGGAAAAACTCCACGGCCGGCGCAACGTCCTCTACCTGGACGATATCGGTCTCACCGGCCCCGACCTCATCCTGGTCCACTGTATCTGGCTCAGCGAAGAGGAGAAGGATATCCTGGCCCGTACCGGTACTAAAGTAGTTCACTGCCCTTCCTCTAACTTAAAGATGGCTTCCGGTATCTGCCCGGTACCGGATCTCCTGAACCGGGGAACGGTGGTTTCCCTGGCCGCCGACGGCGCGCCCTGCAATAACAACCTGGACGCCTTTATGGAAATGCGGCTGGCGGCGCTGATCCAGAAGCCCCTCCATGGTCCCACCACCATGCCGGCACCCCTGGTCTTTGAAATGGCCACCCTGGGCGGGGCCCGGGCCATGGGCATGGAAAAGGACATCGGCAGCCTGGAAGTAGGGAAGAAGGCCGACCTGGCCCTGGTTTCCCTGGAGGGCCTCCATACCCAGCCGGCGGACGGCGTCGACGTCTACACCCAACTGGTCTACCAGGCCAGAGGCTCAGACGTTACCCTGACCATGGTTGACGGCAAAATCGTCATGGAGAAAGGTGAACTGAAGACCATAGATGCCGGTGAGGTACGGGAGAAAGCCAATAAAGCGGTCTTGCGCGTTTTGCGAAGGGCCGGGCTGGCTTAGCTTCCTGCCAGATTTACGTTAAAACCCCTGGACATCATATCCAAGTTATGATAAAATAGTTTTGAAATGAATATGTTCCAGGCAAATCAGGGAAGTCAGTGCAAGTCTGACACGGTCCCGCCACTGTGAGGGGGAGCAAGGCGCCATAAAGCCACTGGGTAATACCTGGGAAGGCGGTGCCGGAGCCGTGATCCCGAGTCAGGATACCGGTTGCCTGGAAACCTTTACCCCTACGCCGGATAGGGGGTGGTTGGCCAGAGTATGGCAAGCAAACCCTCTGCTTCTGTAGGAGCAGGGGGTTTTATGTTGTTCCCAATGCCGCAACCTCTTCGCGGCGTCGCGGCAACTGACCTGAAGAACGAAGAAGGTTAGCAGCAGCAGCATCGTTTATTTAAATTGCATACAGAATGGGTGCACGGTCTCGAGCAGACCGGGCTTAAATCCAGCCGCCGGTAGGGGAGAGGTTGCGCAAAACGCCGCCTGGAAGCGGGAACTTGTAGCAACCGATGATGCTCTGCCAATAGGCCAGCCTGTCCTGATGCCACCAGGGGCTCAACCCGGGGAGGTGGTGTATTTAGGCATGCCTGTTTAGCGGCACCACCGGTTTCCCCGGCAAAGCAGCCGGGGATTTTTAGTTTCAACAGGGAGGACGGCGCGTTTTGATTTTAGTGGTAGGTAGTACCGGTGAGGGAAGGCAGTTAATCCGCAGCCTCCGGCAGGCAGGCTATCAAATTGTTACCTGGACCGACAGTGCTTATGGCGAACAACTGGCCCGGCAGGATGGTGCAACGTTAATATTAACAGGTCCCTTAACGGAAGGTAATTTAGCCACCCTGGGGGGTAGCAGGCAACTGGAAGCAGTCATTGACGCCACCCTTCCTTATCCCAACCACCTATCCCGGACCCTGGAAGCCTGGTGCCAAGAACAACAGCTATATTACCTGCGCTTTTTACGGGCAGAAACAAGGTTGCCGGACGACAGCCTCATCTACCAGGTGGCAACCTGGGAAGAAGCCGCCCGGACTGCCGCCAGGTTGGGGGAGACTATCTTTTTAACTACCGGTACTAATAACCTGGAAGTGTTCGTCAAAAACCCCCTGCTTAAAGATAAACGCATTGTGGTCAGGGTATTACCTGAACACCGGGTAATTAAAAAATGCCAGGACCTGGGCTTGACGCCCCGCGATATTATCGCCATGCAGGGGCCTTTTTCTAAAGAAATGAATAAAGCCATGTTTAAAGCCTGTAAGGCCGGTGTTATCGTCACCCGGGACGCCGGCCCGGCCGGCGGTACCGAGGCCAAAATTGCCGCCGCCCTGGCGCTAAAAATACCGGTAATAGTAATCAAGCGGCCTTCCATTCAGTATCGTTACCCTGTCTACACAGTTTCCGAAGCCGTCGCCCTGCTGAAAAAGATCGCCCCTCTTAAAAAAGATGACCATTCCGATTTTCAAAACTAAGGGGGTACATACGATGTTCCGCCGTACAACGTGGTTAACCATGTATCTTCTCCTGGCTATGGCCGTCCTGGCCCGGCCGGCCTATGCCATGCATATCGCCGAGGGCTTCCTGCCCTTCAACTGGGCCGCCTTCTGGTTTGTCGTCGTCCTGCCCTTCTGGTTCTGGGGCCTGCGGTCCATCCAGCAAACTGTAA
The DNA here is from genome assembly GCF_009735625.1 of Moorella glycerini. Classification (NCBI taxonomy): domain Bacteria; kingdom Bacillati; phylum Bacillota; class Clostridia; order Neomoorellales; family Neomoorellaceae; genus Neomoorella; species Neomoorella glycerini. The sequence continues at coordinate 2,992,663 of NZ_CP046244.1, read as the reverse complement.
AAAGCAATCCCGGCCTGAAAATGCTCCTGGGCCTGGCCGGCGCCTATACTTTTGTCCTGTCGGCCCTGAAACTCCCTTCAGTAACCGGCAGCTGTTCCCATCCCACCGGGGTGGGTCTGGGGGCCATCCTCTTTGGTCCGGCAGCCATGAGCATCCTGGGGGGTATCGTCCTCCTCTTCCAGGCCCTTTTGCTCGCCCACGGGGGCTTGAGCACCCTGGGTGCCAATACCTTCTCCATGGCCGTCGTGGGGCCTTTTGTGGCCTACGGCCTTTACCGCCTGGTAAGGCGGCTGGGTGGATCGCTGCCCGTAGCCGTCTTCCTGGCCGCCACCCTGGGCGACCTTATGACCTATGTCACCACTTCCCTGCAGCTGGCCCTGGCCTTCCCGGCCCAGCCCGGCGGGGTGCTAGCGTCTATGCTGAAATTCATGGGTATCTTTGCCGTTACCCAGTTACCCCTGGCCATTAGCGAAGGTATCTTAACCGTCATCGTCTTTAACTTGCTGGCCACTTATAATAAAAACGAATTGCAGGAGCTATCTATTTTAGATGAGAAGGCCCTGGCGGTGGGAGGCCGCAACCTGGAGGTGCACAAGTAATGAGTAGCGCCCAGAAAAATCTCTTCTTACTCCTGATCGTTATCCTCCTGGCGGCGGCACCCTTTTTCCTGCACCGCAGCGCGGAATTTGCCGGTGCCGACGACCGGGCCGAAGAGGCCATTACCCAGATCCGTCCCGATTATGAACCCTGGTTTAAACCCGTCTGGGAGCCCCCCAGCGGAGAAGTGGAGACCTTCCTTTTTGCCACCCAGGCCGCCATCGGCAGCGGTATTGTTTGCTACTTCCTGGGTTACAGCAAAGGCAAGAAACATCGGGAGCAAAAGTAAATGTTCAGCATTGACCAGTATGCCTATAGCAACCGGTTGAAGAACATCCACCCGGGGGAAAAAGTAGCCTTTGCCCTGGTAACCCTCATGATCGCCCTGGTGGCGCCCCAGCCTTTAATCCCAGCCCTTATCATCGCCCTGATGGCCGGGGCTGCCATTGGGGTCGCCGGCATCCCGGCCCGTTTTTACCTGCAGCTTATCCTGCTGCCCTTTTCTTTTTTAGTCGCTGGGGTAGCCATGATCGCCCTCACCATTTCCAACCAGCCCCTGGCCGGTCTTAAGGGTGTGACCCTGCTGAACTGGACTTTGGGCTACACCCCAGCCGGCATGTACCTGGCCGGGAAAATTTTTCTCAAGTCCCTGGGAGCCGCTGCCTGTCTTTATTTTCTTTCCCTAACAACACCCATGGTAGATATCCTTACCGTCCTCAGGCAACTGCGCCTCCCGGCCCTGCTGGTGGATTTAATCAGCCTGACCTACCGCTTTATCTTTGTCCTGCTGGCGACCGTAAACGACATTTATACCGCCCAGGCTTCCCGCCTGGGCTATGCCTCCCTGCGCACATCCTATCATTCCCTGGGCCAGCTGGCAGCCAACCTTTTTATCAAGACTTACCGCCGCTCCCAGGAATTATTTACCGCCCTGACGGCACGGGGCTACGATGAAGAGTTGCGCGTGCTGGAGGTTATTTATCCTTTCTCCTGGCCCTTTTTATACCTGGCCACCATCTTTGACCTGGCTTTAGTTATTTTAATGCTGCTTACATAATACCGGCCGTCTTCAGGCCGGCTCCTCCTCGTGTCTTTTTGACCCCAATCAATGCCGACTGGAGGTGGACCTTTTGGCCGCCCTTTTAGAAGCAGAGAGGGTTTCCTTTACTTACCCTGACGGTACCCGTGCCCTGCAGCATGTTACCTTGAGCATCCCTGAAGGCAAGAAAATTGCCGTCCTGGGTCCCAATGGCGCCGGCAAATCAACCCTTTTCCTTCATTTTAACGGCATCTTAAGGCCCCAGGAGGGGTGTATCTACTTTGCCGGGGCCAGGATTAATTACAGCCATAAAGCCTTAACAGATTTACGCCGGCAGGTGGGCATCGTCTTTCAAGACCCCGACAGCATGCTCTTTTCGGCCAGCGTCCGCCAGGAAATTTCTTTTGGACCATTAAACCTGGGCCTGGGCAGGGAAGAGGTAGGGCAAAGGGTTGAAGCCGCCATGGCGGCAACGGGTATCGCCGGCCTCCAGGATAAGCCAACTCATTTCTTAAGCTATGGCCAGAAAAAGCGGGTGGCCATTGCCAGCGTCCTGGCCATGGAACCCAGGGTCATCATCTTTGATGAGCCGACGGCCTACCTGGACCCGCGCTCAACCCGGGAGGTCATGGCCTTGCTGGCAGATATCAGCCACCAGGGAAAGACGATTATTTTATCCACCCATGATGTAGACATAGCCTATACCTGGGCCGACTATATCTACGTCCTGGCCCGCGGCCAGGTAATCGGCGCCGGGACGCCGGCCGAAATCTTTAGCAATACGACCCTCCTGGAAGCTGCTGATCTAGCCCGGCCCTGGCTGCTGGATGTTTATGAAGACCTGAAAAATAAAGGCTGGCTGCCGGCAACGGCGCCAGTCCCCAAAAATAAAGATGAGCTCCTGGGCCTCATTCCTTATCGTTCCAGGTCTAAATTGGCCATTTAAGTTGGTCCACGGCCCGGGTCGTAAAACAGTCTCAGGAACTTTGAAGTGTTGAGTTCAGTCATTTGCATCCCTGGGCGTTCTGATTTTTTTCGCCGGCAAAAGCTGTAAGGTGGCCATCTGGTTGCGCAGGCGAATATTTTCCTTGAATTCAATCAGGATCGACAGGATCTCATGGAGGAAGGGACTGCCAAAGGTAGACATCAGGCCTACAGCCACCATATTAATCAATGAATAAAGACCAGGATAAGCAGCTTTCAAGCCGACAAAGGCATTCAGTCCCAGCAGGGCAAAGACATCAATCGCGGCCAGGCCGGCCAGGAGGGCGGCGATAACGGCGTTAAATATAATTACCCATAGCTCCCGCTGTTTTTCCTCCCGGGGATCATCCCTAGGCTCCCCCAGCCAGGGCCAGCGGGCCTTGACCTGGTCGGTAATGCCTTTGGCCGCGGCAAAGACCGCGCCAATAACAGTGAAGAAGCGGCTGAGATCTTCCATCTGCATTCCCCCCTTTCACCGCGCAGTTCCATTATATCCTATGCTGTTTGCCGGCCGGAGGCCATTAGGGGGGATCCATTTTCATACTCTCCCGGCAGCATGATTACTGCAGCGGCATGATAAAAGACGCTTAAACCGCAGCCATTAAATGTGACTTAAGTAAGAAACCCGCACCCTCCCCGTACCATCTCCGCTCCATCTCCGTTTTTAGAACTATTGTTAAATAAAACCATGAACGTCCTCTGCAACCTGAGCGTGACGGCAGGTATAACGACCTTCCTCTGGGATACGGCGAAAGGTTACCTGCTGGCGGTCCTGGGGTGGAAGTGGGGTGGAATGGCACTTGCCGTCCTGATGTCCCTAGCAGCTGTGGCCGGGCACAACTGGCCCCTCCGGGAGGCGCTTATCGGCTGTATTTGCCATCAAGGAGAAGAAGTAATTTGGCCTTCTAAGTAATCATCAGCTATATGAAATTCTATTCAGATTGACTCCCGGATCCTGAAGGTGGTTTCACCTTGAGGTTTTTCATACTGGACCTTCAGTTCCCGGACATCTGCCATAGCCGGTCCCTGGCGGCAATGGTCCAGGAATTCTTTCACCCTGTCGGCCGGTCCTTCAACAACTCCCTCAACGCTGCCATTATAGCGATTCCGCACCCACCCGTTAAGCTGCAAATTCGCCGCCTGACGCAGGATAAAATAACGGAAACCCACCCCCTGGACCAGGCCCTTAACCCAGAAATGCGCCCGCACAAGGGACAAAGCGAAGCCCTCCTTGAAAAAATCTTAATAAAAAGATAGCATAGGCCCTGGGAAAGGACAACTGATAGTTGGGCAGAAAGAGCCCCCAGGTAGAGATGCGGCGGCAAAATGGCTAAAAGTCAATAAAAACCATTTCCGGTTGGGCAAGGACCTTTAAATCCTCCAGGGGGTTACCACGGACGGCAATCAAGCAGGAGCGGTAGCCGGGCCTCACCTGCCCCAGTTCCCCCTCCAGGCCCAGGGCGGCAGCAGCTGTAACCGTAGCCGCCCGCAGGATGGCCGCCGTCGGGACACCGGCCCGGTGCCAGTACAGCAGTTCGTCCAGATAAGATTCCCCGTGGTAGACACCGGGAGCACCGGCATCGGTACCTACAACCAGCTTCACACCCAGCCGGTAGGCCCGGGCAATCATTTCCTGCTGGGATTCCCAGGTCCACTGAATAATTTCCTTTTCCCTTTCCGGGTAGAACTGTTTCACAGTGGCAGACAGCCGGTTAGCTATAGCGGCGATAGTCGGTACCCAGTAGGTACCCCTGGCAGCCATAGTTTCCAGCTGGGCTGTCGTAAGGAAATAGCCGTGTTCGATACTGTCCACCCCCGCGGCCAGGGCCAGGTCCACGCCGGCAGCCGAGTTGACATGGGCCATCACCGGCCGGCCGGACGCGTGGGCCGCCTTTACGACGGTAGCCAGTTCGGCAGCGTCAAATTCCAGGCTGCCCACCTCCCCGTAGCGGTGGAAGGTAACTAAGCCGGAAACCACTACTTTAACCTGGTCAACGCCCCGGTTTACCAGGGTGGCAATCAACTCCCTGATGGAAGCCGGGCCGGTGGTGCCGGGGCCCAGGAAAGAACCGTATTTTCCTTTTTTAGTTACGGCCATCCCGGTGGTCACCACCCGGGGGCCCGGGTATTTGCCTGTCCGGACCCATTCCCGCGCCTGGAGGTGGAGACCCTCGCGGTCGCCGCCGTCTCTTATGGCTACCAGGCCATGCTCCAGGGATGCCCGCAGAGCCCGGGCCAGGGCCGCTTCCCTGGCTGGCGGGTCCTGCCAGCGGGCCAGGGAGGCCTGAAAATCGATGCCGTCCAGGGCCAGGTGGACGTGGGCGTCGATTAAGCCGGGTAAGACCGTCAGCCCGGCAAGGTTGATCTGCCGGGCATTTTTTTCGGTGACGGCCATTTCCTGGGGACGTACAGCGGCGATGCGGCCCTGGCGGATACTGATAACTACCTGCTGCCGGCACGCCTCACCCCGGCCGTCCCACAGGCTGCCGGCCAGGAGGTCCAGGTTTGTCTCCGGGTTAATGTAGACGAGCTTCATAGCTACACCCCCAAACAATAACTATCCTACACCTTTAAGGGGGCGGGAGGCAAGGCAGTCCCGGAAAATCCAGACAGGCAGGTTGCTTCCAGGGTCTTAATAAAAATGCCCTGCGTCAGAGCCGGCGCTTACCTGCTGGCAGGATTCCCGGCTTCAACGGCGAATATAACTTTGTTATAGTAAAGTAATGAATAGCATTAGTAGGAAGTGAGATGGGCCGCAGCCGCTGCGCCAGGAGTGCGGGCCATTGACAATCAAAGTCAACCGGTGAAAAAGCATTGTCGTAGGAGGAACGGGATGCTTGAACGGGTAATAGCCCCCGGGAGCTACCTCCGGGGTCCCGGTGTTATCGGGACAGCCGGGCGGGCCTTGAAGAGCCTGGGCGCCAGGGCCTGCCTGGTGGGAGGCCGCCGGGCCCTGGCAGCGGCAGCTCCGGCCCTGCAGGACGCCATGGTTTCCGCTGGGGTGGAAGCGGTGGGACAGGTCTGGTACGGGGGTGAATGCTGCCCGGAGAATATTGCCAGGGTAGCGGCGGCAATTAAGGAAAGCGGTGCTGATTTCCTGGTAGGGGTTGGCGGCGGTAAAGCCCTGGATACCGCCAAGGGGGCTGCCTGGCAGGCAGGGGTGCCCCTGGTAACGGTGCCGACCATCGCCGCTACCTGTGCCGCCTTTACATCTATCGCCATTATCTATGACCGGGAAGGACACTTCCTGGCCATATCCCATGAGGCCGTGAACCCATCCCTGGTCCTGGTAGACAGCCAGATAATTGCTGCTGCCCCCTGGCGCTACCTGGCCGCCGGTATGGGGGACACCCTGGCCAAATATATCGAGCTGCGGGCTACCAGCACAGCAGCTCCCCCTCATCTGGCCCTGGCAGGAGCTCTGGGTTTAGCCCGCCTCTGCTATGACAGCATCCTGGCCGCCGGGCCCGGCGCCAGAGCAGCGGTAGAAGACCAGGCGGTCACCCCGGACCTGGAAAAGGTAATTGATGCGGTTATCCTGATCAGCGGGCTGGTCAGCGGCCTGGGCGGCGACGACGGGCGAACAGCCGGCGCTCACGGTATTTATGAAGGATTAACAGCCTCGCCCCTGACCCGTAGTTACTGCCACGGGGAACTGGTAGCCTTTGGCAACCTGGTCCAGCTATTCCTGGAAGGGACGGAGACAGGCGCAATCAAACGCCTGGCCGCATTTAACCGCCAGGTCGGACTGCCCGTATCCCTGGAAGGGGTGGGGTTATCCCCGGAGGATGGCCCCTCCCTGGACCTGGTCAGCCGGGCGGCAGCGGAAAGCCCGGATATGGCCAATATGCCCTTCCCGGTAACGGCAGCTATGATCCGGGAAGCCCTCCTGGCGGCCGACTGCCTGGGGCGGGAGATGGCCTGAAGCTGAGGAGAACTGGCCAGTTATATACAGCCGGCCTGCCAACGCGGGAGCAGAAAAGAGACATGCCCACCTGTAAAGAAATACGTTCTGGTACAGGGAGTAATTAAGAAGGAGGATTAGCATGGTTAAAAAGTTAAGGAGAATCGTCATTGCTTTTCTGGTGCTGGCCCTGTTCAGCATAACTTTGGCCGGCTGCGGTGGCGGTGGCAGCAAGCAGCAGGCTGCCGATAAGCAGGCCGGCGGCGGGCAGGAACAGCAGCTTACACCCGTCAAGCTCACCATGACCACCTGGTCGGGCTATGGCCCCCTTTTCCTGGCCCGGGATAAAGGCTTCTTCAAGAAACATGGCCTGGACGTGCAGCTTATTGTCATCCAGGGCCTGGGCGAGCGCAAGCAGGCCCTGGCCGGTAACCAGGTGGACGGCATCGCCACCACCCTGGATATCGAGACGCAAATTGCAGCTGCCGGCATTCCCCTGAAAGTGATCTGGGCCCTGGACGATTCTTACGGCGGCGACGGCATCCTGGCCAAACCGGAGATTAAGACCATAAAAGACCTCAGGGGTAAAAATGTGGCCTATGACTTTGGTACCGCCAGCCACATCCTGCTGCTGGCCATCCTGGCCAAAAACGGCATGACGGAAAAGGACATCAGCCATATCCAGATGTCCGCTAGCGACGCCGGCTCGACCTTCGTAGCCGGGAAAGTGGATGCTGCCGTCACCTGGGAACCCTGGCTGAGTAAGGCAGTCAAGGAAAACAAAGGCAATCTCCTGGCAACCTCAAAAGAAACCCCGGGGCTGATAATGGATACAGTCGCCCTGCGGAGCGATTGGGCCGAGAAACATCCCCAAGCCCTCCAGGCCATGGTCGATGCCCTGGCTGAAGCTATGCAGTACTGGGAAAACAATAAAACCGAGGCCAATGCCATTATGGCCAAGGGGCTGGGAATTAAACAGGAAGAGTTTGAAAGCAACCTGGAAACCCTGCGCCTCTTCAACCTGGCCCAGAATAAGGAGATGTTCGGCACGGCCGACAAACCCGGCACCCTCTATACCTCCCTGCAGCAGGCCATCGATTTCGGGTTTAACAACAAAGTAATTAAAGCGAAACCGGACGCTAAAACCATGCTTGACCCGACCTTCGTCAACAAAGCCAAAATCTGAATTCAGGGAAATACGGTGCTGTGTAGATGAGGAAGTACCTTAAACTCAATAGCCCCATTCCGGGAAAACTATACTTCAGCCTGAGCGTGGCTGCCTTTGCCCTCCTCCTGTTATTCTGGTACCTGGGGGTAACGGTGGGCCACCTGCCGCCTTCCCACCTGCCGCCGCCCGGTGCTGTAGCCCGGGCGGCCGTCGACCTGGCGGCTAACGGTTTAATTAGCGATATTGGCATCAGCTTTTTCCGGGTTACTACCGGCTTTCTCCTGGCCGCAGCCATCGGCGTACCCCTGGGGATCCTTATGGGTAGCCTGAAGGTAGCCGAGGCTTTTTTTGAGCCCTTGCTGGCCTTTTTTCGTTATATGCCGGCCTCAGCCTTTATTCCTCTTACCATAATCTGGTTGAGCATTTTTGAAGCCCAGAAGATAGGCGTTGTCTTTATAGGGATATTTTTCCAGCTCGTGCTGATGATTATGGATGTCACCCACAACGTTCCCCAGGACCTGATTGATACCGCCTATACCCTGGGCGCGCGCCCGCTGGAGGTCTTCCGGCGGGTCATATTGCCGGCGGCCCTGCCGGGGATAATGGATACCCTGCGGGTCACCCTGGGCTGGGCCTGGACCTATGTCATCGTCGCCGAACTGGTAGCGGCCAATTCCGGCCTGGGCTTCCTGATCATGAATGCCGGTCGGCAACTGAGTACCCCGGATATGTTCGTCGGCATTTTGACCATCGGCGTCCTGGGGATTATCTGCGATATGGCATTTAAGGCACTCAATCGCCTTTTATTCCCCTGGACGGAGAGGGAGGTATAACTATGGCACTGGCCGCAGCCCCCGGCGTTTCCGGAAAGAAGCTGGCAGTTGTCAACCTGGCCAGGGAATTTAATTTTAAGCGCCAAAAGATTACCGCCCTGGAGGGCATCTCCCTGGAGGTCCAGGAGGGAGAGTTCGTCACCATCCTGGGTCCTTCGGGATGCGGTAAATCCACCCTGCTCCGCATCATCGCCGGCCTGGCGGAAGCCAGCAGCGGCCAGGTATACAAAGACGGCCGTTTGATCCAGGAACCGGGGCCGGACCGGGGTATGGTCTTCCAGAGCTATACCCTCTTCCCCTGGCTGACGGTGCGCCAGAATATCGAGTTTGGTCTCACCCTGAAGGGGATAGATGCTGCCCGGCGCCGGGAGATTGTCGATCACTACCTGAATATTATCGGCCTGGCGGCCTTTGCCGATGCCTTTCCCAAAAGCCTCTCCGGCGGTATGAAGCAGCGGGTGGCCATTGCCCGCGCCCTGGCCAACGACCCTGATATCCTCCTCATGGACGAACCCTTCGGCGCCCTGGACGCCCAGACCCGCCTGGTCATGCAAGAACTGCTTCTCAAGGTCTGGGAAGAAACCCGCAAGACCATCCTTTTTGTCACCCACGACGTGGAAGAAGCCATCTTTTTAGGGGATACTGTTTATGTCATGACGGCCCGGCCGGGCCGCCTCAAGGCGCGCATCCCCGTTCCCCTTTCCCGGCCCCGGAGCTTTGAAATCAAAAATTCCCGGGTTTTCCTGGAGCTCAAGACCCGCATCCTGGAGCAGATCCGGGAAGAGAGCCTGAAGGCGGCCATCATGATGCCGGCCGGTTGCGGTTAAGAAGTCCCGGTCTGGCAGTTACCCTCGTGCGCCTCCCAGGCGGCAAGCCTAGAAATAAAGGATGGAGGACAGCCATGGCTAACAGGCGCCTGCCCCCGCGTAATTCTGCCCGGCTGGTCTGGGAGACAAAACCGGCGGGGGAACCACAGGCGGGTGAATTTATTTTCCAGGCTGAAGAGCTGGTCATCCCCCAAGCAGGCCAGGACGAGATGCCTCAACAAGAAATCGCCGCGGGAAATCCAGATCGCAACCGCCTTATTTACGGTGACAACCTCCAGGCCATGCTCGCCCTCCTGGCCGAAGGGTATGAAGGTAAAATTAACTTGATATACATCGACCCTCCTTTTTTCAGCCAGGCCAATTACAGTCACCGGGTTCCCATTACCGGCACGGCAGCCGGCCAGGAAGTCCCGGTAATCGAACGCCCGGCCTACCAGGATACCTGGGCCGGTGGCATAGATGCCTACCTGGATATGCTCTACCCCCGCCTCCAGCTCATGAAAAAGCTGCTGGCGCCGGACGGCAGCATCTATGTCCACCTGGATGCCAGCATCAGTCATTACATAAAGGTAATCATGGATGAAATCTTTGGCCCGGTCTCCTTCCAACGGGAGATTATCTGGCGGATTGGTTGGATTTCCGGGTACAAGAATGCCGTGCGCAACTGGGTCCGCAACCACGACACCCTGCTTTTCTACGTTAAAAACCCGGAGAAGTTTACCTTTAACAAAGAATACATACCCTACCCACCTGGTTACCGGCGCCGCGGCGGCCAGGAAACGACGGGGAAAGGCTATCCTATTGAAGATGTGTGGAACGCTAACCCCATGGAATTCGAATTAAAAGGGGAAGAGAGCCTGGATTCCATCCAGATCAAAAGCTTCTCCAGGGAAAAGACCGGCTTTGCCACCCAGAAAAATAAAAGCCTGCTGCGACGCATTATAAAAGCTTCCTCCAATCCCGGGGACCTGGTGGCTGATTTTTTTTGTGGTTCCGGCACTACCCTGGTAGTGGCCGCAGAACTGGGACGGCGCTGGCTGGGATGTGAGATGGGTAGGACCGGACTGCAGGTGGCCCGCAAACGTCTGGTGGCGGCAGGGACCGGGCCCTTTATCATTGAGAAGGTGCAGCCGGCAGGCCTGCCTGGCGACCGTATGCCCCCTGTTACTAGGGACCAGGCCTGTCCGGGGATTGACGAGCAGCCCCGTTTAATCACCCGGGCAGAGATAAAGCCGCTGGCCAGCGGCCGGGAAGAGATAACCGTCGTCCTGGAAGGGTACTCCCTGCCGGCAGTACCGGCCGGTCAGCTATCCCGTAAAGACAACAACCGCCTGGAGGCTGTAAATTTAGTTTCCCGGGAGAACTTTGCCCATCTCATCGATTACTGGGCCGTGGACTGGGATTATGACGGCCGGGTTTTTAAAAGCCGGTGGCAGGCCTGGCGGGATTGCGGTAAAAACGTGCCGCCCGTACCTGTTCTCGCCCGGGCAATCCTGGCAACGACAAAAGAAAGGACTATTGCGGTCCAGGTAGTAGATATTATGGGGAATGAGATTCTGACCGTTATCGAAGTGGTAAGCCCTGCTGCTACCAGGGTTCCCTTCGTTACCCCGAAGGGGAGTCACCGGCAATGCAAGCACCCTGTAAAGCCGGGACGCGTCACTACAGCAGGGCACCCAAATGACGACCTGGCTCCAGGCGCCTTGAACAGTATTTTAAAGCAAGCGAAATTAAAGGAGGAAAAGTAACCCGGCGGCAATTATTCCGCTTATTCGCCCGACCTTCCCGGCTGCATTGCGACCGGCAATACGCCGCTAGAGGCCAGGCAGAACATGGCAGAAACCATAAAGATACATCTCCATGGGCTTAACCCTTTAAAAACAGGAAACGCCAGCGACCTCATTAACGGAACAGCTGGCGTTTCTAGCTTTCCCTGGAGCCAACGAGGGGATTCGAACCCCTGACCTACTGATTACAAGTCAGTTGCTCTACCGGCTGAGCTACGTTGGCCCAAAACGCTGGTCGGGATGACAGGATTTGAACCTGCGACCCCCTGCTCCCAAAGCAGGTGCTCTAGCCAAACTGAGCTACATCCCGGCAGCATTCATATTTTAACATGCCTGTGACCGGCAGGCAATACCTTAATGCCCGCTTGAGGGTAAATTATCGCTCCTTACCAGGGAGGCCAGGGCACCGGCAGCAGCCAGGCAAGCACCAACCAGGAAGGCGGCCTTCAACCCGGCCATAAAAGCCGCGGTGGTGCCGGCTGGTCCCAGGATAGCCAGTTTGGCCGCCCGTTGCCAGGTAAAGACGCCGCTGCTAACGGCTATCCCCAGCACCATACCCACATTACGGACCGTAGCCAGGACACCGGAGCCAATACCCAGCCGGTAGCGGGGGACACTACCCATCACAGCGCTATTATTGGGGGACTGGAAGATTGCTGTGCCCAAACCAAAGAGGCATAAACGCCAGATAATATCCAGGGCCTGGGAAGTAACTTTTAGACCGGCCATCAGGAAAAGGGTCATACTGACGATAGCTTGCCCCGTAAAGGCCAGCCAGCGTGTCCCCAGGCGGTCCGATAAGGCCCCGCTAACAGGGGCGATCAAGAGAGTCACCAGGGGAGAAGCCGTTAAAATTAAACCGGCCTGCCCGGGACTGTAGCTCAATACTTGCTGCAGGTAAAAAGGGATCAAAAAAATCATGGCATACTGGGACATAAAGTTCATCAAGGCCGCAAAGTTGGCCGCAGTAAACACCTTATTATGGAACAGGGTTAAATCCAGCATGGGTTGTTCAACCCGGCGCTCCCAGCGGATAAAGGCCCAGGTACCAACTAAAAACATCAAACCCAGTATTAAGGTGACCGGTGAAGTCCAGCCCCATTCTTCGCCATAGCTGCCGGCCAGCAGGAATGCGCTCAAAGAGAAAAATCCCAGGGCCGCACCGGTTAAATCAAACCGCTGCAGTTGTAAATCTTTCGGCGCCGGTACTACCTGCCGGCATAAGATATAACTAAGGATACCAATGGGAATATTAATGGTAAAGATGGCCTGCCACCCGGCTACCGTGACTAGTAAACCTCCCAGGGTCGGTCCCAGGGCCAGGCCGGTGGCAATAATCATACCGTTGGTCCCCAGGGCGCGGCCGCGCTCGTAAGGCGGGAAAACGGAAGTTATGATGGCCGGGCCCATGGCCATGAACATCCCGGCACCAATGGCCTGGATGGCACGGAAGGCAATCAAGACCCAGATATTGGGTGCCAGGGCGCAGATTCCAGAAGCTACTGTAAAAATGGCAATCCCCATTAAAAGCACCCGGCGAAAACCGTACATATCCCCCAGGCGGCCGTAGGTTAAAATTAAGCTCCCTAAAACTAAAAGATAGGCCATGGCCACCCAGCCTACCGTATTTAAATCGGCATTAAAAAACCTACTAATAGTTGGCAGGGCCACATTTACCACGCTACCATCAATAGGCCCCATTATACCGGCAGTCATGACGGCAAAAAGGATGAGCCAACGCCGGGGGTGGGGAGCGGGAAGGATATTACTTTGGGGGGGCAAGGCAAGAGCCTCCTTGACGGCAGATATTTATATTATTTCATACCAGGTATACCAAGTCAAGGCCAACTAAACCTTGACAGACAGATATAGACGGCTTATAATCTTATCAGTAACTATTATTAGAAAGGTAGGTACCGGCCATGGCAGTCTGGCAATGCAGCCAGTGCGGTTATGAAAAAGACGCCCGTTGTAAACCCCGCAAGTGCCCTGAATGCGGCGCGAAAGATTCCTTTACCAAAAAAGATGCCCCAACCTCATAAGCTCCTTGAAGGAGCTTTTTTAAACTCGCAACATAACCCGGCCGGAATATGGTATAATAATCCAGGAAGGTAATTCAAAACAGGGAGGTAGGCAAGGATTATGCTGGATCTCATGCGCAAAGTTTTCCTCGCCGGCCTGGGAGCCATGTTCCTGACCAAGGAAAAAGCGGAAGAAGTCGCCGAAGAGCTGGTTCACCAGGGGGAACTCCGGCGGGAAGAAGTAAAAAATTTCGTTGAGCAACTTCTAAACAAAGGCAAAGAACAGCAGGCCCTTCTTCAGGAAACCGTTAGTAGAGAAATTAACCGCCTGCGTAATGAATGGGGCCTGGTAACTAAGGCCGAAATGGCGGCCCTGGAAAAAAGGGTGGCTGAATTGGAAGCAAAACTGGTGAGTAAAGAAGAACAGTAAAATTAGATAATAAGCTTATTAAGCAAAATTATTGTATTAACCTATTGACACAAATAAGGCCTGCCGTTATGATAAAAGTTAATTTGTAATGGCAGGCTTTTTCTTTTGTGAGCGCTTTCTTAATTAACAAAAATTATTCCATTTTTGTATCAAATGGTTTATAATATTGGCTGACTGGATGAAATAGAGGGTTAAAAGGTGCAGGAGCAATAAAATTAAATTGAATGATTTGTTGCCCGGGATGAGAAGAGAGCAAAAATTAACAAGCAGTTCAGGGAAAGGGTAGCAGGAAAAACGGACTTTGTGTAGAAGTTCACTAATGTAACCGGAAAAATGTATGTCCATTTTTTTGAACAAAGGAGGTGTTCGAGTGAAGCTGGCCATTTCCGGGAAAGGTGGCGTCGGCAAAACTACCATTGCTGCCGGTTTAATTACGCATTTTGCCCGGCAGGGTTACCCGGTATATGCCGTCGATGCCGATCCCGATACCAGCCTGGGGATGATCCTGGGGCTCCCTGAGGAAAGGCTGGGTACCCTTAAACCCATTGTCGATATGCGCCAGTTGATTGCTGAACGCACCGGCGGTAGCGGCGCCTTCTTTTCTTTAAACCCGGAAGTAGATAGCCTGCTGCAGGATTATACCATAAGGAACGGGAATATCCTTTTTTTGAAAATGGGGGCCATCAAACCCGGGGGATCTACCTGCTATTGCCGGGAAAATGCCGTCTTGAATGCCATGGTCAATTCCCTCATCCTGAAACGCCGGGAAATGGTGGTCCTGGATATGGGTGCCGGCATTGAGCACCTGACCCGGGGTACGGCCCGCGGGGTAGATCTGATGCTGATTGTTACCGAGCCCACCCTGGTCAGTGTCCAGACCGCCCGGGTCGTCCAAAAACTGGCCGCAGAACTTGGTATTGAGCAAATAAAATTTGTGGGCAATAAATTGCGTCAACCCAAGGATGAAGAATTTATCCTCAACCACCTGCCGCCAGGCGATGTCATTGGCCTGATTCCCTTCCAAACAGAAATCTTAGACCAGGCTGCCGGTTTTACCGGTGAGCAGTCTTTTACCGCAGCAGGTATTGCCGAGCTGGCTACCAGGTTGCTAAGCTAACTGGATGTTGCCCGGGCATATGCAGGAGAACCGGAGTTCTCCGTAGAGATAGCTGTTGCATTAAAAGGAGTAAAAAAACCAAGGAGGTAAGTAATATGCCCAGGTTCCGCGATCTTACCCACACTTGCAGGCCCTCAGAGGCCCCGCGGGTTATGGAACCCAAAAACAGGGACCGTACCGTCGACCCGGCAGCCCTGAAAATGCTGGCTAAAAGCAGGGACGACAAGGTAATAACCGCCTTTGATCGCTTTGTCGCCCAGCAGCCCCAGTGTAAAATCGGGTATGAAGGTATTTGCTGCCGTTTTTGCATGGCCGGCCCCTGCCGCATCAAAGCCGCCGATGGTCCTGGTAGCCGCGGCATTTGCGGCGCTTCAGCCTGGACCATCGTTGCCCGTAACGTTGGTTTAATGCTCCTTACGGGAGCTGCCGCCCACAGTGAGCACGGCAATCATATTGCCCATGCCCTGGTAGAAATGGCTAATGGGAAAGCGCCGGACTATACGGTCAAAGATGAAGCCAAGTTAAAGGAAGTCTGCCGGCGTGTAGGTATTGAGGTAGAAGGCAAAAGCGTTATGGAACTGGCCCGGGAAGTAGGGGAGAAAGCCCTGGAAGACTTCCGCCGCCTGAAGGGTGAGGGTGAGGCCACCTGGCTGATGACAACTATAACTGAAGGCCGCCGGGAAAAATTCCGTACCCACAATGTTGTCCCCTACGGGATCCATGCCTCTATTTCCGAACTGGTCAACCAGGCTCATATGGGTATGGATAACGACCCCGTTAACCTGGTCTTCAGTGCTATCCGCGTAGCCCTGGCTGACTATACCGGTGAACATATTGCCACTGATTTTTCCGACATCCTCTTTGGTACCCCTCAGCCGGTGGTCAGTGAAGCCAACATGGGCGTCCTGGACCCGGATGAGGTTAACTTTGTCCTCCACGGTCATAACCCATTGCTAAGTGAAATTATCGTCCAGGCGGCCCGGGAAATGGAAGGGGAAGCCAGGGCTGCCGGTGCCAAGGGTATAAACCTGGTGGGCATTTGCTGCACCGGCAATGAAGTCCTGATGCGCCAGGGTATACCTCTGGTCACCTCCTTTGCCTCCCAGGAACTGGCCATCTGCACCGGTGCCATTGACGCCATGTGCGTCGACGTCCAGTGCATAATGCCCTCAATCAGTGCCGTGGCCGAGTGTTATCACACCCGGATTATTACCACTGCCGACAACGCCAAGATCCCCGGCGCCTATCACCTCGACTACCAGACAGCTACGGCCCTGGATAATGCCAAAACCGCCATCCGCATGGCCATTGCAGCCTTCAAAGAGCGTAAAGAAAGCAACCGGCCGGTGTATATTCCTCAAATCAAAAACAGGGTGGTCGCCGGGTGGAGCCTGGAGGCCTTGCAGCAGCTCCTGGCTACCCAGCATGCTGAAAATCCCATCCGGGTGCTCAATAAAGCCATCCTTGACGGCGAACTGGCCGGGGTGGCGCTTATCTGCGGTTGTAATAACCTGAAAGGGTTCCAGGATAATTCGCACCTGGTTGTTATGAAAGAGTTATTGAAGAATAACGTCTTTGTCATCGCTACCGGATGTTCGGCCCAGGGAGCGGCCAAAGCCGGCTTAATGGACCCGGCCAATGTAGAAACCTATTGTGGCGATGGCCTTAAAGCTTTCCTCAAACGTCTCAGCCAGGGAGCCAATATTGAAATCGGCCTGCCGCCTGTCTTCCACATGGGTTCCTGCGTGGATAACTCCCGCGCTGCCGACCTCCTAATGGCCATGGCCAACGACCTGGGCGTTGATACCCCTAAGGTGCCCTTCGTTGCCTCGGCCCCGGAAGCCATGAGCGGTAAAGCGGTAGCCATCGGCACCTGGTGGGTATCCCTGGGTGTACCGACCCACGTTGGTACCATGCCGCCGGTGGAAGGTAGCGATCTGATCTACAGTATCCTTACCCAGATTGCCAGCGACGTTTATGGCGGTTACTTCATGTTTGAAATGGATCCCCACGTAGCTGCCCGGAAGATCCTCGACGCCCTGGAGTATCGCACCTGGAAGCTGGGCGTGCACAAAAATGTTGCTGAGCGTTATGAAACCAAACTCTGCCAGGGTTATTAAAGGAGGGTCAGGCCATGACTGATTTCGATAAGATCTTCGAAGGTGCCATTCCCGAAGGCAAAGAACCTGTAGACCTTTTCCGCGAAGTTTACCATGGCGCCATTACGGCCACCAGCTATGCGGAGATCCTTTTAAACCAGGCTATCCGGACCTATGGTCCCGACCATCCCGTCGGTTATCCCGATACCGCCTATTATTTACCGGTTATTCGTTGCTACAGCGGGGAAGAAGTAAAGAAACTCGGCGACTTGCCGCCCATCCTCAACCGCAAGCGGGCGCAAATAAGCCCGGTGCTTAATTTTGAAAACGCCCGCCTGGCGGGAGAAGCCACCTGGTACGCAGCTGAAATCATCGAAGCCCTGCGTTACCTGAAATATAAGCCGGAAGAACCCCTCTTACCCGAGCCCTGGACAGGGTTTATCGGCGACCCGGTCGTCCGCCGTTTTGGGATCAAAATGGTAGACTGGACCATCCCCGGGGAAGCCATTATCCTGGGCCGGGCCAGGGACTCCAAGGCCCTGGCCAAGATAGTCAAGGACCTCATGGGTATGGGCTTTATGCTCTTCATCTGCGATGAGGCGGTAGAACAGCTGCTGGAGGAAAACGTCAAGCTGGGCATTGACTACATCGCCTACCCCCTGGGTAATTTCACCCAGATCGTCCACGCCGCCAACTACGCCCTGCGGGCCGGGATGATGTTCGGCGGCGTCACGCCTGGCCTGCGCGAAGAGCAGCGCGACTACCAGCGGCGCCGCATCCGCGCCTTCGTCCTTTACCTGGGCGAGCACGATATGGTCAAGACAGCCGCCGCCTTTGGCGCCATCTTTACCGGTTTCCCGGTAATTACCGACCAACCTTTGCCGGAAGACAAGCAAATTCCCGACTGGTTCTTCAGCGTCCAAGACTATGACAAAATAGTTCAGATAGCTATGGAAACCCGGGGCATCAAGCTGACCAAGATTAAGCTCGACCTGCCCATTAACTTCGGTCCGGCCTTTGAAGGGGAGAGTATCCGCAAGGGCGATATGTATGTAGAAATGGGTGGTAACCGGAGCCCGGCCTTTGAGCTGGTACGTACTGTTTCCGAGGCGGAGATTACCGATGGCAAGATCGAGCTTATCGGCCCGGATATCGACCAGGTGCCGGAGGGGAGCACTTTACCCCTGGGTATCCTGGTGGATATCTATGGCCGTAAAATGCAGGCCGACTTTGAAGGGGTCCTGGAACGGCGCATCCACGACTTCATTAACTACGGTGAAGGTCTATGGCATACCGGCCAGCGCGCCATTAACTGGCTCCGGGTTAGCAAAGAAGCCGTGGCCAAAGGTTTTCGTTTCAAGCATTATGGTGAAATCCTGGTAGCCAAGATGAAGGAAGAATTCCCGGCCATTGTCGACCGCGTCCAGGTAACCATCTTTACCGACGAAGCGAAAGTTAAAGAGTACCTGGCCATCGCCCGGGAGAAATACAAAGAGCGTGACGACCGCATGCGCGGCTTAACCGACGAGTCGGTGGATACTTTCTATTCCTGCGTCCTGTGCCAGTCCTTTGCCCCTAACCATGTCTGTATTGTCACCCCCGAGCGGGTAGGCCTGTGCGGCGCCGTCAGCTGGCTGGACGCCAAGGCTTCTTATGAAATCAACCATGCCGGGCCCAACCAGCCGATAGCTAAAGAAGGGGAGATTGATCCCGTTAAAGGTATCTGGAAGAGCGTCAACGACTACCTCTACACGGCTTCCAACCGCAACCTGGAACAGGTTTGCCTGTACACCCTCATGGAGAACCCCATGACCTCCTGCGGTTGCTTTGAAGCCATCATGGCCATCCTGCCGGAGTGTAACGGCATCATGATTACTACCCGCGACCATGCCGGGATGACCCCTTCAGGAATGACCTTCTCCACCCTGGCCGGCATGATCGGCGGCGGCGTCCAGACTCCCGGCTTTATGGGCATCGGCCGCACCTATATTGTCAGTAAAAAATTCATTAAGGCCGACGGCGGTATAGCCCGCATTGTCTGGATGCCCAAAGCTTTGAAGGACTTCCTCCGTGACGACCTGATCCAGCGCAGTATAGAAGAAGGCCTGGGCGAGGACTTTATCGATAAAATTGCCGATGAAACCATAGGCACCACCGTTGATGAAATCTTGCCCTACCTGGAAGAAGTGGGCCACCCGGCCCTGACCATGGACCCCATTATGTAGGCTCTACCCCTGCTGCTGGCAAGGCCGGGTATATGCCTCTCCCGCATACACCCGGCCCGGTATATTTGACCTTAAAGGAAAGGAGTTAAAAGTTATGGCTTTAACGGGACTGGAAATTTATAAACAGCTGCCCAAAAAGAATTGTGGCGAATGTGGTACGCCCACCTGCCTGGCTTTTGCCATGAACCTGGCGGCCGGTAAAGCCAGCCTGGACTCTTGCCCCTACGTTTCCGATGCCGCCCGGGAGGCCCTCAATGCTGCCGCGGCCCCGCCCATTGCCAAGGTGGTCCTGGGTACAGGTACGGCAGCAGTGGAGATGGGGGATGAGACCGAACTCTTCCGCCACGACAAGCGCTTCTACCACGAAACAGCCATTGCCATCCAGGTAAGCGATAACCTCAGTAACGAAGAGTTAATGGCTAAAGTTGCTGCCATCAACGAACTGCAATTTGACCGGGTGGGGCAGCATTATACCATCCAGGCCATTGCCATCCGCCACGACGCCGATGACCCCAATGCCTTCCAGGCAGCTGTAGCTGCGGTTGCTGCCGCTACCGGGCTAAACCTTATCCTCATGGCTGACGAGGCCGCCGTGTTAAAAACTGCCCTGGCGGGAGTAGTCGACCGCAAGCCCCTGTTATATGCGGCCACTGCTGCCAATTACGAGGCCATGGCTGCCCTGGCTAAAGAGTTTAATTGTCCCCTGGCGGTATATGGTAACGGCCTGGAAGAACTGGCCGGCCTGGTGGACAAAATTGTCGCCCTGGGCTGCAAGCAGCTGGTCCTTGACCCCGGAGCCCGGGAAACTTCCCGTGCCGTTGCCGACTTTACCCAGATCCGCCGCCTGGCCATTAAAAAACGCTTCCGTTCCTTCGGCTATCCCATTATTGCCCTGACGACGGCCGGCGATCCCCTGGCGGAAATTCTCCAGGCCACGAACTATATCAGCAAGTACGCCAGCCTGGTAGTTTTGCGTACCGGCGCCAAAGAACACCTGTTACCCCTGCTGTCCTGGCGCCAGAATCTCTATACCGACCCGCAGGTACCCATCCGGGTAGAAGAGAAACTCAATGAAATAGGAGCCGTTAATGAGAATTCACCGGTTTATGTGACCACCAACTTCTCCCTGACCTATTACTCGGTAGAAGGAGAAATTGAAAGCACCAAGATCCCCAGCTACCTGCTTTCCGTCGATACCGATGGCCTGTCCGTGCTGACGGCCTATGCCGATGGCAAATTTGAGGCTGAAAAGATTGCCGGTGTCATGAAAAAGGTGGGTCTCGAAAATAAGGTCAAGCACCGCCGGATTATTATCCCCGGAGCAGTGGCCGTCCTGAAGGGTAAGCTGGAAGACCTGACAGGCTGGGAGGTACTGGTAGGACCCCGGGAAGCCAGCGGTATCGTGGCCTTTGCCCGGGCCAACCTGGCGTCATGAAGCACTTTACTGTCACCTTCATACCTGATAATATCCAGGTCCAGGTAACGGCAGGTACCACCGTCCTGGAGGCGGCCCAAAAGGCCGGCCTGCCCCTGAAAAGTACCTGCGGTGGTGCCGGTACCTGCGGCCGCTGTATCATTAAAGTTCGCCGGGGAGAGGTTCAGGTTAAAGGAGGACACCTGCCGGCCAAATTGAAGGAAGAGGGTTATACCCTGGCCTGCCAGACCATCATCCAGGGCGATGTGGCCATCGAGATCCCGGCAGAATCCCTCCTCAGCAAACACCAGGTGCTCCTCCAGGACAAGGGGCGCCTGCAGGACGGCCTGACTGATTTACTGGGTTCCTATCCCCTGGAGGCTGCCTGTGAAGTAGTAACCTTGCATCTCGCCGAGCCTACCCTGACGGAAAACACCAGTGATACCAGCCGCCTGCTGACGGCCCTGCGCAAGGAAAAAGGGGTGGAGGGGCAGGTGAGCTTAGCCCTTCTCCAGGATTTGCCGGAGAGCTTGCGCCAGGCCGGCTGGCAGGTTGATGTCACCCTGGCCAGGGCTGATAACCGCCTCTTACGGGTTACCCCTGCCGGGTCAGGCAGGAACTTTGGCCTGGCCATCGACCTGGGTACCACGACGGTAGTAGTCTCCCTCCTGGACCTGCGTAACGGCCGGAGGATTGGCCAGGGCGGTAGTTATAACCGCCAGGCGGTATATGGAGATGATGTCATTTCCCGCATCATCCACGCCACCAGTAACCATGGGGGCCTGGAGGAGCTGCGCCAGGCGGCCCTGGCCACCATTAATGAGATAAGTAATTCTTTACTGGCCAACCACGGGATTAACCAGGCGGAGGTGACGGCAGCAGTCATTGCCGGCAACACTACCATGAGCCACCTGCTGCTGGGCGTAAATCCCAAGTATATCCGCCTGCAACCCTATATCCCTGCTGCTACCGAGTGGCCGGCCCTCACTGCCGGGGAAATCGGGCTGGCCATTAATCCCCTGGCTACCGTCCAGGTCTTCCCCAGCGTAGCCAGCTATGTGGGCGGCGATATTGTCGCGGGTGCCCTCTTTACCCGCATTGCCGGTGGAGAAGAACTAACCCTCTTCATTGACATTGGCACCAACGGGGAAATGGTCCTGGGGAATAAGGACTGGCTCATATCCTGCGCCTGTTCGGCGGGGCCGGCCTTTGAAGGCAGCGGCATCACTTGCGGTATGCGGGCCATGGAGGGAGCAGTTGAAGGAGTAACCATCGACCCGGAAACCTTTGAAGTCGAGCTGGAGGTAATCGGCGGCGGCCGTCCGGCCGGTCTATGTGGCAGTGGTTTAATTGACTGCCTGGCGAAGCTCAGGCGGGCCGGCATCATCGACCGGACCGGTAACTTCCATGAAGTAGCCACACCCCGGCTAAGGCTTACTGATGAAGGATACGAGTTTGTCCTGGCCTGGGCGGCAGAAAGCAGCCACGGCAAGGATATCGTCATTACCGCCGCCGACATCAAAAATCTCATCCGCTCCAAGGGAGCCGTCTTTGCCGGCATCCAGAGCCTGTTAAAGACCGTCTCCCTGGAACTGGAAGCAGTCGACAGGATTATCATTGCCGGCGGTTTCGGCAATTACCTGCACGTTCCCAATGCCGTTGAAATCGGCCTCTTACCCGATTTACCGGCGGAAAAATACGTCTTTGCCGGCAACACTTCCCTCAAAGGTGCCGAACTGGCCCTCCTTTCCCGGCCGGCCTGGCAGGAAGCCCTGGAACTGGGCCACAAGATGACCTACCTGGAGCTTTCCGCCGGCAACCTCTTTATGGAGGAATTTGTCTCGGCCCTGTTCCTGCCCCATACCCAGCTGGAACTCTTTCCCTCCGTAACCGGTGGGACCAGCCCGCAAAGGAGGGAAGGCTAGTGGCCCGCCATATTGCCGTTGCCGGTAAAGGGGGTACAGGAAAGACCACCTTTGCCGCCCTGTTGATACGCTATCTAGTTGAGAAGAAAAAGGGGAGCATCCTGGCCGTGGATGCCGACCCCAACGCCAATTTAAACGAAGCCCTGGGCGTTAAAGTCGATACCGTTATTGCTGATATCCTCGAGGCCACCAAAAACCCGCGGGCCATCCCCGCGGGCATGAGCAAGGATATGTTCATCCAGTACCAGCTGGCCCAGGCCCTGGTGGAAACGAGGGACTTTGATCTATTAACCATGGGCCGGCCCCAGGGTCCGGGCTGTTACTGTTATCCTAATGACCTCTTGCGCAAGCACCTGGAAACCTTAAGCGCCAGCTACGACTATATGGTCATTGACAGTGAAGCCGGCCTGGAGCATATCAGCCGGCGGGTTATCCAGAATGTGAAGGACCTCTTCGTCATCAGCGACGCCTCCGTGCGGGGGATTCGTTCCGCCGGTAGGGTACAGGAACTGGTCCAGGAACTGCAGCTGGCTATTCCCAATATGTACCTGATAGTAACCAAAACCACCGGGGACCAGGGGCCCCTCCAGGAAGAGATCGAGCGGACGGGATTGCCCTTGGGCGGGACTATTCCCTATGATGAACAGGTCGTCGCTTTTGACACTTACGGCAAACCCCTTTTTGAGCTACCGGCAGAAGCCCCGGCCGTCCAGGCAGTCAATGACATCCTGAGCAGGTGCCGTATTTAACAATTTATGGAAGGAGTGTTTTTCATGGCCGTCCAGATTTTACGTGATCGTAGCCGCGCAACGGTACAAAAAGTTGTCCTGGGTGCCACCAAAGAGCAGGGCGGTACCCGCAGCCATACCATTGTTGTCGGCGGCGATGCTGCCCTTCCCTTCCACCATTTTGAAGGAGAGATTAGCCGTCCCGTTATTGCCATGGAAGTCCAGGATATCGTTCCCGACTGGCCGGAAGTGTTGAAGGATCCCTTTAATGATGTAATTAATGAGCCCGGCCGCTGGGCGCAAAAATGCGTGGCCGAATACGGTGCCGACCTTATTTACCTGAAACTAGACGGTGCCGATCCCGAAGGGGCCAACCGCTCGGTAGACCAGTGTGTGGCTACCGTCAAGGAAGTCCTGCAGGCTGTTGGTGTTCCCCTGATTGTCGTCGGCTGCGACGACGTGGAGAAGGATCACGACGTCCTGGAGGCAGTAGCCGAAACGGCTGCAGGGGAAAACCTGCTCCTGGGTAACGCCGAGCAGGATAACTACAAATCCCTTACGGCGGCCTGCATGGTGCACAAGCACAACATTATTGCCCGCTCGCCCCTGGATATTAATATCTGCAAGCAGCTCAACATCCTCATCAACGAAATGAACCTGGGCCTGGACCACATTGTTATTGATCCTTCCATTGGCGGCCTGGGCTACGGGATAGAATACGCCTACTCGATTATGGAGCGCATCCGCCTGGGGGCCCTCCAGGGCGATAAAATGCTCTCCATGCCGGTGATCTGTACGGTAGGTTATGAGGCCTGGCGGGCCAAGGAAGCTGTAGCTCCGGTTAGCGAATACCCCGGCTGGGGTAAAGAAGTAGAGCGGGGCATCCTCTGGGAAGCAGTTACCGCCACCGCCCTCCTCCAGGCCGGCGCCCACATCCTCCTCATGCGCCATCCGGAAGCTGTGGCCAAAGTCAAGGAAAATATCGACCAGCTTATGGCCAGCAACGCTTATTAAGAAGGAGGTCAAAAGCATGCTTATCATTGGTGAAAGGATTAACGGCATGTTCAATGACATTAAACGGGCCATTCAAGAACGGGACCCGGCCCCGGTGCAGGAATGGGCCCGGCGCCAGGAAGAAGGCGGCGCCCGCGCCCTGGATCTAAATGTCGGCCCGGCCGTTCAAGATAAAGTAAGCGCCATGGAATGGCTGGTAGAGGTTACCCAGGAAGCCAGCAGTCTAACCCTGTGCCTGGATTCCACCAATATCGCGGCCATCGAAGCGGGACTGAAAAAAGCCAAAAACAGGGTTATTATCAACTCCACCAGTGCCGAAAGGGAAAAAATAGAAAAGTTATTCCCCCTGGCCGTAGAGTACGGTGCCGCTCTCATCGGCCTCACCATGAATAAAACCGGCATCCCTAAGGATAGCGACACCCGCCTGGCCTTTGCCATGGAACTGGTAGCCGCAGCCGATGAATTCGGCCTGCCCATGGATGACCTGTATATTGACCCCTTAATTCTCCCGGCCAATGTCGCCCAGGATCACGCCCCGGAGGTTTTAAAAACCCTGCAACAGATTAAAATGCTGGCCGACCCGGCCCCCCGGACCGTACTGGGCTTGAGCAACGTCTCCCAGAACTGCCAGAACCGGCCCCTCATCAACCGGACTTTCCTGGCCATGGCCATGGCCTGCGGCCTGGATGCCGCCATTGCCGATGCCTGCGACGAAGCCCTCATGGAAACGGCGGCAGCAGCAGAAATTTTGCTCAACCAGACGGTTTACTGTGATTCTTTTGTCAAGATGTTTAAAACCAGGTAGGATTTTTATCAACAACGTCGAAGCTTATTACGGAGTAGCTAAAATAATGAAATTGTTACAATAGCGAACAGCGTTACAGGAATACGTTGATACCTGGGGGAAAATTACTGCAGTAAAGTGGAGAGAGGTACCGGCGTATGGTTTAACGCTGGTCCTCTCTTTTTAGGGCAGGAAGGAGGAAGGGGATTGGCTGAGCAACAAATTGTACCTTCCCACCAGCTTGTTGCTCCGGTGGCAAGGCAATCGGGTCAACCTGTCAGCCGTTGTTACCAGTGCCATAAATGTACTGCCGGCTGTCCGGTCACGATGGCCATGGACCTGATGCCCCACCAGGTAGTACGCTTTGTGCAGCTTGGTCTGGAAGAAGAACTCTTAAAAAGCAAAACCATCTGGCAATGTGCTGCCTGCCGGACCTGTGTTTCCCGTTGTCCCAACGGCATCGACATTGCCGCTATTAACGACGCTTTGAAGCAGCGGGCCCTGGCTAAAGGAGTCCAGCCGGCCCTGCCGGAAGTGGCTGCCTTCCACCAGGCCTTCCTGGCTTCGGTTAAAAGCAAAGGCCGGGTCCATGAACTGGGGATGATGATCGCCTTTAAGATGAAAACAGGCACCTATTTCCAGGATGTCCCCCTGGGGCTGAAAATGTTCCGCCGCGGTAAACTACGGCTTTTACCCGAAGGTCTTAAAAATAAAGCTCGCTTCCGGGCCTTGTGGCAAGGGGAAAAGGGGGGACAGGCATGAAATTAAGTTATTACCCGGGCTGTTCCCTGCACTCGACGGCGGCTGAATTTTCCGCCTCCACCGAAGCCGTGTTTAAAGCCCTGGGAGTGGAGTTACAGGAACTGGGCGACTGGTGCTGTTGCGGCGCCACCTCCGGCCATTCCCTTAACAGTTACCTGAGCCATGCCTTGCCCCTGCATAACCTAATCCTGGCTGAGGCTGCCGGTAACGATTTGCTGGTACCCTGTGCCGCCTGTTATAACTCCTTAAAAGCGGCCCAGACCTTTATGGCGGGCGGCAGCCAGGAAGCCCGGGAACTCAACCAGCAGGCAGGTCAAATCCTGGAACGGGAATACCGGGGAGAGGTGCAGGTGCGTCATGTCGTAGATATGCTGGCCGATGACCGCATCAAGGCTTTACTTGAAGAGCGCTTGCAGAAGCGCCTGGCTGGCCTCCCCCTGGCTGCCTACTACGGTTGCCTGCTGACCCGGCCGCCGAAAGTAGCCAGTTTTGAGGCCAATCCCGAGCAGCCCCGGCTGATGGACCGGCTCCTGGCCCGGTGCGGTGCCACTCCGGTAGGCTGGACCCATAAAAACGAGTGTTGTGGGGCCAGTCTCGCCATTCCCCAGCCGCAACTTGTGGAGCAGCTGGTGGGCAAAATAACGGCTGCCGCTCGCTATGCCGGAGCTGCAGCCATAGTGACGGCCTGTCCCCTGTGCCAGACTAACCTGGACAGCCGCCAGCCGGCCGGAGCAGAACCTCTACCCGTCTTTTTCATTACCGAAATCATTGGCCTGGCCCTGGGGCTGGATGCCGCTCCCTGGTTAAAGAAACATTTAGTAGATCCCCTGCCCCTTTTACGGCAGCAGGGATTGCTGGTAGCCTCCTAGCAGAAAGGTTGTGAGACGCCATGAATGAAAAGCAGGAAAATGTCCCGGCCGTAGGTTCGGTCCTGGTCCTCGGCGGCGGTATTGCCGGTATGCAGTCGGCCCTTGACCTGGCTAATGCAGGCTACCTGGTGCACCTGGTGACAGAAAGTTCTTCCATAGGCGGTCGTATGGCCCAGCTGGACAAGACCTTCCCCACCAATGAATGTGCCATGTGCCTGCTGGGGCCCCGGATGACGGATACCCTTAATCATCCCAACATCCGCCTGTATACATGCGCCTCCCTGGAGAAAGTAGAAGGGGAAAAGGGTAATTTTACCGTCCAGATCCGGGAAAAACCCCGCTACGTTAATATTGAGGAATGTACCGCCTGCGGCGACTGCGAGCAGGTCTGCCCGGTGTCTGTTCCCAACGAGTACAACCAGAATATGGGCCGCAGGAAGGCCATTCACAAGATGTTTCCCCAGGCGGTACCCAATAAATACCTGATTACCAAAAGGGGTACGCCTCCCTGCCGCAGCGCCTGCCCGGCCGGCACCAATGCCCAGGGTTATGTGGCCCTGATCTCCCAGGGCAAATTTGCCGAGGCCCTGGAGGTAATCCATCGCCGCATGCCCTTTGCCGGCATCTGCGGCCGCATCTGCCACCACCCCTGCGAAACCGAATGCAACCGGGGACAGTTTGACGACCCCATTGCCATTGCCACTTTGAAAAGGGCGGCCTATGACTATGGCTGGGAAGCTGAAGCAGCCCGGGAAAAGGAACAGAGGCCGGAGCTTCCCGCCAGGCAAGAAAAAGTCGCCATCATCGGCGCCGGGCCGGCGGGACTTACGGCGGCCCAGGACCTGGCCCTGGCAGGCTTCCGGGTTACCGTTTACGACGCCTTGAGCCAGCCCGGCGGCATGCTGCGAGGCGGCATTCCCCGCTACCGCCTCCCCCTGGAAGTAGTCGACCGGGAAACCGGGCGCATCCTCGCTTTGGGGATTAAGTTTGTGCCCAATACCGTTGTCGGCAGAGATATTACCCTGGCGGAACTGCAAAAGCAGTACAACGCCGTTATCATCGCCACCGGCCTGCAACAGAGCCGGATGTTAAAGCTTGAGGGTGCCGATTTAAAGGGTATTCTACCGGGAGTGGCTTTCTTGCGGGAAACCGCCCTGGGCGGCCGGCCCGAAGTAGGGGCCAGGGTTGTCGTCATCGGCGGCGGCAATGTGGCCATCGACGTGGCCCGGACGGCCCGGCGCCTGGGGGCCAGGGAAGTACACCTGGCCTGCCTGGAATCCCGGCCCGAGATGCCGGCCCACCCCTGGGAGATTGAAGAAGCCCTGGAAGAAGGCGTCATCATCCATCCTTCCTGGGGCCCCAGGCGTTTCCTGGGCGAAGGAGGCCGGGTCACCGGTATTGAACTAATGCAGTGTACCCGGGTTTTCGATGCGGAACGCCGTTTTAATCCCCAGTATAACCCGGAAGTCACCACGACTCTGGCTGCCGACACCATTATCCTGGCCATCGGCCAGGCCGCCGATCTTTCTTTCTTAAGCGAAGATAGTAGCATAGCCACCAACCGCGGCCTGATCGCCGCCGATCCCCTGACCCTGGCGACGGGCGTGCCCGGCATCTTTGCCTGCGGCGATGTCGTCCGCGGGCCCGCCTCGGTAGTGGAAGCCGTAGCCAGCGGCCATGAAGCAGCGGAATCCATTAAGCGCTACCTGCAGGGCGAAGACCTGGCTGCCGGCCGTTCCCTGGAAAAAGAACCCAAGCTGGACCCGCCGCCCAATGTTATACCCTTCCCCGGCCGGCGCAAAATCCAGGCCATGGCCCCGGCAGCAGAGCGTATCCGGGATTTCCGGGAAGTCTACCAGGGCTTTACCCCGGAAGAATCCATAGAAGAGGCCAAACGCTGCCTGAACTGCGGCATCTGCTCGGAATGTCTCCAGTGTGAAGCCGTCTGCAAGAAAAAGGCCGTCGAGCACTGGCAGCAGGAAAAGGTAGTGGAACTCCAGGTTGGCTCCCTGGTCCTGGCCCCCGGCTACGAACTCTTTGATGCCACCCTGGCCGGCGAATACGGTTACGGTTATTATGCCAATGTGGTGACCAGCCTGGAGTTTGAGCGGCTGCTCAGCGCCACCGGCCCCACGGAAAGCCACGTGGTACGGCCTTCCGATCACCGGCCGCCCAAAAAGGTGGCCTTCATCCAGTGCGTCGGTTCCCGGGACTGCGAGGGGGAAGGCAGCCCTTACTGCTCGGCCATCTGCTGCATGTATTCCACCAAAGAAGCCATCATCGCCCGGGAACATGACGCCAATATTGAGCCGACCATTTTTTACCTGGATATCCGCGCCTACGGTAAAAACTTTGACCGCTACGTCGAAGCGGCTAAAGCCGCCGGGGTACGTTATGTACGGGCTATGATTTCCCGGGTGGAAGAAGACCCGCAAACCAGAAACCTTACCATCCAGTACTATGCCGACGGCAGGATAATCCGGGAAGAGTTTGACATGGTTGTTTTAGCGGTAGGCGTCAGGCCACCGGCCGGAGCGGAAAAACTGGCGGCCGTTGCCGGTATTGAGCTTAATCCTTATGGCTTTGCCAGAACCTTACCCCTGCAACCGGTGGCCACTACCCGGCCGGGTGTTTATGTGGCCGGCGTCTTCCAGGGTCCCCGGGACATCCCGGAAACGGTAGTCAATGCCAGCGCTGCCGCCTCTTTAGCCGGTGCCGCCATAGCCCCGGGCCGCAATACCCTGGTCACGCCCAAGGAATACCCGCCGGAGAGGGACGTGAGCCGGGAAGAACCACGGGTGGGTGTCTTTATCTGCCACTGCGGCATTAATATCGCCGGTGTAGTCGACGTCAAGGCGGTAGTAGAGGCTGCCGCCAAACTCCCAGGAGTGGTCCATGCCGAGGATAACCTCTACACCTGTTCCCAGGACACCCTGAAGAAGATTAAAGACGCCATCCAGGAATACAACCTGAACCGGGTGGTAGTGGCCTCCTGCACCATTCGCACCCACCAGCCCCTTTTCCGGGAAGCCTTAAGGGAGGCCGGCTTAAACCAGTTCTACTTTGAAATGGCCAATATCCGCGACCAGTGTTCCTGGGTACACCGCAACGAACCGGCCAGCGCCACTTTAAAGGCCATTGACCTGGTACGGATGGCGGTAGCCAAGGTTAAACGCCATGAAGCCTTACACCTGCAACCGGTACCGGTAGTCCAGAAGGCCCTGATCATCGGCGGCGGCATAGCCGGCCTTACGGCGGCGTTAAATATCGCCGAGCAGGGGTTTGACGCCATTATCGTCGAACGGGAAGCCGAGCTGGGTGGACAGGTCCGGCATTTGCGGACCACCCTGGAAGGGGAAGACCTGCAGGCCCTGTTAAAAGACTTGATTGCCAAAGTCCAGGCCTCCCCCCGCATTCAGGTGTACACCGGTGCCCGCCTGGAAGACTTCGGCGGCCACCAAGGACACTTTACCACCACCATTTCCCTTGGTGAACCCGGTAAAGAACACCTGCGCCGGACCCTGCAACTGGAACACGGCGTGGTAATCGTCGCCACCGGCAGCCAGGAATTAAAAACCGGCGCCTACCTCTATGGCCAGGACGAGCGGGTGGTAACCAATACCCAGCTGGAGCAGGCCCTGGCCGACGGTTCCTGGAATGCTGAGAAAAACAAACAGGTGGTTTTCATCCAGTGCGTGGGTTCCCGGGATGGCGAGCGTCCCTACTGCAGCCGCACCTGCTGTGCCCAGACCATTAAAAACGCCCTGGCCATTAAAGCCCGCAATCCCGAGGCGACAATTTACGTCCTTTACCGGGATATCCGCACCTATGCCTTCATGGAGGATTATTACCGCCAGGCCCGGGAGCAGGGCGTCCTCTTTATCCACTTTGAGCCAGAGAAACCACCTGAGGTACGCCGGCGGGACATCGGCCTGCTGGAGGTATTAGTTAAAGACCCCGACTCCGGCAAAGACCTGGTACTCTGGCCCGACCAGCTGGTGCTGGCCACGGGTGCCGTGGCCCCGGATGGGGTGGAAAAACTGGCTACCATGCTGAAACTGCCTTTAAATGAAGATAAATTCTATGTCGAGACCCATGCCAAGCTGGCGCCCATTGACTTTCCCTCGGCCGGGATTTTCCTCTGCGGTGCCGGTCATGCGCCTAAATTCGCCAGTGAAGCCATTGCCCAGGCCGAAGGTGCCGTGGCCCGGGCCTGTACCATTTTGAGCCGGGAAAACCTGATGGTAGGCGGCGTGGTAGCCGTGGTCGATGCAAACAAGTGCGCTGCCTGCCTGACCTGCGTCCGGGTCTGCCCCTATAGCGTCCCGCGCATTAATGAGCGCAACGTGGCCGAGATCAATGCCGTCCAGTGTATGGGCTGCGGCACTTGCGCCGGTGAATGCCCGGCCAAGGCCATCCAGCTCCAGTTCTATAAAGACGACCAGCTGCTGGCCAAGGTGGCCGGCCTCTTCGGGGAGGTGTAAGTCGATTGCAGGACTTCGAGCCCAAAATTATAGCCTTTTGTTGCTTCTACTGTGCCTATTCAGCCGCCGACCTGGCCGGATCCCTGCGCCTGCAGTACCCGGCCAACATCCGGGTAATTGAGATGCCCTGTTCCGGGAAAACCGACGTCCGGGTCCTGCTGGAAGCCTTCGAAGACGGTGCCGACGGCGTCTATGTCCTGGGCTGCATGGAAGGAGACTGCCACTTCCTGAAGGGGAATTTCCGGGCCAAACGCCGGGTCCAGCAGGCGAAAAAAATCCTGGACGAGATCGGCATCGGCGGCGAGCGCCTGGAGATGTACAACCTCTCGGCGGCCATGGGACCGCGTTTTGCAGAAATTGCCCGGGAGTTTACCGAGCGTATCCGCAAATTGGGTCCCAGCCCGTTAAACAAAAGTTATGCTCCCTCCGGGCATGGAGAGGACGGCCGGGAGGCTGTAAATTCGACGAAAGCAGGTGAGCAGGAATGATTATCGCCGAAAGTAAACCCCTGGCCGAAGTTGCCGGGTTGATTCAAGGGGCCAGAAAGGTGCTGGTAGTCGGTTGCGGCGGCTGCGTGACCGTTTGCCTGGCCGGCGGGGAAAAGGAAACCGGGATCCTGGCCGCCGCTTTGCGGCTGCTGAGGCAAAAGGAAGGCAACCCCCTGGAAACGGTGGAGGTTACCCTGACCCGCCAGTGTGACCCTGAATACGTGGATATGCTGGAAAAATACGTTACCGACGATGTCGAGGCCATCGTTTCCCTGGCCTGCGGTGTCGGCGTGCAGTTCCTGGCCGAACGCTATAATAAATGGGTGGTACCGGCCTTAAACACCAAGTTCGCCGGCGGCACCGTTGAGCACGGCGTCTGGGAAGAGCGCTGCGGCCTCTGCGGTGAATGTATCCTCTATAAAACCGGGGGTATTTGCCCCATCATCCGCTGCTCCAAGAGCATTTTAAACGGGCCCTGCGGCGGTTCCCAGAATGGAAAGTGTGAGGTTAACCCGGAAACCCCCTGTGCCTGGCAGCTCATCTACGACCGGATGCAGGCCCTGGGTAAACTGGATCTCCTCATGGAAATCCAGCCACCCAAGGACTGGTCCAAGTCCCGGGACGGCGGTCCCCGGAAAGTGGTACGAGAGGATGTGAGGCTGGCATGAAAACAGAAAGCAAACTGGAAAAACTCCTTTCTCAGGGTCATTTTGTGGTCAGCGGTGAGATCGGCCCGCCCAAACACGCCAACCCCGAGGGCATCCAAAAACATACCGCCCTGTTAAAAGACTATGTTGATGCCATGAACCTGACGGACAACCAGACGGCCATTGTCCGCCTCTCGAGTATTGCTGCCGGTGTCCACGTCCTCCAGGCAGGGGGCGAGCCTATTATCCAGATGACGGTCCGGGACCGCAACCGCATCGCCCTGCAGAGCGACCTCCTGGGGGCCTATAGCCTGGGCATGCGCAACGTCCTCTGCCTGTCGGGGGATCACCAGTCCTTTGGCAACCACCCGACGGCCAAAAACGTCCATGATGTGGACTCCCTGCAGCTCATTAAAATCGTCAAGGACCTCCGGGACGAGAAAAAATTTGCCTGCGGGGAAGAACTGAAGGGAAATGAACCGCGGTTTTTCATCGGCGCCGCCGCCAATCCCTTCGCCGATCCCTTTGAGTTCCGGGTCTTGCGGCTGGAAAAGAAAATCAACGCCGGCGCCGACTTCATCCAGACCCAGTGCATCTTTGATATGGAACGCTTCGAGCGCTTTATGGCTATGGTCCGCGAAAGGGGCCTGCACAAAAAAGCCCATATCATTGCCGGCGTCATGCCCCTGAAGTCGGCTAAAGCCGCTAAATATATGCAGCAGTCGGTAGCCGGGATGATCGTTCCCGATGAAATTGTCAGCCGCATGGAAAAAGCTGCCGACCCCAGGGCCGAAGGGGTGGCCATCTGTGTCGAACAGATTAAACACCTCCAGACCATTGAAGGGGTAGCCGGTGTGCATATCATGGCCGTGATGTGGGAAGAGATCATCCCTACCATCGTCAAGGAAGCCGGTCTTTACCCCCGGCCCAAGGCGGAATAAATTTTGACCCCGGGTTTGCACCCCGGGTTTTTTTACTGGCCTGCAGTTCTTGCCGGTAACCTGGCCGCATATATTGATGGGAGGAAGAGCTGCCAGGAGGTGGGGAGATTGCGCGATAACCGGCTGGAAAATGCAATCCTGCAGCGTGTCGATGAACTGGTTCAATGTGCCATATCCATAAGCCTTAAAGATGAATCTGCCCGCGTAGAACAACTGGCCCGCGGTATCGCCATGGTTCAGGAAATGGGTGATTTACTACTGGAAGTCCTCGAAGGACGGGAACAGCATCTCCAGGCTTTACTTGAGCAACTGGTGGCCCAGCGTCTACCGGACCGTCGTATCCTGCAGAGCTTTGGCAACTTTCCCCGGGACATACAGTATATAATCAGCGAGGGCACGGCCCGTTACTTAAAGGCCCGGCAGGAAAAGGGTAGGGAACATGCTCCCAGTGAGGAAAGTAAACCTGCTGCCCCGGGTGAAACAGTTGATGCGACACATCCGGCATGCCCGGCTGAGCAAGCAGGGTTAGTAGCCGCGGACCGGCATTCGTTAACAGGAACAACGGGCGATGCGGCCGGAGAACCTGTAAATGAACCGGTTCCCGGACCCGCAGGTATCGGTGAAGATAACGTGCTGCTGATTGGCCGGGAAGGCGACAGGACCTCTCCGGAGGAAGCGGAAGCGATCCCTCCCTTCCCGGCTGCCGTCGATCCCCTGGATCAGGCTATGAAGGCCCTGCGCCTGGCCCTCCTCCAGGCGTACCCGGACGAAGAAGTAATTACCAACTATGAGACCCGGGGAGGAAAAATTCCCTTTTTCCTGCCCCGCCTGCAGCTGGGCTTTGAGCCGGCCGGTAGGCGCTATGACTGGCGCCATGAATTTTACTGCCGCCAGCAGGGGATCAGCATTCGTAAAGTAGCCGCCGATGAACTGGCCAATCCGGCCTATTTGGCCCGCCGCCTGCGCCGGGAAGCCGGCTGGCGCCAGCTCACTTAATTTATTCCTGAATCCGTGATAATAACAACTGGGTAGAACTCGCACTAACAGTAAATGGTATTAACAGTTATATTTAACATCTGCTGATACATTGAATTGGGTCTAAAGTTGATTATGTGGACGAAGGCTATTTACTCTTACCTTGGGTCCCCTGGATAAGGGAATAACAAAGTAGACCTCTCGTCCTAAGAGGCTTGGAGCCTGCTTATACAGCTAACTGGAGCTAGAAGTTCTGTATTAAGCCAACGCTTTATATAGGTACCGGAAAGCTGGATACCACGGGCTGTGCTGCCCAAATCGTAATTTGACCTGCCGGGCGTGGTGAACCAGCCGGGACGCTATGGTAATCAGGTTTTGTATAACGGTACGCAGCCGCCGGCGTTGAGCTTTCTTATTGCGCAGCGGTACCTCCTTTAGCGGGAGGCTAAACTGCCCCAGAAGCCTTAGAATGTTGTAGGCGAAAACACCCAGGTGTAGCACCAGGTCATTGGTGGCAAACTTGCCGCTGGGCAGCCGTTCCAGGTCTAAATCGTTTTTGATTTCACTGTGGAATTGCTCACTGGTGCCGTGGTCGTGGTAGAGGGTAATGATATCCTCCACCGGGTCGGGTAAAGTGGTCCAGTAGGTTTCGACCTCAATTTCCGGGACCAGGAGAAGCTGGCCGTTTCGTAATATCGTCCGCTCGGTGACCTTATACACCAGACGGACAGGGGTGTCAGCACCCTCGATTTTCACCATCTGGTGCCCCCGATAGACGGTTTTTCCCTCCCGTTCTAGGGTGGCGGTACCATTTTCCTTGGCAATGGCCAGCCAGGCCTCCGGCGTTTCCTTGCGCAGGTTACGCTTAATGATAAAATCGGCTTTGATTTCCGGGTCCAAACAGACCTGGAGATTATCCTGGCTGTCATTACCGCCATCCATCCGTACTAAAAGTGGCAGCGAAGTGATAGCGCGAGCAAAGGTTAGAGCTTGTCGCAGGAACTCCGGCGTCCCTTTTTGGCAATGCTGTTTCCCGGCCCGCAGTTCGGTATGGACGCAGTAGCCTTCCCTACCGAGGTAGGCGAAGATAGGCGCATAACCGTCGTAGCCCTTATAGGTCCTGGAAACACCCTCTTTCTTGGAATTTGAATTATCAAAGGGAGTAACATCAATATCCAAAGGGACATATTGGCGCTTTAGTTCCCTGGAACCCAGGGTAACAGGAGTTACCGGTGCCTTAAGTTTCTTAAGGAACCTGGCCGTTTCCTCGAGGATAATCTCCTGGTAGGGTACACTATGAGCTATCATATCCAGGCGCTGGCGCAGGGTAGGGCTTGAAGGCACATCCTGAATACCCAGCGCCGCAGCGAAGAAGGGGTCATCCCGAAAAAGCTCAATATGGTCAAAATCACTGCGACCCTGGCAAAGCAGGCCCACGTAAGAGGTGATAACATCCCCGTGAGAAATATCCGGAGAAGAAACACCAGGTATCCGGGTCTTATTTAGCCTGAGTTTCAGAGCAGTATGATCAATGATTTCCCCCACCAGAGCCAGTCCGGCAACGGGGGTAAGGTGTTCATCAGACTGTTCAATGATGAATTTCATGGCCGCACCTCGCAGGTGAACATGGATTCGTTTGCCATCCAGCCTATTATACCTTATTTTTCGCGAGGTTTTGAGCCATATCCAGATATTTTGTTATTGGGTTGTCACGGATTCAGGTTATTATTGACACAACAGCCAGGCCAGTGCTACAATAGCATTAAAATTTACAGCAAGGTTAAAGGCAGTGAAGGGAAGAGTAGGCAGGCCCCCTGCTCGCCAGCGAACCGGGGAGGGTGCAAGCCCGGTAGCAGACCTGTCGAAAGCCACCCCGGAGCCGCCGCCGGAAGGATTTATCCCCAGGGTAGGACGCTGGCCCCGTTAACGGCCAAAGCGCCTTAATAAAGGCGCTACCAGAGCAGGGTCGTACGACCAATGAGGGTGGTACCGCGGGAATAAACCTCCCGTCCCTTTGCGGGGCGGGAGGTTTTCATATCTTATACGGAGGTTTATCCATGCGTAAAAAAATACTCGAACTTCTGGAAAATAACGGTAAATTAACCGCTAAAGAAATAGCCGTCATGCTGGCCCTGCCGGTAGATCAGGTAGCTAAAGAAATTACCGCCATGGAGGAAGAAAAAATCATCTTACGCTACCACACCTTGATTAACTGGGAAAAGGCCGGCGCAGAAGAGGTGGCGGCCTTAATCGATGTCAAAGTAACGCCCCAGCAGGATGTGGGCTTTGACGAGATTGCCGGCCGTATCTACCGTTACCCGGAAGTAAAATCCGTTTTCCTGATGTCCGGCAGCTATGACCTTTCCGTCCTGGTCCAGGGCAAGAGCCTCAAGGAGGTGGCCACCTTTGTTTCCCAGAAGCTGGCTACCCTGGAACACGTCCAGAGTACAGTGACCCATTTTATCCTGAAAAGGTATAAACAGGATGGGGTTATCTTTGAAGATCAAGAAGCAGACCGGAGGCAGGTGTTGCAACCATGACCATTACTTGCGGTTTTGAGGCCCAGCGCTTTATTAATCCCCTGGTCAAAAATCTACCACCTTCAGGTATCCGCCGCTTCTTTGACCTGGTAGCCAGCACCCGGGGGGTTATTTCCCTGGGCGTGGGGGAACCGGATTTTGTCACCCCCTGGCACATCCGGGAAGCCTGCGTCCAATCCCTGGAGCGGGGTTATACCATGTATACCTCCAACTACGGCCTGCCCGAATTACGCCAGGCCATAGCCGGCTACCTGGCGGAACGTTTTGGCTTAAGTTACGATCCCCAGAAGCAAGTCATGGTCACCATTGGTGCCAGCGAAGCTGTTGACCTGGCCTTGCGGACGGTCATCAATCCTGGCGACGAAGTCCTGATCCCCGAACCCTGTTATGTTTCCTACCGGCCCATCACCCAGCTGGCCGGCGGTGTTCCCGTGACGGTACCTACTACCATGGCTGATGAATTTGCCTTGACGGCGGCGCGGCTGGAAAAATATATCACCCCCCGTACCAAGGTCCTGATCCTGTGTTTTCCTAACAATCCCACCGGTGCCGTCCTTAATGAGGCCGAAATGCAGGCTATCGCCGCCCTGGTAAAGAAGTATAACCTGCTGGTGATCAGCGACGAAATCTATGCCGAACTGCGCTACGACGGCCCGCCCCGGTCCTTTGCCGCCCTCCCCGGCATGCAGGAACGGACCATCCTGGTCAGCGGCTTTTCCAAGGCCTTTGCCATGACCGGCTGGCGGGTGGGTTATGTGGCCGCCCACCCCGACTTCCTGGCCGCCATGGTCAAGATCCACCAGTATACCATCCTCTGTGCCCCGGTGATGGGACAGATGGCCGCCCTGGAGGCCCTGCGCCACGGGCGCCAGGATGTGCAGCGGATGGTGGCCGAGTATGACCGGCGCCGCCGCCTGGTCGTCAGTCGCCTGCGGGAAATGGGCCTGGAGTGTTTTGAACCCCGGGGCGCATTTTACGTTTTCCCATCCATTAAAGTTACGGGTTTAACGTCCACCCAATTTGCCGAAGAACTCCTGAAAGAAGAAAAGGTGGCCGTTGTCCCCGGCCCGGCCTTTGGCAGCAGCGGGGAAGGCTTTATCCGCTGTTCCTACGCTACTTCCCTGGCCGAGCTGACAGAAGCCATGAACCGGATGGAACGCTTTGTCGCCCGCCGCCTGGCCTTCAAGCACCGGGCCGTGGCCCACGCTTAACGGAGGTTGGAGACAGGAAGTCAAAGGTCGGCAAAAAATTAGAACAGGGAGAGGAAAGATGATCAATTTACATTTCTACGGTGCTGCCGGGACGGTAACCGGCTCCTGCTACCTTCTCGATAACGGGCGGCACCGCCTCCTTATTGATTGCGGGCTTTTCCAGGGTTCCAAAGCCATTAAAGAACGCAACTATGGACCTTTTCCCTTTAATCCGGCCAGTATTGATGCCCTGGTCCTGACTCATGCCCACATCGACCACTGTGGCCTGATTCCTAAGCTTTACCTGCAGGGCTTCCAGGGGCCAGTATTTACCACGCCGGTCAGTGCCGAGCTGGCCAGCGTCCTGCTACCGGACAGCGGTCATATCCAGGAAATGGAGGTCGAGCGCAAAAACAGGAAAAACAGCCGCGCCGGCCTGCCCCTTTTAACGCCCATCTATACCGCCGCCCAGGCGTCTGCCTGCCTGGATTATTTTCAGGCCCTGGATTATAAAGAAGAAAAGGAAATTTTACCGGGTTTTCGCCTGCGCCTCCAGGACGCCGGCCATATCCTGGGGTCAGCGATAGCGGAAATCTGGGTGCGCGATGGGGAACAGGAAGTCAAGGTTACCTTTTCCGGCGATTTAGGTAACCCGGGCCAGCCCATTGTCAATGACCCGGCGCCCATTGAGGCCACCGATTACCTGGTCATGGAGTCTACCTACGGCAACCGCCACCATAATGTCCAGGGGGACAAAATTGAGCGCCTGAAAGAGATAATCATCCAAACCATGAAAAAGGGAGGTAACCTGGTTATCCCCGCCTTTGCCGTGGAGCGTACCCAGGACCTCCTCTATGCCCTTAATGTCCTCCTGCGCCAGGGAGCCATCAAGGTAGACAAAATTTATCTCGATAGCCCCCTGGCAGTGGCGGCCACTGAGATCTTCTGCCGCCACCAGGATTACTTTGATGCTGAAACCAAAGAGTTAAGTAATGACGGTGCCACCTGTCCCTTCTACCTGCCAGGGCTGCACTTAAGCCGCACCGCCGAGGAATCCATGGCTATCAATAAGATCCAGGGAGGAGCCATCATCATTGCGGCCAGCGGCATGTGCGATGCCGGCCGCATTAAGCACCACCTGAAACACAACCTTTGGCGGCCGGAAAATACTGTCCTCCTGGTGGGCTACCAGGCCGCCGGTACCCTGGGGCGGCGCCTGCTCGACGGGGAGAAGCGGGTGCGCATCCACGGCGAAGAAATTGCCGTACGGGCTGAAATTGTCAGTCTTGACGGCTTTTCCGCCCATGCCGACCAGGCAGGTTTATTAAAATGGCTTAAATCCTTTGCCCGGCCCCCCCGCAAAGTTTTTATAACCCACGGGGAAGAAGAAGCAGCCAGGGATTTCGCCAGCCTGGTAACTGCTGAGCTGGGCCTGGCTACAGAAGTCCCGCAATGGCTGGCTGCCGCCCGGCTCCTGCCGCTGGCGGAAACCCTGCCGGCAGCCTCGCCGGCTACCCTGACGGCCCGCGCTGCAGCCGCCGAAGCCGAAGCCATCTACCAGCGCATCCTGGTGCAGCTCAAGGCCCTGGTAGAAGCGGGTTTTGCCCGGCAGGATTATGCCGGCGTCAATCATAAACTGCAGCAAATAGCGGCTCTATTAAACCCGAACCCGGAGGAAAAAGCCGGCTAGAGCCGCTCGTCGCCAAATTTAATCCCGCGCACTGTAATATTGACGGCCTCAATTTCCAGGGCCGTCATATTTGTAATCATCCCTTTCACCCGTTTTTGCGCAGCCCGTAGCAGGGGGGGCCAGTAAACACCGTAGGGGGCGGCCACCTCCAGGTTTAATGCCAGATTGCCATTCCTGCTTTCCACCTGGACGCGGGGGTTAGCCAGGCCGGCAGCGGTGGCCAGGTAAGCAGCCAGCTGGGCCACGGCGTTATGGGCAATATAAAAATGGCCCAAGGAGTTAAAGGTCGGCCGGACGGTGGTCTGTTCCACCCACAGGTTTTTCTTTTTCCCCGGCGGTGCCTGGCGCCGGCGCAAAAAAGTTTTTAACGGCTCGATAAAAGGACCATTAAAACGCGGCTTGACCTCCACCGTGGGTGCCGGGATAACGTGTTTCCCCAGCTGGCTGCGAATCTGCCGGGCGCGGGCAATCTCTTTCGGCGTAGCCACTTCGGTAATATCCACCCAGGTGGACGGCGGCGGCAACTGCAAGCGGCTGGTAATGCGCTCTGCCATTTCCCGGGAGGTACTGATCACCAGGAGGCGCCGGGGAGCAATGGCCGTCAGTCTCTCCTGGACTTCCCGGGCGTGGTCAGGGTCGCTGAAAAGGGCCGTCCTGATGGCCCCTACCCGCGTCGGCTGTTCCTTGGCCGAAACACCCGCCAGAATACGACTCCCCTGGATAAGCAAACCGTCGTCAATTATGGCTTCGGCGCCATAATCCCGGGCAACAGCCAGGGCGCGGTGACTTTTGCCGCTGCCGCTGGGACCAATGAGGGCAACCACTTCCATGGGATTTTACCTCCCTTTAACCAAGATAATTATAATCTATAATTAGCTATGAGCAATGCCCCTAACAATCCTTGATTAAATTTGGCCGGGAGTATTGTCGATGGTATAATAGAAGTACTGCTAGGAGTTACCAGGGGGAGGGGCAGGTATGGCCAGCAATGATGGTTACCAGGCGCTGGCAACAGCCATGTTAGAAGCAGGCAGTATAGTTATCCCTGACCTGCTCGTCAAGTTTTACGTCCGGTTGGGCCTGACAGAAACGGAAATGATGGTTTTAATCCACCTCTTGCACTGGCGCCAGGTGGAGCAGGAACGTTTTCCCACCCCGGAAAAGATCAGCCAGTACATGAGCCTGGACAGCGAAGCAGTTAAGAATCTAATTGCTTCTATTATTGAAAAAAAGCTCCTGGCGGTCGAACCCTATTACCACCCTTCCCTGGGTCGCTGGCAAAATACCTTTTCCTTTACACCCCTGTGGACTAAATTAATTCAACTGGCTCTAGGGGATTACCATGCAGTTACGGAGGTGAAAAAGGAAACGGCTGCCACTGCTGCCCGGCAGGGAGAGTTGTACCGGGCCTTCGAAAAAGAGTTCGGCCGTCCCCTGTCTCCCCTGGAAAGCGAGCAGTTGAAAGCCTGGTGCCAGGATGACCGGATGCCGCTCGAATTATTACAGGAAGCCCTGCGCCGGGCCGTATTACGGGGCATCCTCAACTTCCGTTATATCGATTCCATTTTAAGGGACTGGCAGCGCCATAATATCCGTACCGTGGCCGAAGCTATGGCCTATGATGAAAAAGTCAAAACAAAGAAAACCCGTTCTACCCGCCCTGCCAGTTCTGCTACCAGGAAGGATAAATACCGCGAACTCTACCGGCTTAACCCGGAAGGTTAAGGGAGGGTTACAGGCCTGCCCATGGAAAGGATACATATTCCAGCTCAATTAATTATGAAAAATAAAGGCCAGGAAGGGCCGCTGGAGTTGCCGGCTTACCAGTGTCCCCTGTGCCAGGACCGGGGCCTCATCCTCCGCGACGGCCGGGCTTACCGCTGCCGTTGCATGCAGCAAAAGGCCTGGCAAAACCGCCTGCGGGCAGCCAACCTGGCACCCCAGCTGAGCAGGTACACCTTCCAGAACTTTGACCTGAAGTATTACTCCCGGACCTTGAACGATGAACTTACGGGTACTACTTATTACGAAAGCGCCCGCCGCTGCCTGGAAGCAGCCCGGCGTTTCGTGGCCACCTACCGCCAGGAAACCCGTGGCCGCGGCCTCTTTATCTTCGGGCCAGTGGGTAGCGGCAAGACCTTCCTGGCCGCTGCCATTGCCAATGCTTTAACGGCCGCCGGCCGCGAAGTTCTTTTTACCGTTGTTCCTGATTTGCTGGATGCCATCCGGGCCACCTATGACCGCCGGCCCCAGGACGGCAGTCAAACGGAACTGGAACTCATCGATACAGCCCGTAAAGTAGCTGTCCTGATCCTTGACGACCTGGGTGCCCACAATTATACCGAGTGGACCTGTAACAAAATCTATTCCCTGATAAACTATCGTTTAATCAATGAACTACCGACGGTAGTAACCAGTAACCTGGACTTAAAGGCCCTGGAAGATTACCTGGGGGAACGGACAACTTCTCGCCTGGTCCAGCTCTGCCAGTCCTATCACTTACCCGTGGCCGAAGACATCCGCTGCCTTATCAGCCGCGAAGGCGTCACCAAAAAGTGAGCCTTTTTTCTTTGCCACCCCATTGACATTGATTCTCATTTGCCGTAAGATATTTATAGAAGCCCATTGATAATCTTTATCATTTGCTCGAGCGGCATCAAGTAAAGATTCGCGCATAAGAATTTATCGTAGCAGGGAGGGGAAGACCATGACCCTGGATGAAGCCAAAGAAGGACAGCGTTGTCGCATCCTGGCCCTGCCGGGACGGGGCATTCGCGCCCAGGCCATCCGCTTCGGCATCAGTGAAGGAGAACTCATCACCTGTACCAGCGTCATTCCCGGCGGCCCCATTATCGTCGCCAAAAACCGCCAGGAAATAGCCATCGGCAGGGGCCTGGCCCAAAAAATCACCGTTGAACCTGTGCCCGCCCCGCATCCGGTCAAATCCCCGGCAAGGAGGCGTGCCTATGGCCTGCCACGATCTTAACCGTGACCTGAATCCGTGATAATAACAACTGGGTAGAACTCGCACTAACAGTAAATGGTATTAACAGTTATATTTAACATCTGCTGATACATTGAATTGGGTCTAAAGTTGATTATGTGGACGAAGGCTATTTACTCTTACCTTGGGTCCCCTGGATAAGGGAATAACAAAGTAGACCTCTCGTCCTAAGAGGCTTGGAGCCTGCTTATACAGCTAACTGGAGCTAGAAGTTCTGTATTAAGCCAACGCTTTATATAGGTACCGGAAAGCTGGATACCACGGGCTGTGCTGCCCAAATCGTAATTTGACCTGCCGGGCGTGGTGAACCAGCCGGGACGCTATGGTAATCAGGTTTTGTATAACGGTACGCAGCCGCCGGCGTTGAGCTTTCTTATTGCGCAGCGGTACCTCCTTTAGCGGGAGGCTAAACTGCCCCAGAAGCCTTAGAATGTTGTAGGCGAAAACACCCAGGTGTAGCACCAGGTCATTGGTGGCAAACTTGCCGCTGGGCAGCCGTTCCAGGTCTAAATCGTTTTTGATTTCACTGTGGAATTGCTCACTGGTGCCGTGGTCGTGGTAGAGGGTAATGATATCCTCCACCGGGTCGGGTAAAGTGGTCCAGTAGGTTTCGACCTCAATTTCCGGGACCAGGAGAAGCTGGCCGTTTCGTAATATCGTCCGCTCGGTGACCTTATACACCAGACGGACAGGGGTGTCAGCACCCTCGATTTTCACCATCTGGTGCCCCCGATAGACGGTTTTTCCCTCCCGTTCTAGGGTGGCGGTACCATTTTCCTTGGCAATGGCCAGCCAGGCCTCCGGCGTTTCCTTGCGCAGGTTACGCTTAATGATAAAATCGGCTTTGATTTCCGGGTCCAAACAGACCTGGAGATTATCCTGGCTGTCATTACCGCCATCCATCCGTACTAAAAGTGGCAGCGAAGTGATAGCGCGAGCAAAGGTTAGAGCTTGTCGCAGGAACTCCGGCGTCCCTTTTTGGCAATGCTGTTTCCCGGCCCGCAGTTCGGTATGGACGCAGTAGCCTTCCCTACCGAGGTAGGCGAAGATAGGCGCATAACCGTCGTAGCCCTTATAGGTCCTGGAAACACCCTCTTTCTTGGAATTTGAATTATCAAAGGGAGTAACATCAATATCCAAAGGGACATATTGGCGCTTTAGTTCCCTGGAACCCAGGGTAACAGGAGTTACCGGTGCCTTAAGTTTCTTAAGGAACCTGGCCGTTTCCTCGAGGATAATCTCCTGGTAGGGTACACTATGAGCTATCATATCCAGGCGCTGGCGCAGGGTAGGGCTTGAAGGCACATCCTGAATACCCAGCGCCGCAGCGAAGAAGGGGTCATCCCGAAAAAGCTCAATATGGTCAAAATCACTGCGACCCTGGCAAAGCAGGCCCACGTAAGAGGTGATAACATCCCCGTGAGAAATATCCGGAGAAGAAACACCAGGTATCCGGGTCTTATTTAGCCTGAGTTTCAGAGCAGTATGATCAATGATTTCCCCCACCAGAGCCAGTCCGGCAACGGGGGTAAGGTGTTCATCAGACTGTTCAATGATGAATTTCATGGCCGCACCTCGCAGGTGAACATGGATTCGTTTGCCATCCAGCCTATTATACCTTATTTTTCGCGAGGTTTTGAGCCATATCCAGATATTTTGTTATTGGGTTGTCACGGATTCAGGCGTGAGTTAAATATACCTGTGGGCGTCCGCAAGATAGTCCTGGCCGGTAATCCCAATGTCGGTAAATCGGTCTTCTTCAACGCCTTCACCGGCCTGTACGTGGATGTTTCCAACTTTCCCGGCACCACCCTGGAAATCAGCCATGCCCGGGTAGGAAATGACTTTATTTTGGACACGCCCGGTGTCTATGGCGTTTCTTCCTTTAATGAAGAAGAAAGAGTAGCCCGGGACGTCATCCTGGCAGCCGACATCGTCATCAACGTCGTTGATGCCGTCCACCTGGACCGCGACCTTTTCCTCACCCAGCAGATCATTGATATGGGTATTCCCATGGTAGTCGCCCTGAACATGATCGATGAAGCGGCCCGCCAGGGGATCAAGATCGATGTTGAAAAACTGGAAGAGTTGCTGGGGGTACCGGTTATCCCCACGGTAGCGATAAAAAAGCAGGGGTTGGAGGAAGTCAAACAGGCCGTTGCCCGCGCCCGCCAAGGCCATAGCCTGCCCGAGCTGGCGGAAATGTTGCCCCTGCTGGAAAAGAAGACCCGCAACCGGGCTGAAGCTTTACTTATCCTGGAAGGTGACCCTTTTGTCGCCGCCCGCCACCGGGTAAAACCCATGGACAGGCAGGAAGAAATCTACCTGGCCCGGCGGCGCCGGGTTGATGCCATAGTAGCGGCAGTGGTCCAGGAAACTAACGCCGGGGCTTCCTGGAGCACCCGCCTCAGCCGCTGGATGATGCTGCCCCTCACGGGTATCCCCCTGCTGGCTTTAACCCTGTGGATACTCTATGAATTTATTGGCGTCTTTGTGGCTCAG
The DNA here is from genome assembly GCF_009735625.1 of Moorella glycerini. Lineage (NCBI taxonomy): Bacteria > Bacillati > Bacillota > Clostridia > Neomoorellales > Neomoorellaceae > Neomoorella > Neomoorella glycerini. The sequence continues at coordinate 2,947,675 of NZ_CP046244.1, read as the reverse complement.
ACAGTGGTGGGCATCACGGAAGAGGGCATCATGCAGGGCTATTATGAACCCTTTATCCGTAACCTTATCGGTTCCTGGCTACCACCATCTTCCATCCCGGGCACCCTTTTAATAGGTGAATTTGGCATCCTTACCATGACGGTAACTTACATCCTGGGCCTGTTGCTTCCCCTGGTCCTGGGATTTTACCTGGGGCTCTCGGCCCTGGAGGACTCCGGTTACCTGCCCCGGATAGCCGTCCTGGTGGACCGGATGCTCATGCGCCTGGGGTTAAATGGCCGCGGTATTATCCCCATTATCCTGGGCTTTGGCTGTGTCACCGCGGCTACCATTACCACTCGTTTGCTGGCCAGTCAAAGGGAACGCCGCATTGCCACCTTCTTGCTGGCCATGGCCATACCCTGTTCAGCCCAGCTGGCGGTAATCACCAGCATGCTGGGACGCCTGGGACCCGGCTATACCTTCCTGTATGTCATTCTGGTGGCCAGTATTTTAGTTCTTGCCGGGACGGCCTTAAACTGGCTTTTACCCGGAAAAGCCAGCGATCTTTTAATTGACGTGCCGCCCCTACGGTTGCCCCAGCCGGTTAATGTCCTGAAAAAGACGGCTACCAGGACCAGGAACTTTATCCAGGAAGCTAGCCCCTTATTTGCCGGCGGTGCCCTCCTCATCGGTATTTTGCAGGTTACCGGCCTTTTAGACACTTTGCAAAATTGGCTTTCGCCCCTTACCGTCAACTGGCTGCAGCTTCCTAAAGAAACGGCCACCGCCTTCATCATGGGTTTTGTCCGCCGGGATTTCGGGGCTGCCGGTCTTTATAGCCTCCCCCTGACACCGGCCCAGTCCCTGGTAGCCCTGGTGACCATCACCATCTTTGTCCCCTGTATTGCCTCGGCCCTGGTAATCTTTAAAGAGCGCGGCTGGCGGGAAGGGATCATTATCTGGCCGACTATCCTCTTCCTGGCCTTCCTGATCGGCGGGATAATATCCCGGATTTTGATTTAAGCCAGCCGGTAAGGAGGAAAGAGATATGGTAACAAGTTGCTCCCAGAAATGCCCCCGCTGCGGCTACCCTGCTAGTGACCCCCGGCAGGTACGTTGCCCCCGCTGCCGGACCCTGCTCATCGGCACCTGTCAGGGTCACTGCCAGGGTTGCTTCTTAAAGGGCCGGCAAGCCAAAAAGAAGGCCACATAAATTTAAGATTGCGAATATATACCATCCCCCTTGCGTCTGCCGCCGAATGGTTCTATAATAAGGTCGAACGGTAGATTTTTAGCCCCGAATGGTTATTACGGACAGCCGGGATGAGTAAGGGGGAGGAGCTAAAATGCAAAAATTCCTGTTTGAAGTGCCGGTAGGCGTATCCGGACGGCATGTGCATCTCACCAGGGAACATCTCCAGGCTCTCTTTGGACCAGGCTATGAACTAACGAAAGTAAGGGATCTGGGCCAACCGGGTGAATTTGCTGCCAAAGAAACAGTTACCGTAATAGGGCCCAAGGGTGTACTGGAAAAAGTCCGGATCATCGGTCCCCTTCGTTCTTACAGCCAGGTGGAATTATCCCGGACCGATTGTTTTAAACTTGGTGTTAACCCTCCCGTTCGTGACTCAGGTGATCATGAAGGTTCTCCCGGATGTGTCCTCGTCGGGCCAGCAGGGGTGGTTACCCTTAACCAGGGCGTCATCATTGCCCTGCGCCACATTCATATGCCCACTAATGATGCCAGGCGTTACGGCCTGAAGGATAAGGATATGGTAAATGTCCAGGTAGGTAGCGAACGCGGCCTGATTTTCCAGAACGTCCTGGTACGGGTCCATCCCAATTATCGCCTGGAGTTCCATATCGATACCGACGAAGCCAACGCCTGCCTGTTAAATAATGACGATATCGTCCAGGTGCTGGCACCCGCAGCAGAAAAAGTCCTGACCATGGCCGGTTAATACCAGCTTGGTATAAATGTCGCGTTAAACCATCGTTCGCAAAGCTCCTCTAATGGAGCTTTTATTTTTTACGGGACTGGCAGGCCAGCGGCAGGATCTTTAGCGCGTAAAAGCGAAATAATAATCGTAGAAGGAGGTGCGGTCAGTTATGAAGATTCCAGTTTGTGACCGCTGCAAAGCCAGGAACGTCGAGGGCATTATCTGTCACCATTGCGATACTGCCTATTGTTACGACTGCCTGGAAACAAATCCCCCTGACATGCGCATCTGTCCCACCTGCGGCCAGTTCCTATGCAACGAATGTTATGAGGGCATGATTGAGTGTGACCTTACCACCCGGAAATAACCCGCCCCAAGCGGGTTTTTTATTTCTTTCCCTTGACATTGCTACCTAAAGCAAACTAAAATTAAAACATAGTGAAAACCCTTTTCATCATTTAAAAATAAATGCCAGCTATCTTAATGGCGACCGGTAGCATATCTAGTGGCAAAGGAGACCATTCATATGGCCAGAGAAAAAGTCAACGGTGAAGAGAGCAAGACCGTCCAGGCAGTTGAAAGGGCTTTAGCCATTATGGATGCCCTGGCCGAAGCCGGTGTACCCATGGCCATCAGCGACCTGGCCGATAAGGTCCAGTTAAATATAAGTACGGTCCACCGCCTCCTCGGCACCCTCACTGTCAAAGGTTACGTCGAGCAGGAACCGGAAACTAGCCGTTACAAACTGGGCCTAAAACTCTTTGCCATGGGGAAAACCGCCCTTTATGCCCAGGACCTGCAAACCATCGGCCGGCCCTTCCTGGAAGAACTGGTACGGCGCTGCAATGAAACGGCCAACCTGGCCATCCTCGACGGCCGGGACGTGGTTTACATCGATCAGGTGGAATCCAACAATATCGTCATTGTCCGCATGTTTGCCAGGGTGGGCAGCCGTGGCCCGGCCCACGCCACCGGTTCCGGTAAAATGCTCCTCAGTTCATTAAGTGATGACGAGCTGGATAAGCTTTTCGCCGGCGTCCAGCTGGAGCAGTATACGAGTGAAACAATCACCGATGTAGCCATCCTGAAAAAGGAACTACAGCGTATCCGGCGCCAGGGTTATGCCATTGACCTGGGGGAAAGGGATGAAAATGTCCGCTGCGTGGCTGCGCCCATCCGTAACCATGAAGGTAAGGTGGTGGCCGCCATCAGCGTCTCCGGGCCCGATACCAGGATTACCAATTATTATTTAAATAATGAGCTGGTGGATATCGTCCTTAGCGTAGCCCGGGAGATGTCCAAACGTTTAGGATACGCGGGTGAAGATTTAAAATGAAATTTGCTTCCAATAATTAAATAGGGTTTAATCCAGCGCCGGTAATGTATACAAGATTCCAGGCGCTTTATTTTTTTCACATAGTGAAAAATCCTTTCGTTGACAAGTATAATCCCCCTAACTAAAATTAAATCCAGGGGCTGCGAAAATGGCTTTCACCATATGATAATGGACTATCGCTACGGTGGAAGCAAAAATTTATTAGAAGCGGGGGATTAAAAGAGATGATCCAGTGGCCAAAACAAAATGATGTCCTGGGAACCGTTAATCGCGGCAATCCGGCAGAATCAGGTTTATGTACATTGTGCCGGGCAGATTGCCAGGGGAAATGCGAAACATGGATGTCCAGCATGGTGGGGCGCAAGCTCCTCTATCCCCGGGATTTCGGTACTGTTACCGCGGGAAGCTCAAACACGACCCATGTAGGAATTTCTTATAACTCCTTGAGGATCCAGGGATACAACTACGGCGCTTATGGCCTGGCACCGGGCCTCTCTAACAATGCTGACGACTGTATTTTCCCCAATGTAAACGTCGAGACGGCATTTGGCAGCGAGGTAAAAACTAAAGCCCGGGCGCCGATCATGACCGGGGCATTGGGCTCTACCTTCATTGCTGCTAAATACTGGGATTCTTTTGCCATCGGTGCCGCCCTGGTGGGAATCCCCATCGTCATTGGCGAAAACGTCGTGGGGATTGACCGGGAAGCCGTGATTGAAAATGGCAGGATTATTAAGGCCCCGGAACTTGACCGGCGAATTCAGACGTACTTAAAATATTATGATGGGTATGGTGCCATCATCGTCCAGATGAACGTGGAAGACACCCGTAACGGTGTTGCCGAATACATCATTGAGAAGTACGGCGATCAGGTCATTTTGGAGCTGAAGTGGGGCCAGGGCGCCAAAGACATCGGCGGAGAAATTCAGGTTACCGATCTCGACTATGCTATCTTCTTGAAGAACAGGGGCTATGTGGTCGATCCGGATCCGACCATTCCTGAAGTGCAAGAAGCCTTTAAGAACGGGGCCATCAAATCATTTGCCCGTCACAGCCGCTTAGGCTACACGGATCTCACCAGCTTTGCCCAGGTAAGAGAAAACTTTATGAGTGCCATTAAATACCTCCGTGGACTGGGCTACAAGCGGATTACCTTAAAGACCGGTTCCTATGGAATGGAAGCCCTGGCTATGGCCATCAAGCTCGCTACCGAGGCGAAACTTGATTTGCTTACCGTGGACGGCTCAGGCGGCGGTACCGGTATGAGCCCGTGGAACATGATGGAAACCTGGGGCGTCCCCTCCATTCTGCTTCATGCTAAAGCCTATGAATATGCCAGCCTGTTGGCTGCCAGGGGTAAGAAAGTTGTCGATATGGCCTTTGGAGGCGGATTGGCCAGGGAAGACCATATCTTCAAAGCTTTAGCTTTGGGGGCGCCCTACGTTAAACTGGTATGTATGGGTCGAGCCTTAATGATTCCGGGCTTTGTCGGGTCCAACATTGAAGGGGTACTCCATCCTGAAAGACGCGCAAAAGTCAACGGTAACTGGGATAGTCTACCCAAGACTGTGGCCGAATTAGGTACGAAAGCTGAAGAGATTTTTGCCGGCTACTATAATGTTCAAAAGAAAGTCGGCGCTGAAGAGATGAAGAATATTCCTTACGGTGCCATTGCCTTCTGGACACTAGCCGACAAGCTGACGGCAGGATTACAGCAATTAATGGCTGGCGCCCGCAAATTCTCCCTGGACCAGATCACCAGGAATGATATCGCTTCCGCTAACCGGGAAACCGAAGCCGAAACCGGCATTCCCTTTATCACTGATGTTCAGGACGAATTTGCCAGAAAGATCCTGCTAAGTTAACATGAAAATAGCCTTCCAACCATTTTATTGACGCTTGTGCCTAGCAGGCAGGAAGGGTTAATTTAAAAAATTGCCATGTTTGGGCTGTACGATCAGAGTTGCGTTTCTTTTTAACTCCTGATGCAGCCCGGGTAAGCGGGCTTCCTTATGTCAGGGATGCCGATGCCGAAGAAGTCGAACGTATCTTAGAAGGTTAATCTTCGCCAGGGGGGAGTCGCGCATGCCAGTGACCAGGGTTAATAAAATGAGGGGCGTCCAGGCCGTTGACCGGGCCCTGGCCATCCTGGAAACTCTGGCCCGGGAAGGCTCCCCCATGATGCTCTCGGCTATCAGTGCAGAACTCCGGCTGAATATAAGCACTGTCCACAGGTTGTTAAATGCCCTGGCGGCCCATGGTCTGGTTGAGCAGGAACCTTACCAGGGCCGTTACCGTTTGGGGATCAAGGCCTTTGAGATTGGCAACCGCGCCCTCTACAGCCTGGACATCCGGGCCATAGCCCGGCCGGCATTACACCAGCTGGTAGACGATTTTAATGAAACGGCCAACCTGGCTATCCTGGATAAATACGAAGTCGTTTATATTGACCAGGTCGAGTCCAGTAACATCATCAAGATGCTGGCGCGACCGGGTACCCGCGCCCCGGCTTACTGTACCGGCGCAGGGAAAGTCCTCCTGGCCTACTTAAGTGAAAACCAGTTAAACATGTTCCTCCAGGAAGTTCCTCTCTTCCCCTATACGGCCACCACAATCATCGATCCTCTCCAGCTGCGGGAAGAATTGCAAAAAATCCGCCGGCAGGGCTTTGCCCTGGATCACGGGGAGAGGGAAGAAGGGGTTCGTTGCGTTGCTGCCCCAGTATTTGACCATGAAAATAAAGTTATAGCCGCCGTTAGTGTTGCAGGTCCCGCCAACCGGATGCCGCCAGAGTTGATGGCCGGTAAACTGGCCACCGCTGTTGTTCAGGTTGCCCTTCAAATTGGCCGGCATTTAGGTTATCAATACCGTTAAATTTTAATTAAGGTTTATTGCTGGAGGTATTTTACAGGCTTAATTGGGTAATACTAACATCAAATCTGAAATTATCCAGAGGAGGGTTTGATGTTAGTGGAAATTTATCGTGCCCGCCGGTTTAACCGTAACGCCAGAGGTGAGTTAAGCGTATCCAGTAATGGTATCCGGCTCCGCGGCGCTGCTTTCCAGCATTTACGCGGCAGTCAATACATTATGATTGGCGTTGACGGTAAAAAGTTAATCTTAAAGAAGAGCGAGGACCCGGCCAATTTAAAATTAAGGCTCGCGGCCCAGGGTAAAATCGGGGAAATAGGAGGCAAACACCTCACCCAGTGGCTGCTGGAACGGGGCTTTCACAAAGGCCAGTATCAAGTCCAGGTGGATGCAGACCAGCTTGTTGTCAATCAGGAGTTAGCTTAAAGTTAGCTTGTAAAAGGACCCGCAAGGGTCCTTTTCCCTGACTTTATCAGTTGAATCCCTAGAACCCGCATAAAACCTAGAAAAATAGAAAACAAGACGCGCATTTTGCCACTACAACCGGTCCTGCCAGCGGGCAGCAAACTCCTCTACACGGGTAATGTTTCCCGGCGGTGCAATCCGCATTAGGCGCAGGATCTTTTTGCTCAACTCTGTACTCTGGGTCTTGATAAAGAACACCTCTCCTTTGATCTCTACCTCGGCAAAGTTGAGGGAGTTTAACGCTTCCCGGATTTCTGCCGGCGAGGCATTTTCCACCGCTTGCCGGAGCTTGAATTCCAGAGTGCGTTCGAGAAGAAAGGCGAGGAAGCAAATTACAAAGTGTCCTTTAATCCGCCTTTCGGTCCAGTGAAAAACCGGCCGGACTTTCAGGGTGCTTTTCATGACGCGAAAAGATTCTTCAATCCGCCACAGGTTATGGTAAGCATCCAGGATGTCTTTGGCACTCATTTCTTTCTCGCTGGTCTGGATGCCGTAGTAGCCGTCAAATTGTTTGTCCCGGGCAATGGCTTCTTCGTCCAGTATCCACGTGCCCGTACAGTCTATTTCTTTGAGGTATTTCTTGCCGCCACGTTTGTTGCTGGCCTGGATTTTGGCCTTGCTTTCTAAAAGGGTTTGGGCTTTCTCGATTAACCTTTCCCGGTCGGCCCGGTCTTTTTCCGCCCGCCGGCTGGAGTAGGTGACGATCAGTTTTTCGGGTAATTTGTATTTTTTCCCTTCAGCGGTGAATTCGTTTATGTACTCGATAACCTTGTAGCGAAGGACTTCTCCTTCATCGTCCTTTATCTCCTGGTAGCCATTTTCGTCCAATATCATATCGGTAATCTCTTTTTTCATGCTCTTGATGCGGGCGGCAAAGATGTAGCTGTAGCCCCGTTCCACTATGCGTTTTAAGTTAAGCTTGCTGTTGATCCCCCGGTCGGCGACGATGATCACCCGGCGCAGGCCAAAACGTTTTTCCAGCTTTTCTAAGGCCGTCTCCAGGGTCTTGCCGTCAAAGGTATTGCCGGGGAAAAGCTCATAGCCAATGGGCCGCCCCTCGCAATCAATAAGCAGGCCCAATACCACCTGGACTTCGTTGAACTTACCGTCTTTACTGAAGCCGAAATCGCGTAAAGTGTCGGCTTCGACGCTGGCAAAGGAAAAGGTCGTTACATCATAAAAAACCACATCCACCTGCATGTTAAAAAGGTGGCGGTTCTTTTGGAACATCTCCTCCTCCAACAACTCTTTATACTCGCAGAGTAAATCCAAGGAGCGGTAGAGGTGGTTTAAGGCTACGTCGGGTAAACTGGCATAACGGTGCTGGTAGTTGTAGGTACCTAATTTACTCCTGGGTTCAAGGAGGTGCTGGATAGCCATAAGAAAACTGGCGTCGCTTAATTCGAATTGTACCTTACGTTTGGCACTGATCTTCTTTAAAAGTTTGGGTAGCTCAAATTGGTTCCAGATCTTCTGGTAGACCACATAGCCCCAGTTCTTGATCTGCGCCTCGGAAAAGCTGGCTAAACTGGTCACCTCCCTGGCCTTGGACAATTCTAAGAGGCGCTTACCAAGTCTTTGAAAGCTGGGGTTGTTTTCAATCTCGTCCAGGCGACCGAGATTGAGGAGGACCTTGTGTTTAACAGCTCCATTTTCCCGGTAAGATTGGACTAGCTGGACGTACTGGTGGTTTTTGGTTTTAGTTATTTTGATGAACATGCTTAAATGATACCACTAACATTGCCTATTGTCTAGATAATATTTGGTATTTCACAATATTAGTTGCCACTACGTTTTTCGCTTTTTGGGCTATTTTTAACGCCCAAAGCTAGATTTTATCTGGGTTCTTGAATCAGTAAAATGTCGCAACTGATAAACTCAGGAGCGAGGACCCGGCCAATTTAAAATTAAGGCTCGCGGCCCAGGGTAAAATCGGGGAAATAGGAGGCAAACACCTCACCCAGTGGCTGCTGGAACGGGGCTTTCACAAAGGCCAGTATCAAGTCCAGGTGGATGCAGACCAGCTTGTTGTCAATCAGGAGTTAGCTTAAAGTTAGCTTGTAAAAGGACCCGCAAGGGTCCTTTTCTTATGTTCATGTTCAGGAAAAGAAAGATTAAGTACCAAAAAGGAAAACGGCCATTAACGGCGAATATGGTATACCATAAATAAGTTGGGAAAGGGGAGCCAGGCGATGGCTGAAATTTTTGATCATAAAGCCAGCGATTATGACGACTGGTACAAGCGCCCCCTGGGGGTCCTGGTCGACCGCGTGGAAAAAAAACCCGTTTATGCTTATTTAGAGCCCCGGGCCGGGGAACATATCCTGGATGTCGGCTGTGGTACGGGGAATTTTTCCTTAGAACTGGCTCGCCTGGGGGTCAAGGTGACCGGCATAGACATTTCCGAGCCCATGCTGGCCACCGCCCGGTGGAAGGCGGCTGCAGCCGGGCTGGAGATTGAATTTCTCCACGCCGACGCCATGAATCTACCCTTTGCCGATAATACCTTTGATAAGATAGTTTCAGTTACGGCCCTGGAATTCGCGCCGGATTTAAAGGCCGTCCTCGCTGAGAGTTACCGGGTTTTAAAACCCGGCGGCCGCATGGTCATCGGCCTCATCGGCGGCAACAGCCTCTGGAGTCGCCACTACGAGGCCCGGGCCGCCCGGGAACCGGACTGCCTCTTCCGGTACGCTAAATTTTATACCCTGCCTGAACTCCTGGCCGCCATGCCCGGAAAAGACGTTAAAGGTAAAGCCGTCCTCTTCTTCGGCCCCGACTTTGATGGCACGAAAGTAGAAGAGGCCCTGGCCATCGAAGCTGCCGCCGCCCGGGAAGGCCGCACCGATGGCGGTTTTATTGTAGCGGTGAGTTATAAAGAAAGCTAGTTGATCACCAGCTCCCTCTGGGGAACAATACCTTTACTATCCGCAGCCGGCACAATGTCCAGGGCTGCCAGGCCGGCATCGGGATAGGCACTCTCGCCATGCTGGGAGAGATCCAGGCCAGCCTCATCGTCTTCGGCCGTTACCCTTAAGGGTGTCAGCAGGCTGACCACCTTCAGGATGCCGTAGGTTACCACAGCCACAAAGGCCCAGGCAACAACTACGTCTACCCTGGGCTGGCTGGCGGTGGAATGGCTGCTCCACGGCAAGCCTACAGCCCTGGGGGCGGCCAGCGGCGCGGTAGCCGGCCTGGTGGCCATTACCCCGGCGGCAGGTTTTGTATCCACGGCATGACCGTTACCCATGTTGTCGGTTGCGGCCAGCAGCAGAGTAAAACTGAAGTTTACCGGGGCACCACTTATACCATTGACCTGCTGCCCAAGGTCAAGGTGGAAATTGTCCTCGAGGATAAGTATGTTGACGAAGTAGTCGCCATTATCACCCGCCAGGCCCGTACCGGTAACATCGGCGATGGCAAGATTTTTATCTACCCAATCGAGGATGCCATCAGGATCCGGACCGGTGAACGGGGACCAGAAGCCATTTAATTTCTTCTTGACACATTTATCCTGGCATGATATTAATTTAATAGTAAAATTGCATAACTGCCTCACGGCTTATCGAGAGCAGGTGGAGGGAAGGCCCCGATGAAACCCGGCAACCCCGGTACTTTGCCGGAAGGTGCTAAATGCCGCAGGAAGACCCTGAGAGATAAGTTGATGGCTATTCAACCTCTTCTTATACTTTCGGGAAGGGGTTTTTTATTTTTCATGACAGCGTTTTAGAGAAACCGGCATAGTTCAGGGAGGGAACAGCAGTGGCAGTGGAAAAGTCCCTGGCTGAAATCAACGCCAGGATAAAAAGCGGCAAGGTTGTAGTCCTGACAGCCGAAGAGGTCATTCCCCTGGTCCGGGAAAAGGGCGTCCGGCAGGCGGCAGCTGAAGTTGACGTCGTGACTACCGGCACCTTTGGTACCATGTGCTCATCGGGCGCCTATTTCAATTTCGGCCATACCAAACCCAGGATGAAAATGAGCAAGGTATGGTTAAATAATGTCCAGGCCTACGCCGGCCTGGCCGCCGTTGATGCCTTTTTGGGAGCCACCGAGGTCCCGGATAATGATCCTTTGAACAGCATCCACCCCGGGGAATTTCGCTACGGCGGCGGCCATGTCATCCATGACCTGGTAGCCCGGAAACCGGTAAGCTTAAGGGCCATTGCCTACGGTACCGATTGTTACCCGCGCCGGGAAATCAATACCGTCATTACCATTGATGACCTGAACCAGGCCGTCCTTTTTAACCCCCGTAACGCTTACCAGAATTATAATGTTGCCGTCAATCTATCCGACCGGACGATATATACTTATATGGGTGTTTTAAAACCTCATATGGGGAATGCCAATTACTCCACCTCCGGGCAGCTAAGTCCGCTCCTGAAAGATCCTTACTTGCGGACCATCGGCATCGGTACCAGGATATTCCTGGGCGGCAGTACTGGCTATGTGGTCTGGCAGGGTACGCAACATTGCCCCGGCCTGACGCCCCTGCCGGAAGGTGGCCAGCTTGTATCCGGCGGTACCCTGGCGGTGATCGGTGACCTCAAACAGATGCGCCCGGAGTGGCTGGTCGGCGTTTCCTTCCTGGGCTACGGCGCTTCCCTTACGGTAGGCCTGGGTATACCCATCCCCATCCTCAACGAAGAAATCATGTACTGGGCCTCCCGCAGCGATGAAGAAATCTACGCCCCGGTAGTTGATTATGGCCTGGACTACCCGGCAGGTAATCCTCAACCCCTGGGTTATGTAACTTACGCCCAGCTAAAGTCAGGGACCATTAACTTGCAGGGACGGGAAGTACCCACGGCGCCCCTATCGAGCTATCCCCGGGCACGGCAGATCGCTGCAATCTTGAAAGATTGGATTCGCGCAGGCGGTTTCCTCCTCAGTAAGCCGGTAGCCCTGTTACCTTCTATTAATGAAGCTACGCCTTTAAAATCCTTGCAGGAAAAAGAAGCCTGAGCACCTGATTCTGAGAAAGGAGGGTGGGGAAATTGTCCCCCAAACGGGTAGTCCTCCGTTTCATGGCCGAGACGGCCGATAAACCCATCATCTACCAGCTAATTCGTAACTATGACCTGGTGGTCAATATCCTCAAAGCCCACATCAATCCCCACAAAGAAGGGATGATGGTTCTGGAAATCCAGGGCGAACCGGAACAGTATACCCGCGGCCTGGAATACCTGCGCTCCCTGGGTGTTACCATCCAGCCCTTGAGCCAGGATGTCCACCGCAATGAAACCGTCTGCACCCATTGCGGTGCCTGCATTAGTGTCTGCCCCTCCGGCGCTCTATACCTGGAACGCCCGGATATGACCGTTAACTTTGATGAAGATAAATGCGTCGTCTGCCTGATGTGCGTCAAGGCCTGCCCTTATAAGGCCATGGAGGTCCGTTTCTAAAGTTGGCCTACGAAGAGAGAAGCTACCGCCGGCTTTTTGCCCAGGAAGACCTGGTCCATTTCCAGGTGGCCTATAAAGAAACCGACCTGGACATCGGCATCCCTAAAGCGCAGTTTAAACCGGAACTGGTCAGGCAGGCGGAAGAGATCATTCGCCATTATCGCTGGCAACTGGAGGCCTATCTCGCCCGGGACCCTGTTTTTGCCCGTACCCTGGTACCCCATGATGTACCGGAGGAAGCCCCGCCTATAGCCAGGGAAATGGCGGCCGCAGCCAGTCTGGCTGGCGTTGGACCCATGGCGGCGGTAGCCGGGGCCATGGCCCAGTATGTTGCCACCGACCTTGTAGGGCCAGGGGGAGAAATCATTGTGGAAAACGGCGGCGATATTTATTTAAACAGCAGCCGTTCCCGGCTCATCGGCATTTTTGCCGGCGCTTCACCCTTCAGCCACCGCCTGGCCTTAAAGGTTGAGCCGCGAATGTGCCCTTTAGGCATCTGCACCTCTTCCGGCACCGTCGGCCCTTCTTTGAGTTTTGGGCGGGCCGATGCGGCCGTTATCCTGGCCACTTCCGCAGCCCTGGCCGACGCCGTGGCCACAGCTGCCGGTAATACCGTCCAGGAACCCGCTGATGTGGAAAAGGCTGCCCGCCTGGCCGCAAACATTCCCGGTGTCCTGGGGGCGGTAATCATTGCCGGTGATAAACTGGCGGCCTGGGGTCAGGTAGATCTGGTTCGTATTGAAGGACGGGTATAGTTGTTAATTAAAATACGGAGATTTTGGAGCCGACCTGGCCTTGACTTTAGCTGTAATCCGTAATATAATAACTTTTGCAGTTGTTAAGCGCCCGTAGCTCAGGTGGATAGAGTAACGGAATCCGAGTCCGGAGGCCGCAGGTTCGAATCCTGCCGGGCGCGCCATCTATGCGCCAGTAGCTCAGTTGGTAGAGCAGCTGACTCTTAATCAGCGGGTCGTGGGTTCGAAGCCTACCTGGCGCACCAGGAATATCAAGCTCCCTGGCTTCCTGCCAGGGACTTTTTTATGCCGGTCACCGGGGCGGCTGCCGCAATGGTCTTAAAGAAGTTATAGTGGCGTAATCGCTCTTGCCAAGTTTTAATATTTTTTGTTTACAACGCTGGTGATTTATACTTACTTTTAAGCCTTCCACTCCTGTGGAGGGTTTTTCTTTATCCCAGTAGCGCCTCCGTTTTCTAGCAGTTTTATTTAGCAATCGCCCGTTATTAAGTCCATACTAACGCAAGGGTAAATTCCCAGCAAAAACTATAACTATATTTCATGCTAATAATGAGAGGATTTTATGTTTATTCGTTGAAAAAGATAGTAGGAAGTATTGGCCTTCAAGTGGATCAAAAACGGCCATTATAAAATCGCTGCAGGGGAGAAGCCATAAAAAATAAAGAGAAGGGAAAAAGACGATGGCCGTACTTACACCCGGAAACGCCAGGCCAATCCTGCGCGCCCGCAATTTATGGAAGTCATTCGGACACATCGTGGCCCTGCGGGGAGTAAACCTCGATGTATTCGAGGGCGAGGTTCTGGCCCTGATGGGGGACAACGGTGCTGGCAAGTCGACCCTGATCAAGATTTTATCCGGGGTTTACAAACCTGATAAAGGCGAAATTTACATAGCCGGGAGGCTTTTTAAGCAACTGACTCCAGCGCAGGCTTTAAAGAACGGTATTACAACAGTATATCAAGATCTGGCTCTTGTCGACTGCCGCGATATTTGCAGCAATGTCTTCCTGGGCCGGGAACCGACGCGGGCCGGTTTTCTAATTGACAAGAAAAAGATGGAAATTGAAACAGCTTCACTTCTGAAAAGGTTAAAGGTAAATATCCCTGTAATAAATGTTCTCGCCGGCAGCCTGTCAGGTGGCCAGCGTCAGGCTTTAGCTATAGCCAGGGCCATCCATAAGGGTGGTCGGGTTATGATTCTTGATGAGCCGACGGCGGCTATGGGCCTTCAAGAAACAAAACAGGTGTTGGCCTTAATTAATACCCTCAGGGAGCAAGGTTATGCCGTAATTTTAATCAGCCATAACCTTCAGCAGGTGTTTTCTATTGCTGATCGCATCTGTGTCCTCCGACACGGTGAATCTGTGGGGCATTTTATTGTTCGTGACACCAGTCCCGATGAGATAGTAAAACTAATAACAGGAACGTAAAATAAGTCGCAAACAGTTAGATCGGGGATGTGATTTAAGCTCCATGGCGCGGGTTAAGCCGCACGTCTGGTTGCAGATAAACTCGGTGCAGACAATCCTATTTGGGCTATTATTGCTGTTGGTAATTACTTTATCCTTGTCCTCTCCTTTTTTCTGGCGATGGGAAAACTTGAGAAATATATTGGACCAAAGTACCCTTAATATTATCCTTGGCGTTGGTATGACATTAATAATCTCTTCCGGCGGCATTGATCTTTCGGCAGGGGCTATAGTTGCTTTAAGTGGTGTAGTTATGGCTGTTGCCATGCATTTCTGGTTCCTTTCGGTAGCTGCTTCCATTATTATGGGGATGGCCGTAGGGTTAATAGTTGGATTAATTAATGGGTCCCTTATAGCGCTATCCCGTTTAAACCCATTTATTGTTACCCTGGCTTCAATGTCCGCTATCCGGGGTCTGACCTTAATTATTACCAAAGGCATCCCTATTTCCAGCTTTCCGGAAGGCTTTACATGGTTCGGGAGCGGAGAGGTGGGCATATTCCCTGTTCCTGTTGTTATTGCTGCGCTGGTCGCCATCCTGGGTGCTTTTGTCCTGTACAATACGAAGCTAGGTTATTATACTCTGGCCCTGGGTGGCAATGAAGAAGCCCTGCGTTTATGCGGAGTTTCCACAGTAACTTTTAAAATTATTGTATATATGCTTGGGGCTCTTACCGCGGCTTTAGCAGGGTTAGTGCTGACCGCAAGGCTTAACAGTGCCGATCCTACGGCTGGATATATGATGGAACTAGATGCTATTGCCACGGTAGTTCTCGGAGGAACTAGCATAAAAGGCGGCAGGGGGAGTATAGGGGGTACTGTGCTTGCAGGTCTCCTTTTGGCGGTATTACATAACGGGCTGACCATTCATGGAATTGCCTCCTACTATCAACAGTTAACAACAGGTGTGATTATCCTCGCAACTGTCCTCGTAACTGAATTAAAATCCCGGACAAGTGGTGATTAAATCTTTATGACCATGATGCAAGGAAAAAAGGTGCGGCATACCAGGAAGGCTTTGATCGAAACTGCCTTGCTGGGTCAGGGTTTACCATCCCTCACCAATGACTATATTTTACGAGAATGGAGACATAGCACCTCCATAGCTCTGGTGTGGCTGGAAAATGGGCGGATTACTTTCGGTAACATTAAGGAGTTTCTGCAGCTTAGGGGTAATCCAGATATGGAGCGCATCGATGCCAGCAACCTTTCGGTGGCCATAAGAGAAAGGGTTAGTGGCTATATGACCGCCGCGGCAGTAATGAGGGTTGCGGCTCAAACAGGAAACTTTATTGTAGTTACTGCCGGTATGGGAGGAATTAGAGGAAAAATTTTATCTAATGATCTGGTAACCTTGAGCCAGATGCCCATTGTCCTGGTAGCCAGTTCTCCTAAAGATACATTGGATTTGCCAGCCACCCTGGGCTACCTGCGAGGGCAAGGAGTGTGTTTAATTGGTAATGGTACCGATCAGTGCAACGGTTTTCTGTTCATAAAAGAAAGTTTTCCCTTGGACGGGGTTTATTGCGGCCAAAAGGTTGAGGAGCTCATTAAGAATGGCCCATGTCTGATCTTAAACCCCCTGCCTCTTTGCTTGCGTTTCACCGATGGTACCATCCTGGCTAATGCTACAGCGCAGGGGGAAGCGGCAGCCAGGCAAATGCGTCAATTTCACCCGGCCGTAAACGCTGCCCTTGACCGCCTTACCGGAGGCAAAGCTTCCATATTGCAGCTGCGTTCTCTGATGGACAACATCGATCTGGCACTTAGCTTACACTGAGAAGTTTAGTGAGAGGGATAGGAGATTACCTGCATATGGAGTTTAAAGATCGCATGACCCCGTTGGAGCGCATGACAGCCTTTAAGCAAGGTTTACCGGTAGACCGTATACCCTGCAGTCCCAGTATTTCGGAGCACGTCTGCCGGCTGATAGGTGTTTCGGTGGCCCGTTACTGTCATTCCTCGCGCTTGATGGCAGAGGCCCATATAATTGCCTTTAAAATTTATCAATATGATTCCGTCGGTGTAGGGCCTAATTTTTATGGGTTGGCAGAGGCAATGGGAGCCAGACTACGGTTTCCAGACAATGACCGTCCCCAGCTGGCGGAACCGGCCATCCGCTCTTATAGTGAAATCAGCCATCTGGAACCAGTTGATGCTGAACATGCCGGCCGGCTCCCCCTTTATTTGGAAGCACTGGAAATCATCAATGAAAGTATAGGTCACCAGGTCCCGGTAGGTACAGGAATAGGTGGCCCTTTTACCACGGCTGCTTTTCTAAGAGGGGTCGAGGATTTTCTTAAAGACTTACGTAGAAACCCCGAGTTCGTCCACAGCCTGTTACAGTTGACTACCCGAAGCATCATCAACTACATAGAAGCAGCCAGAAAAAGGGGCTTTTCCTGCAGTATAGGTGACCCGCTGGCTTCGGCCAGCGTTATTAGCCCCCGCCATTTCCGGGAATTTGTTAAGCCCTACCTGACCAAGATCGCCGCCTGGGTCAAGGCGGCATGTGGTAGCGGACCTTCACTGCATATCTGTGGTGATACCAGGGCTATCTGGGCAGACATGGTCGACACGGGCGTAAGTGCCATCAGTCTGGATAACCAGGTGAGTCTGGAGGAAGCTAAAAGGGCTGTGGGGACAAGGGTGGCCCTCAAAGGTAACGTGGCACCGGTGGAAGTTCTTCTACACGGAACAAGGGATGAAGTCCTCGCTGCAGCGAAGGAATGTATACGCCAGGCTTTTGACAACCCCAAGGGCTTTATCCTGGGCTCGGGGTGTTCCGTTGCTTTAAACACGCCCCCTGACAATATTCTGGCCCTTATGGAGGCGGCACGAATCTACGGCAGGATGCCGATTGATCCCGAGAGGCTGAATTAACGGGTAAATATTTACCAAAGTAAACTTTTAAGATTGGAGAACCGGAGCAGATGAAACCCAGTATGCTGGCATCCTTTGATGGCTTACGTGAGCAAAACCTGATGGCGCTGAAGGAGGCTAAGGAAAATGGTGCCAAGGTAGTGGGCATATATTGCACCTATGGTCCCCGGGAGCTGGTGCTGGCTGCGGGGGCTATTCCTGTGGGGCTTTGTGGTACCAGGCAGGAACCCATTCAAGCAGCAGAAAAGGACCTGCCTCACAACCTTTGCCCTTTGATTAAGTCATCATATGGATTTGCTGTAAGTGATACCTGCCCTTATTTTCACCTTTCGGATATGGTCGTCGGAGAAACGACCTGTGACGGTAAAAAAAAGATGTTCGAACTCATGGGCAGGTTTAAGCCGCTGCATGTAATGCACCTCCCCCAGGTAGCTGACCAGCCCGCTTCCATACAACTTTTATACGGAGAAATGATAAGGCTTAAAAAGGCCCTGGAACAGTTTTTACAAGTCGAGATAACAGAGCAATCGCTACGCGAGGCCATTCATGTGATTAATGAGGGTAACCGGGCCTTAAAAGCTCTTTTTGATCTCAACATGATACGCCCGGCAATGATTTCTGGTATGGATCTGGTCACGGTAAGCTGGCAGCTCGGTTTTCACATTGACAGGTGGGAACGTATCAAACTACTCGACCGTATGGTAGATGAGATCAAAAGCCTAGCTGCCCGGGGTTATTGTGTAGGGGATTCAGAGACACCCCGGATTTTACTTACCGGCACGCCGGTTGGCGTGGGGAGTGAAAAAGTGGTCGCCTTGGTCGAAGAGTGCGGTGGGCTGGTGGTGGCTATGGAAAACTGTAGCGGTTACAAGACAGTCGGTTTAAAGATAGATGAAAGCGACCAGCGCGACCCTCTCCTGCTTCTCGCTGAAAAATATCTTAAAATACCATGTTCAATAATGTCCCCTAACGGGAGAAGGTTAGAACTCCTCCGACAGATGGTGAGAGACTTCCAGGTTGATGGTGTAATAGATTTAACCTGGCGAGCCTGTCATACCTACAATATAGAGTCCTATTTTGTGGCAGATTTAATCAAAAACCATTTTGGGCTGCCGTTTTTGCAATTGGAAACAGACTACTCTACTTTAGATCGGGAAAACCTGCGTGTCAGGATAGGCGCCTTTATCGAAATGGTTATTGAGAATAATTTCAGGAGGAAAAAATATGGCGAGGGATGAGCAGATTTACTTTCAGACGCGGGAAGTTCTTAAGGAACTTATTACCCCTGGCACTTATAACCCGGGTGCCATCCTCGTGGTTTCGTGCAGCATCAGCCGCGTTGAAGGACGCCGTGAAGATACCACCGGCGACCCTCACCTGGCCGCAGTTATCTGCCGGGCTATCTGGGAATTTTGTCCCCCCGAAATACAGATAGCTGTACAATGCTGCGAGCACTTGAATCGGGCATTGATAGTTGAGCGGGAATTAATGGTGGAAAAAGGGCTGGTAGAGGTAAGTGTTATTCCCGTCCCGGAAGCGGGGGGAACCTTTGCCGCTGTTGCTTACCAACATTTTTTTAAGAATCCGGTAGTGGTAGAGAGTATTACAGCGGATTTGGGCATTGACATTGGCTTAACGATGATCGGAATGCATTTGAAACCGGTAGTGAAGCCGCTCCTCCTGGCTAATGAATATATTGGTGGTGCCCGGATAGTTGCAGCGCGTACGCGCCCTAAGCTGATTGGGGGCGCGCGTGCTAAATACCCGGGGCAGTGAAAACTAAAACAGGCAAAGCTAGGGTGGATTGGTACTGGATGAAAGTACTAGGGCTGGGTACTGCCGCAATGGATATTGTCTTGCAATGTGAAAGTTTACCCCGGGAAGACGGCTTTGCTTTTGTCCATTATGAGAGCCTCTTTCCGGGAGGAAGCTGCGCCAACGTGCTGGTAGCCCTGGCCAGGATGGGAGTGGACACCAGCCTGGTAGCTAAAATTGGCGACGACAAATACGGAGAAGCCTTCCGGGAAGATATAGTCAGGTCAGGTGTATGCGCCAGATACCTCTTTACCCGTCCCGGCGGCATTACCCTTCACACCTTCGTAACGCTGGCTCCAAATGGTGCGCGGGCTATTTTCTGCCACCTGGGCGATAGCTTGTTAGACCTGGCGGAAGATGAGGTAGTTCCCGAAATGTTACAGGGAGTAAAGGTCTTTTATACAGACATGTTCCCCGGCCGGCCTGCCCTTAAATTGGCCCGTCTCAGCCGCGAGCTGGGCGTTAGAGTCTTCTTCAACCTGGAGTGCGCCCCCTCCTTTATGCAACTATGCCGGGTAACCATGGCAGAAATTGAGGAGATGATCTCTCTTTGCGATCTGCTTTGCATGTCCCGGGAGGGACTCTTTGAACTCACAGGAGTTGAGGACCCGCAGGTTGCCGGCCAGACGCTCTACCAGCGTTACCGGCCCACTGAAGGAATAGTTTCTACCTGTGGCACCCAAGGAGCAATTTGGTGGTTGGGAGATAAGACAAGCATATTTGCCCCGGCTTTTAACATCCAAGCTATTGATACAACAGGAGCGGGGGATGCGTTTATTGCAGGGCTAATATATGCCTATTTCTGCCAGGAGATGGGGCGACAACGGGCGCTGGAATTTGCTAACGCTTGCGGGGCAATCAAGTGCACCCAGCTGGGTGCCCGCTTCAAGGCCAGTTTAGAGGAGGTGAATTCTTTTCTAACCAGGAATAATCAATAAAACAATAAAATGGGGGCCTTAAAGAAGGGCCGCCAACAGGTATACTTGTTTGGTGATAAATATATTCAAAAAGAGAGGGTGGAGACTTTAAGTATGCGGAAGTTCTTGGCATTCGCGTTAGTATTTGTCCTATTGATAGGTATAGCGGGTTGTTCAGGCAAAGGGGGAACTGCGAATAACAACCCCCAAACCACCAATACCCAACCCCCGGCAACTGTGAAAAATAAAGCCTTTAAAGAAGCGGAAGCCGAGCTCCTAGAATCCCTGCAACCCCTTCCCAAAGCCTCGCAAAAATATAAAATTGCTGCCCTGTTAATTACCCTGGCCAATCCATTTTGGGTTACTGTGAAAGAAGGGTATGAAGATGCAGCCAGAGAATATGGCGTAACAGTAGATGTGATGTCCGCCCCCAAAGAAGATGATGTAAATTCTCAACTAGAAACTCTGAAAACCATTGTTAGCAAAGATTATAACGCCATTGCTATCTCGGCTATTACACCGTTTAACCTGGTCCCAGGCGTTGCTGCAGCCACAAAAAAAGGCATACCGGTTGTCGCAGTGGGTACCAGTGTAGACCAGGAAGCAGCTACCAGAGCGGGGGCCAGGGTCCAGGCTTTTATTACCTCCAATTTTGAAGATCAGGGTAAACTGGGTGCCGAGTATATAATTAAAAAAATAGGTGCTGGCAAAGTGGCGATAATTGAAGGGCTCCCCGGTGCAGCCCAGAGTGAGGCCCGGAAAACAGGTGCTAAGAAAGCCTTTGAAGGTAACAAAGATATTACCCTGGTGGCAATCCAGCCGGGTAACTGGGACAGGCAAAAGGCTTATAATATAGCGGCCAACCTTATTCAGGCTCACCCCGACCTGAAGGGCATCTTTTGTGCCAACGATGTTATGGCTTTGGGCGCTGTGGAGGCCCTCAAGGCAGCTGGTAAGAAAGACCAGGTAACAGTGGTTGGCGTTGATTTTATCGATGATGCCCGTAAATCCATAGCCAAAGGAGAATTAGATGCCTCAGTGGCTATGTCACCCTACCTTTTTGGCAAAGGTGGCCTAATACTTGCCCTGAAAGTTTTGGAAGGGCACGAAATAAAGCAAGAGATTTACTGGACCCCCTTGGCAATTGTAGATAGGGAGAATGTGAACTCTTTTGAAGGATGGAAGTAGGCAATACTTCATTAGAATGACAGGCCGATGACGAAACGCTCATCGGCTTTTGTCCATAAATTAATCCAATACTATGGTGACTGGATATGGGCGGCGAGGTATTTTTTGTTAACTTTGAAGGAACACGAGGCGATAGTGTCCTCGACAAGTTAAAAAGGCTTTGTAACCACGCGGGTTTAAATAAGATAATTGAAGAAGGTGACCTAGTTGCCATCAAACTCCATTTTGGTGAGCTGGGTAATACCAGAATGCTCAGACCGCAGTTCTTAAAAATAATTATTCAGTTAGTGAAAGAGAGGGGTGGTCATCCTTTTCTAACGGACTGCAACACCCTGTTTTACCGGGGCAGATTTAACGCTGTCTGTCACCTGGAAACAGCTAATTTCAATGGTTACGACCAGGCGGCCATGGGGGCGCCCCTAATTATAGCCGACGGCCTTAAAGGTCTGGACTACAGACTAGCCAGGGCCCGGGAAGGTTTAAGCGAAGTCAAAGTGGGATCAGCTATTTACGAAGCTGATAAGTTAGTCGTTGTTACCCATTTCAAGGGTCATGATGATGTAGGCTTCGGAGGTATTATTAAAAACTTGGGGATGGGAGCTATCGCTCGGCCTGGAAAACAGGCCATCCATTCCCACATGAAACCCGTTGTTGAGACGTCCCTCTGTAACGGTTGCGGCAAGTGCGTAGAGGTTTGTAAGGTGAAGGCCATTGCAATTGAAGAAGGCAAAGCGTTCATCGAACAGGGCAACTGCAATAACTGCGGTGATTGCCTGGTAATATGCCCACGAAAGGCAATACCTGTTAATTGGGCAAGAGATGATAAGGATATGCAACGTAAACTAGTGGAATCCTGTGCTGCAGTCTTAGCTAATAAAAAGGGGCGAGCTTTTTTTGTTAGTTTCCTGGTGGATATTACTGCCTTTTGCGACTGCCGCTCCTGGAGCCCTCTACCGATTATCCACGATATCGGCATATTGGCAGGCACTGATCCCCTTGCCATAGAGCAGGCAAGCTATGATCTGGTAGATATGCACATTAAAGCCGTTTATCCAGAAAAAGCCCTTCATGATTTTACAGGGGTAAATGGCCTCTACATGCTGGAATATGCTGAGACAATTGGTCTGGGTAGTCGCGAGTATCAACTCATCAAGCTTTGAATTATGGGGGTGTATCGTTTGGCTACTGATAAAGCAATACTAAACTTGCTAGCTGCGGGGGTCAGAGACATGGATGAAGCGCTTACCATCAAGGCAGCGAGGGAGGCTCTGGCCAACAATATTGATCCCTTAAAAGCCATCAATGAAGGGTTACTGGAAGGGATGCGAGCAGCGGGACGACTTTACGAAGAAGGGGAATATTTTGTACCCGAGCTACTGTTGTGTTCAGATGCAATGTATGCCGGCCTGAATATCCTGTCTTCCCGTATAACGCCCCAAAATACACCTAACCAGGTGGCTGCAGTTATCGGGGTAGTCGAAGGGGATATTCACGATATAGGGAAAAATCTAGTTAAATTAATGCTGGAAGCAGCCGGGTTTAAAATATATGATTTAGGACGGGATGTACCTCCCGGTGACTTTGTTGCCGGAGTGAAAGAAACCGGTGCCAGGATACTCTGCATGTCTACTCTGATGTCTACCACGATGGATAGGATGGCGGATGTGATAAACCTCTTGCGGGAAGAAGGTCTGCGAGGAAATGTTGCCGTCCTGGTAGGAGGCGGGGCGGTAAGCCGGGCCTTTGCAGACAGTATAGGCGCCGATGGCTATGCTGATGATGCTATTGAAGCTGTCAGAGTAGTAAAAGGCCTGGTGCGTTAAATAACGTTTATATCTGCCCTGCGATTTTTTACCTTTCCTCCTATCCTGATAACTTTTTCAGCAACCTTTAATTTTCCCCTTGCATTTTCCTCCTTCAGGTGTTATCCTGAAGACAGGATGGTGTATACAAAACACCGGAGGAGGCGGGGGTTATGGATTACCTGCTGACCTGGATTAACGGGGAAGAGGTAGATTACCGGTTTGTCAGCGCTGAGGAGTTACAAAGGGTCCTGGCTGCTGAAGAAGAAAAACAAAACTGCATCGTTGTCCCGTTACATTAGGCACCCCGGTCCGGCATGAGCCGGCTTTTATTTTTTCTAACATGGAAGGAACTCCTGGTAACGGTAACACCCTCTCCAGGCAAATAATGAAAGAGGACGTGGTTTACTTGGCCCTCCCCTATAACCTGGATGTCACCCTGGACCTGGCCCGCAAGGAACTGGAGCAAGGCAACCCCCGGGAAATAGCCGTCAATAAGGGAGCTACCTGGGATGGGGAAAAAAAGGTGTTAATCCTGCCCTCTTTAAGTGACGTATTTCACATATCCTGCCCCGGCGGGACCATCAGCACCAGTGACGGCAGCAGCGTCGACCCGCGGGTGCAGGTTTTAATCCTCCACTACCTGATGGGCCCGGCAGTTGCCCGGCGGGGTGAATGGGTTTCCTTTAAGGAATTACCCGGCGGCCTCATCTACCAGCAACCCTTTTATGGCCGGGCCGTCTTGCCCCTGGTCCGCACCTTCGGCCAGGATCCCGCCGGCCTCCTCCAGGCCGCCCGGCCCCTTGGTGGGCGACCCGTAAACCTGGGAGATGCTGCCGTTGAACTTAATCCCTTTCCCACCCTGCCGGTAAGGCTGGTTATCTGGGCTGGCGATGATGAAATCCCCCCCAGCGGTACTATCCTTTTCGATGCTTCCGCGGCGGCAATCCTGGCCACGGAAGATCACGCCGTGCTGGCTGAATACCTTGTCAAACGTTTACAGGGCCAAGCGAGGGAGTCGAAGTAGCTATCAAGCATGTAGTCAGCATCAGTTTGGGTACTAATAGCAGGGATTACCAGGTAAAGCTGAACTGCGGCCAGGAGACAATCCTCCTGGAACGGCGCGGCTGCAATGGCCGCCTGGACCTGGCGGCCCGCCTTCTTAAGGAACTGGATGGACGGGTGGATGCCCTGGGGCTGGGTGGCGCCAATTTTTACTACCACCTGGGTTCGCGGTGTTATCCCTGCCCGGCAGGCCGGTATTTAGCCCACCAGGTTAAAGAGACCCCCCTGGTGGATGGCTCTGGCTGGAAGCAATGGGTGGAGCCCCGGGCCATAGACCAGCTGGCTTTTTTACCCCCCGGTAGCAGGGCGCTGGTAGTTTCCGTCCTGGACCGCTTCTGGCTGGCCCGGGCTTTACAGGCAGCCGGCTATCCCGTCCTGGCCGGGGATGCTGCCTTTGGTTTAAATCTCCCCCTTGGCTTTCCTTTATCAACCTTCATGATCCTGGGTTATTTAACCATGCCCTTGCTGGCCCATTTACCCCTGGACTACCTTTACCCTCTGGGGCATGACCAGGAAAAATCGCACCCCCATTACCGTCATCTCTTCGCCAGGGTCAAAATCATTGCCGGGGACTGGCATTTTATCCGTCGCCATCTACCTGTTTCTCTGGCCGGCAAAGTAGTTATTACCAGTGGTACCACGCCCGGCGACCGGGAACTCCTGC
The DNA here is from genome assembly GCF_009735625.1 of Moorella glycerini. NCBI lineage: Bacteria > Bacillati > Bacillota > Clostridia > Neomoorellales > Neomoorellaceae > Neomoorella > Neomoorella glycerini. Next base: position 2,923,118 of record NZ_CP046244.1, on the reverse strand, counting down.
GCCGGCGCGGGGCTGCCTGGCTCCTGGCAACAACCCCCGTCTTCGAGGGTCTCAGCCCGGCGGCCAATGCCATGGAAGCTATACTGGTGGCCCTGGGGGCTACAGCGCCTCAATACGCAGCCCTGGCTGGAAAGTTTGGATGGTTGCCCTCCCTTTACTGCCTGCAGAAATAAAAGGTGATCCCTCTTACAGGCTTGCCGGGGGTTAACCCCACTTCGTGAACTAGTCATTTCTTCCCCTTCCTGGCCATAGGATGTAACAGGAATGGGGGGAGAGAAATAATGACTGGAACCGGTGGCAACCCTACGACCTGCCGGATTAATTTCCAGCTCCGGCACGCCGGGGAGAGGAAAACAATTGCCTATTACCTGGACCTGACCCGGGAACGCATACCCACCTGGGCCGGCATCAACCTGGGCGGTAATGACCTGACTATCCAGGGCCAGGGCTATGACGGCCGCTGCGCCTTCTGCCGTTATTTCCGGAAAGCCTTAAAAAACCGCGGTATTCGTTTTAGTTGCACCTGTCCTTTTGAAGTCCAGGATAATTCCTGTACCTGGCGGGTTAAAATAGGTAGCGTTTTTTTTGACCAGGACCTCCTTGAGGAGGAAGAAAAATACCTAACCTACCTGCGCCGGGTGGAAAATGACCCCCGGGATCTGGAAGCCCGGCTGGCCCTGGGGGTCATTCATGAATACCATGGCCGTTTTGCCCCGGCCCTGGCCAGTTACTGGGCCGCCCACGACCTGGACCCGGACGATGCCTTCATCAAGGAACGCCTCCAGGACCTTCTATCGTTATTACAGCAACTATTACTTGCCTCAGAACAGCAAAAAAACTGAGCTGACACCAGTTTTGGGAAGCAAATCCAGGGCAGCCAACCAGCCGTGCCACAGCACTAAAGGCTTGCGCCTGTCCTGTCCCTGTGGCAATATATAGATAGCCAGAAAAAGGGGGATGAGAGTAAGCCTTGGATCTGAAAACTATTGGCGAGTTCGGTTTGATCGAACGCCTGAAAGCCGGGGCCATTGTGGTCCCGGATAAAGTCATTATGGGTATCGGCGATGATGCTGCGGTTTTAAAGGGGGAAGGTGGTTACCTGACCCTGGCCTCTACGGACATGCTGGTGGAAGATATCCACTTTACCCTGGCCACGGCTACGGCCCGGGAAATCGGCTACAAGACCATGGCGGTAAATGTGAGCGATATTGCCGCCATGGGTGGTATACCAGAACAGGCCCTTGTTTCCCTTGGCTTAAGGCCGGAGCAACCGGTGGACTTTGTGGACGAGCTTTACGCAGGCTTACGGGAATGCGGCCAGCGTTTTGGGGTCAATATAATCGGTGGCGATACCGTATCTTCCCCCCGGGCAATGGTGATCAATCTGGCCATCCTGGGGCGGGTAGAAGAGGGAGCCTGCCTCTACCGCAGCGGCGCCCGGCCGGGGGATGTCCTGCTGGTAACGGGCGATCTCGGGGGGTCGGCTGCCGGCCTGGATACCTTGCTTGCGCCCCGCCCGGCCCCACCGGAGGCCGTGGCCTTCGCCCGGGAACGCCACTTCCGGCCCACCCCCAGGGTAACTGAAATCCGGGCCGCCCTACCGGCAGGGGGGATAACGGCGGCCGATGATATCAGCGATGGCCTGGTAGCTGAAATATATACCCTTGCCCAGGCCTCTGGTGTTGGTATTATCCTGGAAGCCGCTGCCGTGCCCATCGCCCCGGCCACCAGGCAGCTGGCCGCTATTTATCAAAAAGATCCCCTGGATTATGCCCTCTACGGCGGTGAGGATTTCGAACTCCTCCTCACCTGCCGGCCAGACAAGGTGGCTGCCGTCCAGGAAGCCATAGCCAGGGCCTGCCAGACCCCCGTTACGCCCATCGGTAATGTGGTCCCGGCCACGGAAGGTATTACCATCATCATCGATGGGAAGAGATTGCCTTTAAATCCCGGGGGTTATAACCATTTCCAGTAATGGCTTAAAACCCTGTTCTTGCTGCCCAGGGTAGTTTCAGGGAGCGTCAGGGCAAGCTATAGCCCGGTAGAAGGGTTGAAAGTTTTACAGGCAGGACTTGCAAGCTGCCCTTATTACCTGGTAATATAAGGAGGTAGGGAATAATAAGGGGGATAGTTTAATTGAGTGAAGATATCAAGGCCAGGCTGGCCGACCTGGAAGCCAGGCGCGCAGTAGTTTTAGCCGGCGGCGGTGAGGAACGCATCGCCAGGCAGCATGCTGCCGGCAAGCTTACGGCCCGTGAACGAATAGAGTTATTGCTGGACCCGGGCAGTTTCCTGGAACTGGACCAGTTTGTCCGCCACCGGGCCACTGATTTTGATATGCAAAATATGGAAACACCAGGGGAAGGGGTGGTTACCGGCTCTGGTACCATCAACGGCCGCCAGGTTTATGTCTATGCCCAGGATTTTACCGTCATGGGCGGCTCTTTAGGGGAAATGCATGCCGCCAAAATCTGCAAGGTCCTGGACCTGGCCCTGAAGACAGGGGTACCGGTTATTGGTTTAAACGACTCCGGTGGCGCCCGCATCCAGGAAGGGGTGGCGGCCCTTAATGGTTATGGGGAAATTTTCCGCCGTAATACCCATGCTTCCGGTGTTATCCCCCAGATTGCCGCCATTATGGGACCCTGTGCCGGCGGTGCCGTCTATTCGCCCGGATTAATGGACTTTATTTTCATGGTTGATCGTACGGCCCAGATGTTCATTACCGGGCCCCAGGTAATCAAGGCCGTTACCGGCGAAGAGGTAAGCCCGGAAGAGCTGGGCGGGGCTGCCACCCATGCCATGAAAAGCGGGGTGGCCCATTTCCACACTCCCACGGAAGAAGATTGCCTGCATTTAATCCGGACCTTGCTCGGCTACCTCCCGGGCAACAACCTGGAGGACCCGCCTTATGTGCCCGGCCCTGACCCCGTTGACCGGGAGTGCCCCCATTTGCGGCACCTGGTCCCTGTCGATCCCAATAAACCCTATGACGTCAAAGAAATAATCTACGGGGTGGTGGATGACGGCTTGTTCCTGGAAATCCAGGCTCAATATGCCGCCAATATAGTTATCGGCCTGGCCCGCCTGGCCGGGTATACTATAGGTATTGTCGCCAATCAACCCCGGCACCTGGCCGGCTGCCTGGATATCAATGCTGCCGATAAAGCCGCCCGTTTCGTCCGTTTCTGTGACGCCTTCAACATCCCCCTCCTGACCCTGGTCGATACCCCCGGCTATTTACCCGGGGTCGACCAGGAGCAGGGCGGCATTATCCGCCACGGGGCCAAACTGCTGTATGCCTTTGCCGAAGCCGTCGTTCCCAAAATGACCCTGGTCTTGCGCAAGGCCTACGGTGGTGCTTATCTGGCCATGTGTTCCCGCTCCCTGGGGGCCGATCATGTGGTAGCCTGGCCGACGGCGGAAATTGCCGTCATGGGTCCCGAAGGGGCGGCCAATATTATCTTCCGCCAGGAAATCAGCCAGGCTAGTGACCCTCCTGAGGTGCGCCGGCAAAAAATCGCCGAATACCGGGAGAAATTTGCCAATCCTTATATAGCCGCCGGCCTGGGGCTGGTGGATGCCGTCATTGACCCGGCCCTGACCCGCCGGCACCTGGTCCAGGTCCTGTTAACTTTACTTAACAAACGGGAAAGCCGCCCGGCTAAAAAACACGGTAATTTCCCCGTTTAACAGTTTTTATTTTCAGGGCAGGTGATATTTTATGGTCGTTTCTTACCAGCAAATTGTTTTAAATAAAGCAGTTGCCCCGGAAATCGTGGCCGCCATTACCGCTGCCATAGCAGTATATATGCCGGCAGAAACCGGCTGGCAAATCACAACCATCCGGCCCTTGAACAGGATTGCCAATCGCTGGGTCCTGGCCGGGCGGCAGGAGCTGATGCATAGTTCGCTGGCGTTAGAAAGGAGGCGGATGGCCGGTTGAAGCGCCATTTTCAGGTCACCGTTAATGGGGAAACCTTTAGTGTCGAAGTAGAGGAGGTAGGTGGGACGGTTGAGCATTTGCGCCCGGCGGTGAAGCCCCCCGCGAAAAAAGCCCCACCCGTCCACCAGGCCGGCCTTTCCCCGCGAGCCTCCTTGCCCCAGGATAACCGTACAGTTACATCTCCTTTGCCGGGTACGGTAGTAGAAGTCAGGGTTAAGCCGGGACAAAAGGTAACTGCCGGCCAGGTCCTGCTCATTATCGAAGCCATGAAAATGGAAAATGAAATCCAGGCTCCAGCCGGGGGAGTTGTCCAGGAGATATTGGTCCAGGCTGGTACTAACGTCGCCAGTGGCCAGCCCCTTGTTAGACTGGGCTAATCAGCCCCGCAAAAGGAAGTGCTGGGAAGTGCTACCCCATACTTATGTCGTCCTGGACGTGGAGACAACCGGCCTGGATCCGGGCCGGGACCAGATCATTGAAATAGCCGCCGTCCGCCTGGAGAAAGGTCAGATAACGGGCCAGTTTCACACCCTGGTCAACCCCGGCCGGCCGATACCGGCCTATATCCAGAAACTTACGGGTATTAATGACGCCATGGTCCGGGAAGCACCCTGTTTGGCAGAAATCCTGCCTGAGTTGCTGGACTTTATAGGGGAAGCCATCCCGGCGGGTCATAATGGCAATTTTGACCTGGCCTTTTTAAACCAGGCCCTGGGTTCTACTACCTGGCACCGCCCCCTGCTTGATACCTTAACCTTAAGCCGCATCCTCTATCCCTGCCTGCCTTCTTACCGGCTGGAGTTTTTAAGCCAAAAATTCGCCCTGGAAGTGACTGAACATCACCGCGCCCTGGGGGATGTATCAACCACCGTCCAGCTGTTACATACCCTCTGGCGGGCTACCCTGGCCCTGGATAAAGATCTATTAACCAACCTGTTCAGGCTGGCTCCGGCCGGCCTGCAACCCTGGTTCCAGGCTGCCCTGGCCGCCGAATCCATCCCGGTAACCCCGGCAGAAATAGCCGCTACCGGGCTCTTTGCCCTGGAGCAAACACCGCCACCGCCGCCAGCACTCCCTGACTTTTGCCCGGACGAAATAGCGGCCCTCCTGGCTCCAGGAGGCCTGCTGGCCGGTAAACTCCCCGGCTATGAATACCGCCCCCAGCAGGCAGAGATGCTCCGGGCCGTAGCTACGGCCCTGTCCGGCAACCGGTACCTCATTGTTGAAGCCGGAACAGGTACGGGCAAATCCCTGGCCTATCTCCTGCCGGCCATTTACTGGGCCTGCCACCAGGGCAAGAGGGTGGCCATTGCCACCCATACCATCAGCCTCCAGGAACAGCTTATGAATAAGGACCTGCCCCTGTTAAAGGAAATCCTTCCTTTCACCTTCAAGGCCGCCCTGGTCAAGGGGCGCAATAACTACCTCTGCCGGCGGAAGCTCAGGGATTACCTGCATAACCCGCCACCCGGGGAAGAGGAACGCCACTTTATCCTCAGGGTACTGCGCTGGCTCAAGCTGACTACTTCCGGGGACTGGAGCGAAATGAAGCTGAAACCGGAAGAAGAAAGCTTGAAGCTTGCCCTGGCCGCCGAAAAGGACACCTGTGCCGGTAACAGCTGTCCCTTTAATGACAGCTGTTTCGTCAATGCTGCCCGGCGGGAGGCTGAGGCGGCCAGTATCCTGGTCTTAAACCATTCCCTGCTTTTAAGTGATGTCCGCTTAAACAACCAGGTCCTGCCCGATTATCCCTATCTCATTATTGATGAAGCCCATCACCTGGAAGAAGCGGCCACCGAACACCTGGGCACCTCGGTCAGGCAGGCCAGTTGTGGCTTTTTCCTCCACCGCCTGGGAGGGAAAGGTAGTACCTTTAGCTTTTTAGGCCGGGCCTGGAACCTCGCCCGCCGTTTAACCGGGGAAGGAAACGCCGAACTGCTACCTTTGTTAGAAGATCTGGAGGGAACAGTTGCCAGGATGCACCAGGAATGGCAGGCCTTCTGGGATGGCCTGGCGCAATTAAGTGAGGCGGCCCTGTGGGAACAGGGTAACTCCACTTTACGTTTCACGGCCCGCTTGAAGGAAACGCCGGCCTGGGACAGCCTGCTAACCATCTTTGGCCGCCTGGAGGAAACCCTGAACGGCCTGGCCGGTCGCCTGGTACGCCTGGCGGAACTGCTTTTCGCTGCCGGTGCTGAAGAAATGGCCGCTGATGCCACCAATTTGGGCAATATCTTTGCCCAGTACAGCCATGACCTGGGGGAAATTCTCGAGGCCGACCCGGATACCAGCGTTAGCTGGCTGGAAAAAAACAATGCCGGCCAGTATACCTTACGTTTGGCCCCCCTGGAAGTTGGGCCCCTGCTGGCAGAACTGCTCTTTGCCCGAAAAGAAGCCGTAATTTTAACCTCGGCCACTATAACTGTTGATAATACCTTTGATTTTTACCAGCAACAGGTGGGATTAACGGCGTTACCTCCCGGGCAAATAGCTACCTGCCAGGTGGCCTCGCCCTTTGACTACCGTTCCCAGGCCCTGGTGTGTACCGTCAGGGGGCTCCCCAACCCCGGCCAGCTTAATGACAGTGCTTACGCCGCAGCTGTTGCGCCGGTGATAACGCAGATTTTGCCTGCTGTGGGTGGCCGCACCCTGATCCTCTGTACCTCCCACCGTTTCTTGCGCGATATGTACAACATCTTGAACACTATGCTGGCAGGCAGTGATTATAGCGTCCTGGCCCAGGGGATTGACGGCGGTCGTTCCCAGCTCCTGGAGGAATTCCGGCAAATACCGCGGTCTGTTCTCCTGGGGGCCAACAGTTACTGGGAAGGCATCGACCTGCCCGGGGATCTCCTGCGCTGTGTCATTATTCCCCGCCTGCCTTTCCCGTCTCCCGGCATCCCAACCCTGGCCGCCCGCACGGAACACCTGGCTGCTCAAGGAGGAAATCCCTTTACCACTTTAAGCCTGCCCCAGGCTGTTATCCGTTTCCGCCAGGGGTTTGGGCGCCTGATCCGGAGCGCTGCCGATCGCGGCGCCCTGGTAATCCTCGACCAGCGCCTCCTCTCCCAGCGTTACGGCCGCCATTTCCTCCAGTCCCTGCCGCCGGTTACCACAGCCGAAGTGACCCCGGCCGAACTCCCTGAAAGGCTCGCTACCTGGTTTAACCCGCCTGCCTCCACCTGAGATGCACTTTTTAGTCGCCTCCTTAATACTATAATTAAAGAGGAACCGGTTTCCCACCTCTAACCTCCCGCTTCCCACATCCATTTACGGAGGCCAGACCAGAGTGAGGTGAATAGCATGCGGGTTTACTTTATTCCCTTGCCGTCCTTCTTAAAACGCCTGTTAAAAAAAATTTTGCACCAGGAATGAGGGGGCAACCTCTCTTCTTTTTTAGCATAAAAGGCCGGTCCCACCATTACAATTAACCATGGGGGTGGGATTGAGAATGCGGCCTTGTAAATATTTCGCCTGGGGTTTAATTCTGGGAATAGGGCTGACCTGGGGGTGGTTTTCCTTTAGCGAAAAAAACAAAGCAGAGCCTGTCCTGCCGGCCCTGGCTCCGGCTGGTCAACAGCAAGCACCCTTTGCTGTTATTTTTAACTTTTACCAGGCCCTGGCCACAGGAAGGGAGGACCAGCTTCCCTTCCTGGTAACCCCGGAATTGCTAATAACCCTGCAAAAAAATCAATTTCTACAAAAGTGGCAGCAACGCCGCCAGCAGGATCCTTCCCTGCGGTTCGTTTTTTTCCTGATTAAAGAACAGGAGGTTGATCTTAAAACCGGGACTGCCCGGGCCCGGGGAAGCGCCGAGTGGGTTTCAGCCCGGCAGGGTACCCTTTCCGTTCCCCAGACCATTACTATTTTCAACGAGCGCGGTACATGGAAAATAAAGGATATCAAAGAGCAGGGGTAAAAATGAGCATTAAAGAATCCAAAGAAAAACAGGCCCGGTGGCCTGGCAGTTTTACTTCCCGTGGGGGCCTGCGTTTTCGCCTGATCTTTGGCCTTTTCCTCCTGGCAGGAGGGTTCCTCTGCTGGTTACTGGTAGCTTTAAGGCATTAAATTAACGGCCGGTCATGCCGGCCACCCCGCCCATGGCCCCGGCCAGGAGACAGAGCCCCACCTTCTGGCCGGTAGCTCCCAGGGCCAGGGGCCCGGCGGTCCAGCCCATGGCCAGGGTGACTGCGAAAAAGAGCAGGCCTACAGTTAAGCCCTGGACAAGTCCCCTGGCCGTAGCCATCCTTGCCGCCTGCAGGCCCCCCAAAAAGACGGCCAGGGCCACGATAATACTGGCCAGCAGGGGAAGCAGGCCCTCGGAAAGGGGGGTAAAATACAGCAGCAACCCCAGCAAGGTGGCCATACCCAGGCCAGCTAACATGGCATAAAGTAACCCTGTCAAAACAGCCCGCAGCAAATTTTCCACCCCCGAACCCCATTCTTGTCTCACCTAAACCCTATGCCGGCCCGCTAGATAAAATACCTGCTTCTTGATGAACCTGGCAGGTATTTTTTAATGGACGTCGAAATCTAGGAAGGATAGTTCAGCAGGAGGAAGAAATCTTTGGCGTTACATATTGGCTTCCCGACAGCCTTGATTTATTACAGCCATTTTCCCTTCTGGCTGGCCTTTTTTAACCGTTTGGGAATCGAAATTGTTACCTCACCCCTGACTACCAAGGCTATCCTGGACGACGGCGCCCGCGAAGCAGTCGCCGATGCCTGTATTCCTATTAAGCTCTACCACGGTCACGTCCTGACCCTTAAAGATAAAGTTGAGGCCATCTTTATCCCGCGCATGGTAAGGACAAATAAGCGCGCCACTTTTTGTCCCAAATTTTTGGGTTTACCGGATATGGTGCGGGCTACCCTGGCCCACCTGCCCCCCATCATCGATCTCCAGGTCGATGCGGGCCGGGGCTTATGGGGCTTTTGGCCCACCTGCCGGGGCCTGGCCGAACTGCTGGGTTTTAGCCTGCGGCTGGCCTGGTCCGCCTACCGGGAAGGAAGGCACCACCAGGATGCCTACCAGAAATTGCTCCTGGCAGGTTACCTGCCCCTCCAGGCCATGGCCAAACTACGGGGCGAGACAGTAGAAGCTCCAGCCAGGGAACCGGGAGCCCTGAACCTGGCCGTCCTGGGCTATCCCTACCAGGTTTATGATCAATATATCAGCCTGGATCTCATTGGCAAGTTAAAAAAGATGGGCGTGAATGTGTGGACCATGGAAATGGTCCACCCGGCCCGGCTTTACCGGTTGAGCAGCCGCCTTCCCAAACGCCTTTTCTGGCATTTCTCCAACCTGGTTCTGGGAGCCACCTATCATTATCTCCAGCAAGGAAATATGGACGGCATTATTCACGTCACGGCCTTCGGTTGTGGCCCCGATGCCATGGTGGATAAGATTATGGAACTGGACATCCGTAAGTTAAGCCAGGGGCAATTACCCTTTATGTCGGTGAGCATCGATGAGCAAACGGGTGATGCCGGCATAACCACCCGCCTGGAAGCCTTCGTCGATATGCTGCACCAGAGGAGGGGTAACAGGTGAAAAAGGTTTCCTTTGCCCATATGGGGTATTCCTACCTGGGTTTCAAACAGCTGGTGGAAGATATGGGTTTCGAAGCCGTCGTCCCGGCCAGCCCCAGCCCCGCCACCCTGGACCGGGGCGTCACCTATGCCCCGGAATATGCCTGTATCCCCTTTAAAATGGTCCTGGGCACCTACCTGGAAGTCCTGGAACGGGGGGCGGAGATGATCATTACCTCCGGGGGAGTAGGACCCTGCCGGGCCGGCCTGTACGGCATGATGCATGAAAGGATTTTACGCAACCTGGGATTTAACTTGGAAATCTTTATTTTTGACCCTCCCCTGACGGGGCTCTGGCCCTTCTTTATTAAATTAAGGCGCGTACTCAAGGCAGCCGGCCTTTCCTGGCTGGCCTTTGTCGATGTCGTCCGCCGCGCCTGGGCCAAGTTAAAGCTCCTGGATGAACTGGAACAGCTGGCTACCAGCATCCGCCCCTATGAATTAAAACGCGGGGAAACTACCCGTACCTTCCGCAGCTGCCTTAAAATAATTGATCAAGCCCGGAGCCAGAAGGAAATAGCCGCCGCCCGGGAAGAATGCCGGCAGCTTCTACAAAATATTCCCCGGGATGCCGGCCGCCGCCCCCTCAAGGTGGGTATTGTCGGGGAAATTTACGTCCTGCTGGAGCCTTTTATGAACCTGGAAATAGAAAAAACCCTGGGGGAGATGGGGGTTGTTACCCACCGTTCTATTTACCTGACCCAGTACACGGCCACCGACGTTCTGGCCCACGGTGCCCAGGACGTACGCCAGCTGGCCCACCCTTATTTAAATCAATTTGTCGGCGGCCATGGCCAGAATAGCGTCGGCGAAACCATCCTTTACGCCCGGAACGGTTTTGACGGTGTCATCCAGCTGGCTCCCTTTACCTGTATTCCGGAAATAGTAGCCAAAAGTATTTTGCCGCGAGTCAGCCGGGACCTGGGCATCCCCATCTTAAGCCTGACCATTGACGAACAGACCGGCCGGGCCGGGGTGGAAACCAGGCTGGAAGCCTTTGTCGATCTTTTGCGCCAGCGGCGCGAGCAAATGGAGGCCAGGAGTAATGCAGCCCTGTTACCTGGGTATTGATGTCGGTTCCGTCAGTACCAACGTTGTTGTCATTACCGCTGCAGGAGAAGTATTAAGCAGCCTGTACATACGTACCCACGGCCAGCCCATCCAGGCCGTGAAAGAAGGCCTCAGCCGGGTGAAGGCCACCCTGCCGGAAGACGTGATCATCGCCGGGGCCGGTACCACCGGCAGCGGCCGCTATCTGGCCGGGGCCATTATCGGCGCTGATATTGTTAAAAATGAGATCACGGCCCATGCCGTGGCCGCCCGCCTGGAAGTACCGGAGGTCCAGACCATCCTGGAAATCGGCGGCCAGGACTCCAAGATTATCATTCTCCGCCAGGGGGTTGTTATCGATTTTGCCATGAACACCGTCTGTGCCGCCGGGACGGGTTCTTTCCTGGATCAACAGGCCGCCCGCTTAGGTGTCCCCATCGAAAACTTCGGCGAACTGGCTTTAAAGGCCCGGCATCCCGTACGCATTGCCGGCCGCTGCACCGTGTTTGCCGAATCCGATATGATTCATAAACAGCAAATGGGGCACAATATAGAAGATATTATTGGCGGCCTCTGTGAGGCCCTGGTCCGCAACTACTTAAATAACGTCGCCAAGGGCAAAGAGATACTCACCCCCATCGTCTTCCAGGGGGGGGTGGCGGCCAACGCCGGTATCCGGGCCGCCTTCAGTAAAGCCTTGCAACAGGAAATTATCGTGCCCCGCCACTTTGCCGTCATGGGAGCCCTGGGCGCCGCCCTCCTGGCCCGAGATTATGTTAACAATAACCGGGAGACTAAATTTAAAGGTTTCGAAGTAGCCGAAGAAGAATTCCGGGCCCACAGTTTTACCTGCCAGGGGTGTTCAAACCTGTGTGAAATTGTTAATATAGAGGAAGAAGGCAGGATAATTGCCCGCTGGGGCAGCCGTTGTGGCAAATGGGATACCCTTGGAGAATAAGAAAGGTAAGGAGCGGAGAAGCATGCGCGAAAGTACCTTTTCTTTCTGGGAGGATACCGAGTTTAACGCTTTACCAGGTAAACCCCTGGCGGCAGCTGACAACGCTTACCAGGGCCGGGCCGGAGAGGAAGAGAGCTGGCTCTGGGAAGTTAGCAGCAGTGATGGTACCTACCTGAACGTTTTTTTTGCCGTCTACGGGAAAGAAGGGAAAGCCCGGCTCTTCCTGGCCCAACCAGGTAAGGAAGTAATTACCCGGGAAGTCACTGCCCCTTTTACGGCTGCTGCTGATCACCTCGAAGTCCAAATGGCCGGTAATCGTATCTACCAGCAAGGAAACCTTTTCCGCCTGGAATGGCGGTCAGAGGAGCCGGTACTGGAATTAGAGTTTCAACCCCACCTGCCCGGGTGGCAACCGGGCCACGGCCGGATTAACTACGGCGAGAAGGGTGATAAATACCTGTTCTGGTCCGTACCGGTGCCGCGGGCCAGGGTCAGCGGCAGCCTGTTAGTGGCGGGCCAGGAGCAGCGCTTTAATGGCCAGGGCTATATTGATCACCGCCGTTATAATTTCCCTTTACCCCGGACCTTAGGGGGCGCCATCCTGGGGCGTTATTATACCGAAGCCTATACCCTCCTGTGGGCCGACTTCTGGGGCAACCTCCTCTACAGCGGTGAACACGTAACTGCCCTTTACCTGGCTCGCGCGGAGGAAATGCTGGCTGCCACCGGCAACCTGGAAGTGCAGGTCTTCGACCGGCAAAGCAAGGGTGGCTTGAGCTATCCTGCCGAACTGTCCCTGCAGGCCGGTACTACACCCCTGATCAGGCTGGATATTAAACAAACAACAGCTTTGAGCCCGCGATTAGTTACCACCATGGGTGCGCAAGGTTTCTACTGCCGCTTTAACGGGCAGCTAAAGCTGGCCACCCGGCCGGAAGAGGAAGTTACCGGGCAGGGGTTTATGGAAACCTTAACGGCCAGGGATTAAAGGATCACAGGTGTTACTATGGAAAATACCTTCAACGCCATCTGCCAAAAGCTCCACCAGCTGGATTATAAGGTAACCCCCCAGCGCCAGGTGATCCTCAAGGCCTTCCTTGAGAATGCGGCCGAGCATTTGAGTGCCGAAGAGGTATATAACATCGTCAAGGCACGGTACCCCGATATTGGCCTGGCTACCGTTTACCGCACCCTGGATCTCCTGGCCGAACTTGATATTTTACAGAAAATCAATTTTGGTGATGGCCGCACCCGTTATGAACTGGACCAGCACGAAACCCACTACCATCATCACATGATCTGCCTGGGCTGCGGCCGGGTCCAGGAGTTTGATGATGACCTGCTGGAATCCCTGGAAAAACTTTTAACCCAGCAGACCGGTTTCCACATTACCGATCACCAGCTAAAATTTTTCGGATACTGTCGCGATTGCGCCGCCAAAGACCGGTGAAAGTCGGGTGGTGACGCTATTTGACGTACGATTTTTGGTATATATGGGAGGAAATGGTATAAAGGAGGACGAAAAATTAAGGACAGGATGGATATGAAAAGGAGCGATGCACCGTGTCCAGTCCTGTCCAAAATCCAGCTTACAGCCGGGAGCAGCAGCCAGTTGCCCTCTCCCAAAAGGTAACATTAAGTAAAGAGGAGCAGGCCTGGCAGCTGCTGGAACAGGGTCGCTTTCACGAGGCGGCTCCGCTTTATCAAGAAATCCTTCATACCAGGAAACGTGATGCTGCCGGGTGGAACAACCTGGGTTATTGCCTTCTTAAGATGGGAGAGGCAAAGGAGGCCCTGGCCTGTTACCAGGAAGCCCTGAAACTTGCCCCCAGGGATGCGGACATTTTAATTAATACCGGGCTCTGTTACCAGCGCCTGGGGCAATGGCAGGAAGCCTGCCGGTGTTTCCAGCGGGCCAGCCAGTATGGTGCCAGGGATGCCGATCTCCTGAATAACATAGGTGTCTGCCTGGCCCAGCTCAACCGTATTGAAGAAGCCATCGAATTTTACCACCAGGCCCTGGCCCTGGCTCCCCGGCAGGGGGAAATTATCGCCAACCTGGCGGCCGCCCTGATCCAGGGCCGGCGCTGGCTGGAAGCAATTGAATGCCTGGAAATGGCCCTGCGCCTGTTACCGGCGGACGTCTCCGTACTCAATAATGCCGCCACCTGCCTGGAAGCCCTGGGTAAATATTACCTGGCTGCCCCCCTCTATGCCCGGGCCCTGGCTCTCCAGCCTGCTGACCTGCAGGTTAGACTAAATTGTGCCGCCTGCTTGATCAAATTACGTCGTTTAGGGGAAGCCCGGGAAGTCCTGGAAGAATTGTTGCGCCTTGAGCCCCGGCACGGCGATGGCTGGCAACTACTGGGAATCTTGTATGATACCATGGGTGAGCCTGAAACTGCCGCCTGCTGTTACAACCGGGCCTGGGGATTGACCCCTACCAGGGAAGAAGGAAGGAAGGGATGACCTGGCATGCGCCTGCTGGTCAGCAAGAGTTTTACCAGTAACGATGAATTATATAAAATCGTCGACTTATTAAATAAAACCCTGAAGGATTATAACCTCATGTTTGGCCTGTCCAGGGATACGGGCGGGCAAACCATGACCCTGTCCATTTACGAGGTGTAACCTTGCTAATCCTGGTAACTAACGACGACGGTATCCACGCGCCGGGTATCAAGGCCCTGAGCCTGGCCCTGACGGCCATCGGCAAGGTGGTCGTGGTAGCCCCTGAAAGAGAACGCAGCGCCATCGGCCACGGCATAACCATGCATAAACCGTTACGGATTACCGAAGTCCCCTGGGAAAAGCCCATCGGCAAGGGCCTGGCCATTAACGGCACCCCTGCCGATTGCGTCAAACTGGCCCTGGACGCCCTCCTGGAGGAACCACCGGCCCTGGTTGTCTCCGGTATTAACCGCGGTGAAAACCTGGGCACTGATGTCCTTTATTCCGGAACCGTCTCGGGAGCTATTGAAGGCTGTATCAACGGCCGGCCTTCCCTGGCGGTATCCCTGGTGGGGGAAGAAGAGTTTGATTTTACCTTTGCCGCCAGTTTCACGGCCCGCCTGGCCCGGGAAATACTCAAACGGGGTCTGCCGGATGGTACCTTGTTAAACCTGAATATTCCCCACCTGCCTGAGGCTGAGATAAAAGGAATAGCTATCACCCGCCTGGGCCGGCGGCGCTACATCAATACCGTCAGCTGCCGGCAGGACCCCCGGGGACGAGCTTATTATTGGTTGGCCGGTGAGAAAGAGGAGCTTGACCAGGGCCCCGATACCGATATCGGCGCCTTGAATTGCGGCTTGATTTCCCTGACGCCTCTGCAGCTAGATTTAACCCATTACGCCTTTCAGGAGGAATTAAGCACCTACCTGCCATATCTTTGGCCGGGCCACGGTAATAAGTAAAGGTGGTTGGGGTTAATCACGCCGGCGCCGAAGAGGATGAAGAGATAGATTAACCCGCCGCCGGCAATAGTCTGGATAAGACGCCAGGTTGCCGGTACAGCCGCGAGAACCGTCCAGAAAAAGGAAGTAGCCAGGGCCAGCCCCCCGGCGGCCACCACCGGCCAGCAAACAAAAGTCCGCAGATCCAGGCGTAAAGGGGTATACCTGGCCAGGGCCAGGAGATTTAAAACAGCCGTCGTAGCGCTACCCAGGTTCACCCCCAGGGCAGCTCCGGTAATCCCCAGCAGGGGAGTAAAGAAATAAATCCCCAGAATATCTACCAGCCCGCCGGTAACGGTCGTCCGGAGAACGGTGGGCATGGCCCCCAGGCCATTAAGAATGCCGACGGTAGTTTGTTCCAGGTAGATAAAAAGGCTGCCCCAGGCAAGCATTTGCAAGGCTACCCCGGCAGCCGGGGTGGAGAAAATAAGATCGCAAAGGGGTGTAGCCAGGAGATAAAAGATGACCACAAAGGGTAAACCGCTTAAAACCGTAAGTTTTAAAGCCTGCCGGCAACGTTTAGATAACAGATCATAATCCTTCATGGCCTGGGCTTCAGCAATAGCCGGGACCATAGCCATGGCGACGGCCACCGTAATGACCATGGGCAGGTAAACCAGGGTCAGGGCGATGCCGGCATACTGGCCATAGATAGCCGTAGCTTCCGCTACGCTTGCTCCCCAGCGCTGCAGCTGGCGAGGGATCAGCAGGGCTTCCAGGGTCAACATCACCCCGCCGGCAGCCCGGGCCAGCATGACCGGCAGGGACAGGCGCGCCAGGGGTAAAATATCGGCTTGCATTGAACCTTCCTGGTAGCTAGCCACATCATAGTAGGAACGTGCCTGCCAGAAAATAACGATACTTATCACCAGCCCTGCCAGTTCCCCCAGGACCATCCCCATAGCCAGGCCGGCGGCGGCCATGGCCACCCCATAGGGAAGGAAGTGAAGGCCAAAGAAGAGGCCGGCGCCTACCCGTACCACCTGTTCACTTACCTGGGCCAGGGCCAGGGGTTGCATCAGTTGCAATCCCTGGAAATAGCCGCGGAAGGCCGAGCAGGTGCAGACCACGGGAAGGGCCAGCAGCATAACCAGAAAAGCCTGGTAAACCCGGGCATCGGCGAAGATCCTGCCAGTTAGATAAGGAGCCAGAAACCATAGAATTAAGGCTGCTAGGAGC
This sequence comes from Moorella glycerini, assembly GCF_009735625.1. Taxonomy (NCBI): domain Bacteria; kingdom Bacillati; phylum Bacillota; class Clostridia; order Neomoorellales; family Neomoorellaceae; genus Neomoorella; species Neomoorella glycerini. The sequence continues at coordinate 2,906,938 of NZ_CP046244.1, read as the reverse complement.
CCACTACCGGCTAAAAAGAGCAGGGAGAGGCGGAAAACACTGCGTACCTTTCCCCAGGCCTGGAGAGCCACCCTTTCCGCTATTAACTTGGCCAGGGCCACCGGCACACCGGCAGTAGCGAGCATTAAGACCAGGCTATAAAAGGGAAAAACCATTTCATAGAGGCCCATGCCTTCGGCGCCAATGAAACGTACCACCAGGATGCGGTAGGCAAAACTGATAATCCGGTTTAACAGGCTGGCCAGCATGAGAATAGCAGCACCCTGCCAGATAGATGCGCGCATACTTTCACCCCATCTAAACTTATGCCGGCCGGGAAATGTTTAGAAGAACCAGAAGTGGGGAAAAGTAGAAACGGCCTATCTTAAAAATATTTCACCGGAAAAAGAGGAATTTCGCCAAGGGAAGGCTAATATATTCCCTGTTAAGTTTTCGTTAACAGCAGAAGGATGAGGAGGGCTTAATTTAATGAAGGTTTACCCCAGTACCCATATCCGTAACGTTGGCATTGTAGCCCATGGCGGTGCCGGCAAAACGAGCCTCACGGAAGCACTGCTGTATAATGCCGGGGCCACCAAGCGTTTGGGCCGGGTTGACGAGGGCAACACCGTCACCGACTACCACCCGGAAGAAATTAAGCGCAAGGTAACCATTAATACCTCCCTGGCCTTTGCCGAGTGGCAGGATCATAAGATAAATATCCTTGATACGCCGGGTTACAGCGATTTCTTTGGTGATGTGGTAAGCGCCTTACGGGTAGTTGATAGTGTGCTGGTAGTTGTCAGTGCCGTGGCCGGGGTGGAAGTCCAGACGGAGGTTGTCTGGGAAGAAGCCGAGGCCCGACACCTGCCGCGGCTGGCCTATGTTAATAAAATGGACCGGGAAAACGCCAATTTCCAGAAGGCCGTAGACTCCATGCGGGAACGTTTGAGCGGTCGTATTGTCCCCGTCCAGCTGCCCATAGGAGCTGCCGAAACCTTTACCGGTGTCATTGATATTCTCAATCAGAAGGCCTACACCTATGACAGTAACGGTAATGAAAAGGAGGGCCCTGTCCCGGCTGAATACGCCGGTGAAGTTGCGTCTTTACGAGAAGCCCTGGTCGAGGCTGCTGCCGAAGGCGATGATGAACTTTTAATGAAATACCTGGAAGGCGAGGAACTCACCCCGGAAGAGGTACGAATTGGCCTCAAAAAAGCCATTGCCGAAGGCAAAGTTGTCCCTGTCCTCTGCGGTTCGGCCCTGAAAAATATGGCCGTTAAACCGTTGCTGGATTATATTGTTAATTATTTACCCTCACCTGTGGATGTGGCCGGTAAAACAGCCACCGAACTGGAAAAGGAAAGCCTGGCCGTCCTGGTATTCAAGACCCTGGCCGATCCCTATGTCGGCAGGTTAAGCATGTTCCGGGTCTACAGCGGCATTCTGAAATCGGACTCCAGTGTTTACAACGCCAACCGGGAAAGTGAAGAAAAAATCGGCCAGCTTTTTGCCCTCCAGGGTAAAACTCAGGTTGCCGTTACCGAAATGCGGCCGGGGGACATGGGGGCCATTGCCAAATTGCAGGTTACCACTACCGGCGATACCCTTACCAGCAAGGCCAGCCCGGTCAAACTGGAAGGAATCAACTTCCCCGAACCGACCCTTCCCGTGGCCATCCGGCCTAAAAGTAAAGGCGATGAAGATAAGCTCAGCAATGCCCTGGCAAGGCTACTGGAAGAAGACCCGACCCTGCGCCTGAGTAAAAATACCGAGACCAGGGAAACCATTCTCACCGGCATGGGTGAGTCCCACCTGGACATTACCCTGGAGCGCCTGCAGCGGAAATTCGGCGTGGAAGTAGAAATGAGTACTCCCAGGGTACCCTACCGGGAAACCATTCGCGCCAGTGTTAACCGGGTGGAAGGCAAGCACAAGAAACAAACCGGCGGTCACGGCCAGTACGGTCATGTCTTTATCGACATGGCCCCCCTGCCGGACAAGGAATTTGAGTTTACCGAAACCATCTTCGGCGGTGCCGTCCCGCGGCAGTATATTCCGGCCGTGGAGAAGGGCATCCGGGAAGCCATGCAGGAAGGGATCCTGGCCGGCTACCCGGTAACCAATATTAAGGTTAACCTGGCCGACGGTTCTTATCATACGGTAGACTCCTCAGAAATGGCCTTCAAGATTGCCGCCGGGATAGCCTTCCGCAAGGCCGTAGAACAGGCCAAGCCGGTGCTGCTGGAGCCCATTATGAACGTAGAAATTACCGTACCCGAACAGTTCATGGGCGACATTATGGGCGATTTAAACGGCCGCCGGGGACGGATCCTGGGAATGGAACCCCAGGGTAAAAATCAAATCATCCGCGCCCAGGTACCCCTGGCCGAAATGTACCGCTACGCCATCGACCTGAAGTCCATCACCCAGGGCCGTGGCCACTTTAAAATGGACTTCGCCCAGTACGAAGAAGTCCCGGCCAGCATTGCCGAAAAGATTATCCAGGAAGCCAGAAGGGAAAAGGATGAGTAAGGATCTCAAAAAGCCCCCTCGCCAGGAGGGGGCTTGAGTTTAACTGTACTTAATTGTGAAAATAGGCACATAAGCGGAGTGGATGTGGAGTAAAAGCGGAGAAATGGGGAGGGGTCGCGGGTTAAGTATAATTTAATCCTGCACGACCACCACTAATATGATAAAGTATAATCAAAGCGGTGGTAGGTAAGTAAATATGTTCCTGAACATCAGGGCGAGGCCAGAAGAAGCTGTAATTACCCGGCTTGGTAGATTCTGGCCCCGGCCTGGTGAGGAGAGGATCAAGTGTTCTGGTTAGCGATGATAGTTCTAACAGCTGGACTATACTTAATCTCCTGCGCGAATTACCTCCTTTTTCATGCCCTTGTTGAGCTATTCAGTGTGGTGGTGGCAGGACTTATCTTTGCCCTCTCCTGGCTCACCAGGGAACAGGAGTATAACTTGTTTCCCAGCGTTATAGGTGTAGGATACGCCTTTGTGGGGTTATTGGATTTGATACATACTATCGCCTATAAGGGTATGGGCATATTTGCGGAGACCGGAGCCAATCTGGCCACGCAGTTATGGATAGCAGGAAGGTTTCTGGAAGCGACGGTCCTTTTGACTGCTCCCCTCGTGCGCACAGCCAAAACTCGACATGTCCTATCACTGTTCTTTGCTTCTTATGGCGTTTTCGTTCTGCTCACCATATTCTGGTGGAAAGTTTTCCCTGTATGCTATCTGGAAGGAAGCGGCCTTACAACTTTTAAGGTTGCCGCTGAATATGCGATAATCGCTCTACTCCTTACGGCACTGTACCGCATACGCAAGGGGCAACCCTTACTACCCCGAGTTATAGTGCAATACCTATCTTACTCTATCCTTGTGACTATAATCAGTGAGTTTTGCTTCACCCTTTATGTAAATGTTTACGACCTGGCCAATTTTCTGGGTCACATATTTAAGCTATGGAGCTATTTTCTTCTCTTCTACGGTATATTGGACAAGTGTATCCGCGAGCCGCTGTCCAACCTTTACTTACACCTCTATCAAGATAAGCTGCGCCTGGAGCGTTTGGCTACAACCGATCCTCTAACCGGTCTGCTTAACCGGAGAGCCGCTAACCTGTTGATAGAAACCATGCTGGAGGAAAGTCGTAAGCAGGCCCTCCCACTTAGCCTCATAATGATCGACATAGATCATTTTAAAAAAATAAACGATACCTACGGCCACCAGGCCGGAGATATGGTGCTTAAGGAGCTAGCAGGATTAATCCTCAAGACCGTTCGCTCGAGTTATGATGTTGCCGGTAGATTTGGAGGCGAAGAGTTCATCGTAGCCCTATGGAATACGGACGAGGTTCGAGCCAGAGCTGTGGCCGAGCGCTTACGTCGAGAAGTAGAGGCATATTCGTTTCCTATCACCTCCCAAATTGTCATCCGCGCCACCGTAAGCTCAGGTATTGCCCGGGCTAGGGATAATGAGACGCTGGAGGAAGTTATCGCCAGAGCTGATAAAGCCCTCTACACGGCCAAATCCCACGGTCGCAACCGGACGGAAACCGATGTTTGAGGAGATCGTATTGACAAAACTCACCAAAATGTGGCAAGATATTACCAGGTGCCGGGGCTTCGCGGTAGTGGCGGACGAGGTAAGAAAGCTCGCCGAGCAGTCCAGGGCTTCATCGGATAAGATAAGGGCTCTCCTGAACACCATAGGTACGGAGACCAGTGAAGTAGTGCACACTTCGGAGGGGGTCAGCAGGCAGGTAGTGGCGCAGCTAGAGAACGTGGAGAAAACGGTTCAATCCTTTGACGACATCCTCGATTCCGTAGCCGCCATCGCGCCCATGATCGAAGCTACTTACCGTGAAGTAGACAGCACGGTGAAGGCCAAGGACGTAGTGCTGGACCGGGTCCAGAGCGTCAGCGCGGTGTCGGAGGAAGCTTCGGCTTCGGCCGAGGAGATCTCCGCGTCGGCCGAGGAACTATCGGCCTCCACCCAGGAGATAGCCGCCAATGCCCAGCAGGTGCTGGCGGTGGCCAAGCGGCTGGAGGAACAGGTAGCACGCTTCAAGGTATAAGGTTTGAGGGCTAGCATTGATGGGCAAGTAGCCCGGCTTTTTCCCGTTATGCCGGGCCGCCTTTTGACTGCCAGCCCAGTTAAAATTAAGGCTAATAAATGCCTTGCGGCAGAAGATACCGCCGCCAAAACCTGCGTATCTCCTTAAAAAGCGAAAACCCCGCAAGCCTTGCGGGGTCTAGATTTTTTATGGCAGGGGTGGCAGGGCTCGAACCCGCAACCAACGGTTTTGGAGACCGCTACTCTACCAGTTGAGCTACACCCCTACAGCAACCTTATTATACCCCCTTCCCGCCCGCCAGTCAAGATGCCGTTTTTTTAACGCCCGGCAGGTTTCTTTTTCTCAAAGCCGAATATAGATATAATGTCAGCTTTTCGAGGTGTTGCCCTTGGTATATGCCGACCTCCACATTCACACCCTGGCCTCGGACGGCAGCCTGGCGCCGGCAGCAGCCCTGGAACAGGCGAAAAAAATCGGCCTCAAGGCCCTTAGCTTTACCGATCATGAAAGCCTAGCAGGTTATTACCAGGCTTACAAGTATGCCCGGGAATTCGACCTGGATCTCCTGCCTGGAATTGAAATGGTTACAAGTTTTAAAGGCCAGGAAATCCATCTCCTGGGCTATAATTTTGATCCCTATTCTCCTGGATTAATCTCCGCTTTACAAACCATCTGCCGGGAACGAAATTTCCTTGCCCGGCAGGTCATCCGGCGCCTGCAGGCCCTGGGTTTTAATCTTAGCTGGGAGCAGGCTTTAAAGCTTATCCCTCCCGGAGGTGTCCTGGGTAAAAACCACATCCTGCAGCTTTTACGGCAGAACGGTTATGTGCAAGAACCGGCCCAGACAATTGAATTTTTACGATATTATTTAGCCCCCGGCGGCCTGGCCTACATCCCTTATGATGGTAACCCCTTGCCCCGGGCGGTATCCTTGATTCACGCCGCTAAAGGTATCGCCATCCTGGCCCATCCCGGCCTGATCAGGGATGAAGGGCTATTAAAGCTCATCCTGGAAGAGGGCATTGACGGCCTGGAGGTATTTTATTATTATCTAGGGGATAAAGGGAGAGACGCTATCCGTTATTTCTACCGGCTGGCCCTGGATCGAGGGTTCCTCATTACCGGAGGCACCGATTTTCACGGTATTTACGCGCCGGTGGAAATGGGGGCTATGGGCATTTCCGCCAGGATGGTTGCCAGGCTAAAGGATTATAAGGAGGTACCTGTATAAATATGAAAATAGCCGTCTTAATGGGTGGCCCTTCTTCTGAAAGGGAAATTTCCTTAAAGAGCGGGGCCGCTGTTGCTGCCGCCCTGGCAGGCCTGGGGCACGAGGTAATGAAGATTGACCTGGATGAGGAAGTTGTTGCTAAACTAAAGGCCTTTGCTCCTGACGTTGTGTTCAACGCCCTGCACGGCAGGCCGGGAGAAGACGGTTCGGTCCAGGGCTTGCTGGAGATTCTGGGCATCCCCTATACCGGCAGCCGCGTCCTGGCCAGCGCCATTACCATGGATAAAATCATGACCAAGCGCATCTTACGCCAGGCCGGCCTGCCCACCCCTGATTTTTTGAGCTGGACTGCCGGCCAGTATGCTGCCGGCAGGGAAGAGGTAAAGAAACGCATTTTAAAGGACCTGGGTTTACCGGTGGTCATAAAAGCCCCGACCCAGGGTTCCACCATCGGCACCTTCATCGTCAGGGAGGAAGGAGAGTTGACTCCCGCCATTGAAGGCGCCTTAAAGTATGACCCCTGCTTTATGGCCGAGGCTTTTCTTCCCGGGCCGGAAATAACGGCCGCCATCCTGGGCAACAGTGATCCCCGGGTCTTACCTCTAATTGAAATTGTTTCCCATACCGGGTTTTATGATTATACGGCTAAATATACCCCCGGTTTAAGTGATCATATTATCCCACCCCGGCTGCCGGAGGCCGTCCTGGCCGCAGCCACCTCCCTGGCCCGCCAGGCTTATACCCTCCTGGGCTGCCGTGGCTTTGCCCGGGTGGATATGATTGTGGCCCGGGGCCAGGTTCCCCAGGTTATTGAAGTCAACAGTGTTCCCGGCATGACAGCCACCAGCCTGGTCCCCGACGCTGCCCGGGCTGCCGGGTTAGATTTCCCGGCCCTGGTGCAAAAAATAGTCGACCTGGCCCTGGAAGCCTGAAAAGTGTCATGGAGCAGCCCCGGTAGCACGGGGCTTTTTCTTTTAACCAGGAGGAAAGGCCACCCCGGTGGCGAAGTATTACTTGTAACCCCCTGCAGGAGGTTTTTAATATGAGCATCCTGAACCGCATACGGATAATCCTGTTAATCATCATCTTGGCCGGGCTGGGTATTACCTTCCTGGGTTCCCATTTCCTGGCTGACTGGTACTGGTTTGGCGAAGCCGGCTACCGCCAGGTCCTCATTACCAGGCTTTTATCCGACTGGGGCCTGCGGCTGGCAGTCCTATCCTTTTTCTTCCTTTTCTTTTACCTCAACCTGCTTTTTACTTACCGGGGTCTAAATTTAACTCCTTCCTCCACCCGGGAAAGCTGGACCTTAAAAGAGTACCTGGTTGACCGTTTTGTTACCCGGCAGCGGTTAACCATCCTTTACCTCCTGGTGAGCCTGATTGGTGCCTTGCTCTTCAGTCCCCTGGCAGCCGGTAAATGGCTGGTTGTCCAGCAATACCTGCAGGCAACTAACTTTGGGTTTACTGATCCCTTATTTGCCAGAGATATTGGCTTTTACGTCTTTAAATTGCCTTTTTATCATTTTCTCTATGGCCTGTTAGTTACGGCCCTGGTAGGGGCCGCCCTGGTTACCGGCTTTTTCTACCTGCTTTTTAACCCGGGAGAACTCCTGGGCTTACGAAAGGGTCGCTTTGCCCGTCCCCAGGTTCATTTTTCCACCCTGGTGGCCCTCTTCTTCCTGGTCCAGGCCTGGGGTTTCCGCCTGCGGGCCTTTGATCTGGTCCGTTCGCCCCGGGGTGTAGCCTTTGGCGCCAGTTATACGGATATTCACGCCCTGCTACCGGGGTATAACATCCTGGCTGGTGTAGCCGTGGCCTGTGCCTTGCTTATCTTCCTCAATGCCTTCCGCCGCAACCTCAAGCTGGTAGGCCTGGGGATCTTGACTTTCATTGCTGCTTATGCCTTGCTGGTAGTTATTCTACCCCTGGCAATACAGAAGTTCCAGGTCGAGCCCAATGAGTTTGTCCGGGAAGAGCCCTACCTGCGTTTTAATATTGACTTTACCCGCCGCGCCTTTGGTTTAGATAAAATAACCGTCCGGGAATTCCCGGCCCGTGATAATCTTACCCCGGCCGACCTGGAACAGGAGAAGATTACCCTGGATAATATCCGCCTGTGGGATTACCGGCCCCTGCAGCAAACCTACAGCCAGCTCCAGGAAATCCGCTCCTATTATAGCTTTAAGGATATTGATGTCGACCGTTATACCTTCGGAAGCAGCCAGCGCCAGGTCATGCTTTCAGCCCGCGAACTGGACCAGGATAAGCTGCCTGACCGGGCCAGGACCTGGATTAATGAAAAAATGCGCTATACCCATGGCTACGGCCTGGCCATGAATCTGGCCAGCACCGTTACCCCCGGTGGCCAGCCCGAATTTATTGCCGGCGATTTGCCCTTCCGCAGTACTGCCGGTCTCCAGCTTAACGAACCCCGCATCTATTACGGTGAGTTAACCGGCGATTACGTTATTACCGGCGGCAAGGCGGCTGAATTCGATTATCCCGCCAGCGCTGGCGATAACTTCGTGGAAACCAGGTATGAGGGCAGGGGAGGAGTAGCCCTCAATAACTACTGGCGGCGCCTCATCTTTGCCTTCCGCTTTAATGATTACCGGTTATTGATGAGCAAGGAACTGACTCCCCAGAGCAAAATCCTCTACTACCGCAACATCCAGGAACGGGCCCGCAAGATTATGCCTTACTTGCGTTATGACGCCGACCCCTACCTGGTGGTCGCCGGCGGGCGGCTGTACTGGTTACTTGACGCCTATACTTTAACCAGTATGTATCCCTATTCCGAACCGGTCAATGAGGGTTTTAATTACATCCGCAATGCCGTCAAGGTGGTAATTGATGCCTATAACGGTACGGTCGATTACTATATTGTGGATCCCGGCGATCCCTTAAGCCAGACCCTGGGTAAGATTTTCCCTGGCCTGTTTAAACCCCTGGAGGCCATGCCGGCCGAACTGCGGCAGCACCTGCGTTATCCTGCGGAACTGCTGGCCATCCAGGCCAGGATGCTGGCCAGCTACCACATGGAAAACACCATGCTCTTCTATAATAAAGAAGACGCCTGGAGTATTGCCGAGGAAATGGTGGGCGATCAGCGCCAGGCCATAGAGCCCTACTATACCTTAATGCCCTTGCCCGGCGAACAGGAAGCGGAATATATACTAATACTGCCCTTCACCCCGGCGCGCAAGGTTAATATGGTGGCCTGGCTGGCGGCCCGCAACGACGGCCCCCACTACGGCCAGCTCCTACTTTATACGTTCCCTAAAAATCGTTCCATTTATGGCCCCATGCAAATTGAAGCCCGCATTGACCAGGAACCCACTATCTCCCAGCAACTTACCCTCTGGGACCAGCACGGTTCCCGGGTTATCCGCGGCAATCTCCTGGTCCTACCCATTAAGGAAGCATTGCTCTATGTGGAACCAATTTTCCTCCAGGCCCAGGAGAGCAAGTTGCCGGAACTCCGCCAGGTGGTAGTAGCTTACGGGGAGAAAATAGTCATGGCCGATACCCTGGCCGGCGCCCTGAAGGCCATTTTCGGTGACCGGGCACCTGTTACCCCGCCACCGGCAACAACGGCACCTCCTTCCGGCCCGCTTACAACTAGCAATTTAGCAACTTCCATCCAGGAAGCCAACCGCCTTTACAGTGAGGCCCAGGAAAAACTAAAACTGGGCGACTGGGCTGGTTATGGCGAAAATATGAAGAAACTGGGCCAGCTTCTCCAGGAGATGCAACAAAATTATCGCCAGTAATCTCCTGCCAGGAGGAAAAATGGCCATCTTGTGGAAATGTATTAGTTATGGGCCGGAGGTGAGAGGGTAGTGGCTTATTCTTTTCCTGAAGAGGACCGGGAATATTTAACAGAAAAACTGGCCATTGTCGGTGAACTGGCTGCCGGTATGGCCCACGAAATCCGCAATCCTCTAACTTCCATTCGCGGTTTTTTACAACTCTTACAAACTAAATTTGACCCCCAGGCCCTCGAGCAGGAATATTTCACCATTATGTTTGACGAACTCGATCGCATCAATAATATTATCAAGGAGTTCCTGTCCCTTGCCAAGCCTTCCCAGCCCCAGCTGCAAATAACGCCTTTCGGCCAGCTGGTGGCCGAAGCCCTGCTCCTGGCCGAGCAGGAAGCTATAATGCATGAGGTAAAACTGGTCCAGTACCTGGCACCAGATTTACCCCTTTTATGCCTGGATCCCGGCCAGATTAAACAGGTCATTCTCAACCTGACTTCCAATGCCATCCAGGCGGCCGGTCCAGGAGGCCAGGTAATTGTAACTTCTTACCTGGATACGACTACCGGCCAGGTCGTCACCACCGTTGAAGATAATGGCCCGGGGATTCCCCCGGAACAGCTAAAATTAATCTTCGAGCCCTTTTATACCACCAAGGAAAACGGTACCGGCCTGGGCTTAACCTTGAGCAACCGTATCGTTGCCGGTCATGGTGGTAAAATAGAAGTTAAAAGCAAAGTAGGGGAGGGAAGTTGTTTCAGTATTTACCTGCCTGTAACTTAAACTGGAACCAGTGGATAAAGTGGATAACTATGTAGATAACTTTCTTTTATGTCAATATATGGATGGTGACAGAATGAAATTAACAGACAATGCCCGCTTGATTATCGAAAAACGTTACTTGAAGAAAGAAAATGGTGTCCCGGTGGAAACACCGGAGGAGATGTTCCACCGGGTGGCCAGGGCCGTAGCCGGGGCGGAAAAAATTTTCAACCCCGCCTGGACAGAAGAGCAGCTAGAAGACATAAGCCTGCGCTTTTACCAGCTCATGACCAGCTGGGACTTTTTACCCAACAGCCCCACCCTGATGAACGCCGGCCGGGAGCTGGGCCAGCTGTCGGCCTGCTTTGTCCTGCCGGTGGAAGACAGTATGGAGGCCATCTTTACCGCGGTTAAAGACGCGGCCCTGATTCATAAAAGTGGTGGGGGGACAGGCTTTTCCTTTTCCCGCCTGCGGCCGAAAAACAGCCCCGTACGCTCTACCGGCGGGGTAGCCTCCGGCCCCGTATCCTTTATGAAGGTTTTCAATGCCGCCACCGAGGCCATCAAGCAGGGAGGGACCAGGCGGGGGGCCAATATGGGGATTTTACGGGTGGATCACCCTGATATCCTGGAATTTATCAGCTGCAAGGAAAATAACAATGAATTGACCAACTTCAACATCTCCGTGGGCCTGACAAAGGAATTCATGGAAGCCCTGGCCCGGGACGATTACTATGAGCTAAAATTTGGCGGCAAAGTATACCAGAAGCTGAAAGCGCAGCAGGTATTCGAGGAAATCGTAAACCATGCCTGGGCCAACGGCGAGCCGGGCATCATCTTCCTGGACCGTTTAAATGAAGATAATCCCACCCCTGAACTGGGAGACATCGAGGCCACCAACCCTTGCGTGACCGGCGATACCTGGGTGACTACAAGTGAAGGCCCGCGCCAGGTATGGGAACTGTTGGGCCGCCCCTTTACAGCAGTAGTCAACGGCCGGCCCTACGCCACAGGTAAAGAAGGCTTCTTCAAGACGGCGACAAAGCCGGTCGTCAGCCTGCGCACCCGGGAAGGATACAGTGTCCGGCTCACCGCTGACCACCGGGTGCTGCGCATGGTTGACCGGACGCGCTACCGTATTGCTTCCGAATGGGTCCCGGTCAAAGAGCTGAAGCCCGGCGACCAGATTCTCCTGCATAATCACCGCCCCCTGGCAGGGTGGCCTGGCGAACTGACGGAAGGTGAGGGTTACCTCCTTGGTCTCCTGGTCGGTGACGGTGTCCTCAAGAAGGACAGCGCTATTCTTTCCGTCTGGGCCAGGGAGAAGGCAGTTGGCGACCTGCAGGCAGAAGACGGTACAGCCTCAGTCATGAAGCTGGCTTTAAGCTACGCCGGAGCATTACCCCATCGTTCCGACTTTACCGGCTGGATGGCCGTTAAAGGGCGCGACGAATTCCGCCTCAAGTCAGCCAGTCTGAAAATGCTGGCCGGGCGGATGGGTATGGGGCCCGGCGTTAAGACCGTTACCCCGGCAATCGAACGTGCTTCGTCAGACGGCTACCGGGGCTTCCTGCGGGGCCTGTTTGACTGCGATGCCTCGGTCCAGGGGAGCCAGCAAAAGGGCGTTAGCATCCGCCTGGCCCAGAGCAACCTTGATCTCCTGCGCACGGTACAGCGCATGCTCCTTCGCCTGGGCATTGCCAGTACCATTTATGCAGAACGGCGTCCGGCCGGTAGCCGGCCCTTGCCCGATGGTAAAGGAGGTACCCGGGAGTATGAGATCAAGGCCCAGCATGAGCTGGTCATCAGCGGGGATAACCTGGCCTTTTTCGCCGGGCGGATCGGCTTTGGCGATGTCGACAAGGCGAGGAAATTAAATTCACTCCTTGCGTCTTACCGGCGAGGAATGAATCGTGAGCGCTTTACAGCCACGGTCCTTGCCATCGAAGATGACGGGGTCGAAGACGTATATGACGTCCAGGTTCCCGGCATCAACGCCTTCGACGCCAACGGCATCTACGCCCATAACTGCGGGGAACAGCCCCTTTTACCTTATGAAGCCTGTAACCTTGGCTCCCTGAACCTGGCCAATATGGTCCGGGAGGGCGGCGTAGACTGGGACAAGTTAGCGGAAACAGTTTACTGGTCGGTACGCTTCCTGGATAACGTTATTGAGATCAATGAATTCCCCCTGGAAAAGATAAAGGCCATGGTCATGGGTAACCGGAAAATCGGCCTGGGAGTCATGGGCTGGGCCGATATGCTTTTCTTGCTCCGGATTCCTTATGATACAGAAGAAGCAGTGGAGCTGGGCCGCCGGGTGATGGCCTTTATTCAAAAAGAAGCCCGCCAGGCTTCCCGGAGGCTGGCGGAAGAGCGGGGCAGCTTTCCCAATATCGACAGGAGCATTTACCGGGGGCAGGAACTCCGCAATGCCACCTGCACCACCATTGCCCCTACCGGTACCATCAGTATGATTGCCGGTACCAGCTCAGGGATAGAACCGGTTTTCGCCCTGGCCTACACTAAAAACGTCCTGGATGGCGAAAGCCTTATTGAGGTCAACCCTGTTTTCCGGGCCTACATAGAGGAAAATTTTGCGCCGGATGAGGCCAGGTTAATTTTCCAGCAAATTGCCGCCGGGACAAGTATCCATGATATCAAGCAGATCCCGCCGGATATGCGCCGGGTTTTTGTCACGGCCCTGGAAATCGCCCCGGAGTGGCACATCCGCATGCAGGCCGCCTTCCAGGCCAGTACCGATAATGCCGTCTCCAAAACGGTTAACTTCCCGCCCGGTGCCACCAGGGAAGACGTCCGCCGGGTCTATGAACTGGCCTACCAGCTGGGTTGTAAAGGGGTGACAGTCTACCGTTCCGGCAGCCGGGAACAGGAAGTGCTGGTCAGCGGCACCAAAAATACTGCTGTCAAGACGCCCTCCGGCCAGAAAACCCATCCCCGGCCGCGGCCGAAACGTACCTGCGGCGTTACCGAGCAGGTTAAGACGGGTTGCGGTAAAATGTATATCACCGTCAATTATGACCAGGAGGGTTTAATCGAAACCTTTATCACCACCGGCTCTTCCGGTGGCTGCAGCGGATTTACCGAAGGTGTCAGCCGGCTGATTTCCCTGGCCCTGCGGGCCAATATTGCCCCGGAGGCCATTATTGACCAGCTCACCTCGGTAAGCTGCCCCAATTTCTTACGGCGCCGGGCCACCGATAAAAGTATAGTCGGTAAATCCTGCCCGGACATCATCGGCCGCGTCCTGGCCCAGGAGCTGAAAAACTGGCACGACCACGGTTCTTACCAGCTACCATCTGATTTCAGCGCCCGCGCCCTGGCCGAAATTAGCGCTACCATTGAAAACCAGCCGGCCGGTTTCCAGCCTTTGAGCCCGGCTGCCGAAGCCGAACTCATCCAGAAGGGTATCTGCCCGGAGTGCGGTTCCAACCTCCATTTCCAGGAAGGCTGCGTCACCTGCAGCTGCGGCTTCAGTAAATGCGGTTAAGTTTTAGCCGTTATAAGAACTTACGTGAATTACCCGGTAGCCTTCTGCTTCCAGGGCGGGGAGGAGAGCGCTGACATCACCTGTTGCCAGCCGCAGGACGACATAGGTATGGACATCGTCTTTATGGCGGTTGGCAACGTTAATAATATTGATGCCGGCGTCTGCTACCCGCCGGGCAATGTTAGCCAGGACGCCGATGCGGTCTTCTACTTCCAGGGTAACCCTCACACCCGGGCGCCGCAGGCCAAAGAGTTTAATCAAAGCCTCAAAGAGGTCGGTCTGGGTAATAATACCGACGAGCTTTTCCTTTTCCATGACCAGGAGGTTGTCAATTTTATGCTCCCGCATCAAAAGGGCCGCTTCTTCAATGGTCATATCTGGAGGAACGGTAATGGGGCGTTTAATCATGGCATCTTTAACCGTCATCTTGGCTACCAGGTAATTGACTTCAAAGGCGCTGAGGGTTGAAGCCGGGGAAGGAGAAACCCTTAAGATATCCCGTTCAGTAACCAACCCTACCAGCCGTCCATCCTGGACCACAGGTAAGCGCCGGATTTTATGCTTCTTCATTAGCTCGAGGGCATCCAGGACGGAAGTCTCCCTGGTAACTGTAATGGGATTGGGGCTCATATGGTCGCGGACAAACATCCTGGCCAACCTCCTTTGTTAATGTCTAATTAATTTTATTTCGTTTACCCTTTTATAAATCCTGCCGGCAAGCAGGAAGAACATTATAAATATTTTTGGCAGGGAAAAGCAAATGCTAATTTATGAAGTACCCGGGCGCAGGATAGAAATTCACCAGGTAGTCCTGGACTTTAACGGTACCATTGCCTGCGACGGCCAGCTCCTCCCGGGGGTGGCAGAGCGCCTGCAGGCCCTGGCAAACAGGCTTAAGGTTTATATCCTGACGGCCGATACCTTCGGTACAGCTGCCGCTGCCTGCCGGCACCTGCCGGTGGTTTTAACTAAAGTCGACAGCTGGGCCGGCGGGCCGGATAAGGAACGGATAATTACCGAGCTGGGAGCCCAACATACAGCCGCTGTTGGCAACGGGGTCAATGATGCGCAGATGCTCGGCCAGGCCGCCCTGGGTTTGCTGGTTCTAGGACCAGAAGGAGCCTCCGTCCAGGCCCTGCAACAGGCGGACGTGGTTTTTACCAGTATCCTGGCCGCCCTTGATTTCCTCTTAAAACCCCAGCGGGTAGTAGCTACCCTGCGACCGTAGTGATATAATAAGTTTAATGGGGGGAATAAACCGTGATCCTGGCCAGGGATATTATGACTACCGATGTGGTTGTCGTCCACCCGGATGATAGGGTTGGTGATGTAGTCCAGCTTTTTGTCCAGGAGGGCGTTACCAGCGCTGTTGTTATTGATAAGGAGGGTAAGATCAAGGGCATAATTACCGATGGCGATATCATGGCTGCCGTTCGCCAGCGGCGCCCGGTTTTTGTCGATCTTTTTAATTCGCTCTTTGTCCTGGAAGACAATAATGATTTAACCACTAAGGTCCAATTCCTCACCCCAAGACCTGTTAAAGACATCATGACGCGCAGAGTTATTGCCGTCGGGGAAGACGCCAGTATCGCTGAAATCGCCGGTTTAATGACAGACCATAAAATCAAGCAGGTGCCAGTTGTCCGCGAAGGCCAGCTAATAGGGCTCGTCCGGCGCCACGATATTGTCCAGGCTGTTGCCCGGAATGCCACCTGAAGAAAGGCGGCTCTAAAATTGCATATTGGCATTTTCACTGACAGCTATTTACCATATACCAGCGGGGTAGTCAGATCCATTGTCACCTTTACTAATGAACTGCGTAACCTGGGTCACCGGGTATCTATTTTTGCTCCCAGTTATGGTAAATGCCGGCCCGAAAAAGACATCTACCGTTTCCGTTCGCTAAAGGCACCTACCTTTAAAGAATTTGCCCTGGCCATCCCGGTGGCGCCGGCTTTGCCCAGGGCCTTGCGGGAGTTAAGGATTGACCTCATCCATGTACATTCCCCTTTTTTAATGGGGCAGCTGGGGGCACGGATGGCCAGGCAGCTGGGGTTACCGCTGGTGGCCACTTATCACACCCTTTATGAAGAATATGTGCACTATTTTCCCCTGGCACCCAGGCTGATGCGCAAAGCAGTCCGCCATTATACCGTATCTTTTTGTAACCGTTGCCAGCTGGTAATTACACCGACAGAGGTCATTACCGCTTACTTACAGGAAAACGGCGTCAAGGTACCGGTGGTTAGTATCCCCACTGGTATTGAACTGGACCGCTTTCAAAACCTCGATCCCACCTGGTTGCGCCGCTACCTGCAACTACCACCGGAGGAGGTCATGCTCCTCCATGTAGGACGCCTGGGTAAGGAAAAAAACATCACCTTTATCCTGCAGGCCTTTGCTCTTGTACACCAGCAGGTACCGCATACCCGCCTGGTCCTGGTGGGCAGCGGCCCCTTAAAGGAAACCCTGCAAAGCCAGGCCCGTTCTTTAGGAATCAACCAGGCCGTTACCTTTGCCGGGTCTTTTCCCTTTGAACAAATGCCGGCCGTCTATGCGGGGGCCGACTTGTTTATTTTTGCTTCCGTCACCGAAACCCAGGGACTGGTAATCGCGGAAGCCAAGGCTGCCGGCCTGCCGGTAGTTGCCGTCAAGGCCTACGGTGTCGAGGAAATGGTTGTCAATGGAAAAGATGGTTTTTTAACCCCACTAGATATAAATGCCTTCAGCGTTTGTGTGTTGCAATTAGTTAAGGATTTAAGCCTCAGGCGGCGGCTGGGTGAACAGGCCCGTCATAATGCTGCCGGCCTTGCGGCAGCGGCCATGGCCCGCCGCCTGGAAGCCCAGTATCAAGTGTTATTAAGATAGGAGTGTTGTCGTTTGTCCACGGTTCGTGTCCGTTTTGCCCCCAGCCCTACCGGCAGCTTACATATCGGCGGGGCCCGTACAGCTTTGTTTAACTGGCTCTTTGCCCGGCACCATGGAGGTGCCTTTGTCCTGCGTATTGACGATACCGATACCGAACGTTCGACGGATATTTCCTACCGGGAAATCCTGGCCGCCATGCGCTGGCTGGGCCTTGATTGGGACGAAGGACCGGAAAAGAGCGGCCCTTATGGACCATATCTCCAGTCCCAGCGCCTGGAGTTTTACCGCCAGGCGGCAGCCCGGCTGTTAAATGAAGGTAAAGCCTACCTCTGCTACTGTACCGTGGAAGAACTGGCCGCCCGGCGTAAGATTGCCCAGGCCGAAGGTCGCCCCCCCATGTACGACCGCCGCTGCCGTTATCTTACGCCGGAAGATCGTACCCGCCTGGAAAAGGAGGGGCGGCAGCCGGTTATCCGGCTGGCAGTTCCCGACCAGGGTACAACGACCGTAAAGGATATTGTTCGCGGTGATGTCTCCTTTGATAATGATACCATCGATGATTTTATCATTGTTAAATCCAATGGCATGCCAACCTATAATTTTGCCACCGTGGTTGACGATCACTTAATGCAGATCAGTCATATCATCCGGGCCGAGGAGCACCTCTCCAATACTCCTAAACAGATCCTGGTTTACCAGGCCCTGGGGTATGAGTTACCGGCCTTTGCCCATGTGCCCATGATCCTGGCCCCCGACCGCAGCAAGTTAAGTAAACGCCATGGTGCTACTTCGGTAGAAGAATACCGGGATGAAGGTTACCTGCCGGAAGCCATTATCAATTACCTGGCCCTCCTGGGGTGGTCACCTGAAGGGGAGGAAGAAATTATACCTTTGGAGGAGATAATTAACAGTTTTTCCCTGGAGCGAGTTTCTAAAAATGCCGCTATTTACGACACCAAAAAGCTAACCTGGATTAATGGCCACTACCTGCGGGAGGGTGACCTCGACCGGATCACCCGCCTGGCCGTGCCCTTTTTACAGGCTAAAGGGCTCCTGCCCGACCCGTTACCGGAGCAGGACTATGACCATGTCCGGGCCATCATTGCTGCCGTCCGCGACCGGGTCAAGACCCTGGCCGAAGTGGCCGATGCCGCCAGCTATTTCTTTAGCGAGGTAACCTCCTATGAGGAAAAGGGTGTCCGCAAGTACTTCAACAAACCCGGGGCCGCCGCCCTGCTGGATGAAGCCAGGGAAGAGCTGGCAGCTTTACCCCAATTTACTGCCGCGGCAGCTGAAGAGGCCTACCGGACCCTGGCTGAAAGGAAAGGGATAAGTACGGGGCAGCTTTTTCATCCCACCCGCCTGGCAGTCACCGGCCGCACCATGGGCCCCGGCCTCTTTGAGATCCTGGAACTCCTGGGTAGGGAAACCGTCCTTGAGCGCCTGTCCCGGGCCTCCAGGTGGATCCGGGAAAACCTGGCTTAGGAAAAGGGAGGGGCCAGTAGCAGCATACTGGCCCCTTAGTAATATTGGTATAGACTTGCAGGCGTTATAAAAAGCAAAAACCCCCTTCCAACCGGAAGGGGAGGGTAATTTCTGGCTGCGGGACCTGGATTCGAACCAGGGCAACATGATCCAGAGTCATGGGTGCTACCGCTACACCATCCCGCATTGTTTTTCCGCGCAAAAAGTATATTAGCACAAAACCATGTTAAAGTCAAGGCGTACCCGGTTTCATTTTGGGACTCAGGCTAACCTGGAAGTTACAGCAATCTAAAACTCTATACCCAGCTTAGTTACTGGCCCCTTCGACAAAGGGCAAGGCGCCCTCATGGCCGGCTTTTTACATGAGGTTACCGGGAGCACGACATAAAACACGGGCGTTAGTGTAAAATTACAGTAGGCAGGAGGAAAAAGGAGCAAAAAAGAGAAAAGAGACCTCACAAGAAGAAAAACACCGTAAAAGGAGTGAGGTCTCTTTATGGTAAACGGTAATACCAGTACCGCTACCATCTTTAGTTTATTAGATGGTATCGAGAATTTCAACACTCTAGAAGAAGTTATCCTGCAAATAGCCAGGCGATTATTGGTAGCCGTACTGGAAGCCCTGGATGATGCCCTTATGCCAGCAAAACCCAAGAGATATAGGATAGCTGGCTTCCGCTACCGCACAATCACCTGCCTGTACGGGGATATAACCTTTAAGCGCCGACTATATGTCAAAGCGACGCGCAAAAAGAAAAGAGGCGAGGGAAGGTTTCTGTTAGACGAAGCCCTGAACTTACGCCAAGGAAAGCGCCTGACAGGAAGACTGCTCAAATTAGCCGTATCGCTGGCAACCCGGTTACCCTTCAGGCAGGCAGCGGAAATAATGGCCGAAGCAGGGATGGGCCAATTAAGCCATATGACCATCCATAGCGAAGTAAAACGAAATGGACTGGAACAAAAAGGACTGCAAGAAGCCCTGCGCAACAAGCTATTCGTGAGCGGGGAAGAGCCCCAAGGCAAAAAGAAAAAAGTACCGGCACTATTTATCGAAGCCGATGGCATAATGATTCCCCTGCAAAGGAGCAAGCAAGAGCGGATAGAAGTAAAAGTAGGAATAGTATACGAAGGGTGGATAGAAAAAGGGAATGCCCGGCATCTCAAGAACCCGCGGGTAGTAATGGGCATCTATGAAGATGGAGAACAATTTTGGGAAGCCCTCACCACGGAAATAGCCAGGTACTACGAGATAGACGAAAAAACAATATATGTGGTCAATGGCGACGGAGCCAGCTGGATCCAGAAGACAGCCAAAGAACAGTTACCAGGAGCCATTGTACAATTGGACCGCTACCACCTCCACCGGGATATAAGGCAGGCTTATGGGAACGAAACAGCGCGAGGATTAATGGAGATTTTAGCCAAAGGTCAAGAGCAGGTCTTTTTGGACACCATGGAAGCACTCATAGAAGAAGCACCGAACCGCAAAAACAAGCAACAACGCCAAAAAGTATATGACTACTGTCAAAGATATCGCGATAACCTGTTAGATTACCGCTTGCGGTTACCACGACAACTGGAAGGGCTAAAGTTATACGGGATGGGCGTAGCCGAAACAACAGTAGACAAAAAAATAGCCATTCGCATGAAAAAGAGGGGAATGAGCTGGAGCGAAGCAGGAGCAACGGCCATGGTAGCATTACTTATGCTCAAAGCCAATGGAGAATTAGCCGCATGGCTAGAAAAGAAGATGCCACAAGTAGAAAAGAATCCCGTTAAAGTAATAAAAGAAAAGAAGATAGTTAAAGAAGACGTAGAAGCATGGTTAAGGAAGAGAGTACCAGCCCTTGTTGGCCCTGAGGCGGGAACAGATTGGGTTAAATATACCTTGAGGCAACTAACAAGAATTAGTGGAGCTATATTCTAACCCCTTTTCCGGCTTAATTAGAGCAGGCAGTAATTCGCGAAGCCTGTCAAGGTCGCCGTAGGCGGCCGCAGGCTTTAACCTTGACAGGCGCAGAGAATTACTGCACAATACTCCGGAGCCGGAAAAGGTGTTGGATATATATGGGATTTTTATGTGAGGTCTCTTTTTGCCTACTACATCTTGACACGTACAACACGGGCCGCTACCCTTGACAGCATTTTAACCCCGCGTTATATTTTAAGCAACTTGAGGGGTGATATTTTTGCGGACCCGCATCCTCGTTGTCGATGACGATGCCAAGATTACCTCCATGCTAAAAAGGGCCCTGACCTACGAAGGGTATGAGGTGGAAGTGGCCAGCAACGGCCATCAGGCCCTGGCTCTGGCCGCCAGCCAGCCCGACCTTATTGTCCTCGATATCATGCTGCCCGGTATTGACGGCCTGGCCGTATGCCGGCAGTTGCGGGCCCACAGTGATATTCCCATCCTCATGCTGACGGCCCGGGATGATACCGCCGACCGGGTCCTGGGACTGGATACCGGGGCCGACGACTACCTGGTTAAACCCTTTGCCCTGGAAGAACTGCTGGCTCGCATCCGCGCCCTCCTGCGGCGCCGGTCCCGGGGAAAAGAGCCAAAAATCCTCCAGTACAGCGATTTAACTTTAAATACAGCCACAAGGGAAGGAAAAAGAGGCGCGCGAACCTTCACCCTCACGGCCAAGGAGTATGAACTGCTGGCTTATTTCCTGCAAAATCCCCTCCGGGTCCTTACCCGCGACGAGCTCATGACCCGCATCTGGGGTTATGATTTCAGCGGCGAATCCAATGTCCTGGAAGTTTACATTGGCTATTTACGCTCCAAGCTGGAAGCGGGGGGCGAGCCGCGCCTTATCCAGACGGTCCGCGGGGTGGGCTACGTCCTCAAGGAGCAACAGCCATGACCCTGCGCTGGCGCCTTACCCTTTTAGTTACTGTTATCCTGACCCTCACCTTTCTCGTCCTGGGAAGCCTGGTCTACCTCTTTATGGGGCGCTACCTGACCAGTGCCGTTGATCGTTCCCTGGCTTTCCGCGCCCAGGAGGTCGTCAGCTCCATAAAAGTTGAAAGCAATTTCCTGCGCCAGCAGCGTATCACCCTGCCCGATGTTAACGTTTTTGCTGCTCCCGATATCTTTTTGCAAATAGTCGACAGCGAAGGCTTTGTGGTTACCAGGTCGTACAATTTAGGTCGCCAGACCCTGCCGGTGGGACCCCAAACGTTAATCCAGGCCCGCCAGGGTATTGCTTTCTTTACGACAGAGGCCATCGATAATTACTCCTTAAGGGTTTACAATGTACCCCTCCTGCTCAGGGGCCAGCCGGTGGGCTTGCTCCAGGTAGCTACCATTTTGAGTACCGTGGAAAAAACCCTGGGCAACCTGCGCCGGGTACTTATCTTCCTGGGACTGGTTGCTGTTTTAATGGCTACCATCCTGGGCTATATCCTCGCCCGGGCAGCCCTCAGGCCCATCGAGCGCCTGACCCAGGTGGCGGCACAGATAGGGGAGGGGAGGGATCTGGCCCAGCGCGTTCCCTACCATGGCCCCATGGACGAGATCGGCCGGCTGGCGGCCACTTTTAATGCCATGCTGGGCCGCCTGCAAAGGGCCTACACCCGTTTGGAGGAAGCCTACAGCGCCCAGCGCCGCTTTGTTGCCGATGCCTCCCATGAATTGCGTACCCCCCTGACCACCATCCGCGGTAATGTGGATTTACTGCGCAAAATGAAGGGCGCGGACATGGCAACCCAGGAAGAAGCCCTGGCTGATATAGCCAGCGAGGCCGAACGGATGAGCCGGCTGGTGAATGACCTCCTTACCCTGGCCAGG
Source organism: Moorella glycerini (assembly GCF_009735625.1). Lineage (NCBI taxonomy): Bacteria > Bacillati > Bacillota > Clostridia > Neomoorellales > Neomoorellaceae > Neomoorella > Neomoorella glycerini. The sequence continues at coordinate 2,884,943 of NZ_CP046244.1, read as the reverse complement.
GCGGACGCCGGCCAGGAAATTAAACGCGAGCCTATGGAGATAGCCGGGCTTATGCAGGAAGTCGCCCGCCAGGCTCCCTTGCTGGGCGAGGCCACCTTTACGGCCACCGGACTTGAAAACCTGGCGGGAAGGCAGATCATGGGCAACCGGGATTATTTAAAGCAATTACTTTTTATCTTACTGGATAATGCCTTTAAATACACTCCTGCCGGGGGTGAGATCGAGCTGGCGGCATCTGTTAAACCTGAAGGACTGGTTATCGAGGTGAAGGATACCGGGCCTGGCATTGCTCCCGCAGATCTGGAACACATTTTTGAACGTTTTTACCGGGCCGACACCACCCGCAGCAGCGGCGGTACCGGCCTGGGGCTGGCCATTGCCCGCTGGATTGTCGAGCAACATCAGGGAGAGATTAAGGTAGAAAGCAGGGTAGGGGAGGGTACGACCTTCAGGGTTATCCTGCCGTTGTTGAGGAGCGCATAATTTCTTATGATTTTCTCAGGTTAATTTCATCTTTTTTTCAACATAGGTGGATAAAATAACCTCCAGAGAGGAGGTGATGAACTTGGCTAAAATCAAAAAGTACCTCAGCCCGGTTTTAATCCTGGTAGTGGTCCTGAGCCTGGCTGCCGCGGGAATAGCTATGGCCCAGGACAATTCCTCTTCCCAGCCCCGGACCAGCTTGAAGCAGCTTTACCTGGAAAAACTGGCCGCCAACCTGGGAATAGGAGTAGACAAGCTCCAGGATGCTATGAAAAATGCCGGGCAGCAGGCCCTTGACGCCGCTGTATCTGCCGGTTTAATGGACAGCGCCAGGGCAGAGAAGCTGCAAAAGGCCATTGCTGCTGGAGACTGGCCATGGTTCGCAGGGTACAAACCCGGACCTCACGGACGGCAGCAATTCCCGGGTAACGCCATTGCCACCGCCCTGGGAATGACGCCGCAGGAGTTGCGCCAGGAACTCCAGAGTGGTAAAACCCTGGAGCAGATAGCTACTGAAAAGGGCCTGACCCTGGCACAGCTCAAAGAAAAGCTAATTAATGAGGCTAAAACCAAACTGGATCAGGAAGTCGCCAGTGGCAAGCTAACCCAGGATAAAGCCGACAAGATTTTAAGTCGCCTGGAGCAACTAGACCTGAGCAAATTTTTCCAGCACAAGCAGCCCCGTTAGCGCTCCCCTCATACCTCCTCTAGCCATAGATTATTTTTTAAGCCACCACGGTTTACCCGCGGTGGCTTTTTTGTACCACCTCCCTGGCCTACCTGATTCAAAACAAAGTCCAGCAGTTTACCACTGCTACCCATACAGTGATTATCTTTACCATGGAACCCGTCTTTGCCGCCCTGGCAGCCTATCTCTGGGGCCAGGAGACCCTGACCTGGCGCCAGGGGGCCGGTTGCTTGCTGGCCGGGATGATCCTGGCAGAGATTAAGGATAATACCAATCTCCAACTCGACAAGTTTCTTAATGATTAGCCTGGACGTATTCTAAGAGTTACTTCCTTGATGACCCCTCATGAATTGAGGGGTTTTTCTGTTCCCTGACACGTGACACGAAATTTGCTAAACTATAAAAGTGTAGACTGGAAAACTGAAAAAAACATATTAGGAAACCGAACTATATTTAGTAATTTAGAGAGGAGGGGTTCCTGAATGAAGAAATATGTACGGAGCTGGATAATAGTTGTTTTAGTCGTAACTACCATCTTCTTTTTACCCCACGCTTTTCGCAAGACGGATCACCAACCCTTGGTGGCTGTGCTCTTGATGAATGACGCCCGGCAGGAAAAACTTACCGGCCTGCGAGACGGCCTGGCCCAAATGGGTTATACCGAAGGAAAGAATATAACCTTTATAACAGCCAACGCCAGGAGTCAGCGGGACGACCTGGAACACCTGGCCACAGAACTTGTGGCCCAAAAACCAGACGTCCTGGTAGCCGGCGGGAGGGTGGAAGCTGAAGTGCTGGCTCCCCAGGCCCAAAAAGTAAACATCCCTTTGATTTTTATGGGGGCAGCTGCTACCTGGAATGTCCAGCAGAGCGACCTGGGAGCCCGCGGTGCCATTACCGGCATCGATAATTATCACGTAGACCTGGCCGGGAAAAGGCTGGAGCTCCTGGTCAAACTGGTGCCTGGTATTCAGCGGGTCCTGGTTCTTTACGATCCCCGGGTAGTACCTGGACCGGCCAGCCTGGCGGTAGTGCAGGAAGCTGCCCGGAAACTTAACATCCTCTTACACGTGGTGGCCGTAACTTCCCTGAAGGAACTCAAAGCAAATCTGGAAATGATTCCACCAGAAGCAGCTGATGCTGTCCTGGTTATGTCTGGCTTTTTACTTGAAGAGGGTATGGGAAGTATCGGGAAAGCGGCCATTGCTAAAGGTTGGCCGGTAATGGGCCTGAATATCGCCGATGCCGAAGCCGGTGCCCTGGCGGCTTACGGATGCCCTTTTGTTGAGCAAGGCCGGCAGGCAGCCAGGCTGGTGGCTAAGGTTCTAGCTGGTAAGGACGTGGCTGCCATCCCGATTGAAACTCCGGATAGGTTGGAACTGGTTGTTAACCTGGGGGTGGCCCGGCAGTTGGGAATAGAAATTTCACCTACCGTGCTGGGTTTGGCGAGTCAAATCCTGGACAGAGGTGTCAATAACAATGTCGTTCTCATGGTGGAATAGAATCCGATTTCGAGTATTGCTGGCCGGATTAGTGCTAACGATTCTACCACTCTATCTTCTTGGCGTTTACCATTTACGCACCCTGCGCGCAGACTTGGTTGAAACAACTAAAAACCAAAACCTCAAGGCTGTAGAAGAAGTTGCTTCCTCGGTATGGTTGGCCACCGTCAGCGTGACCGATCAGATGAAACTGGTGGCCACTACCTATCGTGAGACATTGCTTACATCAAAGCCAGAAGAACAAGAACGAATTTTATATTCCCTCTTACAGCAGGTACCTGTCCTGGAAGAAGTCAGCGTGACTAACCGGGAAGGTCGCGAGTTAACGCGGGTTTCCCGGCGGAGGGTTATTACCCCCGCCGACCTGGTAAATATGCGCGGGCAACCGGTGTGGAATACGGCCATTACAGGCCAGACAGCCTTTGGTACGCCTGCACCGGGTGTTGATGGGCGACCACTTCTATCCTTGGCCGTTCCTGTTCCGGGTCTTAAGGACGGGGGCCCGGTCGGAGTGCTCTGGGGCGAGGTCAGCCTGCGCGGTGTCATGGATCATGTCACAACCCTTATTTCTCTGCAGAGAGCGACCTTTTATGTAGTTGACAGGCAGGGAAAGCTCATTGGCCACCCTGACTTCAGCTCAGTACTTCTTAGAGAGGACCTAAGTAACTACCCAGGTGTGCAACAAATTCTTGCCAATAACACAAGTAAGCAGGCAATCCCTCTGCAGTACAACTTAACGAACGGCGGGGAAATGTTGGGGGCCGGAAAAGTGGTAGAGGGTCTGGGTTGGGTAACCCTGGTAGAGGTCCCAATGGAAGAGGCCCTGCTCCGCCTTCAACAGCATACCCGCCAACTCTTGCTATTTTTATTGATAGTAGTAACTCTGGTTTCTGTATGTGGATATAAAGCCGCAGAGGCGTTTACAGCCCCCATTACTCGCCTCAGTAAGGCCGCAGCCGAGGTTGGCCGTGGCAGGCTGGATATCACAGTACCGGAAAGATCAACAACAGAAATAGGCCATCTGGAACGCTCCTTTAACACCATGGTACGGCAACTAGCCGAAAAGGCCCGTATAGAAGAAGCCATCCGCCGGGCAGAAAAAATGGCCGCAGTGGGTCAGCTGGCGGCAAACGTAGCCCACGAAATCAACAACCCCCTGGCCACATTAGCGGCCTATGCAGAAGACCTGGCCGATCGTGGGCACGAGGAAGGTTGGGATTACCTGGTAAAAAGCGGCACCTTGGAGCAATACCTGGGGGTAGTCCGGGTTCAGGTAGAACGATGTAAAACAATTACGCGGCGCCTCCTGGATTTTGCCAGGCCCCCCCTTGGTGAAACCGGCCCGGCAGATGTACTAACGGCGGTGAAGGAAACAGTAGCCCTGGTAAGCTATGCCTTTCACAAAAAGGGGGTGGCCCTTAACTGGGAGGCCCCATCTATTAAGCCTTTCCCCAGGGTAAAGATCGATACCTCTGAACTCCAGCAAGTGCTCTTTAACCTGTTACAAAACGCCCTGGACGCTACCCCGGCCGGTGGTAGGGTGACCATTGATCTTTTCCAAGAAGCCGGAATGATAATTATCCGTATCGCTGATACCGGCAAAGGCATGCCGGCAGAATATTTGTCCCGGGCGACCGAGCCTTTCTTTACTACCAAGCCACCGGGTCAGGGAACTGGTCTGGGGCTGACCATTTGCCACCATATTGTTACCAAGGCCGGAGGCAACCTCACTATAAGCAGTGAAACAGGGCACGGGACCACCGTATTGGTGACTCTACCCCTGGCCAGTACGGGAGAGAACACAGCGGCAGGTGAGGGTAAGGAGGAGAAGCGATGAAAGATTTACCCCGTGTTCTCGTCGTTGATGACGAAGAAGCTCTGCGAGAGCTCATCGTAGCCCGTCTAAACCGTAAGGGGTGGAAAGCTGATGGTGTCGGTACTGCTGGGGAAGCCTTGGCCCGCCTGGGAACTGCCATTTATTCTGTGGCCATTTTTGACCTGAAGCTCCCGGACGGGGACGGACTTGAGCTTTTGCACCAGGCACGCGAAAGGCAACCAGATCTGGAAGTAGTGATTCTTACTGGCCACGGCACCATTGCAACAGCCATTGAGGCTATGAGAAGGGGGGCCTATGATTACCTGACCAAGCCAGTCAACCTGGCCGAACTGGAAGTAGTCCTGGAAAAAGCCGCCGATAGACGCGCCCTGGTAGTTCATAATGAAGGCCTGCGCCTGGCTTCACGCGGTACGGCCACCGCTACTATCGTCGGTCGTAGTGAAGCCATCAGGCGGATGCTGGATGTGGTGCACCGGGTTGCTCCTACCGAGGTCCCGGTCCTCATTCTGGGGGAAAGTGGGACCGGGAAGGAACTGGTTGCCCGGACTATTCACCGGGAAAGTAGGCGTCAGGACGGGCCCTTTATTGCCGTGAATTCTGCGGCCATTCCTGAAAACCTCATGGAAAGCGAGCTCTTCGGTCACGTCCGCGGGGCCTTCACCGGCGCCACCACAGCCCGAGCCGGGCTGGTAGAAGCCGCCGAAGGGGGAACCCTCTTCCTCGATGAAATTGGTGAGATGGATCTAGCCCTCCAGGCCAAGTTGCTGCGGTTTCTGGAAACGGGCGAATACCGCCGGGTAGGAGATAACCGCCAGCGAGTGGCCGATGTACGCGTGGTAGCCGCTACTAACCGGAACCTGCTTCAAGAAGTGGAAGCCGGGCGTTTCCGCCGGGATCTATACTACAGGCTAAACGTGGTCCAGGTTCTTGTCCCTCCACTGAGGGAAAGGCGAGAAGATATTCCCCTCCTGGTAGAGCATTTCCTGCGCCTTAAAGGCGCAGCGCCAGATGCCCTGACACCCAGGGCCATGGCAACCCTCATGGCTTATTCTTTCCCGGGGAATGTGCGGGAACTCTTCAACCTGCTGGAACGCGGCCTTCTTCTCAGCGGCAACCGGCCGGTGGAACCGGAGGATATTTTGGTAGAGCAGCTGTTTAAGGCCAGCGACCCCACCCTTTTGCCCCTGGCAGAAGTGGAGAAGAGGCACATCCGCCGGGTGCTGGAGGCTACCGGCTGGAATCGTACGGAGGCTGCCAGGGTACTGGGCATCAGCGTGCGCAACCTCTATCGTAAACTGGAACAATATGGGTGGCAGCCTTCGCACCATTAATCCCCTGACAAATTGTCACGGACCATGACATAATGGCATTATTAAAAGGCTTGCCCTTTTGGGCAGGCCTTTTAATAATGCCCCGGTAGTTCGTCACGGTAGTTGGCGAAGGGTGGCATGAAATTTGCATAACCATGGGTATGTACTGGTTAGCACAAATAAGGAGCAAGAGGTGGAAAAGAATGTCAGAACGAACTACCGACCAGAGCCCCCGCTGGGCCATGGTCATCGACCTGCAAAAATGCCTGGGTTGTGACACCTGTACGGTATCCTGCAAGGCTGAAAACAGGACACCACCGGGAGTCAGCTACAATGTTGTCCTGGAAGAAGAGCGGGGGAGTTTTCCCCGGGTAACAGTTACTCACCTGCCGCGGCCCTGCATGCAGTGCGACCGGCCGGCATGCGCCCAGGTTTGTCCTGTAGGCGCCACTTATAAGATGGCCAACGGTATCACAGCCATCGATTACGACCGGTGCATCGGTTGCCGTTACTGCATTACAGCCTGCCCCTACGGGGCCCGCTCCTTTGACTTTGGTGAAGATTACGGGCAAGAAATGATAGGAGCCCTGGCGATCCAGGCTCCCGAGTATGGTATTGAACGCGGGCCACGGCGGAAGAAAAAGGTCCCGGTAGGGGTAACACGCAAGTGCCATTTCTGTTTCCACCGCCTCGAACGGGGTGAGGAACCGGCGTGTGTGGAAACCTGCCTGGGAGATGCCCGCTACTTCGGAAACTTAAATGACCCGGAAAGTATCGTCGCCAGGCTGGTAACCAGTCCGCGGGCCTTTCGCCTGAAGGAGGAGCTGGGTACAGAACCGCGAGTTTTTTATCTCAGATAATTGAAAGGAGGTTTTCCGGATGGCAGTACCATCGGTTTCCCCCTCTGTGTCCCCAAACCCCGGCAAGACCCTCTGGTACAGTTTACTTGGGGTCGGGATCCTGTTAGGTCTTTACGGCACCGTCCAGCGTGGTGTCCATGGCCTGGCTGCTACCTATCTCACCAGCACCACCCCGTGGGGAGCCTGGGTTGCCTTTTACATTTATTTCGTCGGCATGAGCGCGGGCGCCTTCCTGCTTTCAACCCTGAATTCCGTCTTCGGTTTCAAACAATTCGAAAAGGTGGCCCGGGATGCGTTGCTGGTGGCCATACTCAGTATGGCCGTGGCCATGACCTTCATCCTTTTCGACCTGGGACACTGGGAACGGTTCTGGCATGCCCTGATATACTGGAACTGGACCAGCATCCTGGGGTGGGAAATCCGGTTTTATGTACTTTATGTCCTCCTCTTAATGGCTGAACTCTATTTTTCCCTGCGCCGCGACCTGGTGTACAGGAGCCAGGAAAAAGGTTTCAGAGGGGTCCTGGCCGGTTTCCTTACCCTGGGATACAGGGATCTCTCCCCACGAAGCGCCGGGCGTGACGCCGCCTGGCTGAAGATCCTGGGCATCCTCGGTATCCCCATTGCCATCTTTGGCGTCCACGGAGGTACAGGAGCCCTTTTTGGCGTGGTCAAGGCCCGGGCTTACTGGAATACGGCCATCTTTCCCGTCGTGTTCGTCATTTCGGCCCTGGTTTCGGGTACCGCGCTCCTTACTATTATCTACGCCCTGCGCCACCGGCAGGGGAAGCCAGGTAGCGACCCCGCCCTGGTAAGAAATCTTGCCGGGCTCATGATCGCCTTTTTGCTGGTGGACCTGGGCTTACAGTTCTTTGAAATCCTTATCGGGCTTTACAGCCTGGAAGAAGCTGAACTGGCCACATTAAAGGTTATGACCGGCGGCCCCTTTGCCTGGACTTACTGGGGTGTCCAGCTGGGCCTGGGGGCGGTTGTTCCTCTTTTTCTCTATTTTTATCCGGTCACAGCACGGTCCGTATGGGCTCAGGTTCTAGCTGCGGCCTTGGTAGATGTGGGAATCCTGGCCGTACGGTTCAATATCGTTGTACCGGCGCTTATACCGCCGCTGTTACCCGGCTTGCCCGCTGGTTACTATGTCCCCAACCTGGCCGAATGGCTGGTTGCCACCGGTATTATCAGCCTGGGTGCCCTTTTATATACCCTTCTCATTAACTGGTTCCCCATGGAGCCAGTGGATGAAAGGAGCGTGGTATCCCATGAGTAAAAAAAAGGGGGGTAAAAAAATAACCCGCCGCCACTTCCTGGCCGGCAGCCTGGCGGCGGGCGGCGCGGCTATGGCCCTGCTGGCCGGGGGCAGTTCGGACACCCTGGCCGCAGGCCTGGACCATTTGTGGATCCCGCCGCAAAACCACGGTACAGGTAAAGCCACCGGTGATTATGGGGCCGACAGTATTATTTACACCGTCTGCGAACAATGTAATACCCACTGCACCATCAAGGCCGTGGTGCAGGAAACGTCGGAAGGGGTAATGGTCCGCAAAATTACGGGTAACCCCTATAGCCAGCTGAATACCGTTCCCTTCGGACCTATCCCTTATAACACACCGCCCGAGAAAGCCGCCAAGGGTAACGGCGATGTGGCTACTCGAGGACGTAGTTTCAGAGGCGGTCGTACCTGCCTGAAAGGGCAGGCCGGTATCCAGATAGCCTATGACCGTTACCGCCTGCGCCAACCCCTGAAACGGGTAGGGCCGCGCGGTAGCGGCCAGTTCCAGACCATTACCTGGGAACAGGCCCTGCAAGAGATCCTGGAAGGAAGCCCCGACCTGGGAACCCCCGGCCTCCGCTCCCTGGTGGCCTATGTGCCCCAGGAGCCCGTCATGGCTGACTGGGATAAAGTCGAAAAAGGCCAGATGCCCTGGGAGGAATTTGACCGGCGTTATAAAGATGTCCTCATTGACACCAGGCATCCAGACCTGGGGCCCAGGGTAAACCAGGTGGTAAATATGGCCGGGGACCGGCGGGATCTCATCCAGGATAGGCTCTGGAAACTTTGCCTGGGCAGTATCAACTTTTACCATCACGGCGGCGTTTGTGGCCAGAGCGGCGTCCAGGGGAATATACGTTCCTTCAGCGGCCCCAAGAAGAAAGATAGAATGTACGCTGATATAGATTACACCGAGTACCTCATCATCTGGGGTACCGATCCCCTGGTAGCCAACAAGGGCCCGACCTGGCTGGCACCCAGGATCATCAATGCCCTCCAGCGCGGTATGAAACTGGTAGTAATCGATCCCCGTTTAAGCCGCATTGCTGAAAAGGCCCATCGCTGGGTACCAATTATACCTGGTACTGATGCCGCCCTGGCTCTGGGTATGGCCAGGTGGATTATTGAAAAAGAACGTTTTGATAGGAAGTATTTGGAAAACCCCAACCAGGCCGCGGCCCGGGCCGATGGCGAACCGACCTGGAGCGATGCCACCCACCTGGTTAATGTCTCCGCACCGGGCCGTCCCAAACTACGAGCCGCCGACCTTGGTCTGGGGACCCCCGAACAGTACGTGGTTATGCAGGATGGTGTCCCGACCCCCCATGACCGGGCAACAGCCGGCGACCTGGAAGTTGACAGGGAAATCAACGGCATCCGCGTTAAGTCGGTCTTTACCCTTTTCCGGGAGCGGGTTATGGAAAAGACCCTGGCGGAGTATGCCGCCATCTGCGGCATTGAGCCTCGAGTGATTGAGGAACTGGCCCGGGAATTTACCTCCCACGGCAAGAAGGCAGCCATCATCTCCTACCGCGGCCCGGCCATGCACGTCAACGGCTATGATAACATCCGTGCCATTAATTGCCTGAACCATCTCCTCGGCAATTACGACTGGCAGGGGGGGAGTCTTAGTTCCGGAGCCCGCTTTAAGGAATTGGAAGGTGCCTACGATCTGATGACGGTACCCAAGGCGAGGAAGGCATGGGGCATTCCCCTGGCCCGTACCGGGATAGCCTATGAAAAGACCAGCCTTTTCCAGCGAGATGGCTACCCGGCCAGGAGGCCGTGGTTTCCCTTTACGGCCCACGTCATCCAGGAGGTGCTCCCCAGCGCCAAGGAAAGGTATCCTTACCCCATCCAGGCCCTGTTCATTCACCGCATATCACCGGTATTATCCCTCCCCGGTGGTGAATGGCAGCGGGATGTTCTTCTGGACCAGAAAGCAGTACCCCTGCTGGTAGTTTCCGACGTGGTCTTAAGCGAAACGGCCATGTGCGCTGATTACGTGTTGCCGGACCTGACCTACCTGGAGCGCTGGGGCCTGGAAACCATTTACCCCAACCAGCCATTAAAATCAAGTCACATCATACAGCCTGTAGTCCGGGTCTTCCCGGAACCAAGGCCTGTGGAGGATGTCTATATTGACCTGTTTAAAGCCCTGGGACTACCCGGTGTAGGCGAGAAGGCCTTTGCCGACGGGAGCGCCCTGCACAGAAGTGAAGACTTCTTCTTGAAGGTGGTGGCCAATGTAGCCCTGGATGGACCCGAGCCGGTACCCGATGCCAGTGACCAGGAAGTAGCCCTTTTTACTGCTGTGCGCCAAAAAACTCTGGGATCAGCCTTTAATGAAGCAGCCTGGCGCCAGGCCGTCCAGCCAGAGCACTGGCGCAAGGTGGTCTACGTCCTGAACCGTGGCGGTCGCTTTGAGGCTCCAGGCCACGAGTATGAAGGCGGCCTGCTCAAATATAAGCTGGCCCAGCAGGCAGATTTCTACCATGAGCCTGTGGCCAGGGGGAAGAATCCTTATGATGGCAGTCTCCTGGATGGCCTGCCGCGGATTCTGATACCTTCTTTCTATAACGGCGAAACCCTGGACAAAGACGGTCTACCCCTTATCCTGATCAACTGGAAGGCCAGGCATATTGGCACCCACCGGAATATTTCCTCTGCCTGGTTGCGGGAAATTGCATCCGAAAACGTCCTCTGGATGCATCCTGATGACGCCGCGGCCCGGGGACTGAAAACCGGTGACCGCGTCAAAATCCGTTCCGCCAGCTTTGAGATGAAAGGCCAGGTACTGGTCACTGCCAGAATCCGTCCCGGCGTTGTCGGCACCTGTTATAATTACGGCCATACCGCCTACGGTTCCCGGCCCGTAACCATTGATGGTAAAATGGTACCGGCCGTGAAACCATACGGCCACACGCCATGGCTGGCCGGGCAGCCGGAAGCGTCATATGCTCCCGGCCGGGGGACAGGATTTAACTATAATGCCCTCCTGCGGCTGGACCCAGCTGTTCCAGGTGGCGCAGTGAATGATATCATTGGCGGTTCACCAGGCCAGCTCGATACCAGGGTAGAAGTCACCAAACTCTCTTAAATGACCAGTCCGGCATTATGCCGGTTTTTTTCTTTGGTAAAGGGTTGACAGATATTTTACCAAGTGATAGGTTAGAGAAAATACATACCACAACCCGGACGCAAAAGAACAAGTTTTGAATAGATACCGGTATTAAGCCGGTTTTTACGGAGGATTCCCCCATGAAGCCTGGTGCTTATAACGGTGAAGGCATGAAAATGCTGCGCCTGGGAGCCCACCTTTCCATAGCGAAGGGATTACCGAAAACCGTAACTATGGCCACAGAAATAAAGGCCAATACCTTCCAGTATTTCACCCGTAACCCCCGCGGCGGCGCGGCCAGGGAAATCCCGCCTTCAGAAATAGCCGCCTGGCAGGAGGCCAGGCAAAGGGCCGGCCTCTATCCCATTGCCGGCCACCTGCCCTATACCGTCAACCTGGGAGCTGTACCAGGCAGGCAGCAGGAATTTGCCCGTATGGTCCTCCATGATGACACCTTGAGGGTAGCTGCTATTGGGGGCGAATACCTGATCACTCACCCCGGCCACCACGAAGGCGACCACGAGGCCGGTTTAGAGAGAATTATCCAGGTGATTAAAGAGTCCTATTTAAGTATCCCTGAACCAGGCCCAATGCTTTTACTGGAAACCATGGCCGGGCAGGGAAAAGAAGTAGGTTCCCTTGATGATTTGCGTTACATCCTGGCAGGTCTGGAGTGGCCGGAAAGGGTGGGTGTTTGCCTGGACTCGGCCCATCTATTCGCCGCCGGCTGGGACCTGCGGACCCCATCCGGCTGCTGGCAACTGGTCAAAGAGTTAGAAGCAAAGATTGGCCTGGAGCGGGTTAAGGTCATGCATTTAAATGATTCCCTGGCGCCCCTGGGCAGTCACCGGGACCGCCATGCCGGTATCGGCAGGGGAGAACTGGGGGAGGAGGGGATAGCTGCTATTGTCAACGATCCTTTTCTTGGTGAGTTGACCTTGCTTTTAGAAACACCGGTAAGCACCTATGAAGAATACGGGGCTGAAATTGCCCTGGTGCAGAAACTACGTCTTGACGGCTCCCGGGAACCTGTGCTATAATAATCCCCGGTTGAGGCCCTATCGTCTAGTGGCCTAGGACGCCGCCCTCTCACGGCGGTAACCGGGGTTCGAATCCCCGTAGGGCTACCAGATAATTGCAGAACCAGGTTCCTGTAAGGAAACCTGGTTCTTTTAATTTCAATAGATTATAAAGGAGGGGGCTTAGCCCCCGGCTAACCGGCTGGTTCTTGTTGCTGGCGGCGTCGCAACCATATACTTAACAAGTAACCATCCAGCAAGCCCATGGGGTAAGCCAGTACGGTGAGCCACCAGGGCCAGCCGCGCCGCTGCGGGCGCATGCCCATGGTATAACGGCCTCGAAACACCTGCACATCCCCCCTTTAAAACTTATTATCATACCAGAGGGCGGCGTCTATTCTCTATTTTATTAACATAATACCGGGAATTGCCTGCGTAGAGGTAAGGTAAGGTACATAAACTAGCGATATGAATTATTTAGAGCTCCGAGGCTCAACTTTTACTCAATAATTAGCATGACCAAAAACCGATAAAACTTTTTGCAAGGGGGGGAAGAGATGCCCAGGCGTTTTAAACTCAGCCGTAACGGCCCCAATCAGTACCGTCGTTCAAAGGTAAGGGCCAGGGAGCTTCATCATATCCGCGGCAACCAGGTTATTATTGACCCTGAACGGGGCCCGGAAAATAAATAATAAGAGTAGTATAGCTGGTCCTAAAACCTTACCCGGGTTTAACGGGCCAGCTCTTTTAATACTTAAATAAGAAAGGGAGTACTCATAATGACGCATGAAGTCTGCGGTGGTAAAGGCAGGGAAGCTACCACGGCTTGCCCGGTTTGTGGTACAAAGGGGCAAAAAGTACCGGGGATAACGGTAGCTAGTTTACTTAATACGGCAGTAGCGGCTTCTTTTAGCGATATCCGGTACAATTTATGCCTGTCACCATCATGTAACGTTGTCTACTATAGCGATAATGGTACCGTATTTACCAAGGAAAATGTCCGCGTGCCGGTCTGGTTTAAAGAAGAATCGCCCCGGATAATCTGCTACTGTAATAACGTTACGGATAGTGAGATATTGGACCACATAGTAACCAGGCAATGCTGCCACAATTTAAAGGACATCCGGGAACATACGGGTGCTAATGCCGGTCATGACTGCCTTACCAAAAACCCGGCCGGAACCTGATGTAGCCCGGCGGTGCAATCGGTGATTGCCCAGGGATTAGCTATGCGTGCTAACAAATAATCCGGTGCAGGCACCGGTTTATTTTTATTCCCACAGAAAAAATATCGCCGGGGATTTTGCCCTGACTTATATTGTCCTCTCTATTACTTAACATAATAATTATTATAGGAAGTTGTAGTTTCTACAGCTAAGTAATCTCTTTCATTTACCTGCTAATCTTTGAGCTGCAAAATACCGGGTACTGCCTCTGCCGGCTTTGTGAGCAGGATTTTAATTTCTGGTATTGCAGGACCCGTGCCTGGATTATCTGTTCTTGTAACGAACAGTTGTTTACAGGGTAAAAATATGTTAGGATTAAGTTATAGAATGAACCGGGAGGGATTGAGGTTGACGTCCGATTTAACGCCCAGGCAAGAAATGGTCCTTAACTATATCCGCCATTTTATCGATGTGCACGGTTACCCACCTACGGTCCGGGACATCTGCCAGGCTACTGGCCTGCGTTCAAGTTCTACCGTTCACGGCCATTTAAACCGGCTGGAGAAAAAGGGTTACATCCGCCGCGATCCCACCCGCTCCCGGGCCATCGAAATCCTTACCACCTACCCGGGCCCTTCCCATACCACTAGAAACATGGTTTCCGTCCCTCTGCTGGGCAAAATTACCGCGGGTCAGCCCATCCTGGCCGTGGAAAATATCGAAGAAGTCTTCCCTCTCCCCTCCGAACTGGCCGGGAGTGAAGACGCCTTTATGCTCCAGGTCCAGGGCGACAGCATGATTGAAGCCGGTATCCTGGATGGCGATTACCTCATTGTCCGGCCCCAGGACAGGGCCGAAAACGGTGATATTGTCGTTGCTCTCCTCGGTGACGAAGCTACCGTTAAATATTTCCACCGCTATGAAGACCATATAGAACTGGTCCCGGCCAACAGCCGCCTGCAACCCATTAAAACCCGGGAAGTAACCATCCTGGGTAAGGTCACCGGCCTTTACCGCCGTTTCTCCTGAAGCAAACCCCGGTTTACCATTTCCTGGACCGCCATCAGGAGGGCGACCCTGGTATAGGGATAGGCCTGTCCCCCCTGGAGGAAAACGGCATAGGGCGGCCGTAAGGGGCCATCGGCGCTGAGCTCAATGGAAGAGCCCTGGATAAAGGTCCCCCCGGCCATGATGACCTGGTCTTCATAACCGGGCAGCAGGGCTGGTTCCGGTACCGTAGTCGCCTCTACCGGGCAACCCTTTTGCAGCCCCTGGCAAAAGGCCAGCAGTGCTTCCCGCTGTCTCAGGATAATACATTGGACGATATCCCGCCTTCGTTCCCCGGGCAAAGGGTCAACGTCAAAGCCCAGGTCCTGGAAAAAGGCAGCCGCAACGATGGCTCCCGTAAGGGCCTCCCTGACTACCAGGGGAGCCAGGTATAAGCCCTGGTAATAAAGGCGTTTCTCAGTAAAGGCCCCCAGCTCGCCCCCCAGGCCGGGTGCGGTCAGGCGCGCCGCCACCTCCTCTACCAGGTCCTCCCGTCCCACTATATAGCCACCGCCCGGTGCCAGACCGCCGCCGGGGTTTTTAATTAAAGAACCCACCACCAGATCGGCCCCTATCTCACCCGGTTCCTGCTCCTCTACCAGCTCCCCGTAACAGTTATCGACCAGGCAGACGGTTTCCCGGTTGACCTCTTTAATGGTGCTGATTATCCGGTCCAGTTCCTGGATACCCAGGGAAGGCCGTAAGCTATAGCCCCGGGAACGCTGGATAAGGCACAAACGGGGCCGTATATCATCTACAGCCTCGGCCAGCTTTGCCAGGTCCGGACGGCCTTGGGTATCTAAGGCTACTTCGGCGTATTTTATCCCCCATTCCCTTAAGCTTCCCGCTACCCGCGGGCCCAGGCCGATGACCGTAGCCAGGGTGTCGTAGGGGCGGCCGCAGGCGGACAGCAGGGTGTCGCCTGGCCGCAAAAGGGCACTTAAAGCCAGGGTCAGGGCGTGGGTACCGGAAACAATCTGCGGGCGAACCAGGGCAGCATTGCCGCCAAAAAGGCTGGCAAAAAGCCGCTCCAGGGTGGAACGCCCCAGGTCACCATAGCCATAGCCCGTGGAATCCTGGAAATGGTACTCGTTTATCCCCTGCCTTTGAAAGGCCTGGAGTACCTTTAAGTGATTATAGGCGCTGACGGCATTTACGGCCGCGATTGCTTCCCGGCTGTCATTTTCGGCTGCCTCTAGCTTCGCTACCAGCCAGGGGGCAATGGGAAAAAACCTGGTTATATCTTTGTGCCAATCCAATTCTTAACCCCCGCACCTCAAACTACCGGGAGTTATTATAGCAGATCGGCGGTCCCCCGGGAAGATTGCTTTCCCCTTCCTTTACCCCGGCCGGCAGGGCCGGTCGCAACAGGTCTTCCCTTTCAATACTCATCAATTCCTGCCGGGTAAGGTTTTTCTTATTTACCAGCCGCAAGGCCTGGCGGCGCATGGCCCTTTCGATAATATTGCGCACCATGCGGGCATTACCGTTATAGCGGTGGCCCAAAAGGACTTCCCGGCGTAAAATCTTTTCTAGCTCCCCGGCAGCCGCTGGCGTAAGGATATATTGTTTTTCAGCCAGCATCACCTGGGCAATGGCCAGCAATTCCGGCACGGTATAATCGGGAAATTCCAGCTGGATAGGAAAACGGGAACGCAGGCCCGGGTTTGTCTCCAGGAAATAGTCCATTTCGTCTTTATAACCGGCCAGGATGAGAATCAGGTTCTCGCGGTAATCCTCCATACCCTTGACCAGGACGTCAATGGCTTCGCGGCCAAAATCCTTCTCCCCGCCCCGGGCCAGGGAATAGGCCTCATCAATAAAGAGTATACCCCCAATGGCCTTTTTTAGCTGTTCCCGGGCTTTGTGGGCCGTGTGGCCGATGTACTCCCCCACCAGGTCGGCCCGTTCTACCTCAATCAGGTGCCCCTGGGACAAGACGCCGAGTTCTTTGAATAACCGCCCCATCAGCCTGGCGACGGTACTTTTCCCCGTACCCGGGTTGCCTTTAAAAATCATGTGCAGGGTATTGGCGCTGCTCACCAGCCCTTCCCGCTGGCGCCGGCGTTGAATCTCGACAAAGGCCCTTAATTCCTTGATTAAACCCTTGACATTGTCCAGGCCGATCATTTTTTCCAGCTCGGCCATAACAGCATCCACCCGCCGCCGGCTGTTTAATTCATTATCCCCGCTGCCCCGGTCACGCTGGAGGGGGCGAATCAGGGCCCTGCTACTTCCTTTAGTGTTACTGGTGCCAAATTTAACCTGCAATTTTCTCACCCGCCCTCCCCTGCTCTCTTTATTTTATTTATACGCGCCACCGGGCCGGGTAAGAAAAAAGGCCGGTAGGAACCGGCCCTGCTATTTCTTTCCTGCTTAACTTTTGCGCTTAAAGGTAAAACAGTTGGTATCCTGGCTTTCGTCGGCATTAACGCCGACCACATCAATCTTTTCGGCCTTACAGTGGTTTCCTTCCGCCCAGTAAGTACAGGTATTGACGATACAGGTAACAGAGGGATAAAGTTCTCCCCCGGGCAGGAAGGTATTGCTCAAGAGGCCGCCCCAGTTGACATTATCCAGGGAGCCCAGCAGGTTGGCCAGCCCCCGGCGGGCATAAAAGGTCTTGCACTGGGTCTGTTCGGGATTCTGGGCCATCTTGC
The DNA here is from genome assembly GCF_009735625.1 of Moorella glycerini. Taxonomy (NCBI): domain Bacteria; kingdom Bacillati; phylum Bacillota; class Clostridia; order Neomoorellales; family Neomoorellaceae; genus Neomoorella; species Neomoorella glycerini. Next base: position 2,867,965 of record NZ_CP046244.1, on the reverse strand, counting down.
CCTCTTCTTCATGCATAATATCAATATTGCCTGCCGTACAGAGGTCGCCGTTCATCCAGTGGTTACAGGTATTTACTTTGCACTTTACTTTGGGTCCGGGCATATAAGATTCCTCCCTGGTCCTATTTTTTAACCTGGAACCGCAGATTATACCCGTCCCCTGGCTCCTAACCCATAGAAAAAACTCCCCGGTCCAGGCCGGGGAGTTCCGGGGGTGGTAAGTATTATTTGGCTTCCGCCTTGCTCTCGGCCATGAGATTAACCGGCCGGAAGGGCATGATGGTAGAAATGGCATGCTTGTAGATCATTTGTTGCTTGCCATCGGCATCCAGGACCACGGTAAAATTGTCAAAGCCCCGTACTACCCCTTTCAGTTGAAAACCGTTAACCAGGTAAATAGTGACGGGGGTATTGTCCCTGCGCAACACATTTAAAAACAAGTCCTGCAGGTTCCCTTGTGTTTTATTCATTTTGTACCCTCCAGGTTGGTATTTTTTGTTTAGTATAACCCTATTCTACATTAATATCAAGGTGTCCTGCAATATAATTAGCAATCTCTGCAGATATTTCCTCTATCCTCCCGGGGTCAACTTCCCACCAGCGCAGGCGTGTATCCCGCTTAAACCATGTCAGCTGCCTTTTGGCCAGGCGCCTGGTATTACGTTTCAAGAGGGCTACAGCTTCCTCCAGTTTCATCTCACCGCGGACGTAAGCGCCAATTTCCTTATAGCCCACGGCCTGGAGGGCTGGCAGGCGGTAATCATATCTGGCCAGTAAGCCTCGGACTTCCTCTACCAGCCCCCTGGCTATCATGGCATCGATCCGGTTTTCTATCCGGCGGTAAAGTTGCGGCCTGGGCATAGTCAGGGCAACTGCCGCCAGGTGGTAAGGCGTTTCTTGCCGTCGCCGCCATTCTAAGGCCGCCGAAATGGGCTTGCCTGTCATGATATAAACTTCCAAAGCTCTAACCAGCCGGCGCCGGTCATGGAGGTGAATCCGCCGCGCCGCTTCCGGGTCAACTCTTTTTAACTGTTCATAAAGGTATTCATTACCGCGGCGCCGCGCCTGTTCCTCCAGATGTTGCCGGATTTTTTTGTCCCCGGGCATGGGAGTAAAAAGGTAGGGATCGACTACCGCCTGGTAATAAAGGCCCGTTCCCCCTACCAGCAGGGGCAGTCGCCCTCGTTGGAGAATGGACGTTACCGTTTCCCGGGCCAGCCTTTGAAAATTAGCTACACTAAAGGGCTCGTCCGGATTAACAATGTCAATTAAATGATGGGGTACGGGTACTCCGTCAGGGCCCACCCGTTCTGCCGGCGTTAATTTGGCTGTGCCAATATCCATACCCCGGTAAACCTGGGCGGAATCGACGGAGATTATTTCCGCCTTCAGCCTGGCAGCTACCTGCAGGGCTATGGCCGATTTACCGGTAGCCGTGGGCCCGACGATGGCCGCCAGAGGTTCCTTGGCAGTCAAGTTTTTACATCCTCCATTTACGCTAAAGGCCGGTGAAAATAACGGGCGATGGTGGCCTGGTCCAGGCGGACCACTGCCGGCCGGCCATGGGGGCAGGTATAAGGCTGGCTAAGGCCCTGCAGTTCTTCCAAAAGCTTTTGCATCTCTGCCCCACTGAGGGGGTCCCCGGCTTTAATAGCCCCATGACAGGCGATGAGCTTCAGGAGCCTTTCCCCTGCCAGTAGATGATCGCCGGCCAGGAAGTCCTCCAGGACTTCCCTTTCTTTGCCCGGCGGTACACCTAAGGGCACCGACCGCAGCAAAAAGGAATTGGCGCCAAAGGTTTCAACTATAAACCCTAGCTCCCGCAAGGTCACAATCTGGTCAATGAGTTTCACCGTCATGGCCGGGGCCAGGTGTAAGGTCAGGGGGGGCTCCAGCATCTGCGCCGGCCACCTGCCGGAGTTAACCCGTTTTTGCAGGCTTTCAAAGCGACAGCGTTCATGGGCCGCGTGCTGGTCAATGATATAAAGGCCATCCTTGCCTTCAGCCAGGATGTAGGTATTAAGTAGCTGGCCTATGGCCCTTAAGGTTGGCAGGACCTGGCCGCCGGCTGCCACTGGTTCCGTTTTTAAGTCGCTCCGGGCATCAATTTCCTTATCAGGTTTTACCTCCTGTACTTCTTCAACCTTATCTACCCTTTTTTCCTCTGCCAGGGGCCTTTCCCTTAATATATATTCTCCCCAAAACCGGGCTTCTTCTTCCTTTCTCTGGAAACTAAAATCTTGCTGGAGGGCGACCGGCCCGGTTGCCTTTCTTCCCTCCAGCCGGCCCGCGGTTACTGGCGTGACGGCCCGGGGAGTATGCAGGGCCCTGTTTACCAGGGCGGCTACCTGCCGGGCCAGCTCGTATTCCTGCTGGAAGCGTACCTCCAGTTTGGCCGGGTGGACATTGACATCCACCAGGCGGGGGTCTATAGCCAGTTGCAGGATAAAAAGGGGATGGCGGCCGCTGGGAATAACGGCCTGGTAACACTCCTCCACGGCCCGGGTTAGGACGCGGTTAAAAATATAGCGGCCGTTAACAGTTAACACCTGCTGGCTGCGGCCGGCCCGGTGTAACCAGGGCGGCGAGATGAAACCCTTCATGGTCCAGCCTGCACCCTCTCCTGCCAGGGGCAGTAATTCCCGGCCTGTTTCCAGGCCGTAAAGGGCCGCCACCACCGCCTGTAAATCACTATTACCCGGGGTAGACAGCAAGCGCCTGCCCTCCAGGTGGAGACTAAAGGCTACTTCCGGGTGGGCCAGGGCCAGCTTTTCTACAGCAGCAACAATGGCGCGGGCCTCGTTAGCCGGTTTCTTTAAGTACTGCCGCCGCGCCGGAGTATTAAAAAATAAATCGGTCACCGTCACCGTGGTACCGGGGGGGCAGCCGGTTGCAGTAACCTCCGGCTCCCCGCCGCCGGCAATCCTTACCCTGGTACCGGCAGTCTCTCCCGGGGGCCTGGTATCCATTTCTACCCGGGCCACGGCGGCAATACTGGGTAAAGCTTCACCCCGGAAGCCCAGGGTGGTAATCCCCGTCAGGTCGGTGGCCCGGCGAATCTTACTGGTAGCATGGCGGGCAAAGGCCAGGGCAGCATCCTCCCGGTTAATCCCCCAGCCGTCATCCCGGACACGGATTAAGGTGAGGCCGCCCCCTTTAACTTCAATGGTAATATGCCGGGCAGCGGCATCTAAAGAATTTTCCACCAGCTCTTTGACCACCGAGGCCGGCCTTTCGACTACTTCCCCGGCGGCGATCTGGTTGGCTGTGTCGGCATCCAGGATGGCTATCCTGGGATAAAGTTCACCTGTCAAAGGATCATCCCCTGCTTATTTTTGCTATTTCCGTCCCCTGCTGGTGGAGCTGCCGCTGCCAGCGGAAAATCTGTTCCATGGCTTCCAGGGGCGTGGCGGCCATCAGGGCGAAACTCGCCAGCTCATGTAAAACCTGTTTTTCAATGCTGGTCAGTGTTATGCTCTTTACCGTTTTCACGGCAGCCCGGACTTCACCACCGGGTTGCTGTTCTAAAAGCTCCTGGGCACGCTTGAGCACCGCAGGGGGTAAACCGGCCAGGCGGGCCACATGGATACCATAGCTTTTATCGGTACTGCCGGGAACAATGGTGCGCAGGAAGGTAATCTCTTCCCCCTCTTCCCGGACGGCTACGCAGTAATTTTTTACCCCGGCCAGCTGCCCTGCCAGGGTTACCAGTTCGTGATAGTGGGTGGCAAAGAGGGTGCGGGCGCCGGTGACATCATGTAAATACTCCGTGACCGCCCTGGCAATACTTAAACCGTCGGTAGTACTTGTCCCCCGCCCTACTTCATCCAGGATGACGAGGCTCCGCCGGGTAGCATGGCGCAATATGTTGGCCACTTCCTGCATCTCGACCATAAAGGTGCTCTGGCCGGCAAAGAGGTCATCGGCGGCGCCCACCCGGGTAAAGATCCTGTCTACCACCCCAATCCTTGCCCTGCAGGCCGGCACAAAGCTGCCGATCTGGGCCATAAGGACGATTAAAGCCACCTGGCGGATATAGGTGGATTTGCCGGCCATGTTGGGGCCGGTAATAATATGCACCCGCTGTTCCTGGTCCAGGTAAGTGTCGTTGGGTACGAAGCTACCGTGGGCCCCCACCAGTTCCACGACCGGGTGCCGCCCCTGCTCGATCTGGATAACCATGCCGGTATCTACCTGGGGGCAGGTATAGTTATGATCCACGGCCACAGTAGCCAGGGAAAGGAGGGCATCCAGGACCCCCAGGGCCCGGGCCGTGCGCTGGATGCGGGGCAGCACTTTCAGCACTTCTTCCCGGAGGGCTTGAAAAAGCTCATACTCCAGCTGGACCAGTCTCTCTTCGGCTCCCAGCACCTGGCGTTCCAGTTCCTGGAGGCGGCTGGTAACAAAGCGCTCAGCGTTGGCCAGGGTCTGTTTGCGCTCATAATCGGCCGGTACCTGGGGTAGATTCGGCCGGGTAACCTCTATGTAATAACCAAAAACCCGGTTATAGCCTACCTTTAGCGACTTGATCCCCGTCCGTTCCCTTTCTTCAGCTTCCAGGCTGGCTATCCATTCCCGGCCATGCTCTGCCGCCTGGCGCAAATGATCAACCTCGGCGTTATAACCGGGCCGGATAATCCCTCCCTCATGGATACCAACCGGCGGGTCATCGACGATGGCCCGGCCCAGGAGGTCCACCAGATCCGCCAGGGGATCCATCTGTTCCCTAATTTTAAGTAAAAACCTGGCCCGGACACCTACCAGTAACTCCATAACTTCCGGCACCACCGCCAGGGACCCCCTTAAGGATTGGAGGTCCCGCCCGCCGGCCGTACCATAAGCCACCCGGCCAGCCAGGCGCTCCAGGTCCCGTACGGCCTGTAAGGCTTCCCGTAACTCCTGGCGCAGGATAAAACCGTCCACCAGTTCCGCCACGGCCTCCTGGCGAGCCTTAATGGCCTTGACATCCACCAGGGGCTGGTCCAGCCAGCGCCTGAGGGTGCGGGCTCCCATGGCGGTGACCGTTTTATCCAGGACCCAGAGTAAAGAACCCTCTCGCTTTTGCTCCCGACCGCAGGCTACCAGCTCCAGGTTGCGCCGGGTGGCCTGGTCGAGGACCATACGGCTGGTGGAAGCTGCCGGTGCCGGGGCATCCAGGTGGGCCAGGGAGCTATGCTGGGTAGCCTGCAGGAAGGATAGGACCATGGCTGCGGCCAGGCCGGCTGCCGGCGGTAATTCCACCTGGTCCACTTTATCCTTACCAAAGTGGTCGGAGAGCGCCTGCCGGGCATCTGCGGGGTCAGCTGCCGGGGCCCAGCTGGTAATTACGCCCCGGGTATAGAGCTGCAGGCGCCGGCAAAAAGAAGCATCGGTGGCCAGTTCAGGTGGCAGTAAATACTCCGCAGGCATCAGGCGTACCAGTTCGTCAAGCAATTCTTCCAGGCCCGGGCAAAGGGTAAATTGAAATTCACCGGTGGAGGCATCGGCCCAGGCCAGGCCTAAATTACCGCCCTCACCCACGATGGCCGCCAGGTAATTGTTGCCCCTGGCCGGCAGGGCTTTTTCGTCAATTATAGTCCCTGGCGTAACCACCCGGGTAACCTCGCGCCGGACCAGGCCTTTGGCCTGGCGGGGATCTTCCATTTGTTCACAGATGGCTACTTTATAGCCTTTAGCTATCAGGCGGGCTAAATAGCTATCGGCAGCGTGGTAAGGAACCCCGCACATGGGAGCCGCTTCCTTGCCGCCCCGGGAGGTTAACACCAGGTCCAGTTCCCGGGATACCACTTCGGCATCCTCGTAAAACATCTCATAGAAATCGCCCAGGCGGAAAAAAAGGATGCTGTCGGGATACTGGGATTTGATCTGGCGGTATTGTTCCATCATGGGTGTCAGGGCCTGTCCTTTAGTCACAGCTGATTTCCCCTTTTAATAACCACGTCTGGGCTTGGGTTAGCCGGACATTGACCAGCTTGCCGGTTAAGTTCTGGTCGCCAGGGAAGATAACCAGCTTGTTGGTCCGGGTGCGCCCGCTTAACCGGGAAGGATCCGTTTTACTCGGCCCTTCCACCAGCACCTCTATTTCCTGCCCCACCAGGGCTTCGTTTTTGGCCAGGCTGATCTGGTTCTGGAGTTCCATTAAACGCTTTAAGCGTTCTTTCTTTACTTCCAGGGGCAGTTGTCCGGGCAGGGTAGCCGCCACCGTACCTTTACGTGGCGAGTACATAAAGGTAAAGGCATTATCAAACTGTACCCTGGCCACCAGGTCCAGGGTCTCCCTAAAATCCTCTTCCGTTTCGCCGGGAAAACCGACAATAAGGTCGGTAGTCAGGCTAATTCCTGGCATATGCCGGCGTAAAGAGGCGACCAGCTCCAGGTAATGCTCCCTCGTATAGCCCCGGTGCATGAGTTCCAGGATACGGTTGCTGCCGGCCTGGACGGGCAGGTGCACATGCTCGCACACCTTGTCCAGGCGGCTGATGGTCTCCACCAGCCGGGGAGTAAAATCCCGGGGGTGGGAAGTCACATAGCGAATACGTTTTAATCCTTCAATGGCGTTAACCCTGGTTAACAGGTCGGCAAAACCAATTTTCTCCTCTAAATCACGCCCGTAGGAATTGACATTCTGGCCCAGCAGGGTTACCTCAATAACCCCCTGGTCAACCAGGTCTTTGATTTCTTTTAATATATCTTCTGGCCGGCGGCTCCTCTCCCGGCCGCGGACATAGGGCACAATGCAGTAGGTACAAAAATTATTGCAGCCATAGGTAATGGTTACAAAGGCCTGGGCGCCGCGGGCCCGGCGCCGGGGCAAATCTTCTCCTATCGCGCCTTCCTCTTCCCGGACAGCTACCCGGGGCTGGTGCAGTTCTCTGATTTCCTCAATCAGCCGGGGCAATTCAGCCAGGTTATGGGTCCCCAGGAGCAAGTCGACATAAGGTGCCTGCTGGCGGATCTTTGCGGCCGCTCCGGGCTGCTGGACCATACAACCGGCTACGGCAATTACCAGGTCTGGATTGGCATTTTTCAGTCTTTCTATCTGGCCCAGTTTACCGTAGACTTTATTCTCAGCCTTTTCCCGCACGCAGCAGGTATCAAGGACAATGACATCAGCATCTGCCTCGTCAGCAACTGGTTCATAACCTGCAGCCTGGAGGAGGTCGGCCATCATTTCGCTGTCCCTTTGATTCATCTGGCAACCGTAGGTGATAATCTTAAAGGTTTTCCCTTGACCCGCCAAACTTGAACCCTCCGGAAGTATAGAATGTAACTCCTTTTTATTATACATTTTCCTGGCCCTGGCTACAAATAATCCCGGCCTTTTTGCCTGGCCGGGATGGAGGACCTGTTAATGCAGGTGCTTTTTGTCATCCTCTGGTTTATTATCTGCCAGCATTTGCTGCAACTCCTCAACCTGGTCTTCACTGACCAGGTCTTCAATATTTAAGGTATAGGCTGCCACCTTTTCAGTGATATAGAGGGGTGCGTTGGTCCTGAGGGCCAGGGCAATGGCGTCGCTGGGCCGGGCATCAACTACTATCTCTTTATCCCCCTGACGGAGGTAAAGTTCAGCATAATAGGTACCGTCGCGTATATCCTGGACCAGAACCTTTTTGACCTCCACTCCCAGATTCTCACACAGGGAGCGTAACAGGTCGTGGGTCAGGGGGCGCGGTGTCAGGATGCCCTGCAAGGCCAGGGCAATAGCCTGGGCTTCAAAGGGACCCACCCAGATGGGCAAAACCTGAGTTCCCTCCTGGTCGCTCAGTAACACTACCGGGCTCAAGCTCTGATCCAGGACTATCTGTTTTACCTTCACCGGTATGAGCATTATCCCCACCCCCAATAAGATTATTATTCGGCCAACCTTCAAGCCATTCTATTCCCACAGGTTTAATCCGGTCACCGGGTCATAGACCCGCTCCGGCGGTGCCGGGAGCTCAATTTCCTCAATGAAAACTTCCCCGGCATAAACAATGGTTCCCGGCAAGAGATGCCCTCCGTGAATTTTTCCTTCGCGGTCGAGGAAAGTGACGTGGGCATGGACAAAGGGTTTACCATCTTTCAGGGAAACATTGCCCAGGCCGTTTAAAATTTCCATAAGCTGGTCCATTTCCATGGTTATAAAACGCTTTTCCTCTACTAAATAGTATCCTATCTTGGCCTTTAGAACGCTACCCAAAAAGTTAATGGAACCGAAACGTACATCCTCTTCCGCAACTATACCCTGCAGGGCTTCCAGGAGATCGCAGCCATAGGCCAGGCGATAGGCCAGTTGCCGGCCGGACCTGCCTTCCAGCTTCTTAACATATAAGTTCGCCATTTTTTCCAATCCTCCTGCTGGAAAGGTTGTCGATATATATGTGTCTTTTCAACTTAAAGACCACATTGCCATTTATACCTTTTAAATCTTAATCAGGTTATATTCTCGCGTTCCCAGGCCCATCTCCTCAGCATATTTTAAGAGGGGGGTACCGTCATACCCACTGATGGCCAGGAATTTATCTTTAACGCCCTCGTGACCGTCCAGGCGGGTTCCCGGCAGGGCCGGCTGGGCATTGGCCAGGTCGAAACTAGCCTGGTCCAGGGCCACCGGGTCCCAGGAAGCCAGGATGCCGACATCGGGGATAATGGCGGCGTCATTCCAGGAGTTACAATCGCATTCGGGAGCCACGTGGGTCACAAAGTTAAAGAAGACGCATTTGTTCTCTTTATCCTTGAGGGCTCCCCGGGCAAATTCTACAATCTTTTCCTGCAATACTACCGGGTCGCTTTTAAAGCTCGCTTTAATAGCCCTTTCCGGGCAGGTAACGGTACACTCACCGCAGCCAATGCACAGCTCAGCATTGATGCTGGCTTTTTCATTTACGGTAATGGCTCCTGCCGGGCACCAGCGGCGGCACCTGCCGCAGCCGATACATTTTTCTTCCTGGACTTCGGGTAGAACATCGCTATGCATCATCTGCTTGCCGCTCGGGCTGCCGCAACCCATGCCCAGGTTCTTAATAGTCCCGCCAAAACTCGTCAATTCATGGCCTTTAAAGTGGCTCATGACCACCATGCTGTCGGCGTGGTAAATGGCGCTGCTGATTTTAACCTGCTGGAAATGCCTGCCGTTAACCGGTACCTCATAATAATCCTTGCCTTTCAAGCCGTCGGCTATGATCAAGGGAGCACCGGCCACAGCATAGGCAAAACCGTTTTCAATGGCCGTCTGTAAATGGTCGACGGCGTTGGAACGGGAACCTACATAGAGGGTATTGGAATCCGTAAGGAAAGGTTTACCCCGGCTGGCTTTCACCAATTCCACCACCCGACGGGCAAAAACTGCGTTAATATAGGCCAGATTCCCCCTTTCGCCAAAATGGATTTTGATGGCTACCAGGTCCTCCGGGGCGATGGCCCTTTGAAAACCGGCTTTACGCCATAAAGCGGCTACCTTGTCCACGAGATTCTTCCCTTTTTCTGTCCGCATATCAGCCCAGAATACTTCTGCCGCCATTGCTTCCACCTCTTCCCAATTTATGCATTTTTTGCTTTCTTTCTGAACCTTCCAGGAGAACCAGTTCGACATATTTAACTTACATTCTGGCCGGGAGGTCTCTGGGAACCAGCAGTAGTAATTTAATGCCCCTACCTTAAATCCGGTAGTTGGGAGCCTCTTTGGTGATCATGACGTCATGGGGATGGCTTTCCCTCAAGCCCGCCGGGGTAATGCGGATGAAGCGACCTTTAGCCTGCAACTCGGCAATACTCCTGGCACCGCAGTAACCCATACCGGCCCTCAGGCCCCCCACCAGCTGGAAGATGGTTTCCGCCACGGGGCCTTTATAGGGTACCCGGCCTTCAATGCCTTCCGGTACCAGCTTTTCCGCTTCTTCCTGGAAATAGCGGTCTTTGCTGCCCTCCTTCATGGCAGCCAGGGAACCCATACCGCGGTAACTCTTAAAACTGCGGCCCTGGAAGATTTCAATTTCCCCGGGGCTTTCTTCCGTCCCGGCCAGCAGGCTGCCGATCATGACCGTACTGGCCCCGGCAGCAAGGGCCTTGGTAACATCGCCGGAATATTTAATACCCCCGTCGGCAATCACCGGTACACCAAAGGGAGCTGCCGCCTGAGCACATTCGATAATGGCCGTAATCTGAGGCACACCAATGCCGGCAATAACCCGGGTGGTACAAATGGAACCGGGGCCAACGCCCACCTTGACGGCGTCAACACCAGCCTCACACAGGGCCCGGGCCCCATCAGCTGTGGCCACATTACCGGCTATTAGTTCTACTGCTGGAAAGGCGGCCTTAATCCGGCGGACAGTCTCCAGCACACTCCGGGCCTGGCCATGGGCCGTGTCAACGACGATGGCGTCTACCCCGGCCCCTACCAGGGCTTCTACCCTGGCCATGGTATCGGCTCCTGTTCCCACAGCTGCCGCTACCCTGAGGCGCCCCCTCTCATCCTTGGAGGCCAGGGGATATTTGCGCGTCTTCTCGATGTCCTTAATGGTGATTAACCCTTTCAGGTTATAATCGTCATCCACCAGAGGCAGCTTTTCAATCTTGTAGCGGCGTAAGATTGCCATGGCCTCGCTCAAAGTAGTGCCCACCGGGGCGGTCACCAGGTTTTCTCTGGTCATGACTTCCCTGATGGGCCGGTCATAATTTTCCTCGAAGCGGATATCCCGGTTGGTAATGATACCCACCAGCTTGCCATTAACCGTAATGGGTACCCCGGAAATATGATAGTGCTCCATTAAAGCTACGGCATCCCGTACCTTATGGTCCGGTGTCAGGGAAATGGGATCGGTGATGACCCCGTGTTCTGAGCGTTTAACCCGGTCAACTTCTTTGGCCTGGCGTTCAATGGACATGTTCTTATGGATAACCCCGATGCCGCCTTCCCGGGCCATACTGATGGCCATCCTGGCTTCGGTTACGGTGTCCATGGCGGCGCTTACCAGGGGGGTATTGAGGCGAATATGGCGGGTGAAATTGGAACTGATATCCACTTCCCGCGGTAAGACTTCCGATTCACCCGGAACCAGCAGGACATCATCAAAGGTCAAGCCTTCCCCAATAATCTTATCCATTGTCAAGGTTAAGCCCCCTTAAATCAGGACCAAATTATTGCTTAATTATACCATAAGTCCGGCTGGCAGTACCAGCCTCCTGTCAGGGTAAATCGTTGTCAAGTTACTCCTGATTCCAGGCTATTATATCTGAAATTAGTTCCCCGGGAAATATAAAAAATAGCCGGGAAACCCGGCTAATCCTGCCCCATAATGGAATGAAGCCCGTAACGTTCAAAATGGTCCCGCAGGCGAAAAATAACCTGGGAATCCACCCCGAATTCGGCTGCCAGTTCGGTATCTGAGCGGTTGGCAGCCAGGCCGGCCAGGAAGCGGTCAAAATCTATCCCGACCTCAGCAGCCATTTCCTTTAAGCCAGGCCGGGTGCTCCAGGGCGCTCGCGAGGGCTTGAAGGTAGGTTCCACGGCAAACACCTCCTGGAGGTAGTTTGCCTTAAAGGGTATCCTTTTACCCCGGACTGATTATAAAACACCACTGCCGTCGGGCCCGCCCAGGGTTTCCAGGTGGTGGGTATCGTTTAAGAGCACCAGGATGTGCTTATCGTCATAACAATCGACAATACTGACCCCGGTATTGTCCAGGCGAAAGCGCCAGACAGCAGTTAAATCCAGTCCCAGGATGGCACAAATAAGGGTCCTGAGGCTGCCGCCGTGGGCTACCAAAAGTATGCTGCACCCCTTTTCCTGCTGTACGATCCCGTTAAAGGCTTCCCAGACCCGCGCCTTGACCTGCTGGAAACTTTCCCCGCCGGGTACAATCCTGTTACCCGGATCCTGCCGCCATTCTTCCCACTCGCGGGGGAAACCCGCGATTATCTCCTGGTAGGTCAGGCCTTCCCAGGCGCCAAAGTTTATTTCCCGTAAGCCCGTAACTGTATTCACTTCCAGGCCATGGGGAGCAGCAATAGTAGCCGCTGTTTCCCGGGCGCGGCTGAGATCGCTGCTGTAAACACCATCCAGGGAAATATGGCGAAAACGCTCGCGCAACAATTCTGCCTGGAGCCGGCCTTTTGAGCTCAAAGCCACATCCGAATGCCCCTGGTAGCGCCCCGAGTTGTTCCACTCCGTTTCACCATGGCGGACCAGGTAAACCCTTGTACCCTGCAATTAACTCTCCTCCACCGCTTTCTCTAAAGCTGCCAGCAGCTTCTGGTTGGCCCCCCGCTCACGTACGGCCACGCGAAAATAGGCCGGCCCCAGGCCGGGGAAAGAAGAACAATCGCGAATTAAGATGCGTTCCCGGGCCAGGTGCGCTGCCAGCCGGGGAACCGTCAGGCCGCTGGCGGTAATATCCGTCAGGATAAAATTAACTTCGGGATGATAGGGCCGGAATCCTGCCAGCCCCGCCAGCCCATGATAAAGATATTCTTTTTCCTGCCTGATTAATTCCCGGGTCGCCTCTAAATACTCCATGTCGGCCAGGGCCACAGCACCGGCTATCTGGGCCAGGATATTGACACTCCAGGGGTCCCGCCGGGCTTCCAGCCTGGCTACCAGTTCTGGATGGGCCACCCCGCAGCCCAGGCGCAGCCCCGGCAGGGCAAAAATCTTGGTCAGGGAGCGTAAGGACAATAATCCCTCCCTGGCAGCCGCCCGGCTGCCCAGGGAAAGTTCCGGCCAGTTGGGGACGAAATCGAGGAAGGATTCGTCGATAACAAGAAAAACGCCACGCCGCCGGCAAAGTTCAACAATTTCTTTTAAAACTGCTTTCTCCAAGAGCTGGCTCGTAGGGTTATTGGGGTTGCATAAAAAGGCGAGATCTACTCGCGCCAGGTTTTGCCGCCAGCGGGCTATATCCAGGGCAAAGAAAGAAGCCGGGTCAAGTTCCATCGTCACCACTTCGGCCCCGGCAACTAAAGCGGCGCGGCGATATTCGCTAAAGGTTGGCTCCGGGATAAGGACGCGGCGAGGCTTTAAAGCCTGGCAGATGAGATAGATCAATTCTGTCGCTCCATTGGCGGCTATAACTGCGTCCGGGTCTACCTGCAGGTAAGTAGCCAGGGCTTTTTTTAACTGCCGGCACTGGGGATCGGGGTAACGCTGGATGGCCTGCAGGTTTTGTTGCAAGGTTTTGAGGACCCCGGCGGGCGGCCCCAGGGGGTTGACATTAGCGCTGAAGTCCAGTATTTCTTCCGGCTGCCAGCCATATTTTTCTACCGCCCCCTGCCAGTCGCCGCCATGAACCGGCCTGGCTAGCTCCCTGCCGCCGTTACCTGCTTGCCCGTAAGCCATGGTTCACCCCCGGTTTCCACTCCACCACCGGTCATAGTGGCCCGGATAAAATGTACATAGGGAAAGACTGCCCGGATTTGTCTTTCCAGCTCGTCGATGTCTACTTCTCCAGGTCGATAGAGGATACCCGCCACCGTGCCGCTGTGGGCCGCATTTACCCCCAGGGCTCCCAGGCCGGTAGCCAGCTCCACCAGGGTTTCCAGTTCCGGTTTATAGAGAATCTTTTGGTTGGCCAGGGCGCTTAAAGTGGCACCCCGGGCAATTAATTCCGGTCGCCCGCAGGCCAGTCCCTCCCGCACCAGGGCCACCGCCTGGCGGACAGCCCCTTCCCTGGCCTGGTTTAAAGTCATTAGATCCCGGCGCTGGTTAAAGAGGACGGTATCAACCGTACCCCCCAGATCGACGATTAAAATGGCCAGGGGCGGCGGTTCCCCCAAACTTTCCCAGAATTCGCCCCGGAGGTGATCAAAGAGGACAATGCCCGGCAGGAAGGTACCGTCACTCGGTTCAATGGCCAGGGCTATCCTTTTAATCTCTTCCAGGGATAGTTCTGCCCCCAGGGCCCCGGCCGTAGCTGCGGCTGCCGCCGCCACATCGGCCGTACTGCTGGCCAGCCCCTTGCCGGGCGGCAGGGGGTTGTTTATGGCCAGCCGGGCGCCCCACTGCTTCTCTCCCAGCCGGGCCATGGTCAGGCGTGCTGCCGCCAGGGCCTTGCTCTTTCCCGGTGGACCCTGAAAGCGGCCTCCTGGGATCAAAGTTACAGTCGCTTCGGCACTGATATTAATCGGGCAGGTAATGAGGAAATATTTACCGTCAACCATCCCCTGGACCAACTCGCCGCAGGCACCACGGGCCTGGGCTACTCCCTGCATGGCTTTCCCCCCCTTACCACGGCCAGAAAAAATAAGCTGCCAGGACAAAGACCTCGGCTATTTCGGCCAGGGCACCGTAGGTATCGCCGGTCAGGCCCCCCAGGAGCCGCCTGACCCAGTTGCACCAGCCCAGGGACACCAGACCCACCAGCAACAGGTAAACCAGACCCGGTAGCCCCATAATTAACCAGCTCAGCAGGACGGTTATCAGGGTGGCTATACTCAAGCTCCGGCGGCCCCGGCCGGCCTTGAAAAGGGTGCCCAGCCCTTCTTTACGGGCATAGGGGAAACAGGTCAGGGCCGGTACCATGGCCCAGCGGCTCAAGACAGGCATCAGCAACAGCAGCGGCGGTAGCGGCAGCCCGGCCAGCCAGAGGTGCCCGGGCGGCAGGGCCGTTAACAGGCTGTATTTTACCACCAGCAGGGTAACGACTGCCGTTACGCCGTGGGCACCCACATGGCTGTCTTTCATGATGGCCAGGATGCGTTCCCGCTCCCGGCCGGAAAAAAGGCCGTCCATGCTGTCGATAAAGCCGTCCAGGTGCAGGCCGCCGCTTAAGAAAACCGCCAGGGCCAGGACCAGGCCGGCCCGGGCGGAAGCGGGGAGCAGGTAACTTAAGGCCTGCCAGACCCCGGCAAGGATTAACCCTAAAAGCAGCCCTACCAGGGGAAAATAAGCGACACTCCTTTGCCAGGCATCCGGAGAATTATCCCCGCTGCTTAAACGGATACGCGTCAAAAACTGGAGGGCGGCAAGGAAGGCATTGAGCTGGCCTTTCAACTGTCGAGCGCCCCTGAAACGCCGGCCTGGCTGAAGGTAGCCATCTCGTGGTAGATCTTAATGGCTGCCTCGATCATGGTCATCCCCAGGGCGGCCCCGGTACCCTCGCCCAGGCGCATCTGCATGGTCAGCATGGGCTTGAGGCCCAGGAGTTCCAGGGCGGCAGCATGCCCGGGTTCTTCGGAAAGATGGGAGGCCAGGATGTATTCTTTGGCCCCCGGTGCCAGGCGGGTGGCCACCAGGGCGGCAGCCCCGGAAATAAAGCCGTCGATAAGCACCGGTACCCGGGCGGCTGCCCCGGCCAGGATTACCCCGGCCATACCGGCAATCTCCAACCCCCCTACCTTGGCCAGGACATCCAGGGGATCTGCAGGGTTGGGGCGATTTACTTCCAGCCCCCGGCGAATGGCATTAATCTTTAGCTGCAGGCGTTGATCATCAATTCCCGTCCCCCGGCCGGTAATTTTCTCTACCGGCAGGCCGCTGAAGGCGGCCAGAATGGCCGTGCTGGGGGTGGTGTTGCCGATGCCCATCTCACCAATGCCCAGCAGTTCGCTGCCGGCGGCAATTTTCTCATTGGCAACCTCGATACCGACTTCCAGGGCGGCAATGGCCTGCTCCCTGATCATGGCCGGGCCCCGGGCCAGGTTGGCGGTACCGGGGGCTACTTTTCTTTTCAGTAAACCCGGGAGGTCCGGCAGTTCCGCGGCCACACCAATATCCACCAGGACCAGTTCTGCCCCGGCATGGCGAGCCAGGACGTTAATGGCCGCCCCGCCGCTGGCAAAGTTCAGCACCATCTGGGGTGTAACTTCCTGGGGGAAAGCGCTGACTCCCTCAGCTACTACACCATGGTCCCCGGCCATGAGGATATGGGTCTTGCGGGATAACCGGCGCGGCACTTCCCCTTTAATCCCGGCCAGCTGCCGGGCAATTGTTTCCAGAGTCCCCAGGCTTCCCGGTGGTTTGGTGAGATCGTCTAGGTGGGCCTGGGCCCTGGCCATGGCCTCTTCATCCAGGGGTTTAATGGCGGCCAGGGTCTGGTTTAATAATTGCACGAAGCATTCCTCCTCCGCTGGGTTCTGTATCTCCGGCAGGCTGCCAGGAAATTTAACGCGGCCTGCTGGTTGCCCAGGAAATGTAAATGTAAATAAGAAGCCAGTAGCCTGGGGGTAGCGTAGCCTTCATGGTACTCGCCACCCCTGGCGTACCAGGTATAGGCAGGGGGGAAGTCTCCTGCCATGCCGGTCAGCAGCGAATAGTGGAACTCGTGTCCCCGGACTGGATCTCCTTTCT
Organism: Moorella glycerini; assembly: GCF_009735625.1. Lineage (NCBI taxonomy): Bacteria > Bacillati > Bacillota > Clostridia > Neomoorellales > Neomoorellaceae > Neomoorella > Neomoorella glycerini. Next base: position 2,851,698 of record NZ_CP046244.1, on the reverse strand, counting down.
TACCCAGGAGGTTATCCTGGTATAAGGTGGCTTCCCGGTAGCCCAGGCCGGCGAGTTTGGTCTGCATCTGGCAGTCGGCCGGGACTATCCCGGCTAGTTTCCAGGTCCGCCCCTCCAGGTCGGTTATCCCCCGGGTCAAGTACATGAGGCCGCCACACTCGGCATAAACCGGCATGCCCCCAGCTACCCGCCGGCGCAGGTCGGTAAGCATAGGCTGGTTGCCTGCCAGGGGCTCCAGGAAGATTTCCGGAAAGCCACCGCCGATAATCACCCCGGCAGCTTCCCCCGGCAGTGAAGTATCATATAAGGGACTGAAGGTTATGATTTCGGCTCCCAGGGCTGCTAAATAATCCAGGGCATCCTGGTAGTAAAAGCTGAAGGCCTCATCCCTGGCGACGGCCACCGGCACCGGCCCGCCGGCCTGCAGGGCTGCCGCGGCAAAGCTCTGGCTCCCGCCGGCCGGTAGGGGGCCGGCCTTTGTGGCCAGGGAAACAACCTCTTCCAGGTTGATACCGGCAGCCACGGCAGCAGCCAGCTCTTTTAAAACCGCTTTTAATCCCTGTTGCTCTCCGGCCGGGATCAGCCCCAGGTGCCGGGAGGGCAGGGCCGGTAATGCCCCCCTTTGCAGCCAGCCAACCACCGCTATGCCGGTATAATCTTCAATGGCCCGGCGGAGCAGTTGCAGGTGGCTTTCATTGCTGACCCGGTTGAGGATCACCCCGGCCAGGTGTACCCCGGGATCGAAGGCCCGGTAACCCAGGACTTCGGCAGCTACACTCTGGCCCAGGGAGGTTGCGTCCACAACCAGGAGGACCGGGGCGGCCAGCAGGCGAGCTATGGCAGCCGTACTGCCGCTGCCGCTACTCCTGTGGCCGTCATGAAGGCCCATGACACCCTCAATAATGGTTATATCAGCCCCGGCAGCAGCCCGGGTAAATGCCTCCAGGACGTTTTCCCGGGACATTAAAAAGGTGTCCAGGTTGCGGGAAGGCCTGCCGGTGGCCAGGGTATGGTAGCTGGGATCGATGTAGTCGGGACCAACTTTAAAACCCTGGACCTTGAAGCCCCTGGCAGCCAGGGCCGCCATTAAACCGGTGGCGATACTCGTTTTGCCAACTCCGCTGCGGGTGCCGGCAATAACAATCCGCTTGTGGCTCATGCAGGTGCTCCTTTTTTAATACCAGTTCCCCCTGAGGCCCAGGATTAACCCACCGGCCAGGGCAGCTATTACCGTTGCTCCAACCATGAGGTAAACAGCCTGCCAGATATGTTCCTTCCTCAAGCCCTGCCGGGCTTCACCGATCAAGGGGCGCTGGGAAGGTATCCCCTGGTAGTAATTGAGGCCTCCGAGCTGCACCCCCAGGGCACCGGCTACCGCTGCCTCCGGGAAACCACTGTTGGGGCTGGGGTGCCTGCGGGCATCGCGCAGCATAATCGTCCAGGCCCGCCAACCATAGCCCCACAGGGCGGCCGCCACGCATAAGGCTATTCCCGTTAGCCTGGCGGGAAGATAATTGGCCAGATCGTCCAGCCGGGCCGCCGCCCGGCCGAAAAAAAGGTAACGGTCGTTTTTGTAACCCAGCATGGAATCCAGGGTGTTAACGGCCCGGTAGGCCATGGCCAGGGGCACCCCGCCCAGGAAAAAATAGAAAAGGGGAGCAATAACGCCGTCGCTGGTATTCTCGGCTACAGTTTCTACCGTCGCCCGGACCACTTCTCCTTCCGAAAGGTTAGCTGTATCCCGGCCGACAATGTAACCCACCTGCTGCCTGGCCCGCAGCAAGTCACCTGCCGCCAGGGATTGACCAATCCCTAAGGCCGCTCCGGCCAGGCCCCGGGGGGCAATGGTTGTAGCCAGCAGCCACCCGGCCAGCAATACCTCCACCCAGTAATTAATCCGGCCGGCTACTGCCAGCAACCCCCAGGTGATGGTCCAGCTGGCCCCAACTATGCAAATGACTATCATACCACCCATTGCTAACAGGTAGCCCCGGGAAGCATTTGGCCGCCAGAAAAGTTTTTCCAGAGCACCAATACCCGCCCCCATGACCCGGGTCGGGTGCAGGAGCCAGGGCGGGTCCCCCACCGCCAGGTCCAGGAGCAAGGCCAGGACCAGCAAAAGGACGCTAGGCCCCAAGGCTGTCACCCGCCAGGGGGCGCTCCAGCCCCATAATCGCCGCCAGGCGTTTGAGATCTAAGTGCCTGGCTACCACCGTGGCCAGGGCATCAAAACGGCGCTCCTGGTCAGCGGTAAAGTCCAGGCCGCTCTCCCTGGCTGGCAGGCCGCGCCTGGCCCTTAAGGTGGCCAGTACCTGGTGGCGGAAGGGATCGTTATCCCAGATACCATGGATATACGTACCCCAGATAAGTCCATCAGGGCTTAGAGCCCCGTCGTCAATGTCGACCGGTTTATTCCCGCGCCGGGTAATTTTAAAGGCCGGCTGGCCTGCTACCAGGTAACTGGCCCCCATATGAATCTCGTACCCTTTTACTTCCAGGCCCTGCAGTGGCCCCAGGAAAGGGCCCGTACCTGTTACCTGTCCCTGTACCAGGTTGGTGGCCTTGGTTGGTTGAAATACCGTCCGCACCGGTAAGAGGCCCAGCCCGGCGATGCCGTCGTGGTCTGTCTCCACATGGCCGGGGTCGGCAATCTCCTGGCCCAGCATCTGGTAGCCGCCACAAATGCCCACCACCGGGGTCCCCCTGCCCACCAGGTCTTTGATGGCCTCCTCCAGGCCTCGTTGCCGCAGCCATAAAAGGTCGCCTATAGTATTTTTACTGCCCGGCAGGATGATGAGGTCCGGTTGTCCGAGGGCTTCTTTATCCTCTACATAGCGCAGGTTAACGCCGACTTCCCGTTCCAGGGCATCAAAATCGGTAAAGTTGGCAATACACGGGATTTTAATTACGGCTATTTCCACCTCACCGGCAGCCGTAGGCCGGCCAGCTGCCTGCTCCAGGACCACGGAATCTTCTTCCGGCAGGCCGTGGGCCAGGAAGGGTATAACCCCCAGAACCGGCTTGCCGGTTTTCCTTTCCAGAAAATCCAGGGCTGGTTGCAGCAAATCCAGGTCACCCCGGAATTTGTTAATAATCAAACCGGCTACCAGTTCCCTCTCGTCGGGGTCCAGGAGTTCCAGGGTCCCGACAATGGCCGCCAGGGCGCCGCCGCGGTCAATATCGGCCACCAGGAGCACCGGGGCCCCGGCCATTTTGGCTACCCGCATATTGGCTATTTCCCGGGCTTTAAGATTGACCTCGGCCGGGCTGCCGGCGCCTTCAATGACAATAACCTCAAATTCCCTGGCCAGGGTGGCGTAAGCCGCCTCTACATGTTGCCAGAGCTCCTGGTTAAAGTGACCATGATATTCCCTGGCCCCCAGGTTGCCTACCGGCCTTCCCAGGAGGATTACCTGGGAGCGGGCGTGGGCCGTGGGTTTAAGCAAGACCGGGTTCATTTCCACCCGCGGCTGCACCCCGGCAGCATATGCCTGTACCAGCTGGGCGCGCCCCATTTCGCCACCGTCCGGGGTAGCGCCGGAGTTAAGGGCCATGTTCTGGGATTTAAAGGGAGCAACCCGGTAACCGGCCCGGTAAAAAATCCGGCACAGGGCTGCCGCCAGGACACTCTTGCCGACATTGGAACTGGTTCCCTGGAGCATAATTGCCCTGGCCATTAATTGTCACCTTCCCCGTCCCAGGCCAGGTGCAGCAGGGCATTGACAGCAGCAACCGCCACTGTGCTCCCACCCCTGGTTCCCCGGACGGTAACAAAGGGTATACCGGCTGTTTCCAGGGCTGCTTTGGCTTCCGCCGCTCCCACAAAACCCACCGGAGTGCCGATTACGGCTGCCGGCGCTGCCCGGCCGGCGGCCATTAACTCCAGCAGGCGAAAAAGGGCCGTGGGGGCATTGCCTATGGCCACAAGGGCTCCCGCCATCCGGGGCGCCAGGTATTCCATGGCCACCATGGCCCTGGTCACCCCCCGGGCTGCAGCTGCGTCGATGACCTCTTTTTGCCGGATGGCACATATTACCCGGCCGCCGCCCCGGGCAAGCATCTGGCTGCTGATCCCCTGGCGCACCATTTCTATATCGGTGATAATATCCGCCCCCTGGCGCAGGGCTGTCGTTGCTACCTGGACCAGCCGGGGGTGGATGACTACCAGCCGGGCATAATCCAGGTCCCCGGTGGCATGGATGATCCTGGTTACAATGGCCCTTTCCCCGCGTCCCAGGCCCAAATCCCCCACCCGGGCAGCTATTATCTCCCGGCTATGGGCCTCAATGGCCCGGGGATCATGTATAAACGACACCGGGGGCCACCTCCTGGATACGTTCTACAATAACCTCGGCGATTCTACGGTCGGCACCGAGGTTGGTACCATAAATCAATTCAATGTCCGGAAAACGTTTCCTGGCTATCTCCAGTTGCTCGGGAATATCCCGCTGGACATGAAGGCCATTGCAGAAGAACATTGGTACGACAATAATTTTCTGCAGGCCTGCTTCGACCAGTATGGTTATCCCTTCCATCAGGTCCGGGTGGGTACGCATCATATAGCAGGGTTCTACCCGGATACCCCCCAGCAACTCCCTTACCTGGGCCGCCAGGAGCTTCAGGTGCTCATTGGCCTCCGGTATGCGGCTGCCATGGCCCAGCAAAATAATCCCTGTGCTCATTGTTGTCCCCCCCCCTCTTATCTCTCTAACGCTTCTCCCAGCAAAGGGATAATCTCCTCCAGCGGTAAACTATCAGGCTCCGGCGGGCGACGGAGGACGACAACCGTTAGCCCCAGGTCCAGGGCGGCCTGGATTTTATCGACCATCCCACCGGTGGTGCCGCTGTCCTTGGTTACAACTATATCGGCCTTAAACTGCCGGTAAAGGGCCCGGTTTAACTCATAACTGCAGGGACCCTGGATGGCCACAATATCCCCCGGCCAGATACCCAGCTGGCGGCACCTGGCCAGGGAAGCCTCCTCCGGGAGTACCCGGACAACGAGCCTTTTGCCGGCCAGGGCCGGCGCGGTAGTAAAGTATTCCAGGTGTCGCGTGCCGGTGGTTAGAAATATTACCTGTCCCCGGGAAGCCAGTTCCGCTGCTTCCTCAAAACTACCGGCCAGCAGCAGGTTCGGGTGGGAAGGCAATTTAACTTCCGGCCGGCGGTAACGGAAATAGGGCAACCCAAGGGCCTGGCAGGCCTGCCGGGCTGCACCGGTAATTGCGGTGGCGAAGGGATGGGTGGCATCAATAACTGCCCTGACGTCATGGTCCTTTAAAAAGGCCAGCAAGTCTTCTCCTCCCAGGGGCCCTTCCTGGACCGTATCGGCTCCGGCCTCCCTGGCCAGCCTGGCACCGTATGCCGTAACAGCGCTGGCTGCCACCCGGTAGCTTCCTGCCTTTAAAGTACCGATAACCTCCCTGGCGTCAGCCGTACCGGCCAGTACCAGGATCATAGCCGGTACCCCCGGGGTGTCACCAGGCGTCCATCCTGCACCCTGGTCTGGCTGTTGCCAATGATGACCGTGCTGACCATATCTACCGGTAGTTCCAGGAAAGTGGCCAGGTCGCGGACCCAGGCTTCTTCTCCCTCCCGGCCGGCGTTCCGTACCACCCCTACCGGGGTAGATGGCTGGCGGTACTGGAGGATAATATCCCGGGCGCGGTGGAGGTGATCGGGACGGCCGTGGCTGCGGGGGTTGTACAGGACCAGGACGAAATCGGCCGCTGCTGCGAACTCAAGGCGCCTGGCTATAACCTCCCAGGGGGTCAAACGGTCGCTCAAGCTGATGACGGCAAAGTCATGCATCAGGGGCGCTCCCAGGGTAGCTGCCGCGGCAGTGGCTGCCGTCACCCCAGGAATAATACTTACCGCTATTTCTTTTCCCCGGGGGTGTCCGGCCAGGATTTCCAGGATCAACCCGGCCATACCGTATACCCCGGGGTCGCCGCTGGAAATAACAGCCACGCGGGCCCCGGCGGCCGCCCGGGCGACGGCTTCCCGGCACCGGGCTACTTCCCCCGTCATGCCGGTAACCACTACTTCCCGCCCGGCCACCAGGGAAGCTATTAAATCAATATACGTGCGGTAACCGACGATTACTTCCGCCCGGGCCAGGGCCTGCCGGGCCCGGGGCGTCATTTCTTCCTCCCGGCCCGGCCCCAGGCCGATGACCATTATCTCCCCCTTGCCAGGGCTACAGTCACCCCCCGGTAACTCATTTTGGGCCATATTAATTCCCCCTCTCCTGCAGCCAGGATTGCCGCCGGCTCGCAAACGCCGGGGATGCCAATATGCCGGTTAACCTTTTCCGAACGCTTCAAATGGGGGTTACGTTCCATACAGGCCGCCAGCTGCCAGGGAGTAAAGGTAAGCAACTGGAGACCAAGGCGGCCGGCTGCCCTTTGCAGGCCCGGTTCCTCTCTCTTAAAATCAACGCTGGCCAGGGCTGCCAGGCTGCGGCGGCTGAGGCCCGCTTCCCGCAGGGCCAGGCCCAGGGCGTAGAGGATTGTCCCGGCAGGTACGCCGCGGCGGCAGCCGATACCGGCGCTAATCACCCGGGGCCGCCAGTAAACCCACCGGGGACCAGGCAGGAGCAAGCGCCTCCAGGTAACCATGATCCCCGCCCTGCCTTCCCCTCCTGCGGGGCAGGCCTCAAGGGGACGGGGCCTTAAGGCGGGTAGGGCCTCCTCCAGGGTCTGAAGTAAAGGCTTCTCTACCAGTAGCTCGACTGGCTCGCCGTTGACCAGGGCCGCCATTACTTTCGTAAAGCTGGCTGCCGGCCAGACACTCATGTTCAACTCCCGGGCCACCAGGTCCAGGGGTGGTAGCCCCTGCACTTCGCTGGCGGTAGTAATAACCGCCTGGCCACCCAGCAGCGAAGCTACTCTCCGGGCCAGTTCATTGGCCCCGCCCAGGTGGCCGGAGAGGAGGCTGATGGCGTATTTACCTCCCACGTCCACCACCACCACGGCCGGGTCTGCTTTTTTGGAAACAAGGTGGGGGCTCAAAGCCCGCACGGCAATACCGGCGGCCATGACCAGGATTAACCCCCGGTACTGGTGAAAAATCTGCCCCAGGAATGGCGATAAGGGCCCCGAATACGGCACTACTTTGAACGGGTCCCCTTCACCAGCCCCTGCCCGGGGGACCAGGCCGGCCGGGATAAAGATAGTAGTCCCCTCTGATAAAGAGTGGGCCAGTTGCAGGGCCGTCTGTAAACCCGGCCGGGTCAGGGTGACAATGGCTATTCCCTGTCCTTCAGTCATGGGGTGTCTTTGCCTCGCGGTAGCCGTGGCTGAAGGCCGGGTTGTACAGGCAGGAGCGCTGGTAGCTGCCGGCCAGGAAATCGCCAACCAGGAGCAGGGCCGTCCGGGCAATGCCCGCCTCCCTGGCCCTGGCGGCAATATCCCCCAGCGTACCATGGATAACCCTTTCTTCCGGCCAGGAGGCTTTATAGACTATGGCTGCCGGCGTATTTTCCCCATACCCCCGGGCCAGCTCGGCGGTTGCCGCCGCCAGGTCCTGGCTGCTAAGGAAAAGGCACAGGCTGGCGCGGTGGCGGCTCAAATCAGGCAGGCTTTCCCCTGCCGGTACCGGGGTCCGGCCGGCCCGCCGGGTGATAATTAATGTCTGGCTTATCCCCGGCAGGGTAAATTCCCTCCTTACGGCTGCCGCCGCCGCCGCAAAGGAGCTGACGCCGGGCACTATTTCATAAGGTATTCCCAGCCTTTCCAGGGCGTCCATCTGCTCCTGGATGGCCCCGTACAGGGAAGGATCGCCTGTATGGAGGCGGACCACCTTTTCGCCCCTGGCTACAGCCTCCTGCATGATGGCCAGGACCTCTTCCAGGGTGAGGGAAGCGCTGTTATACAGCTTTGCTCCCGGTGGCGCATACTTTAAAATTTCCGGGTTAACCAGGGAGCCGGCATAGATAATGACCCCGGCTTCTTCTAAAAGACGGCGCCCCTTGACGGTAATTAACTCCGGGTCTCCCGGTCCGGCCCCGACAAAGTAAACCTTCATGCCTGCCCCGCTCCTCCGAAATCACTAAGGCTTACAGTTCAGCCCATATTTCACTTTAGTGGAAATAATTAGTGTGCGTTATTGCTGTATAAACTTTACTCTGGCGGTATAGCTATACTAAAATGTGTCTTTTTACCATTGCATGCTTGCACCTAGCATTTATCTTTCCTTTGGCTTTTTTTAAAACTAGGCAACAGAAGGCTTTTCTTCTAGAGTTACTGTGTAACCTTGGGCTTCTATTTGCTTTACTAACCGCCTTATTCGGCGTTCTCGTTCTTCTTTGGTATAGTAGTTTGGTCCTGGATCCTGGTAATGGGCTTTATCTTTTAGGAGATGGTAGATAATTTTTATCAGACTATGGGCGATGGCTAGCAGGGCTTTTTTCTTGCCTAGTCGTGGCGCTAATCGACGATATTTCGCGGAGAGATAGCTGTCTTTTGTTCGTATTGCGGCCCAGGAACATTGGACTAATATTGCTCTTAAGTGTTGATTTCCTTTACGGGTTTTCCCACTCTTTCGTTTACCGGCACTTTCGTTGTTACCGGGACAGACCCCTGCCCATGAGGCTAAATGGTCAGCATCAGGAAAGGGGGTCATGTCGACGCCTATTTCGGCAATTATATCCTGGGCTGCTTCTTTTTTTATGCCGTTTACTTCAGCTAGTCTCCCCGCTTCTTCGAAAAAAGGCTCCATCCTTTTTTCGATTTCGGCATTTAGTTCTTCGATTTGTTGCTCTAAAAACTCCAGGTGCTCTAGTTGTTGTTTCAACAATAGCCGGGTATGTTCTTCTATTTTCCCCTCCAGGGCTTTTTCTAGTTCTGGTATCTTCTTGCGTAATTTCCCCCTGGCCATTTGCGCTAGTTCTTTTGGATCTTCGTTCCCGTTAAGCATCGCTTTTAGTATCTCTCGCCCTGATACGCCCATGATATCTGTGGCTACTGAACTTAATTTGATATTGCTGTTTTCTAGCTGCTTTTGGACCCTTTGCACCTCGCGGCTGTGTTCTGCTACCAAAGCCGCCCTATACCTGGTTAACTCCCTTAATTCCCTTATTTCTTTCGGCGGGATAAAGCTTCCTGCTAGCAGGCCATGCCTTAAAAGTTCGGCTAGCCACACCGCGTCTTTGCAGTCGGTTTTCTTCCCCTTTAAGGCTTTAAAGTGTTCGGGGTTGATCAATATTAATTCTGGTATTTGGCCTTCTAAAATGTTGTATATCGGTTTCCAATATACTCCGGTGCTTTCCATGGCTACGGCAGTAACTCCGTTTTCTAAAAGCCATCCCCGTAACCCTTCTAAGTCTTCGGTCATGGTGCCAAAGGTTCTTATTTCTTGTTTTAGTTGTTTTTCTCCTGGCGTGATCAGACACGCCACTACCTTTTTCTTGTGGACATCTAGCCCACAGCAGCGTTCATACACTACTTCCATTTCGTGGTTTCTTGCTTTCCCCTCTTTCTTTTTTATTTTTTATTTAACTACTGCCAAGAGACACCTCCATGGTCTAAGAATCTCCTCCACGTGCTCAGCCTTCCAAGGCGGGTACTTTACCTTGTTGAGGCCTGCTTTACAGTTCGTGGTTCCTAAAGGTGTCTGGATCAGACTCCTCCTCGGGCTCCTTGTCCGGCACCAGAGCGAAATCGATCCTTTTCATGGCAGTGTTTTAACTTATACTATCACCTATTTCATGTGTCGTGGAGGGGGCGCCAGCCCCCATGGGGGGCTCCTCCCAAAATAGCGTTCCTCCCAAAATAGCGTTCTGCTAAAAATGGTGCCTTCTGGTGGGGATATGTCCCTTCGCCGCTCAGGAGTTACGCGCCGACAGGACTACGGCTCGGTTCGGACCGTTGCTCGCCGCCTGCGGATTGCCAATGAAAAGGCTTCCTGCTCCGCTGGCCTGGATCCTTCTATGAGGTCACTCTGTATTCCTCGCCAGGGCACGCTCAGGCGTCCTCGGCGGCGGCAACGGTTACCTCACCTCGCCTGTCCTGTTACCGGCGCTCCACTATTCGCGGCTCCGGGACATATCCCCACCCATAATCGCCGCCGAAGCTTTTCTATCTCTTGTCTGTTAACAATCACCCTTGTTGGTGGTGCCTTTGACTATAATTAACGACAAATAATCCTGTTTCTTACCCTTTTCCGCTATAAGGTCACAACTGAAGCTCTCCCCTGGCTGGCCGCAGCGGCTGGCCAGGAACGATTGCTCGGCCACACCTTCCTCCTCCAGAACTGTAACGATGGCGTCATAATGGCGGGCGACTTTCATTAAGACTAGATTGGGGAAAAGGGAGAGGTATTCCTTTAAGTTAGTCGGGTCCTTGAGGGCCGGGATGATGGCCAGGGGTTCGTCCCCTACCGCCAGGGGTACATTCAAACTGGCAGCAGCCGCAGCAAAGGAAGTGATCCCGGGAACGGTAACAATCTTTAAATCCGGGTTGAGTTTTTGTAAGCGTTGCATTAAGTAACTATAGGTGCTGTAAAGGGAAGCATCCCCCAGAGTCAGGAAGGCGATATCCTGGCCTGCGGTAAGGTTTGCCAAAAGTTCTGCTGCCGCTGCATCCCAGCAACGTTCCAGGTAAGCCTGGTCATGGGTCATAGGCATGAAAAGATTTAGTATTTTCTGCTCAGGCCGAAGAAAGGGCCGGACCACCTGCAGGGCCAGGCTTTCCTCGCCCCGCTGGGAAACCGGTACCGCCAGGACTGGTACCTGTTCTAAAATGGCTTTAGCCTTCAGGGTTAACAGGTCCGGGTCCCCTGGTCCAACCCCCAGGCCATAGAAGGTTCCACTCACCAAAAGCCTCCACCCCTTATCCCACCATGCCATCATTTGATGGTATTCATTAATCAACCGCAATTATTAGCCCGGTATACTACTGTCCCTAAGGACAATCTTTCACCAGCTGCACTATATATACCGGATTAAGGGCGCGCCAGATGTGGTAACGGCCGGCCGGTTCCAGGCGGGCCAGGTTGGTTGCCAGGGCCTCTACCTGGTAACCCTGATGATAGCCGAAGGCCAGGGCCGTACTCAAGGTTTCGACGGTGATGGCATTGAGGACGATAATGCCTCCCGGCCGCAAAGCTTCATGGCAGGCCCTTAAAATCTCGTCTAAGTGCCCACCGCTACCCCCGATGAAAACCCGGTCCGGCGGCGGCAACCCCTCCAGGGCTGCCGGGGCCCTGCCGGCCACCACCTGGACATTATCCAGGCCAAAACGCTTTACATTCTCCCTGATCAGGGTACAGGCCTCCGGGTTTACCTCCACGGCCAGGACCTGTCCCGGAGCCACCAGCCTGGCCGCTTCAACGGCCAGGGTCCCGGTTCCAGAGCCAACATCATAAACGATCATACCCGGACCCAAACGGGCTTTGGCCAGGGTAAGGATGCGGACTTCCTCTTTCGTCAGGGGGACCTGGCTGCGGCTAAAGTAATGGTCAGGTATCCCCGGCGTGCTGTAGGGCCAGTTAATCCGGTTCATAACCGGCTATCACCACCCCGGGCCTGGTTAAGGGCTGCCGGGCCAGTTCGGCTGCCGTCAGCCAGATTGTTTGCTCCTGATCGCTACCCAGGTCGGTACCCACCCACAACTTTATCCTGGCGAGGCCGTGGTCGGCCAGGTATTTACCTATAGCTGCCGGTGTGTTAGCCCCGCCGGTCAACATGGCCAGCCTCGCTTTCCCGGCAGCCAGCCGGGGCAGGTATGGTTCCAGGATCTCCAGGGAGCGTCCATGGCAGCTCAGGAAAGTGGCATCTTCCCAGCCCTGCATCAGGCGAGCAAAGGCCAGCTGGACGGAACTGATACCGGGGATAACGTTAATTTTTTCTCCGGGAAACTGGCGCTTGAGCCACGAGAGGAGGCTGTAAAAGCCGGGGTCCCCTGATACCAGTATAGCCGCCGGGCGGCCGCGTATTTGTAACAGAAAGGAACGTAATCCTTCCAGGTCGCCAGTGATCACCCTTTTCTCGCACTCCAAATCTTGAAAAAGGCTCAAAGCCCGGGGGCCACCGATAAGTACTTCGGCCGCAGCCGCAGCCCGGCGGGCCGCCGGCGTCAGGTATTCCTGGTTGCCGGGTCCAACCCCGATGACGGTCAGCCACCGGCCTTCAGCTCCCATGACCCCACGCCTCCAGTATTTGCCGGGCCATCCCATCCCAGCCTATAATTTCTCCCTGCAGGTTTAGCATAACCGTGCCCACTGTGAGTTCTCCACGGACAAGGGCCTCCGACCGCTGGCTGGCCCGGGCCGCCAGGGAGTCCCAGAACTCCCTCCCCAGGCCATGGTTGCGGATAATTTCCTGGGCAGCCTCAACTGTAGTTACCTCTAAAAGCTGCTGGACTACTTCCCGGGATGCCCCCCGCGCCGCGGCCCAGGCGGCCAGAATTTCCTGGCGGGCATCGGCCAGGCGACTGTGGGTATAAAAGATACCTCCTGCCACCTTGATGAGCTTGCCGCCATGCCCCCACAGGAGCACCTGCTTCACCCCGCGCTCGGCGCAGGCCTCCAGCATGTAGCCAATAAAGTTGCTGGTTAAAACAATGGCCGTAGCCGGTAGATGATAGCGTTCCTCGGCCTGGCGTTGCCCCAGGCGGCCGGGGGTCAGGATGAGGGTTTCCCAGCCGGCAGCCAGGGCGACATCAATCTGGGGTACCAGGGAGGTACGGTAGGCCTCTTCGGACATGGGTTCGACAATGCCGGTAGTGCCCAGGATAGAAAGACCGCCCTCAATCCCCAGGCGGGGGTTGAGGGTCCGCCGGGCCAGTTCTTCGCCACCGGGGATGCTGATCTCCAGTTCCAGGCCCTGGCCGGGCGGGGTTACATCGGCTACTGCCGCGGTAATCATTTGCCTGGGAACAGGGTTAATGGCCGGTTCCCCTGGAGGTATGGCCAGGCCGGGGCGGGTTACTGTCCCGACGCCGGCCCCGCCGCGTAAAGTCAATCCCCCGCCAGTTTTCCGGGCGCGGACATGGATGGCAGCCCCGTGGGTAACGTCAGGGTCATCACCGGCGTCTTTAAACACCACGGCTTCGGCCCAGTCCGGGCCATGATGGACAGTAACCGGTAGAGTGACCTTTTCTCCCCGGGGCAGGGTAAGGGTAACCTCCCGCACCAGCTGCTTCTGCCATAAAGCCAGGGCCGCCGCCCTGGCTGCTGCTGCCGCGCAGGTACCTGTGGTATAGCCCCGCCGTAATTCCTTCTGCAACGATTTTTCCTCCAGGCAGCGTTTATCTCTTTAGTTTCCTGTGGATTTCCGGGGAAATTCCTCCCCGGCAGCAGCGTCCCTTTTATTATCCTTTAAAACCAGGGGCAGCCCCGCCACCACCAGGTAGACCCGGTCGGCCCGGCTGGCTATCTCCTGGTTGGCCAGGCCCAGGAGGTCCCGGAAAACCCGGCCCAGGGGATAGGGAGGAATGAGTCCCATTCCCACTTCTTCAGTAACAATAATTACCCGCGCCGGTACCTGCCAGGCTACGACCGCCAGTTCCCTGACTTTAACCATGATGGCTTCTATAGCCGCTATATTTTTTTCCCAGCTATCTTCTGCTTCAATTGTTTCCTGGCTCAAAAGGTTGCTAATCCACATGCCCAGACTATCAAGGATGATGGTACCGGCACGCTGGCCTTCCCTGGCTACGGCTTCCGTTACGGCCAGGGGAACTTCTACCGTCTGCCAGCCGGCCGGCCTCCGGCGCCGGTGCATGTCCACCCGGGCAGCCATTTCTGCATCGCCCACGGTAGCCGTGGCCAGGTAGACTACCTTTGCGCCCCCGGCAGCAGCCAGCTCTTCGGCCAGGCGGCTTTTGCCACTCCTGGCACCCCCGGTTACCATGATTAACGAGCCGTATCCCAAGGTATGGCCTCCTAAATCCTAAAATAAAAACTCCAGCCCCCCACGAAGTAGCTGGAGTTACATAACCTAACTTGCGGCCCCTTAACGCGAGGGTGAAATGAACAGGCAGGTTTCCTGGCTCCGGCTCCTTGCCTGGCTTCGCCTTCCCGGTATAATACCAGTGGCCTTGAAGCAGGCTCCCCGGTTACAGTGGCGCGACCGCTCAGGATTTACACCTGATTCCCTTTTAACCTGTCAGGCACCTGTTCCCTATTAAGTTAATTATAGTATAAATCGTCCCCTCCTATCAGTCAAGCCCTGGGCAACGATAGACCCTGGAGCTTATTGGTGAGCAAAACCAGCTCTTTATTCTTTTCCCAGATGGCCCGGGCGTAGCGCCGGTTGCGGAGCTGGATCTGTTCCTTTTCCTGGCGCAGGCGATTTACCAGTTCCCACTTTTCGGCTTCGCTTTTTTCCACCAGGCGCATCAGGACACGCCGGCTGACCCTTAATTGTTCCACCTTGCTTTCCAGCTCTTGAATGCGCCGGTAAAGGGCACCTGCATCATTGCCAGCCAACGGCCCCACCCCCCTCATTATTAGTTTGCTAAAATATATGCCCGGAAGTCAAACCTTAGTCGCTTGAGCTTTAATCTTTTCGGCCCGCCTCTGTAATTGCTCCAGTTCGATTGTGCCCACCTGGCAGGCTCCCAGGTCGGCATGGCTGCTATCAACTATGCCGTGGAAATCCGACCCGCCGGTTACTACCAGGTTATACCGTGATGCCAGTTCCAGGTAACGCCCGGTGGCAGCGGCATCGTGGTGGGGATAGTAAGCTTCAATACCCTGCAAGCCGCTGCCCACCAGGGCAGGAATAAGACCATCGGCCCGGCTTATGCCCGGGTGGGCCAAAACCGGAACCCCTCTAGCCTTTAATATTACCTCCACAGCCCGGGCAGGTGAGACTTTGGCCCGCGGGACATAAGCAGGCCGGCCCCGCTCCAGCAAAGTTCGGAAGGCAAACTCCACCGATGGTACATAACCCTTGCGAACTAGAACGGCCGCAATATGGGGACGGCCCATGGCCTCGCCCCGCACTTCCTGCTCTACCTCACCCATGCTAATATCATAACCCAGCTCTTTAAGCCGGCCTACCATCCTGGCCGTACGCCGGTAACGCGCCTGGCGCATTGTTTCCAGGAAAGCCAGCAAACTTTCCTTTTGCCAGTCGATATAATAACCCAGGATATGGATCTCCCCTTCTTCCCATTCGGTGCTCAGTTCGACCCCGGCAATTACCTTAACGCCATAACTGTTTCCGGCAGCCAGTGCCTCTGCCAGGCCGGCTACCGTATCATGGTCGGTAACACCCAGGGCCGTTAACCCTTTTGTCTTCGCCAGGCTGATTAGTTCAGTGGGTGACAGCCGGCCGTCGGAGGCCGTAGTATGGGTATGTAAATCAGCTGCCATCTTTACCCGGCTCCAATCTTTTGCTAGTTATTGTAACACAAAAGCCTGCCCTCCTTACCGGTAAGCAGGCTTTTTTAGCGTTGTTTGATGGTTAACTTATGCCGGCCCATAGTGTTGCAACCGCTGGATAGCGGTTGCCCGGCCGGTACCGGGATCAATATCTATCAGGACAGCTTCCAACTGAATAATTCCACCAGCTACTTCAAAACGCACCGGCAACTGGGTAAGAAATTTTTTAACGATAAGCTCTGTCTTCACCCCCAGGACAGAATCCCTGGGGCCGGTCATGCCTACATCGGTAATATAGGCCGTCCCCTGGGGCAGGACCCGGGCATCAGCCGTCTGGATATGGGTATGGGTCCCGATGACGGCACTTACCAGGCCGTCCAGGTACCAGCCCAGGGCAACCTTTTCCGAAGTTGCTTCAGCATGGAAGTCTACTAAAATGATGCGGGTTAGCGCACCGATTTCTTCAGCCAGGCGGCGTCCCAGGCGAAAAGGACACTCCAGGGGTGCTAGAAACACCCGCCCCGATAAATTAATAATTCCTACCTGCAGGTTTTCCTTAGCCTTTACCAGGGTATAGCCCCGGCCGGGGGTACCGGCAGGATAATTGGCCGGCCGGACAATGCGCTCATCCTCCTCCAGGAGGGTCATAGCTTCACGCTTATCCCAGACATGGTTGCCCATGGTTAAGATATCAATGCCACCGGCAAAAAGTTCACCAGCAATATCTGGGGTAATACCATTGCCGCCGGCAGCATTTTCGCCGTTTGCCACCACCAGATCCGGCCGGTGTTCCTGGAGCAAAGGTGGCAGGAGTTCCCGGACGGCTTTACGGCCCGGCCGCCCTACCACATCGCCGATCATTAAAACCCGCAAAAATAAAGCTCCCCTCAATTTGCCTTAAATATTATTATTGCCCCGCGTCTATTTATTAAACACCATGACCCGGCCTTCTTCCCGGAAGGCAATTAGCTGGCGCTCCGGGACGGTACCCCGGACACTTTCCAGCATACGGTCAATTAACTCTTCCTGGATCATAAGCTCTTCTTCCATGATATTATCATTGTTCTCCGCTACCAGGCTGGCGCCAAATTCCTCCCGGACCAGAGCGATAATGAGGTCAATTTCATCCCGGGAGAGGGTAATTACATCCCGTTGTACCTCCAGGGCCATTAACTGGTCATAGGGTGTATATTTCAGATTGATAACCTTCGGTTCCCGGTCTTCCAGGTAGTTATATACTTCCAGGGACTTGCGGAATTTCTTTTCGAACTGCTGGATGGCCTCCCCGGCCAGAGGTTGGGCCATCATAAAGGTAAAGCGTAAAACCTGGTCTTTGGGTTCATAGTTAATGGTACCTACTTCTGGATAACGTACCAGGATGGAAATAAGAAGACCAATACTGTCAGATACTTCGCCGCCATGTTTGTACTTCAGGCTCAAGGTAAACACCTGCCCCGTACTTTATGTATAAGATGTTACCACCAAATAAGACAC
Organism: Moorella glycerini; assembly: GCF_009735625.1. Lineage (NCBI taxonomy): Bacteria > Bacillati > Bacillota > Clostridia > Neomoorellales > Neomoorellaceae > Neomoorella > Neomoorella glycerini. The sequence continues at coordinate 2,834,871 of NZ_CP046244.1, read as the reverse complement.
TACTTCTGCACCCAAAAGCAAATTCCTGCTTGCCTTGTCCGCCTTTAATGATGAAAATTTAATGGCAGGGATGGAAAAACTTTTACCCTCCCTGCCATAAAATTATTTGGCATAATCAACAGCGCGGGTTTCGCGGATGACCACCACTTTAATCTGGCCCGGGTATTCCATCTCCTTTTCAATCTTTTTGACGATCTCTCTGGCCAGGTGGACGGCCATGGCGTCATCGATCTTGTCGGGCTTAACTAAAATCCGGATCTCCCGGCCGGCCTGGATGGCATAGGATTTTTCTACGCCGGCAAAGGAATCGGCAATCTCTTCCAGTTTCTCGAGGCGTTTAATATAGGCCTCCAGGGTTTCCCGCCGGGCTCCCGGCCGGGCTGCCGAAATGGCATCGGCGGCCTGGACCAGGCCGGCTTCAATGCTGCGCGGTTCCACATCGCCATGGTGGGCTTCAATGGCATGAATTACCTCCGGGGATTCCCGGTATTTTTTAGCCAGTTCAACCCCCAGGGTGACATGGGGTCCCTCAACTTCAAAATCAACGGCTTTACCAATGTCATGGAGCAACCCGGCCCGCTTGGCCAGCTGGACATCGGCCCCCAGTTCGGCAGCCATGGCCCCCGCCAGGAAAGCTACTTCCAGGGAGTGTTTAAGGACATTCTGGCCGTAGCTGGTGCGGTATTTAAGTTTACCCAGCAGGCGCACCAGCTCTGGATGCAGGCCATGAATGCCGGCTTCGAAGGTAGCTCGCTCCCCTTCTTCCCGGATCTTTTGCTCCAGTTCCCGCCGGGACTTTTCTACCATTTCTTCAATCCGGGCCGGGTGGATGCGCCCATCGATAATTAATTTTTCCAGGGCAATCCGGGCCACCTCCCGGCGAATAGGGTCGAAGCTGGAGAGAATAACGGCTTCCGGTGTGTCATCAATGATGAGATCGACACCCGTCAGGGTTTCCAGGGCGCGAATGTTACGGCCCTCGCGGCCGATAATGCGCCCCTTCATCTCATCGCTGGGTAGATTCACCACCGATACCGTGGCCTCGGCTACATAATCAGCAACACAGTGCTGGATAGCATGGGTAATAATTTCCCGGGCCTTTTTATCTGCTTCTTCTTTGGCTTCCGTTTCAATTTGTTTAATCATCATGGCTGCTTCATGCCTTACTTCTTCCTCAACACTCTGCAGCAGGATGGCCCTGGCCTCTTCGATCGTCAAACCGGAAATGCGTTCCAGTTCGCTGACCTGCCGGCGGCGCAGCTCTTCCAATTCTTCCCTCAGTTTCTGGGCAGCTTCTTCCTGCCGGTGAAGGCTAGCCTCTTTGCGTTCGAGGGCTTCGGTCTTGCGGTCCAGGGCCTCTTCCTTCTGCATCAGGCGCCGCTCGAAACGCTGGAGTTCATTGCGCCGTTCCCGGCTTTCCCGCTCTATTTCATTACGGATGCGGTGGGCTTCTTCCTTGGCTTCCAGGACCGCTTCCCTCTTTTTAGCCTCGGCTTCTTTTTTTGCTTCTTCGATAATGGTGGCTGCAGCCTTCTCGGCCGAAACAATTTTGGCCTCGGCCAGGTACTTGCGGATGGCATAACCGCCAGCTGCACCCACCAGGAAAGCTATCAGGGCATAAAGGATATACAGGATTGTTCTTCACCTCCCCTTCATAAAATAAAGCCGAGTCGAAACTCGGCTTGAAGTTAGGCACACCAACCACATATCCCCTTCTTTGGTTCAAAACCAGGACTTACATACGCCTGTTGGGGACCCAAAAATACAGCCCTGCTATCTATTTTCAGGTCAGAAGAGTTATATTCCATCCAGGCTAAACCCGGTAGTGAAATCTATAAATTAAGGGTAATGGTGGTGATCCTACACCTAGTTTCTCCCACAATAATTTTATAGGTTTAAATCATTACTGTCAATATAATTATCTTCTTCAGCCGGCTCTCCCAGTACCTGGCGAATTACATGGCCATTAAAACCTCGCTGCCAGAGGAAACGGGCCAAGCGCTGGTAATAATGATCGGCACTTTCTCCCTGGCGCCGGTAATATTTCCCCGCCAGTTCCCGGGCCGCCGCCAGCTCTGCTTCTGGAGGAAACAGGTCGCCTACTATACCTTCCGCCAGGGAAGGGGCCACGCCATGCTCTTGCAACTCGCGCTGGAGGCGCCTCGGGCCTACCGGGTGGGTAGCCAGCCGGTAGGTGGCCCAGTTCCTGGCAAAATTGGCATCATCTAGCAAACCGGCATCCTTTAACCGGTTTAAGGTTGCCGTCACTACCTCCCCGGGAAAACCCTTTGCCTGCAATTTCCAGCACATTTCCTGTTCACTCTGCTGGCGCCGGGTTAATATTTTCAGGGCATACTCCCAGGCTGCCGCCGCTGAAGGATTATTCGTTTTGCGCACCTTCATCTTCTATAGCCGCTGCCGTCTTGACTAAACCAGCTTTAGCACGAATCTGGGCTTCAAGGCTGGCCGCCAGTTCGGGGTGGTCACGTAAAAATTCTTTGGCTGCCTCCCGGCCCTGGCCAAGGCGATCTTCCCCCAGGGAATACCAGGCCCCACTCTTCTTTACTATATCCAATTCCGTGCCCATGTCAAGGAGGCAGCCCTCGCGGTCAATACCCCGGCCGTAAATAATATCAAACTCGGCCTGGCGGAAGGGCGGCGCTACTTTATTTTTAACAACCTTTACCCGGGTGCGGCTACCAATAATCTCGGTCCCCTGCTTGACCTGCTCGATTTTGCGCACATCCAGGCGCACCGAAGCGTAAAATTTTAGCGCTCGTCCCCCCGGTGTTGTCTCGGGACTGCCAAAGAGGACCCCTACCTTTTCCCGTAACTGGTTAATAAAAATGGCTACTGTCCGCGACTTGGCAATAACGCCGGCCAGTTTGCGTAAAGCCTGGGACATGAGCCGGGCCTGCAGGCCTACATGGGCGTCGCCCATTTCACCGTCCAGTTCGGCTTTGGGCACCAGGGCAGCTACGGAATCGATGACGATGACATCGATGGCGCCGCTGCGCACCAGGGCTTCAGCGATTTCCAGGGCCTGCTCACCGGTATCGGGCTGGGATACTAAAAGATTATCAATGTCGACGCCAAGGTTCCTGGCATATACCGGGTCGAGGGCGTGCTCGGCGTCGATAAAGGCTGCCGTGCCACCGCTCCGCTGGGCCTCGGCAACAACATGGAGGGCGACCGTCGTCTTGCCCGAAGATTCCGGGCCAAAGATCTCCACCACCCGGCCCCGGGGCAACCCGCCTACCCCCAGGGCCAGGTCCAGGGGCAGGGCGCCGGTGGAAATAGCTTCCACATTGAGCCGGGCACCGGATTCACCCAGCTTCATTATGGAACCCTTGCCAAAATGCCTCTCGATCTGGAGCAGGGCATTTTCCAGGGCCCGCTGCTTGTCTGATAAAACCACTATGTAAGTTCGCCTCCTCCTGCTTTTGCACTTTACTGGCAACGCCAGTCAACCGTTATTAAGAGTTCCTGCCGCCTGCTGGCAAAGTAACCGTCAAAACCGGGCGGTAAATAGCCCCCTGTGGGGTTAGCCGGCTCTCCATAAGACTTACCGCCGTCACCCTTTCCCTCCCCCAGGACACGCCGGCCAAACTCTGGAGCCTGTCCTGTAATGGCCCGGTGGCTGTCCCAGGACGCAGGCGGCCCAGGGTTAAATGGGGGGTAAAGGAATCGGCCGGAAAACCCAGTTCCAGGTATTCCCTGGTTACCTGTCGTTGCAGGGTATATAATGTCTCTTCGGAGTCCACTCCCACCCAGACAACCCGGGGGTAGCGCCAGTTGGGAAAAACCCCGGTGCCTTTTACCTCCAGGTGCCAGGGGTTAACCCCCATAGCGGCACGCCGCAAGGCTGCTCCTATTTCCTCAACTCTGGCCGGGGCCACTTCACCTAAAAACTTGAGGGTTAAATGGATATTCTCCGGGGGCACCCATTTAACCGTTACCGGTAACTGGCGTAATTCACCCAGTAACCCGGCCAGGGCACTTTGCAGAGCCGGGGAAAAATTTATGGCCACAAACAGCCGCATGCCGATCACCTGTTTTCAGGATCTATTCGCTTCCCAATCCTGATAATCCTGCTGCCACGTGACAAAATTTTCAAGAGGCCATGGCCTGTTCCTGTAACAGGGCCCGCAATTCCCGTCCGGTTACCGTTTCCTTTTCTACCAGTTGTCCGGCTAAAGCCTTTAAAGCCTCCTGGTAAGGCCGCAGGAGAGAAGCCACCTTGGCCTCTTCCCGGCTGATGATAGTTGAAGAAGCATTGTGCATCTGTTCCTTGGTCAAATTTTCTTCGGCCACTACCCCAAGGTCCGACAGCCCGGAGGTAATAATCACCCGGGCCAGGCGAATGGCTTCTTTAAAGTCATTGAGGGACCCGGTACTGCGACAGCCAAGGATTAAGGCCTCAGCCACGGCCCCGGCCAGGCAGATATCCATTTGGGTCTCAAGGTATTCCCTGGTATAGAGGTAAATGTCGTGTTCCGGCTTTTGCCGGGTATAGCCCAAAGCCTGGCCCCGGGAAGTAATGGTCACATGGGAAATGGACCGGGGCCTTAAAAGCTCGCCGGCAATGGCGTGGCCAGCTTCATGGATGGCCAGCCGGTACAACTCGTCCGTCGCCGGCTTGCGACCCAGCTTTTCCCCCAGCATTACCTTATCGACGGCTTCCATTAAATGTTTCTGGGTGATAAGGGGGGACTTTTCCCGCAGGGCCAGGATGGCGGCCTCATTGGCTACGCTTTCCAGATGCGCCCCGGAAAACCCGAAGGTTTCGCGGGCAATGGCTTCCAGGTCAACCTCCGGTGCCAGGGGCTTATTGGCCGTATGCAGTTTTAAGATGGCCAGGCGCCCCTCCTTGTCAGGCAGGTCAACCTTAACCTGCCGGTCAAAACGCCCCGGGCGTAAAAGGGCCGGGTCCAGCAAGTCAGGACGATTGGTAGCGCCGATAACTAGAACCTGGACATCGTGACTGCCTTTTAAACCATCCATCTCTACCAGGAGCTGGTTTAAGGTCTGGTCATATTCTAAATGGGAGGTATGGTTGCCGCGCTTGCCACCCAGGACTTCCAGCTCGTCGATAAAGATAATGGCCCGTTTTTTCTGCTGGCGCCGGGCCAGTTCCCGGGCCCGGTTAAAAATTGCCCGTACCCGCTGGGCGCCAACGCCAGCATACATCTCGATAAATTCGCTGCCGCTGGCCTCGAGAAAAACAGCATCTGTATAGGTGGCGGCTGCCTTGGCCAGCAACGTCTTTCCCGTTCCCGGCGGGCCACTCAAAAGGAGGCCTTTCAGGGGGCGAATGCCCATGGCCTCAGCTTCAGCACTGCGGAGCAAAAACTCCAGGGCTTCCTTTAATTCGCGGATAGCCGTAGCCTGGCCGCCGATATCGGCAAAAGATACCTTGACCGGCGGCGTATATCCCTTCCCCCCCAGGGTTGAAGGGAGCAATCCTTTTTTTTCAATCACCCAGTAGGCCAGGAAACCCATGCCAGCCAAAAGCAGAAAGGGAGTAATATCTACCCCTTTGATGACTAAAAAAATCATTAACCCTAAGCCTGTACCAGCAATTATTTCTTTTACTTCCTTAAACACTTTGCCCCTCCCCCCGGGTTACATAATTTTGCCGGGGGACTACCTGGTAAAGGTAGGCCTGTCCCTGGCTGAATTGGAGATAAATATAGTTATCGTCCACATTAATGGCATAATGGTCGATTCCTGCCTGGCGCGCCAGCCGGTCCACGGTAGCCGCCATCTGGGTAAAGTTGCCCCGTACTGCCGCTTCATAGACGGCAAACTGGCTTTCCCGCCACAAACTCTCCAGGGCCGGGGAACGGCGGTCCTGGATGACCAGCTTTACCTGTTGCCGGCCATAAAGCTTGTGCACCGTTTCCTGTACCTGCCGGTAGGCCTGCGGTAAATCAGCTCCGGGGCCGAGAATGACCCTTACTTCCAGGCCGTCAGCCGTCCGGATTACTGTTGCCTCCTGGACCGCAGGATCGGACTTTAGGGTATCAGCCAGGGGTTTTTCCTGGCTGTAGTGCCGGTAGGCCCACTGGCCCCCGGTTAATAAACCCAGGGTCAAAAGGGCTGCCAGAAAAACAAATTGAAGGCGCCACCCTTTGAAGTGCAACGAAAACACTCCTCTCCCAGGGATAACACCTTCAATTATAACAAATTTCAACCGGTCAGGCCTTATGAATTACCTGGCAGGATTGCCACATCTACCTTTAGCCAGGGCGATAAAGTAAATCCCGGTTGCTCAAAAGATAATGCAACGCCGAAACCATGGTCAGGACCAGGGCCACATAAAGAAGGAGAACGGCCTGGGGAACCTCGACAAGCAAGGCAACAATGGCTATAACCTGGGTCAGGGTTTTGACCTTGCCCCAGGAACTGGCGGCCAGAATTAGCCCTTCCCCCGCTGCTACCTGGCGCAGGCCGCTGATTAAAAATTCTCTACCGACAATTAATATTACCACCCAGGCGGGAACCAGGTGCAGCTGGACCAGTAAAATTAAGGCCGTAGTAATCAGGAGCTTATCGACCAGGGGATCCAGTAACTGGCCCAGCCTGGTAACTTCGTCCCGGCTACGGGCGAGATACCCGTCCAGGCCATCGGTAGCTGCCGCCAGTAAAAATAGTGCCGCCGCCAGGTAACGCCCGGGTCCCCAGGGCAAAAGAACCAGGATGGCAAACAAGGGCACCAGGCCCAGGCGCACCAGGGTTAGCCGGTTGGCCGCCGTCATTCCTCTACCTCCCCCATTAAATCGTAATTACTATGGACCCCGGTAAGTTTAACTGTCGTCATAGTTCCGGCCGGCAGGGTACTTCCTTTAATATAAATCAAGCCGTCTACCTCCGGAGCCTGGCGAAAACTGCGCCCCACCCCCGGCCCTTCTATTAAAACCTGCACCTGCCGTCCCACCCAGCGTTCATTGCAGGCCCTGGTAATGGGCTGCTGGTAGAGCATTAACTTCCGGTAGCGTTCTTCCTTTACTTCTTCAGGCACCTGATCCGGCAAATCGGCGGCGCCTGTACCGGCTTCCGGGGAATATTTAAAGGCCCCCACCCAGTCGAACTGCATAGAGCCCAAAAAGTCCAGGAGAATCTGGAAATCCTCCTCATCTTCTCCCGGAAAGCCGACAATAAAGGTGGAGCGCAGGGCTATTTCCGGCATGGCCCGGCGCAGGCGTTCAATAGCCTTTATGCCAGCGGTAAGGCTGCCAGGACGGTTCATGCGCCGCAAGATGGTTTTACTGGCATGCTGGAGGGGCAAATCCAGGTAAGGTAATACTTTCGCTTCCGTGGCCATCACTTCCACCAGCTCTGGTGTAATGCGGGTTGGATAGGCATAGAGGAGGCGCAACCACTCTATTTCCGGGATCCTGGCCAGTTCCCGCAAAAGCCGGGGCAGGCGGTACTCGCCGTAACAGTCCAGGCCATAAGCGGTAGTGTCCTGGGCCACCAGGATTAATTCCTTCACCCCGGCCGCGGCCAGGGTCCTGGCCTCGGCAACCAGTTTTGCCAGGGGACGGCTGTGGTAAGGCCCCTTGATGGCGGGGATGGTACAATAACTGCAGCGATTATCACAGCCCTCGGCAATCTTTAAAAAAGCATAGGGCTTTCCCTTCCCGGTAAGGCGGGGCAATTCCCCTTCCTCTTTATCCGGGTGCGGGACATCCAAAAGCCGTTCCCCCTTTAATACCCGCTCAATAATCCGGGGCAAGCGGCCAATGGCTCCTGGACCAATGAAAGCGGCGACTTCAGGTAATTCCTCCCATAGCTCCCGGGCGTGCTGCTGGGCCAGGCAGCCGGCAACAATAATATAGGGCCGTGACTCCCCCTGGGCCAGCCCTAAAATAGTTTCCAGGGCCTCCTGTTTGGCTGCCGTAATAAAACTGCAGGTATTGACGATAACTACTTCCGCTTCACCGGGATCGCTGACAAGGGCAAAATGGTTTTTAGCCAGGACACCCAGCATATATTCGCTGTCAACTTGATTCTTGGCACAACCAAGGGTTATAACGGCAGTTTTAATCATGGTTTCCTCGTTATTCTAGCCTGGTTGGAACCTTTAGTAGCCTCAAAGGTAACTACATCGCCCACCCTGCCCAGGGGTGGCTGGACCTGGCCATTAACGGTTATTTCCACTGCGCCGGCGCTGCCAAGGGTAACGCTAATTTTTTCTTTTCCCAGGAATACCTTGTTTTCCCCGGCCTTGAGAGTCCCGGAAAAATCATTTTTACCATCAATTATAACACCTACCCAGCAATCCCCTGCAGCCCTGACTTTAACTTCCACCCCCTGGTCCTGGGGTGTTGTCGCTACCGGCGGTGGCTGGCTGATCGGCTGTTGTGGTTCAGGGGTTACCGGTGCCGGTTCTGTTACCGGTGGTGGCGAGGGCCTTTGCTCCAGGGAAGGACGATAATGGTTGTATAACCAGTTGATACCCCAGAGAACAAGAAGCACTGCCGGGACCAGTAACCAGCGCATCCTTTTCCCGGGGGACAATCCCGTTGCCGTCAGGCTACTTTCTTCCGCCGGGTAATTATCCTCGTCGGACGGGTATTCCTGTTTAAACTGCTGCACTACCGCCTGGACATCCAGCCCTAAAAAGCGGGCATAATTACGCACGAAACCCAGGGCATAGACCCGGCCGGGAATCTGGTCATATTCACCCTTTTCCAGGGCTTCCAGGTAGCGCAGGCGAATTTTGGTAGCTTCTTCCGCTTCGCGGAGAGAAATCCCCTTTGCCTGGCGGGCAGCGCGGAGCATTTCCCCTACCTTTTCCATGGCCTCACCTCCCGGTGTTTTAATCATCTTCGACACCATATCAAGAGATTCCTGCCCTATCATTCTTCTTTCGCGCCAAATAATTCCTGGTATTCCTCCCAGTTAGTAAGGATGGCGCGGGCCTTGGTGCCTTCATGGCCGCCCACAAACCCCCTGGCTTCCATCATATCCATTAACCTTGCCGCCCTGGTATAACCTATCCGCAGGCGCCGCTGGAGCATGGAGATGGAAGCCTGCCCTGTTTCCAGGACCACCCGCACGGCTGCGGGAAAAAGCTCGTCTTCCGCCCCGCTGTTGTCTTCGCTGCTTTCCTCCCCTTTCAGGAAACTGGGGTTATATTCCGGGCGACCCTGCTGTTTGACATAAGTCACCAGGTCTTCCACTTCCCGGTCCGAAACATAAACCCCCTGGACGCGGATAGGCTTGCTGGCCCCAATGGGTAAAAAGAGCATATCACCGCGGCCCAGCAACTTCTCGGCCCCGGCCATATCCAGGATAGTCCGGGAATCAATCTGGGAGGAAACGGCAAAGGCAATCCGGGAAGAGATGTTGGCCTTGATCAGGCCGGTAATGACATCTACCGAAGGCCGCTGGGTGGCCACAACCAGGTGAATACCGGCCGCCCGGGCCATCTGGGCCAGGCGGCAAATGGCGTCTTCCACATCAGCCGGGGCCACCATCATCAGGTCGGCCAGCTCATCAATAAGGACTACTACCAGGGGCAAGGCCCCCTGGCCGCCATTTTCCTTGTGCATCAAACGGTTGTAGCGAGTAATATCCTTGACCCCGGCGCCGGCAAAAAGCTCATAGCGTTTCTCCATTTCGTTGACTATCCATTGCAGGGCCGTAGCGGCCTTCTTCGGCTGGCTGACCACTGGTGCCAGCAGGTGGGGAATACCATTATACTGGGTTAACTCCACCATTTTGGGGTCAATCATCAACAGCTTTAATTCCTGGGGTGTAGCTTTAAACAACAGGCTACAAATCAGGGCGTTCAGGCAAACGCTCTTGCCTGAACCGGTAGTCCCCGCAATCAGCAGGTGGGGCATTTTCGCCAGGTCGGCAATAACCGGGTTGCCGGCAATATCTTTACCCAGGGCTACCGTCAGCTTGCTACCGGCTTCCATAAAGGCAGGATCTTCCAGTACTTCCCGCAGATGAACCACAGCGATTTCCTTATTGGGCACTTCAATGCCTACCGCCGCCTTGCCCGGAATGGGGGCCTCAATCCGCACCTGGGCAGCCGCCAGGCTCAGGGCAATATCGTCGGCCAGGCTGACAATCCTGCTCACCTTCACCCCCGGTGCCGGTTGGACTTCATAGCGGGTCACCGTCGGGCCACAGCTGACCTGAGTCACCTTAACTTTGACACCAAAGCTCTCCAGGGTGTCTTCCAGGATCTTGATGCGGTCGGTAATATCCTTCTCCAGGCGGGGATTTTTTACCCTTACCGGGCGGGTTAAGAGACTCAAAGGCGGCAGGACATAGGGACCGGGCTGCTCGGAGGTGCCTTCCCCCTCTGTGCCGGTAGAGTCCTCTGCCTGGAGGTTAACCCTGGGCCGGCGCCGGGCCTTTTTCTCGTCTTCGCTAACCGGCGGGGCCGGATTTTCCGGGTAGACCCTGGCCTGGGCCGACTCTTCCGTATTTACCGCCGGTGGGAGTACTGGCGGCGATGGTTCCGGTGGCGGGTTAATGACCACGGGTACTACTTCCCGTTCCCGCGGTAAGGCCTTCCCCCCGGCCTTCAGGGTTTTCTTTTCCTGCACCTCCGGCTCCTCTTCTTCAACCTCGGTAAAGAGAAAGGCCAGGAGCCAGCCCTTAATGGCCTGGAAGGTCACATAGAGCAGTTGGCCTAGACGCCCGGTAAAGCGTGTTAAAGAAACACCTGTGGCCAGGAGAAAGGCAATTAAACCTAGAGCCACCAGTACAATCCAGGTGCCGACCCGGCCAAAGATGGACTTCAAGATTAAAGCTCCCAGGGCACCAAGCAAACCGCCACCCTGGCCGGCGAGCCCCCGGGCCAGAGCTTCTTTATAAGTACTGCCATTTAAGAGGGGCTGGTGCAGGGCGCTTAAAAAAGTAAGAAAAAGTAAAATGCCTCCTATTAAACGCGGCCGGGAATCCTTCATTTTACCCCCGGTAATGAGGCGGACGCCCCAGGCAGCCAGGAATAAAGGAAACACATATTTACCCTCACCGGTCAGGGCCTTTAAAAAACCCACCAGCAATTGACCTACAGCGCCAATACTGGCAGCAGAACTTATGTAACCCAGGTCCAGGACATACAACCCCGCCAGGCAAAGGAGGGCCAGGGCCACCAGGGCCACACCGATAATTTCATTTTTTATCTTTTCATTTAGAGTCCTGGCAGGAGCCATTTTCCATCACCCCGGTTGCTACTATTCTACACCAGGGGTTGAAATTCCTTGCTTCTGTAATAAAAAGATGGCAATGCATGTTTGCGGGCTTTATTCCCTATACTAAATAAGGAAAATTACCGGAAAGACTTAACCCTGCGCAATTCTTTACCGAGCCAGGTTTAAATTACCAAGGGGGAGTTTAAATTATGCCCAGCCCTGATATCAGTCCCAACCCTGTACCCAACCAGCCGGCCACACCCCCACCCCGGCCGCCAGTGGAACCGGCGCGAGTCACCGCCAGCCCCCCTGCCAGCCCGGAGGTAGAAAACATTAAAGAGCTGGGGCAAACTAATGTCGCTGATTACAAAAGTGAAATCCATTGCCTGCAAATCGTAGGCCAGATCGAAGGCCACCTGGTCCTGCCGCCGCAGAACAAAACCACCAAATATGAGCACATTATTCCCCAGCTGGTAGCCGTAGAACAGGACCCCAGCATTAAAGGCCTCCTGGTGGTTTTAAATACCGTGGGTGGCGATGTTGAAGCCGGCCTGGCCATTGCCGAAATGCTGGTCAGCATGTCCAAACCGGTAGTCTCCCTGGTCCTGGGCGGCGGCCACAGCATCGGCGTACCTATGCCGCCCAAGTAGCTACTAAAAGAAAAAAGACCTTCTATATATAGAAGGTCTACATTGATACCGCAACCCGCAATTCGACCGTGCCATCTGCTGTTTCCCCTGTAGCCTGGGCCAACCTCGTAAGGTCTACTTTATATAGTATCTCCATCCTGTCGCGCCAGAGGATTACCCGGTCTATAATTTGGGCTAACATCCTTTTCTTTATGTCGGTAGGCGCCTCTTTAAATATCTCGAACCAGTGGGGAGCCAGCTTGACGAACTGCTGCAGCTTTTCCCTTTCGATATGGTTTTGTTGGTATTCGCTTTTTAGCTCTCCTAATTGCTTTTCCAGTTGAGCCATATCATCTTCTGCCTTTTTGATTTCCCTGGCCATTAACTCTTCGCTGTAAATGCTTTTATCCGGCTCGGCAAAAAACTGGTTTAAACGGTCCACCCAGTTCTTGTGCCGGCGTCTAGCCTTTTCAAGTTCTTTTTCCAACTGCTTTATCTGGTGCTGTACCCTGGCCATATTGAAAGACTGCCTACTGTTAATATAATTTTCCAGGTTGCCCAGGTCAAGATTTGATAGGAAATTCTCGAGTTCTGCCATAAAGATGGTATCTATTTTCTTTTGCGAATAACTTCCTTGACCCTGGCAGTACTCTGTGCTTATGCGGGCCTTCGTTACACAACGGTAAGAGGCTCTTTTATAGTTGTAAATCTTGCCATTAGGGGCCATGACTTTAGAGTTGTTTTTCTTGCTTGATACAAATCCTCTCCCGCAATAGCCGCACTTCAAGAAACCTGTCAGGAGAGCCGGGCTATCCAGCGTCCTGGTATCAGGGGCTGTGTTGCTGGCCAACGACTTCATTTTATGGGTTAATTTGAGCCAGGTTTCTAATGGGATAATGGTATACTCCGGTACTGGACGGGGGTTGCCGTTTTCATCCCTGGGGATAATTATCTCCGGATTATTTATATCGTAACGGTTTCTCACTCTAACCTGGCGTCCTGGCCTGTCTCCTTGCCTGGTCCGGTTATACGCAGGCAGCCCTGCAATAATAGGGTTCTGCAACACGTCCCTTACCCGGGAATCCCGCCAGGGCCTGCCTTCTCTGGTCCTTAGACCGCGGCTGTTTAGCTCTTCGGCAATTTTCTTGCTCCCCATGTCTTCCTCCAGGTATAGCCTGACCATCTCTTTAATAACTTCTACCTCTTGAGGTTCTATTTCGAGGGGCAAACCGTTTTTGGAAGAGGATAGCCTAAAACCATAAGGAGGCCGGCCACCGGTCCACTTTCCCTGGCGGGCCAACTCAAGCATTGCCTGTGAAACGCGAATGGAGGTGTTTTTGCTTTCGGTTTCGGCCTGCCACCCCTCAATAAAACGTAGGAGTTTTTCCATCTGGTCATCGACGTTAAGCTTGCGGCCTCCCGGTGCATCGGCCACGGCAATTACTTCCACTCCAGCCCGGTGCAATCGCCATAACACCATAGGGTACTCGAAGCTATTGCGGCTGAGGCGGTCGGCTTTAAAAACAAGAAGTACATCATATTTCCCAGTTTCAGCGTCACGAAGGGCGTCCTGGAGGATATCCCTATCCATAGAAGATAGTTTATAGGCCGACACTCCAGGTTCCAGGTATTCGGCCACAAGTTCCCATCCGCGTTCGCTTGCGTAGCTTCTTAATAAATGCTGCTGGACGGGTATGCTATCTTCTTCGTTCTTTACTTGCCGTTTTGTACTTACCCGGTAAAGGGCCGCCGCGCGCAACTCCTATTCCTCCAGTTTTTCCATTATCATCTGGGCAGCAAGATACCGCAAAGCTTCCAATCGCTTTTCCGTATCTGAGGCTACCCGGGGAAATTTATTGTTAACCGTTATCCCGCTGTATTTCCTGGTATAAATGATGTGGTCTTTTTCTTCCTTAATATTATATTGCGTTTTGGGAACCCCCACAATGGCACCTCCTTCCTCTCTTTGGCAAATTTTATCTTTCCGCTTCGGCCTACCGTTTATACGGCATGTTCATCTTGGTTCCCGTGATAAGGGTCAGGCACCATAATGTGGGCCTGGACTAGCTATAACCAACAAAAAACCGGGTATAACCCGGTATTTTATGGAAGGAGAGGTTTTTTGCCGCCGCCCTTGCCTATTTTGAACCCTCTAGCTGCAAACTATTGCCTGCATTTAAATCTATTTATTTTTGACCTGCTGGCTATTTTGGAATCGCTAAAGTCGTTAGCATATAAAAGATATAATTCATGTACGGCACGGGTTATTGCTGTGTAGAGCAAACGCGCCTCCTCAGGGTTACTGCGGTTATACCTGTCTAAATCTGTTATAATCACAACGTCAAACTCCGTACCCCCTGCTAACTCCACGGGAAGAAAGGTTATCTTAAATTGTTCCTCTTTAACATTTTTCGTATATGTGCTCCATAAGGAGCTTAGTTTCACTGCCTCTTGAGTAGTGGGACAAATAATACCTATCGTTTGATAACCATTTATCTCGGAAATCACCTCACAGATGGTAGAAAACTTGTTAAAGATAATTTCTCGTATTTTAACGGCTTTTCCTTCCCTCAGAACAGATGGCATAGCGTCTAAGGCATCAGGGAAGCTTTTTTCGAGGGCCCACTTGGCCTGTTCAAGTATAGGCCTGGTGGTACGGTAAGTATTTGTAAGCACACCAAGTAATGCTTCTTCGCCAAGAATCTTAAGAGCGTCCGACCAATTTTCCTCAAAACCGCCAAAAGAAACTTTCTGGTTGATATCCCCGCAAAGAGTTATTGACCCGTTGGGGGCAAGTAGCATCTTTAACACTTCCAACCACAAGGGGCAAAGATTTTGGGCTTCGTCAATGAGAATATAACGATAATGTTTTGGTACCCCCATTATCCGTAAGTAAAGATATATTAGGGCTGCAATATCTTCCAGGGTTATTAAATCTGGCCCTTGCCAACCAGCTTGTTTTTCCATAAAGAATTTCAAAGCCAGATACGCTGGTACGGCACCATTCCAGAAAAGCCGGCTAGAATCCGGCAGGTTATTATTAATATAATCTCGGGCTTTTTCTAGTGCTTTTCTTTTTATATCTTCAATGTCATGATGTTTGGTTCCTTCTTTAATTTTCAGGCTCTTACTCTCAAAAATATCGGCCAGCCAATTCTGGAGCTTTTCTCGCCGGGCTTGATAAGGCATACTTTTTAAGGCATCCCGGTTGTAAAAACCAATAACTTTATCCCGCGGTACCAGGACTTTATGATCATAAAGAAAGTCCCCTGCGCCAGCCAAGGCCACCTTTACTTGGGAATCAATAATATAATCCAAATATTCCTTGGTTTTTTCAGAACCCTTATATCGCATAATCTCTTGTGCCGTTGCTCTAGATTTTAGAGGAACCATAAAGGGATTTAAAATATGAGGATTAAGATGTAAACGATTAACTTTCTGTTCATCTTCAACTATCTTCAAAAAAAGATCATATAGGGTCATCTGTTCTACAGCTTCCACATTAAGGTCGGGAAGGATCCCGGCTATCTGTTCCAAAAGAAATTTATTAGGAGCAATTACTAATATATCGGAGGCCCGGCATTTGCTGGCGTAAATGAGATAAGCAGCGCGGTGCAGCATTATTATTGTCTTGCCCGTACCGGCCCCGCCCTGAATAATAAGATTTTTTTCTGGGGAAATACGTATCAGTTCATTTTGTTCGGCTTGAATAGTGGCGACTACATCCTTTAGCCGTTCCTGACCCTGGCGGTCAAGTTGTTTTTGTAAAAACTGATCTATATGGGTTCCGCTTACGGCAGCTCCTGGATTTTGGGCATTTAAAACTTCAAATACTTCTTCCAGATGGTCGTGGTAAGTCTTTAACTGGCGGATTAAATGCAAATCGCAATCAATTATTTTTTGCCCTTCTTTTAGGTTAACGGTATAGCGGCCATTACGGCTGTAAAACATGGCAGCGGCAGGTGCCCGCCAGTCGATAACCATTACGCCATCGCTTTGGTAACCCTGCTTGCCAATATAAACCGTTTCCATTTCCTCTTCACCTTTTTCCTGAAAATCTATCCGGCCGAAGTAAGGTTGGGGAAGAATTTGCTGTAACTTCTTGGTTTCATGCCGAATTATATCACTCTGTACCCGTAGTTCCTGGGATTCTTCCTGCATATCACCGCCGTATCCTGCTACTTCGCGAATACGTTCTTCTTTTTCTTTTACCCTGGATTCGTTTTCTTTAATAGACTTCAGAATGTCTCTATAAACTTCTCTAAGTTTTTGCGCTTCTTCCTTATATATATAATTCACTATCCCACCCTCTTTCTTGATACCGAATGAATCCAGGAATATAATACCATGTGATCATGTACCTGCAAAGTCGCCCTTTTTTCTACAAAACTACCAAACAATAAAAAAAACTACCCTCTTGTTTAGGGGCAGCTTTTATTCAGATTGCCATTTTTGTTACCGTTGTCTTACGATAGTCAAATAACTTTCCTGCTATCTCTATGAAACACTCTTCTTTTATTTTAAAAGCAGCCACCGCCAGGGCTAAATCTTCTTCTTTCAGACATATCACACTTGGTAACGGGATATCCTGCCTCCAGGATATGACTTCCAAAACTTCCCCGCCGTAAACGTCCGATCTGACCTGAACTTTATCTCCGGCCTGAAGTAGCCTGGTTTCCATAGTAAACCACTCTTTTTCCTGATTCTTGAACACTATGCCCTTAAAATTTTCTATGGCCCGGCCGGAGACTTTCAGGCCCATTTGGTCAAAAGTTATCATGCCTTCGTATTGTTTTGCTCCCAGCTTGTCTCCATGTAAATTTGCCGAAACGATTATTGCAGCCTGGTCAACGAGGGGTCTGATGACCGCGGCTGTAAAGCCGCCAAACACCTCATACATCTTAATGCCATCCCTGATCTCTTTAACTTCTATACGTACCCCATCCAGGGCGGCTTCTATGCGGTGTTGCAATTCACCGGCAAATGCCTCCATGGAATCAGGCAGATATGTATCTGCTCCTACCAACCTGTACTTTTCCACCAGATCTTTAATCATTTCCCACCAGGGGCCTTTTTTGTCGGTAATCCTGAGCACCTTGCCCTTTTCCCGTCCTGAAACAGCCAGGGCTTTCAGCATCCCGGCCCGCCTGGTGAGGGCTACTCTCTTCGCCCGCCAGCCGCCAAGATCTTGGGTACCCAGCATTGCCAGGGTTTCATAGCTGGGGTTATCGCTATTAACAAAAACCTCATAAATAACCCTGGCAATATCGAGGTCCAAAACCTCACCTTGCGAAGGTAGGTACCTTAACTCTTCTTTAGACATGAAACCGCGCTTAAAACTGCTGCGTTTGCTCTCACGATTGCGATTGTAGACCTTTTTAATATTGACGCCCAGCGTGTTAGCTATAGCGCCAGGCTTATAACCGTTTTCCCGCAAAAAATCAATTTGGGAGGATGTATCCTGGAGGCCTTCGAGTATTTCCTGCAGGCCCTCATGGGCGCGACTAACCCCGAGGGGTTTTTGCCCACAATTTTTGTTACCCCCCTCTATCTTTGCTTTTATGCGCCTTAGTTGGACTTTTACTTGGTCAACGCTTATCTCCAGGGTTCTGGCTATCCTTTTAGCGCCATATCCCTGCTCATATAGCTTCCATATCTGTTGTTGTTGCGAGCTTAATAGTTCCACCTATTTCTCAGCCCCTTAGCTGGTAGGCTAAATAATCAGTTTTTATGGAAGGATATGGTATAAAAATGACGAATATAATTAGGGTCGCCTTTGCCATTGCTTTGAGGTAGTATGTTAATGCTAAGCAAATTTTTAGTAGAAAACAGGATTGACAACCTACTAACCTAGAAGGTCTTAGTATAAAGATGGGGAATAATAACTTTATGTAAGAATAAGTTAGATTTCTCCAATACTCAAACCCTCGTCTGTAATGACCCTTAATTTTAATCCAAGAACCCCATAAACATTTTTTATGGCAGTTTCATTCCAACGTCTACGGCCAGAAATAAGATCAGATATATATTGCTGGCTGTAACCGGTTAATCGAGCTAAATCGCAAGGTCTTAGTCCGCGTTCACCCATTCGTTCTTTTGCTAACGCTCCAAAGTTCATGTGTGAACCCTCCATGGTTATAATTTAAGCAATATCCTTAAATTGTGCAACCATTAAATTAAGCAGTATGCTTGTTTTGTTGCCCCTTTAAACTTCTTAGACTTCTATTTCTCTATATTGCTTAATCCGTCTTCTTTTTTCAGCAATATGCTTATTGTCAAATTAAGCTAATGGTGATAAACTAAAATCAGCTATTTGCGGAGAGGATCAAGTATGAATCGTATAAGGGAATTGCGAGAAGCAAAAGGAATAAGTGGAACAAAACTAGCGGAAATGCTAGGAATATCCCCCCAACATTTATATGACTTGGAAAAAGGTAAACGGCGTTTAAACGAAACCTTTATTAATCGTCTAACCGAGATATTTAATGTTACAAGTGATTATCTATTGGGTAAAGACATTATCGTAAATAAACAAAAGAAGTATGAAAACGACGAAGCCACCCGCCTCTTTGCCCGCCTCAGCGGCCTGACTCCTGAAGGACGGGAGAAGGTGTTGCGTGAACTGGAATGGATTGAAGAGCTTGAAAGAAAAAGGTTCCTTGAAAGAAAGAAAAAGCAAAATCAGGAAAAAAATTAGCTGCCGGGATATGGCAGCTTTTCTTTTTCGACATTCTTCGACTTCTCTTATTGGGAGGGCATATATGAGCATAGCCGAAGCCAAAGCCAGGCTGCTGATCAAAACTTACCAACCCCGTTATCCCCTGGACATAAAAGAATTTGTCAAACTGCTCGGATTGAACAAGCCCGTAGAATTCCATGAATGCGAGAGATTGCCCGACGAAGTAAGCGCCCTCGTAATTGATAAAGAGCGGTATGAAAGCATACATATTCTTACCAATGCTAACCACCCTGTAACCCGGCAACGTTTCGGGAGTGTTCATGAGCTTGGCCATATCTACCTGGGCCATAAAGGCGGGTTGCATTTTTACTCCCCAGGGAACATATACGGCGAAGACCCTATCGAGCATTGCGAAGCTGACATATTCGCCACGGAATCATTAATGCCCGTTTTCCACGTTTTTGAGTTGGCCGGCCGGATAAGATCGCCTCTAAGCCTGCTAAAAGCCATGGAAACCTTCTTCAAAGTGAGCCTGGAGGCAGCCGCCCGGCGGGTAATCGAACTGGAGATCTATAAAAGGTCAGCCTGCATCCTACTTCGTGATAGACTACCTGCCTTCAGCTACGCAACCAACGATTTCTATTACACCTGGGAAATGCTTTCCGGGTTTTTGGGAGAAATTTTTACCCTCATGAAGCCGGGCCAACGTAAGGTCTGGGTATATAACGAGCTTGCCGTTCATACCAGCAGGATGCAAAAAGGATATATGCTGGCGGTACTGGTGGGTGGCAAAGCGGATTTGAATATGAAGGTGGCGGAGGTTTTATGAAAAAGGAATACCATTACGATACTGAGCTTGATGTTGCCATAGCCAAAAAAACAGCGGAACTCATGAAAAAGGCGGCGGACGAATACATATTTGACCCCAACACAGAAGTAATGCCTGCTCCAAGGCACTGGGGTGAATTCCCGGGAAGGACACGAGTTTGCTTCACAAAAACCATAAGGGAAGACGGCTCTCTCTACTACCATATGAGCGTTTCCGCGCCCTATGGAAGGGTTAAAGACCTGGTGGTAGCAGCACTATTGAAATTATTTGATGCCCCTTCTGCTGTTACGGAAGTGCCGCCTGGGATAAACCCCAATGTACGTCATTTCTGCTGGCCGGCGGGCAGTGGTAAAGTGCATTAAGGAAGATTAAGGAAGGGGGGTGAGTAAGGTGGAGGTAAGATTTCCAGTTACACTAGAGAACGGCGTTATAATCCATGAGGACAATGAGCCTTTCGAGTTTGAAAATGAGCAAAGATTCAATGGTCATGACGCAGACGGCAACCGGATCACAAATATCGTAGGCTTTGATGGGGAATACCTGCTTAAATGGTGCCCGCATTGTGAGCAAATATTGCCCAGCATCGATTTTGGCCCGGAAGGTCGCCCTTCAAGCGATCCAAAGCTCAGGCGTGATCAAAGCTGGTGTCTTGTATGTAGAGCAAGAGAATAGATCAAAAGCTACGTTTGAGCGAGACGATCCTGCTAATTGATCCCAATTGATCCAGATCGATCTAAAACCGTTATTTCTGCCGTTTGTCAACCCTGTGTTTTATGAAATAACATAAGGCACGGGGTGTTTTTATGGAGCACATTCAACTTAAACCCATAATAAAGTGGGCTGGGGGAAAATCGCGCTTAATAAATAAGTTCTTACCTTATTTCCCGGCGGAATTCAACAACTACCATGAACCCTTTTTAGGGAGTGGTGCAGTTTTTTTCAGTTTATTTAACGAAATAGCTTCCAGAAAAGCAAAGGCCTATATTTCCGATTTAAACGATGAACTTATTAATCTTTATGAAGTGGTACGTGACGACGTTGAAGGAATTATTAAAGTTTCTAAGGAGCATATATACGATAGAGACTATTATTATTACATAAGAAGCCTTGATCCAGATAAACTTTCCCGCACCAAAAGAGCCTCACGAATGCTTTATCTTAATAAAACCTGTTTTAACGGGTTATGGAGAGTGAATAGCAGCGGGCAGTTTAACGTGGCTTTTGGCAATTATACTAACCCTAAAATAGTCGATGTACCAGTCCTTCGTAGCGCAAGCAGCGTTTTTAAGCAAGCAAAATTATATTGCGGTGATTTTGAAGAAGTAGTTTTGGAGAACGCTAAAAGCGGTGACTTCGTTTATCTGGATCCCCCTTATGTGCCCCTATCATCTACTGCCAACTTTACGGGGTATACTCCCTATTCTTTTGCCAAAGATGACCATCTGCGCTTAAAGAGGGTATTTACGCAGCTTGTAAAAAGAGGATGTTTTGTGGCACTAAGCAATTCTAATACCGAAATGGCAAAGGAGCTTTATGAAGGATACAACATAAAGACAGTAAGCGCGACCCGGGCGATAAACTGCAATACGCAAAAACGTGGGGCAATCCAGGAACTGCTAATATTGTCTTATCCCGATGAGTTGTCCAGGTATAATTATCGCCCCCTTTGCTCCATTAACTTTTCAACCAGCCACATCTGAATTAATGTCTGGTAAGGAATGCCTTTTTTCAAGGCTACTTTCTTTATTTCAGACAAATAAGTAGGGTTAAGTCGGATACAAATTTGCCTCTTTCTGGGCCTTTCAGCCTTAACTTCCACTGTCTCTAATTGATCCCAGAAAGGCGCGACAGAATTTTTTTCCCAAAATACAGCTTCCTCTTCTGCGCTGGCGAATTCGGGTATCTCTTTGTCTTTAGTCATCATTTCAGCCCTTTCCTTTTGGTGTATAATCGTTTTTCGCTATAATCCATATTGCGGGCGGTTATAGGTCTTATTATAGACCCGGCCTTAATTTCAAATACCACCGTTATGTACCTGCCGGCATCAGTTTGACCGAGAGCCAAATAACGACCAGATCGTGATTTTTTCACCAAAGGGCCATTATAGAACACTTCTTCAACTTCTTCCAGGCCCACCCCATGTCTTAACGGTTTCCACACATTGTTATTATCCCATTCAAACCCTTTAATATTGAACACAATTGCCACATCCTTGTATATACAGTGTATATGATTATAGGAAGAAAATCAAGGCCTTCTTGCAACCATCAGTAACACACCGCTGCCTCAAAATTTTTCCGGGCCTTCAGACCTGGCCTTCCGGCCTTAATAGCCAAATTTGCCGCCCCGGCCGCCGTCAAGGCCGCGAAGCGGTGGCCCGAAGGGCCAGCCTTGACGACAATAGGCCGGGGCGGCGGTATAATCCAAGGCCGGCCGGAAAATCCAAGGGCATAAAATTAAAGTAGACAGGTGTGCTTTCCGGCGTTTACCATGGGACTACTGTTTTCCCGCTATCCGTGTTATTTTGCGTCTCTATAACCCTAGTCCCTTTTTCTATTTTTTCTTCCCTTGCCTTTCCTCCCTCATCTTCTACAAGTTTCTGGTCCTCGATACTACGGTAATCATCATTCCCGCCATCGTCGGTTTTATCACCAGTCTCAAGCTCTTTTTCTTTTTCCCTCTTTTCCATGACTACAACATTCTTCAACTCCCTGGCTTCCGGGAACTGCTCATAATCCAGCACTTTTAATTTCGCCGGCGGGGTGCCGTCAGGGAGAAAGGCTATGCAAAACCTGGAACGCATCTTTTGAATCTCGTCCGGGGTCATCAGTTCCCGGCCGGTAATACCAAGGCTACGCTTGTCGTCAAATAACCCCTGTCCCCATATAGGATTAACTTCCCTGGTAGCACTCTTTGTTTCCACAGTACTTTCCCCCAGCATGCGGCTCACGTAACGGGCGGTCGTGTCGTCCTTAACACCAATAATTAACTTCGTGTCGCAGCAGGCCATTATTTCCTCCCATGTCCGTCCATATTTCCTTTCCAGCTGGGGAATACTCTGGACTATAACGTGGCAGTCGAGGCCGCGGCTGCGGACGGTGGCGATTTTCTTTTCAAACTCCGGAATGCTTACGATATTGGCGAACTCATCCAGGAGAAATCTGACCTGCACCGGTAAACGGCCATTGGGAGAAGTATCAGCAACCTCCACCAGCCGGACGAATAAAAAAGTAAACAGCAGTGAAGCCAGAAAATCAAAGGCGCCGTGGGTATCCGGGGTAATGATGAAGTAAGCGCACTTTCCCTTGCCGGGTAACGTTAAGTCTATATCGCTGTCACCAGTTATGCGTCGCACCATTTCTTGCTGAAAAACTTGCAACCGGGTACCCAGCCTGATTACCACTCCACCTTTGACGTTATCGCCGGCCATGGCATAAACATTATACGGTCCTTTTGCTGGATGGCCCGGTGGAAGTTTAGCGAACAAGGCATCTACTTGTTCAAAATCACCTGCAGCTAATATATCATAAAGGGAGCCAAAATGGCGCATATCCGCAGGCAGTTCTGTGGTTACATAGAGGGCCAGTGCTTTTAGCAAGTTCTGTTCAGCCCGGTCCCAGAAGGCGTCACCGCCCTTTTTAGGCCCGGTTTCAGTTGTGCTGATAACCACCTGGGCAAAAACGTCGGCATCCAGGGGGGTCCGGATCTCTGCCAGAGGGTTCCAGTGATCCGATTGTTCCATTTGGACCAGATTGAAACCCTTAACCGTGTACCCTTTTGACTTTAGCCAATCGGCCATGCTGCGGTAAAGCTCGCCCTTGGGATCCGTCACCAGGACGCTCTCCCCTGACCGGACCGCCGCAAAGATATTGGGCCGGACATAGCCACGGCTTTTGCCGGAACCTGGTGCACCGACCACGAGTACATGGCGGTTCATCCAGGTTTTGGGCTTAGGAGGAATACGCACTGGTACTCTCCCTAAAGCCCCCAGGACTATTCCCGGGCCGAAGCCGAAGTCGCAAACTCGCGCCAGGTCGCTTTTCACGGCCCACCTGGCGCTTCCGTAGGTGGCGTCATCTATTTTTATCTTTATGCCGTTGGTTTTAATAATCGTCCAGTCAAATTGCCAGGCTATCCGGCGCAGGGTCCACATTACTGCAATTAACACATTTAGGCCGATCCACCAGGAACGTACTTCCGGCTGGTAGAGGTGGCCGCCCAGCCAGGCCCTGGCGGTTGCCAGCGGGTGCTGGAAGTACCACCAGGCCACAGTATAATTGGGATGCTCGTGCAGACCCCCGGCCAGCCATTTATAAGCTGCCGCAAAGATGGCGGCTACAGGACCGAGCAACCACACGTCGATGATGTACAATACCGCCAGGCTCGTTATAAGGCCGATTGCCAGCAAAAAAAGCCCTATGCCGTTGTTGCCGGTTTTCTCCGTCAAACCAGCAAATATCTTGTTGAACATAAAAAACACCTCCCAAAAAGAAAAGGCCCGGGAAAATAACTTCCCGGTGCCCTTTACGGCTTCAGTGATCAATCTTCATATCTACCTCAATTTTAATGGGGTTGTTCTTTTGTTGGTATTAAATCCAGCCTGATTTGTAGTCCAAGCTTTTTGATATTTTTTCCAAATAACGAAGCGAGGGTAAATGCCTACCGCTCTCAAGCCTGGAAATCACCGATTGAGATACCCCGGTTTTTTGGGCCAGTTCTTCCTGGGTCAGGCCATAATCCAAGCGCAATTTAATAACGGCCCGGGCTACCTGATATGCTAATTCCGTTTCTTCCCACGCCTTCTGGAATTGCGGGTCCTGTAATTGTTCTTTAAGGTGTTCCCTAAAGGTGGTCGTCAATTTACCCCACTATCCTTGGGCTATATCTTCCCCTGGTAACCTTAAAGGGAGGCTCCGGCTATATAACACGTCCGGATCCAAATCTGCGCCATTGGGCCAGGTAACTGTCCCTGCATCATGGTCTACCTTTACCTGTTTAAAATAACTTGGATCTTTAAGAGGTTCAAATACTGGCCCTTTCAGGAATTGACGCAGGTCAACAACTTTGTATTCGCCGTTATCAAATTCCAGGATAAGGTGGTAGTCTTTAACTGGATAAGCGCTTTTAATTTCCCGTAACATTATCGTTCACCGTCCTCCTGGAGGTTTTACTTGCTGTAATACCTCACCTGCTTCTGCCCTCTGCCAGTTTTGCATTAAAGCCACGGCTTCCTGCCTAACCCACATTTTTGCTACTCCCTGAACATGTCGGGGAAGGGTTCCCGCCAGTAGCTTCCCATCTGGTATTGAAAGCGCCGCCCGAAATCCTTTACCTATGACATGAATATGTGGTGGAGAATGATCTTGGTAGAACATATAGACTTTACAACCGAGAAATTCGCATATCGTTGGCAATGTGAACTACCCTCTCCTGTAAAATATTATAACCTAGCTCAAGGATTCATGATATATGTAATCGTGATGTTTTCATCTTTTCCACTGCGATCCCAGGTAAATTTTTGTAACTTCCGGCCGGTTGTGACCCAGTTTTTCCGATACTTCCGCCAGGGCTCGCCTTATTTTCTTCAACTCGCCCACCTTTACCCGGAACTGCTCCCGGGCGTAAGCGTGCCGCAGGCCGTGGAAAGTAATGTTGACTTCCTTTCCTGATTCCATTACCTTATCCCGGTGCCGTCTAATGAAATTCTGGATCCGCTTAATAACCAGGTGGGTTTTTTCTCCGGGGGGTACAAGGAGTTTGTCATTTTCACTTGCCGCCATTTCACAGGCTTCTTTTAAGGTCGCGACTGCTTCCGTCGTCAAGGGGATATCGCGTTCTTTTCCGCCTTTGCCCTTCACATGCAGCATACCGGCGGCAAGGGCCTGTTCGGCATCTTTCCGGGACAGGCGGGTAATTTCGTGCACCCTCAGCCCGGCATATCTGGCCAGGCGCATGGCCAGGGCCACCTCCGGCCGATCCAGTCTTTCCGCCAGGGCTATCATCTTCTTATATTCGCCGTCGCTCCAGGCCCGGTCCGCCCGGCCGTCCGGGGTTGAAGCCAGGCCGAATTTTTCGTTCCCGGATAGCTGGAACCTGGCACCCTCAATGTAGCGATGAAAGAATCTGACTGCCGCCAGGTCCCCTTTTATCGTTTTCTCGCTTGTTTCATTCCCGCGGCGGTAATCGATGTAGGCCTCCAGGTGCTTGTCGCTGATATTCCGCAGGTTTTGCAACCGGAACCTGGTGGCACAAAATGAAAGGAATTTTTTCATGCTGTCCCGGTA
This sequence comes from Moorella glycerini, assembly GCF_009735625.1. NCBI lineage: Bacteria > Bacillati > Bacillota > Clostridia > Neomoorellales > Neomoorellaceae > Neomoorella > Neomoorella glycerini. The sequence continues at coordinate 2,809,285 of NZ_CP046244.1, read as the reverse complement.
GCGAAAATGGGTCTTTATGCTTACCTTTCCCTGGGTATCTTTAACGGCCTGCCGGTAGACTTTCTCGAACTGGATTTCGAGATTGTGAAATAAGCCGTCGCCTTCGGGAGTGGGTGATTTTATACCGGTACCGGACTTCCTCGCTGAACGTTTTGTCATTCAGTTTCTCCTCCAGTTCAAACAGGGTCTTATTATCCGGCATTTCGTATTTGCGCCAGGGGATCTGGTTGTGCCACCATCTAATTATTGAGAGTTCAGCTAAGATTGTCTTTTCCTGCACCCCCGCCTGGCGGCGGTGGGCGATATAGGCCGCCACATGGCGCGGCTGGATGTTGCGGATGTCCTGGGGTCCGAATTGAGCCGCTAAAAAGCGTAAAAAGGCGCGGTAGCGTTCATACTTCCTCATTCTCGTCTGGATAGAACCGCCCCGCGCATACCTGGCCACCCGTTCCACAAATTGCCCGAGGAGCCTGTCGTAAGCTTCATTGCCGGTCGGCTTCCACTGGATGCGCAACATCCTGGCCATTCCCCCGATCTAAAAAAAGTGGCTCCTCGCTACATCAAGTGGGTAAACCAAAATCCAGGTTACCAGCAATAAGATAAGAGATGGTAATAAAGTTAGCCTTATTACGATAGCCACGAGCCTTTGCTTTTCCAGCTTGCAATAGACTGTTGGTACCCTCCAGGAGGCCGTTAGAAATACGGCTGTTAAACCAACTTAGCACTCCTTCCCAGTGGCGTTTAATCGTTTTAGCAGCCTCAATCATCGGTTGCAGGCGGCAATGGGTCGCCCAGAAATACCACCGCTTGAGATGGGCTTCGCCACTCTTCCGATCAGGCTGGTTAAAAAGATCCTGGAAGGCCAGCTTGATGCGATAGGCTCGCCCGGTTTTTAGATGGCAACGGCTAAGGGCCTCTATGCTTGCTTTTTGTTTACTGGTCAGATTGGCAGGGTTCTTAAGCCATTGATAACGGGTCTTCTTTAAAAGGTCTGTCTCCCGGCTCTCCTGGCGTCGTACTTCATCAAGGGCCTGATTGACTATTTGCATGAGGTGATAACGGTCTAAAACTATGGTGGCATGGGAAAGGTGCTCCTTAAGGCCGGCAATAAATGCCGGTGAAAGGTCGCAGCACACTTCCTTAATGGCTTCTGGATTACCGTTATGCTGGATAAAATCTTCTACAAAAGCGGCAATGGTATCCTTAGCTCTGCCCGGGGTGGCAAACAGTAATGCGCCCTTATCTAAATCCACAAACAGGGTGATATAATCGTGTCCTTTCCGGGCGGAGGTTTCATCGATACCGATGCGGGTTACACCACTAAAGTCGGCCTTGGCTCTGCCGGCCACCACGTAATGTTTTACTACCCGCCACAGCCGGGTATCGTGTTCGTTTAATAATCTGGCTACGGCAGCCATAGGCATATCTTTGGCCAGGCGCATGAGCTGGGCTTCAAACAAGAGGGTAAACCCGCCCTCCCCTTGAGCCCAGGGTACCTCAACTCGCCTGACCCCGCAGCCGTGTTTACACTCTACCCGGGGTACACGGGCGATGATGAAGGCTTGATATTGAAAGAAGTCCAGATGGCGCCAAACCTGCTTCTCCGTATCATAGGCTTTGGCTCCAGGTTTGCCGCAGACTGGACAATTAAAGCTTGCACCGCGCTCAAAATCAACATGGATATCGAGGCACCCTTTTTGTTTTGAGAAAATAACTTCGGTAACCTTCCAGGGAGGGGTTAGACCCAGGGCATGGGCAAATAAGGCGTTTTGGTCGGGCAATGCTGGCCACTTCCTTTACCACCAGTATTGACCAGCATTTCTACACTATAAGGCGATATTCCTTCTTGTTGTCATTTATTTACATAAATGTTAGCAAGTCTTGTAGGCTAAAATTACCATTTATGGAATCTCAACATGCTAGAAATAATTTACTTCCTTTTCGATAATTGGTTTTACCCACACGAAATAGCGAGGAGCCAAAAAAGTAATAGTTATGTAAGGCATTCCGCCCTGGCGAGATGCGTTTCGTCGTTTTTTTGCGGTAAAAACCTTTTCCCGATTCCCGTATTGCCTTATTTTACGAGGCTTTGCGGTTTCGGCGCCTAGCCCGTCTCAGTGCCCCCCTTCGGGGTGCCTGAGACGGGCTGCGCCCGTTTCCGGCCCCCCGTATCCCCGCCGGCCTCCCGGCCGGCGGCGATCCGGGTGGCCCGCCTTAACGTTGTCCTCCTGCCGTCGGTCAACGTTAAGGCCGTTTCCCGTTTTACCGCCTTATTCGATTGTCTGCGTGTTCCACCCGGCCGCCGCGGCCTCCGGTTCTCCCGGAGCCCGTATTGGCCTCGCACGCCAATTTTTAAGTTGAGTATTCACACTGCCCATGCCGCCTGCGGCGGTGCAAGCCTTAAGCTTGCGGGGCAGATAGCAGCCCTTACCCCCGTTGGGGGCGACCCGGTCCTGGGGCCGGGTCAGGGCTGGCGGCGATTTGGCAGCGCCGCTGCTGCTTTAAGGCCTTCGGGCTTATTTAGCCCCCGCAGGCCGACCATACCTGCGAAAATAGTTCATTACACGTCCGTCCGGTTATTTCAGGGAAGGAGCATAAAAGCTCCTCCCCTTTTCCTTTTTTACTGGTAATCCTTGCAGGTAGGGCACCATGCTTCGCCGTCAAGGACGGTTACAGTATGGCCGCCGCAGACGGCGCATATGGGGCCGCCCCGTACGCCGTACTGGTCCGGGCGGGCAAGCTTGACTTCGCGGGGAATATCGTACTTGCCGGTTGCCGGATTATACAACAATAAGGTTACCTTCTCTTGCATTATTCACCGTCTCCTCCTTACCTGGACTGCCGCCAGAAAGGACCGGCACCCACTTGTAACCGTACATCGTTTCGGTCTCATCCTCGTAAACCGTTCTATCGCAGCCTTGAATATCGCCTATGCAAAGCACGCGCTTGTAGCCGTTGCAACACTTCCCGGCATCTTCTTTGCTAAGCCACCAGTGTTTGCCACTCTTGCACCTGTACATACCTTTAACTCCTTTCGCCCTCTAAAGGTGTTTTTACCGGCCTCCTGACCTGCATTGCCGCCAGGGCGGCCTGGTACATTTTTGTGTCGAGGACCGCTATGGCATAGCCGACGTTGAATAACGGCCGGTCAGTCGCCCCTCCGAACAGGTCCACCGCCAGGTTCACCATGATGCGGTGGCCTGAACTAAGGTCAACCTTTTTAAGGAGGTCGAACCACCTGAAGCCGGCGTCGCTGAAGTACCGCCTGGCCTTAGGGTACAATTCCGGCAGGGCCAGGATGTAACCTGCGGCCCGGTACTCCCTGTTGCCTTTCATGCTCTTCATGGCGGCGCATAACTCTTTAAAATTTCCTTCATGCTCTTCATCCACAAAGTAGATGAGATCCTCCACCATTACGCTCCCCTTTCTTCTTTTACCGTTATTTCGCATCCCGAAACCAGGGCGTCGTCTATTCCCTTTTCCTGATTCCAGGAGGCTATAAATACTCTTATGCCTTTTCTTCTCAAATTTGCCTTTAATTCTCTTTCCGCACGCCTTACGGCGTCTTTCAAGTTCTTATCGCGGTCATAGGCTATTACCACTTCTCTTGCTCCCAGTTCCTGGATTGCCTCTACCGCCGGGCGCCAGTTGCTGACGCCGGGAACACCGATAAAAACGGAACCCAGATATCGGGAGGCGATGTCGGCTTTCAGCGGCCCTTCCGTCACCCATACCCGGCGGTCTTTTGGGTCCTCCGGCCGGGCCACATGGCAAGGGGCACCGGAGGAGGAACCGCCGGTTTGATTGGGGGTGCTGAAAAAACGGTACTTGCCGTAACTGTCCGGTTTATCCAGCCTTATTTGCAGCGCCTGGATGCGGCCCTCTCTGTCGCGGACCGGGATATAATACCCCGGCAACGCTTTAAAGGACCAGTAATGGCCGCCATAGCGGCCCCGGGCCAGGTAGAAGCCCGGAATGCCGGTCAGGACGTATTTCCGATCCTTTAACTCTTTGCATAGCCGCCAGCGCTCCGTGGGCGCCGGTACGCTCTTATAACCGTTTCTTTTGATCTCTTCCTCGGATAAACCGCGCCGCAACAGGTCTTTTTTATGCTCCGGCAGCAGGTGCAGGGAGTTTAAAAAGGCCCGGTAGACGCGGTCCCTTATCGCTATAGGCGCTGCGGGATTGGTTTCCGCCGGCGTGATAACCTCTTCTTTTACCATTCCAGGGGCCAGCTTATGCAGCCAGCCGCCGTTACTTACCGGGTAATCGCTCTCGACCCGCATACACACCGCCAGGCGGGAGTTAATCCCGCACCAGTCGGTTTTGCCGCAGATAGGGCAGGGCTCCCGGCGGGAAACCCGCCGGAAAGGCTCGCTGGTATCCTTTAACGCTTGCATAGCCGGCCCTCCTTCCTTTTTTAAACCTCGCAGTCGGCTATGTTCCGCGCTTCATTCCGGTCGCTGGTCTCCACCACCAGGCGGATTAGCTGCATCGGCCTTTCCCCACGGGCGATTTCTTTTCGGAAGGAAAGTTCCCGGAGGTCCGACATGGCCACCAGGTAAACATCGCTTTCACCGGGGTTTCGCGCTTCGTATAGCCGGTATACTGGTTTCATAGTGCTTGGGGAGGGCCACAGGCCCGCCCTTTCCCCCTTTCGTCAGATAAGGTTCAGGCCTCCATAGCCTTCTTTATTGGTATTAATTGCCTTTCTTTTAAGGACACCCAGCCGTCATCAGCTATAATGACGTGGTCAAGTACCTGTATCCCCAGGATATGGCCGGCTTCCACCATCCGTCGGGTAACTTCAATATCCTCCCTGCTGGGGGTGGGGTCGCCGCTGGGGTGGTTGTGCCCCAGGACTATCGCTGCCGCGTTGGCCAGGATAGCCCCCTTGAACACTTCCCGGGGATGGGCCGGCGATGAATTCAGGGTGCCGATGCTGACGATCTCGACGCTGTTTATCCTGTTCTTACAATCAAGATGGATGGCTGCCATACACTCCCTGTCCCTTTCACCCAAAAACTTCCTGAGTAAAAGGGCTGCTTCTAATGGCCCGGATAGCATTTGTACCTCATAAGGCGTGGCTTTTTCTTTTACCATTGATACGCGCACAATCTTTACCGTTTCTGGAAGTTTGAACGCCACCGCTTTTTTACTTTCATAACCTTCTCCTGTGAAAAATGTCATCTGCTCCATGTTTTCAGGCGGGCTTCCGGCCCGCCCCTGTCCTCCTTCCGTTGGATAAGGTCGAGCCGGATGGCCCATAGCATTATGCCGCCTTTTCTTCTTTTCGAGGCTGTTTAGCCGCGAATGCCCTTTGCAGGCATTCTTCCACGTCGGCCAGGACGCGGAAGACGGCTTTTAAGGCTTCCTGTGGATTATCCCGGGCATAGTGGCTGATATACTCCCAGCTGTACTGGTGGTATCCCCTTATGCCGTGGATCTCGCACATGGTGGCCGCGAACACTTCGGCCACTATTTCCTGCTCCGGCACCTGACCGCCCTGGAGGGGCGGAAAGTGTGGTGGATGGCGTGGCCCAGTTCGTGGAACCAGGTCTTAATGTCATGGGTGTGGAGGATAATCTTCTTGCCGTTGCTCCATGAGTAAAAACCGTAGGAGCCGTCGTTTCCCGGCGTATAGATTATTTCCTGCACTCCGAAGGCTTTCGCCACCTCTTGCAAAGGCGGGGGACCTGGCGGGTCGTACTTTATATTCGGCAGGGGTTTACCCTCGGTATCTTCGTAGCGAAATACCGGGATGAACCGGAACCCCACGATTACCCTGCCTTCTTCTTCCCGCTCTTCGCCAGTTTCCGGGTCGGTGACCTTGACGGTTTTTTTAACCGTACAGGGGGCAAGGATGTGAAAGGCTCTGGCGCCTTTTTTGACCCTGCGCCCTGCTTCCTGCCACTGCTTGAAGCCCCTGGCGTCCTTAGTACCGGCGATAAACATCAGCAACCGGTTGCCCAGGCTCCAGCTGTCGCTCGGCCGGGCCTGGCTGGCCTGGGTTCGGATCAGGGTCCTGGCCACGGCAGGGGGTAGGTCGCCGCTCGTAAACATGGCCAGTAAACGGTTTAAGGCTTCCCTGGCTTTTTCGGTATCGTACTTCATCTTTCCGGGCGGGCCGCCAGCCCGCCCCTTTCCTCCTTCCGCGAGTAGAATTAGGGCGGGCCTTTCAGCCCAGGTTTCCTATAAAAACGAAAGAGGACGCAAAGGTTGTTTAAACCTTAACGTCCTCTCTCATAGTTGCGGCTCATGCCGATTTACTCTTTTAGCGTAGTCCCAAGACGAGGGTGACGATTACGCCGGCGAATCCTACCAGCATGGTTACCAGCAGGCTGAAAGCCCAGCGGTTGATGCCACCCATCTCCTTGTGCATATCATCTAGCTTGGCGCTTAACTTTTCGTCCAGGCGGTCGATCCGGTTCAACAGGAAGAAAAATTCTTCCGACACCAGACGGTGCGAAGGATCCCCTGCCGAGGCCGTTTCCTTTTTGGTTTCTTCCATGGCAATCACCCGCCTTCACCTCCATCATATTACGGCGAGGGCAGTCTGGCAAGGTTAAATTGCCTCTTCCTACCGTAGTCCCAAGGCGAGGGTGACGATTACGCCGGCAAAACCTACCAGCATAGTTGCCAGCAGGCCGAAAGCCCAGCGGCTAATGCCACCGATCTCCTTGCGGACATCGTTAATCTCCTTACGGACATCGTTAACTTCCTTACGGACATCAGTAATTTCTTCCCGCATCTCCTCAAACTTGAGGCTCATCTTTTCGTCCAGACGGTCGATCCGGTTCAGCAGGAAGAAAAATTCTTCCGACACCAGACGGTGCGGATGATCTCCTGTCGTTGCCGTCTCTTTCTTCGTTTCTTCCACGGCAATCACCTGCCTTCACCTCCATCTTATTACGCCGATGGCGTTCTGGCAAGGTTAAATTGCCTCATCTTCCCCTTCGGCTGGGCTACGTAAATCGCGGAACCTGGCGGTGTAGTAAGCCCGCCCGTTCTTTGATTTGACCCAGTTGAAGGTCACTCCTATTATGTCCCAGCTTAAACCTTCTTCTTCGAGTCCTTCGGCGATCTCTTTGAAGCCGTTGACGACTACATTGCCACCGGTGCGGTAATAATGCCGGTTGTCGCCCTGGACGGTGAAGATCACGTTTTCGGCGCCATCGTTATAATTACTCTGGACAATGGCGGCGTTTTCCAACGCAATCTCCTTCCCTATGATCCACTCGAAATCGCCCTTCTTGCGGCCGTGCAGGAATCCCAGACCGCTTCCTTCCCGGTTGGCGTTCTTGATATGGTCTTTTAAACTCATTCTTTGCGGGTACGGGCCTTCCCGGCCCGCACCCAATCCTCCTTTCGTTGGATTGGTATTTCAGGGCCGGTAGCCCTTGAAGCCCTATAAGCTCAAAAGCAGGCCAACTTTCTTTTTGACCCCGGCAAGGGTTCCGGTATCAATATGCCCGATTACTATTGCCGATGCCTTGGAAACCACCGTGATATGGTCGCAGACCACCTTGGAAGGTTTCATCAGGCCCGCTTCCGGCCATTTGTTTATACTTACGTCCCAGGCACTGAAAGCTCCGGTGCCGGAGATTTTTGCGACCATCAGGTCCCGCCTGTTCTGGTTGTGTTCATACGAGCTCAGTACCAGGGCGGGCCTGGTCTTGCCGCCGCCTTCATCCGCATATGGGATTTCAGCTATCACCACGTCTCCCGGCTTGAAGCCGTTCCTGTCGTTCTTTTGCTTCTTCCCATTTTTTGCGGTAATACTCGTCCAGTTCTTTGTCGTCCCAGTCGTCCCAGGTTTCGGACGGGTCATAAAAGGCCACCGCCTTCCCCCGGAACTGCGGCCAGAACCGCCAGATGATCTGGTTCATTAACCAGATCTGGTCCTCCCGAAGTAATTGCTCGACAACACGCGCTACTTCTTCCCGGTTCATAATAATCTCCTTTCATCCCGGCACGCTCCTTCCTTATAAATTGAAGCGCCCGGGGGGTCTCCCACAGGCGCTTGAAAACATGCGCCCGTGGGAGGGCCTTGTAAAAGCAAAAAACACCATGACCTTGCAAGTAAATACTGAACTTGCTTTCTTAGGCCAAAGTGTTTTCTTTCTTTGCTCACACCGCTTTTTAAGCCGGTGAAGCCGCCATTCTTTACTTTTCTTACATGTTTGCGCCGCTACATACGGCTCATCCTGCCCCGGTTTGGTAGCTTTACGCTAAACTTGTAACGCCGAAGGCTGGGGGCAAGCCTTTTTCCGGCGCTTAGCCCGTTTTTAAAGGAGGCAGCCACCCCTCCTGCTCTTTGCGCCACTGGAGATGGGCGGCTCCGGCCTGTGGCGCTTAGGACGGTTAGTTACAAGGGTTACTACGGCTTGCCTTGGCAAGTGTCCTCCTTGCCGCCGCTGCGGCTTACGCCGCTCACCCAGGAGCCGGACCTGTAGCGCCGGCCATCTTCCGGTTCGCGCCGCCTGCTCCTCGCCATGGCGGTCGCGCCATATTGCCCGCTGTATCGGTTGGGTCCCACCGGTGCCGTCTGCTCCTCGCTATGACGGCACATCTGGAACGCCTGCTCATCGCCGTGACGTTCCCGCTTCACGAGTACACCCCGCTCTTCGCTATGGGACTTTTCGTGAAGCACCTCTCACCAGCGTATCCGTCTCCTCTTCGGCATGACAGCCGCTCCGGGGCTTCCACCCGCACCAGCCAAGGCAAATGCTGATGGGTGAGGGTATGGTTGGTAGTAGGTTTATCTAGTTATTACACTAGCAAAGTTACCCGGAGGTGTCAAGAAAAATTTTCTATCAGCTTAATTTTTTCCTTTAGCATCCCCGGCCGGAGGAGCAATTCATCCAGGGTGAATTTTTTCCCGGGTATTTCTCCTTTCCGCCCTTCCATGGGTAGTATATACACATCCGCCGCCGAGTTTATTTCTTCTTCCAGGCGCGGGGCATCTATTAACCACTTTTCCGGGCCGTTGGCGCCGTTGAAGGCCATTTGTGCCTGGAGGCAAGAGTTCTTGCCCTTCACCAACTGCCAGTTGAACCCTGGCACTTCTTTTTTGGCCAGGGAAAAGAATAAGCCGTAAACCGCCAGGCGGCAGGCCTCCTGGGCGTCCAGGGGCGGCCGGCTTTCCGCCGGGAGCCAGAGGCGGAATGGGCCGACTACGGTGAATACGTCTACCCACCTGGCCATGCCGGCGTACCATAGGGTTTTTAGGGCTGAATTGGCTGTGCGGCGGCTGCACTTTAATATATTTGCGGAAGCTTCCTGGGTAAGCGCTCTGGCTTCAACTAACGCGCTTAATAATTCATAAGCGCGGCCGCTAAAATCCCTGGCGCCGCTACCCGGCCCCAATTGGCCAGGGTGCAGGGCAATGCCCCGGGCGTAGGGGCTGATCCATTCATTTGCTCTGGCTGCTGCTTCCTTCACGCCTTCTGGCATGCAACTTCCTCCTCCCGCGTATGCGTTCTGGGTCAAGTATCACCATGTGTAATTCCTTTTCAGCCTTATCGTAGCGCAACACCTGGAAGGGCAGCCGTTCCCCTTCGGAAACCTTTTGCCCTACCGGGTAGCCGGCGATGCCGACTATACCCTGCCGGACCTCAACAAAAAGGTTCCTCCCACGGATCATGATAATTTTTCCTGATACGATATCGCCCCTGCTGAAGTCCGTGTTTTCCCAGGGGTCTTTAATGCTCACCTCTATGCTTTTGTTTTCTTTATCTATGCCTTCGACTACCGCCGTAACCAGCTGTCCCGGCTTGTATATGGCTTCCAGAGGCAGTGATTTTGAGTGCGCCGCTTTAGCATAAGGCACGGGGATGATTACGCCGCCGCCGATATCGAGGACCACGTTGCGGCGGGATATGAAGCGCACCAGGGCCGGCACCTCTTCTCCTTCCTGCAGGGTATTTAACAGACTGGTGCGGGCTTCTTCGACCACTTCCCGCCTGGTGCAGGCCACGATGCCGTTTTTCTTGTCGATATGCCGGATTTTTACGTTTACCTCCTGGTCGATGAAAAAGTTCATCATCCGCTCGCTGGGAAGCCCGGTTTCGGAGGCCGGCACTATGCCACGTATACCGTCCCCCTCTTTAAACCTTAATTCCCAGTAAAACTCTTTCAGGGTTTTGGGGGTTACAACCGACGTGACAATCCCGCTCAATACTTTGCCACGGTCCTTGGCGTCGTAAAAGATATCCCAGCAATCTAATTCTGTTCCGGTGAATCCTTCGGGTGTTAACCTCATGCGTTCTCCCTCCTGTTTTGTTCTTTGTCAAAATCGAATCCTACTTTCCCGTCCTTACCCAATATAAGTGCTGCATCGAATTCCTTGCCGTTTTTGGATTTAAAGCCTTTAATCATCCCGGTCTTGCCTTTTTGCAACAACTCCTTCGCCTGGCTGGCGGTAATCTTTTTACCGCCGATTTCTTTCCAGATGACAAACTTGCAGCCTTCTTTCCAGCCGGAACAGCAGTATCCTTTCTGGGACTCGGTAACGTCTTTACCGCAAAGCGGGCATTTCCCCAGGGTTTCGCTATTCCCTTCGGCAAATTCAAAGTTAACTTTGCCCCCTTCCCCCAGAGTCAGTGCGGCGTCGAACTTCTTGCCGGCTTTGGACTTGAAGCCTTTGATTACCCCGGTTTTCCCTTTCTGCAGCAGTTCCTTAGCCTGGCTGGCCGTTATTTTTTTGCCGGCGATTTCTTTCCAGATGGCGAATTTGCAGCCTTCTTTGTAGCCGCTGCAGCTGTAGCTTTTGGGGTATTCCATCACCTCCCGTCCGCATAGGGGACACTGCCCCAGGACTTCCCGGTCAGGCTCGGCTGCCGGGGCGGCTTCCTGTTCCCTGGCCATTCGGACCACCTCCGTGGTGAAGTTTTTTATTCCTTCCAGCCATTCATTAAAGTCGCGCTGTCCTTCCTCGATCTCTTTTAACCCTTCCTCCCATCGGGCTGTTAATTCGACTGACTTCACCTCCTCCGGCACCAGGCCGATAAGGGTTTCGCCCTTTGCGGTAGGCAACAGGTTTTTCTTTTCCCGCTGGAGATAACCGACCTGGATAAGGCGCTCGATAATTGCCGCCCTGGTGGCGGGGGTGCCGATGCCGCCAGCGGCCTTCAGAGTATCAGCCATCTCTTTGTCCTCCACCAGGCGGCCAGCGTTCTCCATGGCCGCCAGGAGGGTGGCTTCGGTATAGCGCTGGGGCGGCCTGGTCTGCTTCGCCTTTACTTCTACCCCCTGGACGGCGACTTCTTCGCCTTCCACCAGCTGGGGGAGGGCCTGGCTTTCTTCGTCTTTGCTTTCTGCTTCGCCTTCTTCCTGCAGGCCGTAGACGGCCTTCCAGCCCAGATCCAGTTCCACCCTGCCCTGGGATAAAAATTTCTCGCCGCCGGCGGCGGTAACTACTCTAGTCACGGCGTACCTGGCGTCCGGGTAGAAGATGGCCAGGAAGCGGCGCGCTACGAGGTCGTATACCTTTTGCTCGACCGGACTTAATTTGCTTAGATCGGGGCTTACAGCCGTGGGGATGAGGGCGTGGTGGTCGCTGACTTTGCTGTCGTCCACGTAACGCTTGCCCAGCTGGGGCAGAGTTTTAGGTACCAGGCCGGCGTATGCCTGTATACTGGCCAGGGCCTGAAGGCGCCCTGCCAGGGTGTCCCGGACCAGAGCCGCCGTTAAGTGGCGGCTGTCGGTACGGGGGTAGGTTAGGAGCTTGTGTTTTTCATACAGGGCCTGGGCCGCATCCAGGGTTTTCTGGGCGGTGAGGCCGTATTTTTTGTTGGCTTCTTTCTGGAGGTCGTTTAGGTTGAACAGCTGCGGCGGCTGTTCCCGGGCCTCTTTCTGCTCTATCTTTTCGACTATCCCGCCGGTGCTTATCTGTTTAGTCAGGTTCTCAGCTTCTTGCTTGTCCTGCAGCCGGTCCTGCTTTTCCCGGAACCATTTGCCCCTGTAGGTTTCGCCGGTGCTTTTCCGGAAGGTAGCCCATACCTCGAAGTACGGCTCCGGCTTGAAAGCGCGGATCTCCCTTTCCCTGGCCACCACCAGGGCCAGGGTGGGGGTCTGGACCCGGCCGACCGAAAGCAACCTATTGTGGCGGCAGGTGAAGGCCCGGGTGGCGTTGATACCTACCAGCCAGTCGGCCTGCGCCCGGGCTTCAGCGGCGGCCGCCAGGTTGTCCAGTTCGCGGCCGTCGCGCAAGCGACGGAATGCTTCTTTGATGGCCGCCGGCGTGGCTTCGGAGAGCCAGAGGCGCTTGACGGGTTTCTGCCCTTTGCACCAGGCGTATATTCGGCGAAAGATGAGTTCCCCTTCCCGGCCGGCGTCGCAAGCGTTCACCACGTTGCTTACGTCCGGGGATTGTATCAGGCGCTTGATGGTTGTCAGTTGCTTCCTGCCGCTGCTGATGGGTTTGAGGGTGAATTCAGGTGGGATAAGGGGCAGCTGCTCCAGGTACCACTTTTTGAGTTCCGGGTCGTAGTCCTCCGGTTCAGCCAGTTCCAGCAGGTGGCCCAATGCCCAGGAGATGTAGTACCGGCTGTTTTCCAGGTAACCGTCCTGGCTTTTAAAACCGCCCAGGACTCCGGCCAGGTCGCGGGCGACTGATGGTTTTTCCGTTATTATCAGGGTTTTGATGCTGCCCGCCTCCTTTCGTTAGTTATGAAGGATTCTTCGTATACGGCAAAATACTGGCACGCCGCCAGGTAAGGGTTAACCTTTTTGCCGGATATCCTGCAGTGTTTGCGCTTGGGATTGCCGTAAAACCGGCAGGCGGCGCAAATTTGATGGGTTGTTTTGAGTTGCCCGGGAATAGAATTTGTCCTTCCAAATCAGACTAATCTGTATAATTCCCGATATTTATCATAGTCCTTACTATGCGCTGATAGCCCTGGCGGCTTTCCTATTCCTTTCCAGGTTGGCTTTCCGGCCGGTTTCGGCCCCGGCAAATACCGGTAATCCTCCCGGCAGGCCTCCAGGAGCCATCCTATCGTATTAGTTTTTCCCTTGCCGCTTTCAAGCATCTTGATTTTTTGCTCCACGTATCCTGGCGAGTAATCCGCAAGCTCGTTAAGTGCCGCTTCAGGCAATGGATAACCTGTGGTTTTTATAAATAACTCTTGGATCCTGTCAGCTGCTTCCGGTTCCGTCTGCCTTTCCGGCTGATCCGGCTCGCCGCCGGCGCCAGTTTCTAGCACTGTTTTAGTTCCGGCCATGCCCGTAAGGGAACCCCCCAGGACCCAATCCCCAGGATGTTCTTGGGTGCCGTTTCCCGCACCGGCGTATCCAACTTCTCTTTCCCTGCCTCCTGCGCCGCCAAGGTTTTGGCTGACGCCAGCCTTTACAACAACATCTTCTTCACTGGTTATTGTTAATTGGTTATTGTTAGTGGCTCTCTCTGAACCGGGGTAGGTTCTGTGTGAACCTACCCCGGTTCTGTGTGAACCTACCACCCCAGGGGGGTAGTAGGTTCTGTCTGAACCTACCCCTGCAATTTCGTGACAGGGTAGGTTCTGTTGGAGCCTACTACCCCTGCCGGGTATTTCTTTGCCCTGCCCTGCTGTTGTATCGCTGGGGTCAAGGAGTGTATAAATATTGCTCCTGTATTCCCCGTCCTCGTCCTGGCGCGTTTCTTTTCTCAAAAGGCCTTTTTCTTCGAGTTCAGCTATAGCCCTTTTAACGGTAGCCCGGCTAATACAGCAATGAGACGCGATATTGGCAATCGACGGCCAGGACCTTCGACCTTCACCCGCGCACCTGGCCAGGTACAGCCGCACTACTATGGCATGGCAGGAAAGGCCGCAGTCGAAAATAGCATTGCTGTCCCAGAACCAGTTTTTTCTCCTGCCGTCATGCAGTTCTTCCCTGGGTTCTATGTAAGCTGCTTCCATCCTATTCATGCAAAGGCACCCGCCTTATCCTTTTTTCCTGTAACAACATAAGGCATAATCTCGCGCCAGCTGGTGAACTTTTTTATCCCCTGCCCCTGGACACCATAGTTATAGGGCCAGGACTTGAGAAAAACCTGGCCAACTATGCCCTGCAGGCTTAATGCCTCCAGGGGATCATCCTCAAAGAACCAGTCGATCCCGTAATACCGGGCAAACAATGCCTTATCGCCCCTTGGAAGGAACATCAACGTGCCGCTGGGGAAGTCGTTCACCGCCAGCCACTCCCGCGTTAAATTAACTGCCAGGATAGGCCGGCTAGTGAGGTAGATAATCTCATGGCCGGCGGAGGCTAGAAACCGTAATGTTCCCGTTGCATAGGGGAAAGGTTGGGCCTTGCTTAGCAGTTCCAGGCCCTCCGGGATATGAAAAAAACCTGCCGGTATTTCCGGGTCAGGGTAACGGGTTAACGATAGGCGGGTAAACTTCATAACTAGCATGGCGTTTACGTTAGCCACCGTGTTGCAAAGGTCAACCCCGATACGCATTAGATATCAACCCCCACCGGCCATAACGGCCTTTTTCCATCCAGGCTGCGGCCTGCCTAGCAGGTAACCCTGGCCGTATTTTACACCCAGATCCCGCAAAACCTCCAACTCGCCCGGCTTTTCGATACCCTCGGCGATTACTGCCGCCTCCAGGTAACAACATACCTCCAGGACCTGGGCCAGCAGCTGGCGGTTAGAAACAGGGCAGTCGCAACCCCTCACCAGTGAACGGTCTATTTTTACAAAGTCAGGCCGCAGGTGCAGGGCCGCCCGCAGCTGGCCTATATCCGGCCCAACGTCGTCTATAGCTATCCTGGCGCCATTCCCGCGCCAGGCACTCAAGGCGCCCGTTAATTGCTGTATATCCCTGTAGCCATACTCGGTTAACTCGATGACAAGCCGTGGGTTCGCATAGGCACCGGCATCAATATCAACCAACCCTGCCGCCGTCACGTTAACGCTTAAGTAACCCTCCGGCGGGTAGCCGCCGGCCAGGACAGCCCAAAAGCAGGCCGTATCAAGCTCGCCCAAAAGCCCCCAGGCCGCGGCGCTTTTAAAGAGCCGCCCCGGTTTAGCAAGGATTCCCTCCCCCCGGACCAAAGCCTCATATCCCCATAACCGCCCGGACGTAAGGTTCACTACCGGCTGGTAGTAGATTCGTATCCTGCCGGGATTTTTTATTACCGCTTCTATATCGCTTTTTTTGAGCAATGGGATCACCGCCTTCCCGCCAGGGGCTGTATGGTTTCCGCTCGGCGAAGTATTCTTCTACCTTCTCAATTTGGGCGGAACCGATATAGTAAACAGTCACGGGCGGTTGCCCGGGCAGCTTCATCACAATAATTTCGCTCTCAGGTATAAGGACCAGTTCTGATACCTGCACGTGTACGGGTACAAATGGGTTTTTCTCCCCCACCTCTGGCCACCACCTCTCACAGTTCTAGGAATAAATCAGGGTCGATTGAGGATTGCTTTTCCACAACGGATTTTCGTAATGAGTTACCATCAGCAATGCCATGCGCCAATACCGCATCAATTTTTTCTTCTATCCTGGCCAGGCGCTTCTCCAGCATTGCGGCAATGTCCAGCCATTCCCTGGCCTTTCTTGCTCTCAAGCCCGGCTGGTAATCCCATATAGGGTGGTTGTACGGAAGCCATATATCCAGTCTTTTCATGCCTTCACGGGTCATTTTTGCCCCTCCTGTACGTACACCGTTACCTGTTATGCCCGTTCCTGCTCTTTTGTACGTTTTTAAAGCCCATAAATAAGGCTCAAAACATTGATTTACTTGGACTTATGCTGTACGTACAGGCCTATTATCCAGCCAGTCCCCTTGCTACTTTTAAGAACCCCATGGCATTGGTCCACTGGGGATCGGGCAGCACCGCAGCCGCCGGGAACATATTTTTTAGCTCCGGCAAGTCCAGGACGCCGCCACCGGCCAGGTATACCTGCCTGACAAAATCGGCCCTTTCGCCCCACCCGGCCAGCACCTGGTCGGCTATGGCCCGGGCTATCTCAAACCGGGCCTTTTTAATCGCCGGGGCCATCTCAATCGGCTTGCCCCTGTACCAGAGGGAACCGCTTTTTACCGTCTCCCAGGCCTGCTGGGGTGGCAGGGGCGCCCCGGTCTGCCGCCGGAATTCCTCCCGCACGGCTTCCACCAGGGCCGCCATGCCTTTGTTGATGCTGAAGCACATGGTTTTCACCAGCCTCTGCCGGCCGTTGACAATCTCTATCGCTGCGCTGTCGGTAGTTTTCTGTCCCACGTCAACCAGGGCCACGATGCCGCTGTCGGGAAGATCGGGGACGGTAAGGAAAGCACCGGCCGCCTGGGGATAGACATAAACCCTGCTGAAGGTCACCCGCACCGGGTCGTTCCCGTTGACGCTCACCTCGGCCACTAGGCCTGTCAGGTGCTTCTTCAGGCCTTCCCGCTGCAGTTCATCGCGCCAGACATCCACCGGCAGCCCTACCACCAGGGCAGGGTTGCTGATCCCAATGATGCCGCTACCGGCCCGGGGCCAGTTCCAGGTTAAAACAGCAGCGGCCAGCAATACGGCATCATGGGCCGGGTGGCTGTGTTTCTCCCAGTCCTGGAAATACTGCACTTCCCGCCCTTCCTTCAGGGCCAGTTCGCCTACCAGCCATTCTTCTACGGGGCCGTCAATCCCCCTTTTAATCATCACCCGGTAGCCGGTATCGCTTTTATCCAGCCTTTCAAAGGCGTCGGGAGAACCTGCCGGGGCGACAACTGAAGGGAAAATAACTTTACCCCCGGCTGAAGATACCGCTTTGGTATAGCCGAAGCCCACGTCGATGGCCAGGGCTGCTGGTTGGGGGTTGGTTTGAATTGCAAGCATCAGATCACGCTCCTTTAAATTATCTAAGGGCCTCCTGAAATAAAGAAACCGGGAACTCGATATCCCGGCTTGAAAATTTTAACCCGTATCTCTTCCCTGCAGAACCACAAACCAATCGTTGTAGACAGTACCCTCAGTGACCACCACGCCGTCCGCGTAGGGCGGCGCGTCCAGGGCCGCGCTCCCCGCCGTGCCCGTACCCGAGAGCTGCATCTTTACCACAGTACCTTCGGGCGTGACCTCTAGGCTAGGGCCGGTCCAGAACTCTACCTGCCAGGTCTTGTTGGTGCCGTCTACTGTTGCAGCTACCGGCCCGGACCCAATCATGGCCTGCTTACCTGCCCCGTAGGGGAAGACCGCCGTCATCGCGTCCAGGGGACCCACGCTGTCTATAAGCAGGGTCACCTTAGCCCCCGCCTTTACCTTCGGAAGCTGGACAGCAGTCATACCCGGAGTTATGAGGATATAAGTCGCGGGGTTAGCCGGGTCAGGCGCCGCTTGCCCCGGCGGCGGGCTGGCTATCCCGGCCACCCTGGGCCGCTCAAAAGCCACCACGCAGAAGTCGGCCCATGCAGACCAGTCGGATTCCACCCCGGCCTGGTCCCACACCTTCACCCTCACCTTAAAGCGGTAGTCGCCGGAGGCCCACAGCGGTCCTGGTACGTCCGGCGCCCCGCTGGTGGGGACGGTGTACTGCGTGCTGCTCCCCGCCACCTGCCCGGTGTCCAGCACCAGCTGGAGGTCAGAAGCCCGTACGATCTGCACGCGGTAGGCAGATTGGCTGTCGCCGGGGTCGGGGTCAGAAAAGGTCCAGGTCAAAGTGGGGGTTGTGGTAGTATAGCACGTCCCCTGAGTATTGATCACCTGCGGGTAGGGCTTGGCATCCGTGTCCCAGACTACGGCTACTCCGTTAAAAGCTACTATTTTGGGAGTTACGTTCAGGTCGGAAGTCGCCAGGTCGGCCCTCCAGGCGACGGCTCGCCCCGCCGGAAGTTTGGCCCACAGCCTGGTATCAGCAGAAGTCGGACTCACGGCCTGACTGTCGCCTATGGCCGTCCAGGTAGCCCCGTTGTCGGCGGTAACCTCGGCCACCGGCCCGGAAGGCGTGCCCCTCACCCGCCAGACCTTCACCCAATTAGTACCGTCGGCGGTAAGCGAGAAGGTTATTGAGGTCTTATCGGGCACGCTCACATAGGCCCGCACCCGGACGTAATCTACGTTGTTGCCCGGGTCTTTCGCCTGCGATATCGCCACCGCCGAAGGAGCATAGCTTCCCAGGTTGGAAAGGCCGGCCACAGTAACGGACATATTAGGGTTATACACTAACTGGGTGCCGTCCCAGGAGTAATACTTCACCTGGTCGCCGTCAATGATGATGCGGTCGAAAGTCCCCGGCCTTACGGCCACGCAAACGGGATTGTTAAGCCCCGAAGTGACCGAAAGGGCGGCGTTGTACCGGAAAACGGAGCCGTCAAAAGAAAAGTGCTTCACCTGCTTCCCGTCTACCACTACCAGTTCTCTTTCTCCCGCCGCGGCTACCGCCAGAGGAGAAGACAGGCCGGTCACGGCCAGGGCGGGGTTTTCTACAAAACTTGAGCCGGTGAAATTAAAGTACCGCACCTGGTTGTTATCCAGGACAGCCATATCGTAGTTCCCGGCCACCAGGGCAAAGTCGATAGGATTCGTCAGCCCGGAAGGCTCCACGTATGGCACTTCCGCCATGCGCGAGCCATCAAACATGTAGTCCTTGATCGACTTCCCCGCCAGGCCAACCACTTCTCCTTCACGAACGCCCACAGCCACCGCACCGGCCAGACCCGCAACGGAAAGGACCGGGTTCTCCACCATGCTCGTGCCCGTGAAGGAGTATTGGTAGAGCTTGTCGGGCAGGGCCACCACTACATCGGGATACTCCCACCCAGCCGCCACGGCCAGGGGGTTCGACGGGATGGTGACGCTCACCACCGGGTTCTCCACCATTTTTGTGCCGTCGAAGCTGAAATGGATGACTTTTCCGGGCGCCATTACCACGTAGTCCGGCCCGCCGTCAGGCCAGAATGAAGCGGCGTGGGCGTTGTACTTCGGCAGCCGGATCTCGTGCAGGGTGGTGTCCACGACTGCCGTGGTGGCAGAGCTGTCAATGGTGGCAGGGGTATCGGAAATAGTTATCCCGTACTGCCAGGTGGCCGCAAACACCGGTCCGGCCCTAAGAAACAGGACGCCGGCCAGGACGGCCAGGATGAGATAAATTTTCCGCGTCGAAAATCACCCCCCTCAACCAAAAGAAAAACCCCGGTGAACCGGGGTGATAAGAAATGGCTATATCCTGAATGCCGTTATTGTTGCTTGTGAAGTATTTCCAGCCAAATCTTTGACTTCAACGGTAATAGTATGGGCACCGGAAGATGAGAGGGTTACCGGGATTGCGTTGCCAGGAATATTGTACCACCCAGTCCATGCACCCCCGTCAACTTGGGCGCGGGCTTGAAGCTGGCCAGCCCTGTTATCAGTCGCCTGGACGACCATGGAGAAAGTTCCGGTAGTAGTACAGGTGGCTCCGTTCAGTCCCTGCACTTTCTGGATCGTCGGCGGCGTGGTGTCTATGCCACCTTGGGCTGCCTGGTAGGCCCAGTAGGCAGCGGATTGGCCGTTGTAAGTGGTGTTGGCAGTGGCTTGGTCAGCTGATCTTTTTGCCGCATCAGCAGCGTTATAAGCGTTCTGAGCATATCCTGCTGCATTGTTAGCAGCGTTGTAGGCGGCTTGGACAGTATTTTGATCGGCACCTAGTAAATGTACGCGGTAAGTTATGCTGCCTATAGAACAAGAATGACTATTGGATTCACCTTGCCATGAACTTACATAGGTAACATAGCGTAATTGCTGAATAGGAAAGGGGAGAACGATATTATAGTCAAGAGTTCTCCAGTATTCATTGTATCCGTCCCATGTATTTATTTCCTGAATGTTAACCCACGCATTCCCGTTAAAAGCTTGAACATAAAATTGGCCCCTAGCAGACTTTAAAGAAAGGGTTCCTGCATAATAATACTCTGGAGAAAGTCCAGGACTATATGCAAAAACCTTATAATATCTACGCCAGGGATAACCACCATCATGCCAATCATAATAGCCACTATAAGTGGCCACATACCCCTGAAGACTGCTTTGATTAACATCATATTGGTATACAGGAATACCCGCGGCATAGGTAGCAATTGGCAGAAAGCCAGGCAAAAACGCGATAGCAAATAAGACTGCAAGCTTAATAAAAAAATTCCTTACTCGCAAATGGAACCACATAGACATGTATAAACCTCCTTCTTAAAGTTTCCAAATAGTCGTACTTGCTACCGCCTCGTTACCTGCTAAATCTTTTACTTTAATTGTTATATTATTAACCATGCCTGCTAAACCACCATAACTAATCATGTTAACGTTCAGGTCGCCCCAGGGACCCCATGTGCCGCCATTTATTGACATAGAGTATTTCAATGTTCCTGGAAGGTTATCGTATGCTACGACCTCCAAACTAACGCTGTTAGTAATCGTCGCAGTGGCCCCATTATACCCTCTAAATCTAGTTATCACCGGCGGCGTGGTATCTAAGACAAAATTCACATGGACAGGAATACTTATTGACCCATAGGCATCCTGCGTCTGTACACTAACCGTGGTCAGACCGTCACCCTTGGGTAAGGTAATTTGCTTGGTTGCCGCATAGGGCTCCCATGGACTCCAGGTTACACCATCAAGACTAAAACGCATCTGAGTAGCGCCGGGGTAGTTCAGGTTTAATGTAACGGCCGGCGTATTCGTAAACTGTGCCTGGAGGCCGTTAAATAAGCCTGCCGTACCTGTTGCAGGCGTAACGTTTCCTGATATAACTGATGTGCTGTAACCTATAGTGGCTTTCGCCAGGCCGATATTCTGGGCCTGGTCGCACACGCGGACGTAAACAGTCTTTATGCCCTGGCTGCTGTTCCCACCGTAGGCAGCATTGCTCAAGTCCCAAGTCTTGGTAGTGCTGTACGGTTCCCAGGATGACCACAGATTGCCGTCGTTGGAAAAGGCCATCTGCATTTGGGAAGCAACGCTGGCATTATCTTCAGCGTTTACGGATAAGGTAACGATAGTGGAAGTAGTATTACTTGCCCCACTGTTAATAAGAAGACTTACACTTGGAGGCAGAATATCGTCAGCTAAAGCTATGCTGTCTGAAGAGATCGAAACATTCCCTACAGCGTCTATCGCCTTTACATAGACCGTCTTCGTCCCGGCCCCGGGGGTGACTGTCCAACTAAAGGTGTTGCTATAAGTAGTCAACCCGGTACTATTATCGGAATTTTTGACAGCAGTGTAGACCGGTGTCCATACGTTATTATCATTGGATAGCAGTATTTGGTATATTCCCGATTGGCTATCAGAAGCGTTGACTGTTACGTTAACATTCTGGTCATACGTCTTTTTTAGCCCCGCTGTTGATAGAACGCTGGCCGAACTTGAGGGCGCAGTAGTGTCAGTCCGGTTGGGCAATGTGGGCATATAGGCGTCGCTATAAGGCGATTCTCCCGAAGAATTATAGGCGCTGATTCTGAACCAGTAATTATGTGCAGTATCATAGGTTGTCCCTATGGTCTTGACGTATAAAATATTCGGGTCATCTTGGAGGTCATACCCGCCGCCAGCATGGTTAAAAGGGTCCGAACTGATGCTGTTATTAGGTTGGCTGGCTAACCAGTTAGGGTCAGGATAGATTAAGGCTGCATGAGAATCCCAGGTTGTCGTGTTGCCTACGTCAAAAGCCCAGTAAGCATTCCCTTCAAAAACATATACCTTGTAGCCGGTGGCCCCCTGGACAGGAGTCCAGTTTAAAACTACCCGGCTCCTGCCAATAGTGTTTGACCAGGTTAATCCTGATATGGTTCCAGCAGGAGCACCAGGAGTAGCCGGAATTGTCCAGTAGGCAAAAGGGGACGACGCGGGACCATATTCACCTGCATATTCGGCCTGCAACGTGTATGAATACTGGGTTCCGGGCTGAAGGCCCGTATCCGTAAAAACGGTGCTTGCGTCCGTTATGGTCTTTATGAGTGTTCCGTTCCGATAGATATGAATGTTAACCCCGCTGGGGATGCTATTCCGGTTGATATTTAACGTAATGCTATTTTGCGTAGCAGATGCGCTAGTGACGAATGGAGCCTTAACAATAGTAAAAGACAAGATAAGCTTGGGATGTTTAGTTGGATCTGAATACTCTCTGGAGGCAAAATTTGCAAATCCCCAGCCGTTTATATCGCTGTACCAAAATTGCACTCCATACTTCAAAGCGGTTTTACGCAGGGATTGATCCCAAGAATCGCTCACCCTCCATTCGTAAAAGGTATTGTCTTGACCCGGCAAGGGATACAAATCGGGGCTTGAGCCTTCGCTATATGGAGGGGAACCACCTTCCCACCAATCATGCCTTATGGCACTAGCATTTATGTGGCGGTAAGCCTGTTGATTTATTCCGCCGTAAATGGTATACAATTTGACGTTGATCCACTGTACGTCGTACCAAGACGTGTCCGGAGCATTAAACGGATAGGTGTTCCATTTCAGGTCAACACGATCATTACTATCCAATTCAACGTAGTTGGTATTGTAATATTCGCTGTATCCCTGAAATATGGAGGATTGATCAGCAACTGGCGAGTTTATAGTTATGTTAGTTGCGGCAGTCGCTATATGCGGGAATACTAACAAAGATAGAGTAAATAATATCAAAGTTGTCGTCAAAAAAGATGCTGATATAAGTCGTTTCATTACTGCTGCAACCCCTTTCTATTGAATATGAATTATATACCATCGTTTTCCTATTTTATAAAACATAGCTATTTTATTAACTTCTCTGCCGTCAACTTTATAACTAAACTTTACCACCATCTCCTTCCCACTCACCCATACTAATTGCGCCTGCAAATCATCCACTTTGCCAATTACTTTTCCTTTCCCCAACACCTCCCGGCTGGTCTCCATGCTCTTTCTGGCCGGGCCGGCCAGATACTTGACCGCATCATCCCACTTCCCCGCCGCCAGGGTATCCAGGTAGCCGACAAAAACTTCCCTGGCCGCCGCTAAGTCCCCGGCCCTGCCCCAAAGTAAACTCCACCCGGACAGGTCCGGTTCGTCCTCGTGGAAAGACATAACCTTCCAGCCGCCAGCTTCTTTCATGACGTCCAGCTCGTACCACCCCACGTCGGCCGTGCCGTCGGCAAGGGTCAACTCCACCGTCGCCTCCACCCTGGCCCAGCCACGCCCCAGGGCCTGGACAGAAGTAGAAATCTCGTCCACCCGGGCGGACAGGTTTTTCCCTTCCAGCTTCCCAGCAGCCTCCGCAGCCTTGCCGGAAGATACCGCCTTTGCCCCCTCCGCATCCCCGGAAGCCAGGGCGCGGAGGTATGTCTCGGCCACGTGAGTAACTTCCAGCTCAGAAGTCTCAGAAGTAAAAAAGATAAACCCTGCTATCATGATTATCAATACGAGAACGCTCAGACCCGAGGTCATGTATGCCACATTGTAATTAACTGAACCCCTACTGTTACGAAAAACCCGCCAAATACGTCGCACCTACGGACCGCCCCCTTTGAGCAAAAAATATATTCCTGCAGCAAGGATGTACCCGAAGAAAGCCAAAAACAAAAACCAGGTCAGCGTACACATCCCCGGCATCTTCATCCTCATCGACTTCTACCTCCTTACCACAATCCTGGCCGCAGCCCACCTGGTAGTATCGGCGTCCGATCCCATCACGCCTTTAGCCCTGCCCGTGACCACGGCGACCACGCCGGGCATCTCCAGGACAGTGACCCTGGCCCCGGCGCCCCCGGGGTCCACATCATTCTTGCTCACCGCAAAGCCCTTCGGGAACCCAGTACCGGCCAGGTCTTCCACCGTAAGGCCCGTCCCGTCGAATATATACTTTTTCCCCGCCGGGGCGTAATGGTCGTCACCGTTATAGACCACTAAAACATAGCCCGGAGTTCCGGCCATCCCGGAACCCTGTAAAGGGGCCATCGTAACTGGATCCAATCCGAGATTCCGGGCCAGAACCGACACGAAAACAAGATCGGCCCTGTCGGGGTCTATCCTGGGATCACCTTCGGCCTGGCTCCTCTCCACTACGCAGGAGGCCGCTGCCCTAGCAGCCTCGGCCACCGCATTCTCCATGTCGGCATCCGCCTCCGTAATAAACCTGGAATACTGGGCCGTGCCGGCTATCAGGTACATGAACAGGGGCAGGAGTATCACCAGAAGAAGGCTTACAAACCCCCTCTCGTCACGGGCTAACCCTCTCACTGAAGGTCTTCCCCCCTACCTTTAACTGCACATTCTGCGGCGGCGAACCGTTTATGAGCAGGCCCATGATGAATGGCTTCTGGTCAAAACTGCAGGTAACCCGCAGCGCTATTTCCGACGCCGTAAAGTCCAGGTTGTTGCGGAGCACCCGGGCATCCCCCGCAGATTCGCGCGGCCCCTCTATGGAGATCACGGTCAACCCTACTCCCTTAAAGGCGCTGTTCATGGCCGCCTCGTCCGCAGCCGTGAGGTACCCTTCCAGCCGCATACGGTCAAGGTAATAATTCAGGATTTGCTCGGCTCTAAAATGTTTTACCTGCACCAGGTAAAGGTCCAGACTGCCGAAAATGAGGAAACACAGCAGGCCGAAAACGATTAGCAGCTCCAGGATGAGAAACCCCCGCGTGTCCCTTAAAAGCCGGAGCCCATGATATCCGTGACGGTGCCCACTGCCTTCTGGTACAGGGAGCGCACCTCCGGCATCAGGATCGCCATTACAGAAGCGGCTGTTGCGGCCAGCGCCGCTGCCACAATGAGCATTTCCCCCAGGGTATAGCCTTCTTCCCCTTGCAAGCATTTTTTGAGCCTTTTCAGCCACATAAAAGCACCTCCCATGAATAAGAAAAGGCGGGGTTTAACCCCGCCCCGAGCACATTGAGGTTAAGGAGTAGATGTCCAGCTGTTAACAATATCGTTGACCTTCGTTCCTACGTTCCCGGCTGCAGTATTCAGGCCAAGCTTCATAGTACCCAACACCACAGTAGCTATAACCCCCAGCACACCGACAATTACCAAAAGCTCGGCCATTTCATATCCTCTCTCGTCCCGCCAGATTTTCTTTAACAGGCTTGCCATAAAAAATTCCCTCCTTAGTGTTTTGCGACGTAAAATGCCAGCCAGAAAAGCAGACCCTTTCCGTGGCATTTCTGCGCCGCGCGATGGTTTCGTCTCGCCCCCAACTAAAAATAAAACCTCGGCGCCGCGGTATCACCTCCCCTGAAAACATTTATCCCGGGTCTTTCAACGTAAATAAGAATTATATCCCAATTTTTATCCCAATCTTCTTTTAACTGTTCTTTCCATACAGGAAGATTGGCTTTGAACTCCTTAATGTTTGAGCACATATAAAACAACCCTTTCCTCACTTCCAGGCAAACCATTTAAGCCCCAGTTTCCGCAAAATGACAGTGCCGATTATTCCCAACACCAAAGCCATAATCATTATTAAAGCGTCATCCATACTTCCGCGCTCATCAGGGCTGAACTTCTGGAGAACTTTCCCGTAGCATATCACCCCCCAGCTAAAAGAAGAAAATTGCATCCTTCAATACCCCGGCTACGCGGTAGAGCAAGGGTCCCACGATGAGCCCCACGGCAGCCGCCAGGGGCAGGGCACGGTACAGGGTGAAGTACAGCGGCCTCCTGGCGATGTTCACTTCCATGGCGAGCTGCCGCAGGCGCTCCAGGTTGTACGCTTCCCTCTGCATCACCCCTTCCAAATTTTTTAAGCCCACCCGGTCCACCTGGCCCAGCAGGGACACCAGGATCTCGGCCTCCGGTATGTTCAGGTTTTGCCTAAGCACCTCCAGGGCACGCCTGGGACCAGCAGGCCAGCAGGCCAGGCACTCCCCCACGGCCTTCCGCAGGCGCGGGGTCAAAAGAGCGGCCGCCCGCATGGCCTGCGGCAGGGCGTAACCCGCCCGCATGTAAAGCTCCACCGCCTCAAAAAGCACCGTCAGTTCCCGGATACCGGCGGCCCTGTCGCTGCCCTCCTTGAGCCTGGCCATCATCCTGGTAAGACCCAGCCCGACGGCCCCTCCCAGGGTGGCCAATAAGGCCAGCACCCACGGACTGCCGCCCCATCCCAGGAGGAGCATTCCCGCCATCCCGGCCAGGACGGCCGCGGTTTCCCTGGTACTGCGGGGATCAGGCGGTTTCCTGGTCCTGCTTTTTTTTCCCGTCTCCTTTGCACGGTCCTGCCGGCTGGGGGAAGAAAGCAGCTTTACGGCCATGAGCACCCAGGCCCCGGCGGCCAGCCCAAGGCCGGCGGCGGCCAGGAGAAGCGGCCCGGCCTTCATACTTCCACCCTCCCCATAAGGCGGTCCATGACCACCCAGACTATGACGGAAAGAAAACAGAGGGCCACCACTATTCTCCCGGCCACGGTATCCGCCAGAAATTCGTAAGTTTCCGGCACCGTGGCCCGCATCGCCAGATAGGCAGGCACCATGGCAAAAAGCATGATCCAGGAAAGCAACCGGTCGGCGTAAAGCTCGCTCCTGTTCTTTCTGATCAGCTCAAGCTGGACGGCCAGCCTGGTCACCAGCTCGCCAAACAGCGGCGCCACCGAAGAATCCCTGCGGGCGGCCATGAGCAGTTGGACGAACATCCTGCCCGGCCCGAAGTCCAGGCGTACCATCAGGTCCGAAAGCACGTCGTCCAGGGCTTTACCCAAAGAGACGTCACGGTAAGCGCTCCTGAAGACCGCCCCCAGGGGGTCCGGCACCCGCGCGGCCACCTCTCCCAGGGCTTTCCCGATCTGCGGCGTCTGGGTGAACTCGGCGGCAAAAATCCTCACAGCCGTGGCCATCTGCTCCAGCATCTTGAGCTTCCGGCTTTCCATGCGTTGGAGTATGAACTGGTCGGGCAGGAGGACGGCCGCCGTGGCCATGAGAAGCGCGGCGATGAAGTTCCTGAACACGAACAGCCCAACGTAGAGAGAAGCCAGCACGGCCAGGGTGACGCCTGCCGTGTAGAAGCGGCCGCGGAACCTGACCCCGGCGGCTTCAAGCTTTTGCTCGGTGGCTTCGGCCCAGGCATCCAGGGACTCCCGGGGGATGAGGGAAGAAAGCCGGCGGGCTGCCTTCCGGTAGCTTATCACCCGGAGCAGAAGCAACATTCCCGCCCCGGCCGCCAGGCCGGTCCCGAAAGCAACGCCCAGGACAGAAAGGCGGGTCATAACTCGAACCCCACCCTTCTCCAGTCGTCGTCCGTGACGCCGTAGCGGAACGTCTTAAACCGCAGCTCCGGGCTCGGGGGATTGACCAGCTTCCAGTCGCCTTCCCCCAGGTAGTCCCGGCCCGCGGGCTCCCAACGCACCAGATCGGTATAAACCACTTCTTCGTTGCGGACGCCTATCTCCGTAATACTGATGAGTTTTTTGACGCCCCTCATGCTGTCGTTGAGCATCTGGACAACCACATTAAAAGCGGTAGCCACTCTTACCTTCGCCATCTGGAAGGATATATTAAGACCTTCCTCCTGCAGCATCATGGCGGTACCCTCTACGGCTTCCTGAGGAGAATTAAAATGCGCCGTGCCCATTGACCCGGGATGCCCGCGGGTGCAGGCCCGTATGGCCTCGACGGCTTCGCCTTTTCCCCGGAACTCCTCCACCAGGATCACGTCGGGAGATTCACGCAAAGCGTTCTCGAAGATTTCCGGCATCCCCGCCCCTACCTCGGGATGGGACTCGAACTCCACAATATTGCGGCCGGGGTACTCCCGCCTGAGCCTCAACTCCAGGTCTTTGCCTATTACCACTAACCGCAAACCTTCGGGCAGTTCGCCCACCAGCTTCCGCATCAGGGATGTCTTGCCGCTGCGGACGTTCCCGGAAAAAAGGATGTTCGTCCTGCCCAACGCCAGGAGCCGCAAAACTTCCCACACCTGGCGGTTAAGAGTCCCCAGCTTCTCCAGGTTTTCCACGCTCATATCCACTGTGTGGTGCTTCCTCAACACGAAAGTCCAGGTCTCCGTCACCGGGTAGCAGGTAGCCGTAAGGCGGGAGCCGTCCTTTCGTATGCTCTCTACCATGGGATTGGACCTGTCCAGGGAAGCGCCCATGTCGTGCAGGATCATGCGCTTGATGACGGCCTCCACCCTTTCGGGAGTGTCAAAGCTCATGTTGACCCGCTCATGCCTGCCCAGGCGGTCTACAAAGATATCCCCCGGCCCGTTGACCTGGATCTCGTTCACTTCCGGGTCGCGGTATAAATCCTCCACCACGTCCAGCCCCCAAACGCGGGCATAAATAAGGCGGGCCGCCTCTTCCAGGGAAAACCCCGCCACTTCCTTCCTGCCCGCCTCCAGGGCCTGCCGGATGAGGGCCCGGGCCTCCAGTTGCATCCCCGGCTCCCCGGCCATGGCCCGGTGCAGTATATCCTGCTTGCGGGCCACCTCTCCCTCCGGCCCCCGGGCCAGGGCCTGTTGAACGTACTCTGCCGCCTGGTCCAGGGTCAAAACTTCCTCCCGGGGTTCCTCAACAACATTACTTCCCGGGGCCGGCGGCCCCAGCAGTAGCTTGAGGCGGGCTATCGCCCTGTCCGCCAGCGAGAGCGCCAACCTGCCCACCTCCTTCCTTGAACTTCCTCACCAGGGCTATGCACGTGTTGTTCTGCGCCGCGCCGGGAATTATGGCCCTCACTTCTCCAGCCCTCACAGCCAGCACCGCGATGGCCGGGGCCCTGGCCGCCGTCCCCTGGACGGCCGCCGCCACCAGGCCCTGGCCAGAGTCGACCGGCTGGCCGTTTTTGTCCAGGACGCTCACCACCCTGGCGTCCTGCGCAACCAGGGTGGCTCCCGTCCCCGGCGTCCAGGCGGTCTTCTCGGCGGGCTGTATCCAGTAAACGTCCACCAGGTCGCCCGGCCTGGCCCCGCCCAGGCGGGAAGAATCAACATTGACAGATACTAGCTGCACGTCTAGGCTCCCCGGGTCTTTAAGGTCGCCGGCTCGCAGGGGGTAGTCTTTCGGCACCGTCCTGGACAGGACCTTGCCAACGGCCTCGGCCGGTTTTTTTACCGCACCCGGCAGCTCGGACGGAAAAGTGCTCCAGCTCAAATCCTGCGCCTGGACCAGGGTATACGGCGGCAGGTCGCGGGCTGCCACCGGGAGCTTAACCCCTGCCTGGGAGGAGGCCTCCCCTTTGAGGGCCTTGAAGCTGAAAGCCGCCACCACTAGGCCGACCGCTATAGCCAGGAGGTAGGGCCACGTCCGTTTTAGAATTGGAAAACGCAAAGCCAAACCATCACCACCTCACAATCCCGCTGTAATGCCTAACATACCACGCCGCCAGAGTCGCCGCCCAAACTCCCGCGGCCAGGCAGGCCGCGAAGGGAATGGCCTCCTGCGGTACGCCTTCCTCCGGCATCTTTACCAGGAGAGGCTGCCTGACCCCGGTAAAGATAGAACCGCCCCAGTAAAGGAGATACAGAATCTTTCTTTTCAACAGGCCCAGCCTGGCCAATTTGGCGGCCGCCCATGCCGCCCCGATCAGGCTGGCGGCCGCAAAGACCAGCAACCCGCCGTACACCCCGGCCCAGGCCCCTATGGCGGCCATGAGCTTGACGTCCCCGCCGCCCATGCCGCCTGTAGAGACTAGAACGGCACCTGCAATGAACCATACCAGCGCCCCTGAAAGACCGCCCCAGAAGTCTCCCGCCCAGGCCCGGTATGCCAGCCCGATAAAAATTAAGGGTACTGTAAGGCGGTTCGGTACCCTCATGGAAAGGAAATCATATATGCCGCAAGCCGTCACCGGGACCAGGAATAAAACCCAAAGCCAGTTCCAGGTCAAGAATCTCTCCCTCCAGCAATTTTTCAGAAGTACCTCCGTGCTGAAAAGATGGTATTATTTTTTTAAAACAGTGATTGCTATGGCTACAAGAGACGCCAATAAAGCCCAAAACAAAATGCCACCCTGCGAAAAACCCGAGGTATCTTTTACGATTAAAATGCCGCGGCTTTGGACCATAGCAGCCAACTTACTGCTGATTATTTTTGCGTTGTGGACGATATCGCACTTAAACGCAGGATAGCCGTTTTCCCTATCGCCTATTTTACCTCACCGCCTTCCGCATATAGCAACACCGGGATGCCGCCCGGGTTCCCCGGCACGCCCCGGCTGAAGTACACTTCTCCTCCTGGCAAACCAGCCCTGGCAACTTCCTGCAAGGACCGGTTGACATCCCCGGCCGTATAGGAAACAGACACCAGGTACGGCCTTTTTTCTCCTGCCAGCCGGGCCATCTCCCGTAAAACCTCCCGGCACGCCGGGCACCACCAGGCAAAGTAAAGGGCAGGCCGTTGCGAAAGGTCGAGCTCCACTTTTTTGCCGCCAGCGGTCGTCACGGCCACCGAAGGCCCTTTCGCAACCGGATATTTCTTACCCGGCACGGCAGCCGCTGCACTATCTGCAAGCGCCGGGGCCGCGCCCGCAGGCGGGTTATAAACCAGCGGACGGCCGGGCTCCACCTGCCCGGCATCAACAGCCGCCATGCCCACCGGCGACTTTTCCGGGGTGCCAAAAGCAGCAGCCCCATCCGGTACAACCGCCTCGCTGCCCGCACCCCCTGAAACCGCCTCCGCTGCGCTGCCGGCAGGCATCACATACCCGGAGACGGAAGGGTTATATGCCAGAAGCCCGGTGCCCACAAGCAGGAAAACCCCGGCAAGGGAAAGAAAGACTGGATATTGCTTCCTGCCCCGGGCAAAAACCAGAAACGCGGCCAGGACAGCTTCGATAACGAGAAAGGTAACGCAGGCCGGGCAGAGGTAGCCGGAATCCCTCCAGGCGAGTGCGAGTACGGCCGCGTGTACCGCAGGCAGAAAAGCGGCCCCGGCTATGGCAACCTTCCTTTTCGCCCCGGCAAAGCAGAGGACTGCCATACACGCATAAGCCGTTGCGCCCCACAGCAGTAAGGGTCTCCCCAGAAAGAGGCCGTAGCCGCAGTACGGGTTAAAACCTGTAGACCACAAAATCAGGGACGCCAGGGCAAGGATGAAATAGGCAAGCCCGGCTAACGCCATACTTTTTTCCTCCCGGTCAACTCCACAGCCTCACCATAATCGCCGGCGAAATGTACGCCTCAACCAGCGCGGACACCACCAACAAGGGGAATATAGGCCGCACAAAGAACGCCATCCTGTCCTTAAAATCGCTCCCCGGCCGGCAGAACACCAGGGCGCTGACCATTACCAGGGCCGCGAGTTCGAATACCCCGTGGGGCAGAATCCCGCCCAGCAGGGCCGCCAGGGGCACGCCGGCCCTGGCAAACAGGAGCACGCTCCAGGAGAGTACGGCGCCGTTGAGCAAGAGTATCAGGACGGGAAAAAAGGCGACCGAGAAGTCTGTCACCCTTGATAAGCAGGCGGCCAGGCGGGACCTGAAGAACTTCCCCTTAAGCCGGTCGTAAGAAGGCCCGGCAGTAAGCACCAGGAACAGCACCAGGCAGTTTTTTATGAGGACCAGGGCCACAAACACCAGCGCATCCGGCCGGAGCGTTTGCGCCGAATCCATTACCCTGTTCAGCACGGGCGCAGCGATTCGGGCCATGTGGGCGGGGAACGCCACCCCCAGTACCCCTCCCAGGCACAGAAGAAAAAGGGCCAGCCCGCATGCCGCACTCCACGTAAGATTCCGCAAAGCTCCAACTCCTTTCTATTTCTCATTCTCAGCGTCCAAACAGGCGCCGGAATATCCCGCCCTTCTGGGTTGCCGAACTCTCATACATAGCATCACGGACTTCCGCCAGCGCCCGCATAAAAGGGCCATTGGCGGAGAAAACCTGCCCCCGGCGCAAACCACGTGCGAGTTCCGGGTCCTCAGGGACAGCGAATTCCCGGAAAGATAGGACCTCCGCAATCGGGCCGTTGACCTCGCTCTCGCGGTTGCACAGGAGAAAAACCTCCTTGCTTTTGAGGTTTACCCCCGCCAGCCGGGCCAGCAGGCGCGACTTCTCCCCATCTTCACCGCCCGTCACCAGCAGGAGCGTGTTGGCATTCTCCAGGACTCCCTGCACCGGCGGCCCCTCCGCATTGGGCAGGTCGCAAATTATTACGTCGTAGGTGGTCCGGGCCGAAGTAACAGCCCGGGTCAAAATGTCTTGTGAAAGCTCGTCAATCTCGCTCCGGTTCCGGGGAGCCTGGAGTACGTCCAGATTGGGCTCCGCGTTTATGACGGCACCCGCGATACCGCCGTACTCGAATGCCTTGAGGTGGGGGTACTCCGGCAGGTCCAGGACAAAGGAAAGGTCGCTGCACCCCACATCAAAAGAACAGTCAACCAGCAGTACGCGCATCAAATCCTTCAGCAGCCAGGCCAGGCCCAGGGCTACGGAAGTGCAGCCCACCCCGCCCTTCGCCCGCCAGACCGCTATTACCCTCTGCCGGTAGGCGACTCTGGCGGAATTTACTTGCACTACCGCAGGAGCTTTGGAAGCGCCGGGCACCTCCAGCACCTGCGCCTTGCCGTCCAGGATGTCCCGGACAGTTTCGACTGGTATTTTTAAGGCCGCAGATATGGCTTCTGCGTCCAGGTATTCGGCCATGTGCTTTACTTTTTCCTCTAAGCTGCCCATAACACCACCAGCCTATTTTTTTCTTCTGCCAAAGAACCGGAAGAAAGCCTTCTTTTCCCCTTCGGGCTTCCTGTATGTGTACCCGGCAGACGCCGCGATCTCTCCCGCCAGGGCGTGCCACTGGCTGTAGGCGTCGTCCAGGCCCACCACTTCGCCCTTGTAACCTCTTTGCACATAAGCCTCCCATTCTTCCGGTATCACCGCCGCCACCTTCGGCAGGAGCTTTGCGGGAACTTCCTTCTTGAAGCCGGAACAGAAGTGCTTCTCCACCCCTTTCGCGTTGTGGAGCTTCGGGCTGAAGCGGTTCAAAACTATGCTTATCTTCTCTGGCGTCACGCCCATAGCCAGAAGGCAAGGCGCATAAGCGGCAGTTTCTTGCTCGCTGAACTTGGACTGGTCCACCACGGCCAGCACCCTGTCGGCTAAAGGGAACACTCCCTCCAGCCAGGGCTTGGTCCAGAACTCCGGAGGGGTGTCGCCGAACACCACCGGAAATCTGGATAGCAATTGCTGCGCTATAGCACCAATTTCACCCGGCTCAAAAGCCGGCACGGTCCTGTCCATAGGTCCGGGCAGGACGTAGAGGTTTTCCTCCGCTTTGACAAGCAGCCCTTCGGCAATCTCCGGCCGGAATAACCCTTTAGCCAGCGCCTCTATACCGGCCACACCCGATATGTCGAAGAAGGAAGCCACGTCCGGCGCGCCGAAGTCCAGATCCCACAGCACAACCGGGATCCCCGCCCGGGCCAGGGCCACGGCCAGGGTCACCGCCACCGTGGTCTTACCTACGCCTCCTTTGTTGGCGGCGGTAAGCACAAAAACCCCTCGCCCTCCTGTACGGGGGTAAACGCGGGCCTCCTGGACGGGCTTCGCAGGAAACGCCCGGGCCGCGGGCCGCTCAAACGCCGGGTCGGTCGGAGATCCGCCGGCAGGGCCGGGCGGACCCGCATAGCGGCCCAGAAGCTCGTCCAGGTAGTCGGCGTCCCTCCGGTGCTCCTGCCTTTCGACAAGGGAAAACGCCTGCGGCCCTGCCGGTTGCGGCGGATGGGGACGCGGCCGCTCCTTATATGCGGTATCCACCGGAGGCGCGGCTGCCGGCGGCTCCGGAACGTATTCCTCCCTCTCCTCCACTTCCAGCCCCGGCGGACCGATTTCTTCCTCCCCGCTCATCAAAGCGGACAGCTCGTCGTCCTCCCTCGCGTATCTGAGGGCGGCCAGGAGGTTGTAGGGCCTGTCGCCCGGGAGTTTGCCCGTAACGATATTGTTGAGCCCCGCCTGCCTGGCTGCTCTCACGAACGCCTTCCCTTTTTCATCCAGGTTGCCGGCCAAAAGGACTATATGGCTGGCCGAAAAAAGCAGGGGCAAGCGCTGGAGCAAAACGCGTGTATCTTCCCCCGGGAGGAAACGACTCACGACCACGACTCCCGGCCTGTCCGGGCTGAAAGCGTAGAGATCCCGGGCAGAAGTGCATACCTGAAACTCCCAATCAGGGTAAAGCCCGGTTTTAATCAAGTTCTGCTTTATAAGCTCGGCAGATTCTTTCTCGGCAGCGATGACGCAAAAAGGCACCTTTACACCCCCAATAACTTTTAACTTTTATACAAAAAACCACAGTTGCGGCCCGCCTCCTTCGCCCGGTAAAGGGCCGCGTCTGCGGCCTTGACGGCTTCCCCTGCCGTCGGCCCGTCCACGGGAAAGACCGCGCAGCCAAAAGAGCACGTCACGGCGAGCTCCTTCCCTTCTACAAAAAAGGGCGCGCCGGACACCGCCAGGCGCACCCTCTCTCCTATCTCCCACACCTTTTCTTTCTCGGCCGCCAGCACCAGGACCACAAACTCCTCCCCGCCGTACCTGGCCGCAAAGTCAATGCCCTTAATCGACGACCGCAGGCGGGAAGCGAATATCTTAAGAACCGAGTCCCCAGTGTGATGGCCGTGCGAGTCGTTGACCTTTTTGAAGTGATCGATGTCAAACAGTATCACCCCGAAGGCGGCGCACTGGCGGCAGGCTTCTCCCGCGGCCGCCTCCAGCGCCGCGTCGAAAGCCCTCCGGTTGGGCAGGCCGGTGAGGAAGTCTAAGTGCTTTTCCTCTAACTGCGGCCACGCGAGCCGGACGGGTTGAAGGCCCTCACCACCGAAGAAGGCCATGGGAGAAAGGGATTCCCACGGGCCAAAGGACAGCTTACGCACCCGTGACCGCGCTCCTGGCAAGGTAGACCGCTTTAGCGGAGGCGTACTGCACGAGCTGGGCCGCCACGTCCTTCGGCACTTCCAGCCCGACGCTTACCGGGGATTTGCTGGCTGGTACGGGAGAAATACCGCCGCTCTTCCCGGGTTCAATCTCTACCCCGTCCTGGCCCAGGCTGTGGAGGACCCGCACCCCCTGGGCCAGCAGCTTCGCGGCAGGAGCGCCGCCGGCGGTTTTGTCGATTGCGTAAACGTCAACCACCTCGCCGGCCAGGACAGCTGCAGAGCTCGAAAGGTCAACCGGCACGTAGACGACCACGTAACCTTCTTTAAGGCCCTTCCCTTCCCTAACTGCGTCCTTCCAGACGTACTGGCCTTTAACCATAGAGACGGTGGCCACCCTGCCGGCAACTTCCTCAACGGCTGTCGCCATACCGCTCGCGGCCTGGGCCGGGACCGGCACCTTCTCCACCATTTCCGGCTTTATCTCCGACCCGGCCGTTATAAACTGCGCGGCCCGGACCACGTTGACGGTCTTACTTGCCTGCCTGTACCTGGCATTGGCCCCTATGGTGACCAGCCCCGTGAACAGCAACGCCAGGAGAAAAGATATGATTATCCCTGCTTTCCTGCTCAAACGAACACCTCCCGAAGAAATATTCCTGGTCTCTCCCGGTCCACACCAGTGCCCCGCGCCGGGCCAAACGGGCGGCAAAGCGGCGGGCCGGCCCCCAGCCGCCCTTCTCCCACACCGCCTCCCCCGCCGCCTGCTTCCGCCTGATGTACCGCCGGAAAGCGGACGGCACAGGAGCCCGCGTTTCCCAGATAATTAGTGTCCCGGGTTCCAGTCCTCCCGCTAGGAGCGAGAGGTCGGAAGCCAGCAGGCCGGTAAACTCGGCCAGCCGGTGTTTCCGTCGGTCGGCTATATGCAGCTCGAAGGCCCGCCGGATTTTCCTCGTCTTTAGCTTCGCGCCGGAAAAGAAAAGCACGGCCCAAGCCAGCAGGGAACTGATGGGCACCAGGACCAGCAGCCTGAAACCCGCTTCCCTGCTGGCCTCCCGCCAGCGCGGGATATGCGCCAGGTGGTACCAGAAAAGATAACCGGCGCACAGGAGCATCCCGGCAAAACACACCGCTATGAAGGGACGGTACTGCACCGCCCCTTTCAGGGAAACGCCGACGGCCGCACCAAACAGGAGACAGAAAACCGAAAACAAAAACCGCAGCATAACCGCGTCTCCTACGGCGAAGTATAGGTGAGGCCCGACATCGTGCCGGGTATGTAGGCGCTCACCGAAGTTCCCTTCCCTGTCACCGGCACCTCAAAGGGCGGAAAGAATTTCCCCGCGGCAAAACGGAAGGGGTAAGTTATCTCGCAGGTAACCACCGTGCCCCAGGGCACGGGCGCCCCCGGGGCCGACACCTTAACCTGGGTCTTCGCGCGGTCCATCTTCATCTGGCTCATAAAGTTTTGGAGCTGGGCGTCAATATCGGTGGTGTAGCCCCCGTACCTGCTCATGCCCGCGGCCACGAACTGGGCCTCGGACTGGAGGGCATACCACTGGGAAACCATCCCGATAAAGACGGCCCCGCACACGGCGAAGAGTATGAGCACAAAGAGGACCCCGAAAAGGGAGATCACCCTGTCAAGCATTTGAAGCCACCGCCCCCAGGCTAGAAACCAAACTGGCCGCGTATCCAGCCGGTGGCCGCATTCCAGAAGTCCCTGGTCGTCTGGGGGGCAAGGACCATGAGCGCCACAACCACTAGGGCCGCAACTATAGCCAGGCCCAGGACCGTGGTCAGTTCCGGAAGGGACCCTTTCTCGTCCTTGATAATATCGACTGCGTTATCCAGGTATTTTTTTAACATGGCGTCAACCTCCAATTCGTTTAGTAGCTTTTTAGAGTTCAACCCGCCCGGCGGGCTGGTAGCACCGCATCTGCACATCTAAAAACTGCGGGCCTACAAAAGGTACGTTACCTACCAGGATGGGCACTTTCAGGGTGGCCATAAACCCCGGCACGGAAGCTCTGCCGCCCGGAATGGGGTCACCGGGCCGCACGTAGCGGAAGCCCTCCAAGGTGGCGGCCCCTTTGATCGGGGATGACCCCGAAGGCACAAAGCTGCTGCCGTTAAAAGCAGTTCCCGTCATCCTGGAAAAAGCTAAAGTGAAATACTGCCGGGCCAGGGTTTCGGCACTCTCAAGGTTGCCGCCGGTATCCCGGCTGGCGGCCCTGCCCGCAAAGTCAATAGCCTCGCCTACCATCTGGTACACCACGTCGGCGTTTTTCTTGGTCCCGAAGGCCACGCCCGTAAGCACGGCGAAGACGGTCAGGGCCACGACCGTGAAAAGCGACAGCATGTAGATTTCCAGGAAGCCGCGCCGGTCCTTCACAAAAGCCAGCGCTTTACGACGGCCAGCCACCACAGGGCTCCCAGGACTACCAGCGCCACTAGCGCGGAAATCAACACCAGCGCAAAAGCCTTTCGCACTCTCACCCCCTCCCTTCTCTTTCATATCCCGAACCCCCCGGCGATCTTCTGGGCCATGAACTTCACGGCCGGGTAGCCGAAAACCAGGACCGCGCCCAGAAGTCCCAGTACGGCCACCAGGGCGAAGAAGGAAGCCCGGGCCGCCGTGACCCTGCCTGCCGCTTCTTCCCGGAGCAGAGCCAGCTGCCCGGCCAGGTCGTCGAAGATAGTGGCGTCCACCCGCACGTCCCAAGCCGAAGACAACCGAAAGGCCACAGCATCCACCAGGGGATGCTTCACCTTCCCCGCCAGCTCATCCATGGCCGTCCGCACCTCGGCCTTCCTGGCTATGCGGCTCAGGGCGTTTTCCAGCAGGCCCCGCAGGGGTTCGGAAATGAAAGGCAGGGAAAGGAACAGGGCCTCCCTGGGAGTGACCGCACCGGTTTCCAGGAAGACGGGAACGAAGTTGAATATGTTGGGTACCCCCGCCAGCACTTTGGCCTGCCAGCGGCGGAACTCGGTATCCACGGCATTCGCAGCCAGAAACATGCCCAGGAGAAAAAGGACCGCGGCCGGCACCAGGGCGAACACCCCTAAAAACTTAACCCCGATGAGGAAGCCCAGGAGGGCTAACCCGGCGCCGATCAAAGCGCCGCTCCGCATGAGCTCCCGCACCGTCCTGCCCGCGGCTTCCAGGCGCGCCGCCCTGTCCGGGGTTATCAGGCTTTTCTCCAATCTCTTCCTCACGGAATCGACGGTGCCCGCCGCGAGCGACACGCCTTCCCTGTCGGGACAGAGGAGCAGATAGAGAAAGACAAAAGTCGTCACAAAAAGGCCCGCAGGCGCAAGCATCATGCCATTCCCCCCTCTACATCGCGTCCGGGCTCCCGGCTTTGACGGCCAGGAAGACCATGCCGACTATTATCGCCGAAGCCGCAGTCAGGACCAGCCTGCCGCCGCCCTCGAAGTAGCCGGGCCACAGAAGGACACCGCCCAAAAAGCCCAGGAAGAGCAGGACTATCACCACCCCGGCGGCCACCTTCGGCTCAAAGGTCTCTTTGCGCCTTTCGGCCAGCAGCCGATCGCGCTGCTGCAGGGCGGCCCCCAGGCGCTTCAATCCTTTGGCCGCTGCATTAGGCCCCCCGGCCCGGTCGGCGGCGGCCAGCACGGCGGCCACGGCCTCGAACTCGGGCAGGCCGTACTTCTTCGCCAGGTTGCCGAAGGACTTTGAATAGGGTTTATCGGCCAGCTCGCGCTGGCCCAGCATATCCTGGAATTCCGCGGCAAAAGGCTCGGGCATCCGGTCGGCCATAACTTTTACCACCTCCGCGGTCGTCTGCCCGGCAGCAAACATGCCCGCGGCGGAAACCACAAAGCTCTTCACTAATTCCCTGAGCCTCGCCCGGCGGCGCTCTTCTACAAACCCTGTAACCCACCCGGGCAAATACCACCCCAGGACGGCCCAGGGGATACCACCCAGGGAAGTGCGGCACATAACAGAACCCAGGAGGAAAAACACCGCTGCGGAAGCCCCCGGCAAAAGCCTGTCCCTGGCTATTTTCTTAAGACCCGCCTTTTCGGGAACCTCGCCGCCGGTAAGAAAGTAAAACATCAGGAACAACGACAGGAAAAGAGCTATCACTAACAACCTTACGCCTCGCCTCCTTCTGCATAGAAGTGCTTCTCAAGCACCTGCTCGTATTCCGGCTTAACCTCCGCTCCGCGGAAGGCCAACCGGCCCAGCCTCTCCGGCGTCACGGGCGCCTCATACACCCACCGCCGGACTTTCCCCCGCGTCCTCGCAAACTCCCCTTCGTCAAACCGGAGAATGGTCCGGTAGCCTTCAGCCGTCACCTCCACGATGCTCATGAGGGTACGCTTCCCGTCATAGCTCTTGTCCAGGAATACCAGGAAGTGGAACATGGCCCGGAGCTGCTCGTCCACGTACTCCTTCGGCAGGGGCATCCCGCCGCGGGAAAACATCTTGGGCAGGCGGGAGCGCAGCTCGTCCACTCCCCCGGCGTGGCCCGTGGTCCAGAAGCCGCCGCTGATGGACTCAGCGATTTCAGATGCGGCCACCACCTCCCCGCCGCGGATCTCGCCGACTATAGCCCGGTCCGGGTTGGAACGGTTTATCACCTCGCAGATCCTCGCCAGGTCCACCAGCTTCTGGCCGCCGTAGGTGACTTCCACCATGTTGACGCAGTTAGGAAGGCTAGGCAGGGAAAGCTCGAA
Source organism: Moorella glycerini (assembly GCF_009735625.1). Taxonomy (NCBI): domain Bacteria; kingdom Bacillati; phylum Bacillota; class Clostridia; order Neomoorellales; family Neomoorellaceae; genus Neomoorella; species Neomoorella glycerini. The sequence goes on along the minus strand of NZ_CP046244.1, from coordinate 2,769,883 downwards.
GCTGGTCTCACCTATGATCATCCTCTCGTCAATTGCGATTTGTTCGCCCAGGCTCCGCAGGACCGTCGTCTTGCCGGAGTCGGTGCGCCCGAACACCCCCAGGTTGGCGTGGCCCTCCACTATCAGGTCAACCAGAAGTTCGGCAGCGAACTGCGGCATCATGCCGCTTTTGACCAAAACGGACAGCGGCAGCGGCAGCCGCGTCAGGGGCGACTTCCTTATGGTCAGGGCCGTGCCGAGAGGGCTGGCCTTAAAACCTATGACCGAAAGTCTCGACCCGTCCCGCAGCCAGGCGTCAACGATGGGTGAATCGGCAGTAAAGGGCCGGCCGGCGTCCTCGCAGATTTTCTGAGCGAACCTGGTGACTTCTTCGTTGGTCTTGAAGTAGACGCCGGACGCCGGATACTGCCTGCCGCGCATGCCGTAGAAGACCCGCGGTCCTTGGGACGTGGGGTTCACGGCAACCTCTGTTATTTCTTCCGCTCCAGGGCCGGTAAAAAAGTCTCGCAGGGGTCCGTAGCCCGTTATCTGCCCCATTATGACACTCACAGCGTCATCTTTTTCATCCGGGGTAAGGTCTTTACGGGTAATGACAGCGTTTTTCACCAGCGCTTCAGCATCCAGCCTGGCGCCGCCGTCCAGGGTGCCACCAGAAAACAGCTCCGGGTGCTCCCGCGTGAGCTGTCTGGCGACTTCTTCGATTATCGCCTCCTTCTGCATCTCAATTTCCTGCAGCCAGTCGTGACTGGCAAATTCCAGCGGAATAAAAACCACCTCCCATAAAAAAGAAAAAGCCGCCCCGGGTAGGGCGGCAGTCACACGGCTTTAACCTGCATTGGAAGACCTGTCAAACAGTCGCTGTTCTACTTCTTCCCCATAGCCAGGATGCACAAGGTTGAGAAAATTTTTTGTCACCGGATCAAGGGCATGTGTTGCAAGGGCAAGCCCGGGATTCATGTATCGTACAGTAATAATGCGGTCCTTCGGAATCCAGGTGACACTTTGAGGATCATCCATACCGGCTACCAGCAATCCTCCCTTGGATCCCCAACTCGCCTTTAAGACTTCCCCCTGCACAGGAGTGCTCGTTCCTTCTACCAAAACGGTAACTATAGGACGTTTCTGAATAACCCTATAGCACAACAATACTTCCCACATAATATTCTCGCGGGGCGAAACCTCAAACTGTTTTCCCGCCATGAAGTTTCGCCATACTATGCTCTGTTTGATAGCCCGGGCGCTCTGCGTATCCAAAAACAGTTGTATGGCTCCCAACACGCTGGCTAATACCGAAAAACCGCACATGGCCAACCAGAAGAAACGCTGGATGGCCTGCAAATCACCCGAAAACATGAGTAAGACTTCGCCTGCTTTATCGTGGAAGAGAAGGAAAATAAGTATAATACCTACAGCAAAATTTACGACGCCCCGGGAGAAAACCAGCGTAAAGTTTCTCTTGCCTTCCTCCGCGACACCCGAAGCCCAGGTAAACATATACCCGGGAACAACAATAAGGCAAAGAAAAAGAGCGACGGGAAGTGTCAGTCCCTGTACCATCTATCGAACCTCCTGAAGTCAAAGTACCGGCCAACCCTCTCTCGTATAGTGGGCAAGCTCATTTTCGACGTTTCCCCAGGAATTTCCTTCATTGTTAAAGCTTTTAAACGAAACCATACAACCAGTAATACTGTAACAGTAAGGACCGCCGCCAGCACCAAGCCTAGGGCCATCGAACCGATAAGGGTGAGAATTGAAATCAGGGCAGTATAGGTTTCGGCCTCGTCGGAGAATGCAATAGATAAAAAAAAGTAAAGACCTAAAAGCGGTCCTAAAATTATGACGACGAATAAGTGGTTATAAAGAAACTCTTTAAAGTCCTTGCAATTCATACATCAATCCCCCCATAAAAAAGAAAAGCCGCCCCGAAAAGAGGCGGCTTCCCTATGCAAGTTAAAATGCGCTTACAAAATATTTATCCCCGTACCGTTCACCAGGAGACTGCCGGAAGCCGTGCCAGATGCAGTCCCTTTCGCCCGCACCGTGTAACAACCGTCTTTATCGCATTCTGTATATTCGTACTCATATTCCACCGTGTACTCCGCCGTAATGGTGTACTCCGTTGGTGGCGGGGCATCACGGCCCGCCAGCATGTCGTATATGGGCGCCCCGGCCACGCTCCAGTCTTCCTCAAACTCCACCGTGGCTTCGTGGTCGTTAGGCGTCATGGAAACAGTTATGGTACCCACCGGCTCCATAGTCGGGTGACCAAAGGTAAACTCCGGATTCCGCTTCGGGTAGCTCAAAGTCGCGGAAGTAACTTTCCAGGACACTAGTGTACCCTGGGGAGGCGTTAGAGGCGCGGGCTTCAAAACGGCTTTAACTATGTCGGCATACTTGGCGGTATTAACCGGCCGGTCCTCCGGCGGTTTATAGTTGCCATATATGTCCTGCCCGCCCCTGCTACGGGCGTAGAATACCAGCTCACCGCTGCCGTTGTAGTCTCTCCCACCTGCATTTCCTCCGCCGCCGGATGAGCCGCCACCCTGGTTATCGACCGGGGGAGACGGTAAAATAGGCTTTACCGTCACGTCTACGTAGTTGTCTTTATATGTGGATTCGAGCAATCCCCCAAAGGGATTCACCGCAACCCGCACTTTGTAAGGCGTGTCTTCTACTTTGAACTTTAGAGTCACCGGCGCTTTGTCCCACGCTTTCACCGGGACTTCGGCCGCCGCCGTGACGTAGGCCCCGCCTTCGCGCTTCACCGCCACGTCAGGCGCCAGAACAGCGGAGCTTTCATTCGTAATTGTGTATTGGGCTTCTTTTTCTTCCCCGGGGGCGCCGGTTATTTCAACCGGGCCTTCCAGCTTTAAATTCGCCCACGGCGTTATCGCCCCGATGAACCCCGGCACCGCCGCAGGATTACTTTTCAGCTGGTCGCTCCAGTCTTTGCCGCGGTAAAACCCTGTGCCGTCCGGGGCGTTCTCGTCATAATTGGGGCTGGTCTGCGCCGCCACCTGCCAGTTGCCAGTCTGCGGGCCGGGGTTTAAAAGCAGGTGGTAGTAAAACGTCGACCCGTGGTTGAAAGCATCCAGTGCCCGCAAGTATTGTTTGCTCCCGTCGGCGGAAGGTATCAGCCCATCGGGATACGCCTGGCTTGCCAGGAAAGGCTTCCATTTCGCCGCCTGAACTTCATTCATCCCTTCCTCCTGTGACAAGAAGTCCTGACGTGAAGGTAAGGGAATGTTAACGTACAGCCCCGAAGAGGCATCACCCGCCCAGGTGTTATTTTTGTCAATTAACCGCGTCTGAGCGTATACGTCAAAATAGTCCGCCAGGAAGCTCAACACGTCAGGATTGTCAAAATCGGCGTCCGGCAGGATGACCTTTTTCCTCCCGGACACCGGGGCCGGGGCCATGTTGGAATTAATGGGGATGTAAAGCTCGTTCAACCCGTACCGGTTGCCCTCCTTCACCCACCCCGGCTTGGTCCAGAGTTCGCCCCATACTAAATCCACGTCGCTCAGGTTTATCTCGCCTTTATTGCTATCCAGGCTCACGCTCATGTTTTCCGGGGTGTAGAGCAGCACCGGGACGCGGCGGACGAACCATTGCATTCCGTTGGAACGGGGGGCCTGGGAGTCGGAGGGAGCGCCTCTGTAATCCCCACCTTCATAGAAGGCGAAAGCCGGGTTGGCCAACGCCGCCATGAGAAGCAAAAAGAAAAAAGCCCTGAAAAAGGCTTTGCGCAGCATATAATATTTACCCCCTTTGATTAACTAACTTGTATCCTTACCAGCCCACTTTGCTGACGTAACCCCATTCTTTGTAATTTTGGGGGGTTCCGCCCTGGGTCATCATCCAGCGGCCGTCAATCTTCTTGAAACGGGAAATTCCTATCCCTTTATAGCCGCTCTCTATTTCTAATTTAGCAACTACTATCGCAATGGAGTTATGTTTTTCAGCTACTTTTATTTCGCTCTTTGTTAACCGGTAATTCTTCCTCCCGTCGTCCCGCAGGGCATACATAAACTTCCGCGCGCCCTCGAAGTAATTCCGGGTGACCCTCTTGTAGGGCAGCTTGTCGTAGAAGCTCAAGTCCACATTACGCCGCGCCTCAAAGTCCATTGCATTAGCGCTGGCATCTTCTAAAGCCTCTTTGCCTGCCTGAATCAACTCCTCATCACTCGGCAAGTTATTATCCACGCTCTTCGCCACACGGAGCAGCAGCACCGCCGCCTCACCCCTGAGCAGGTTCTGGTCGGCCCCCAGGACGCCCGGGCTGATGCCCTTCATGAGGCCCGTCTTGTCGGCGTAGATGGCGTCTACATCAGAGGTGTCACTAAAGGTCGCGCCCTGGTCCTTGACCGCCACCTGGTAGACCTTCGCCAGCCTGCCCAGCCACTTAGCGGCTTCCAGCCTGGTGATAGGCGCGTCCCAGTCCCCGGACTTGTCGTGGATTACACCGGCCTTCACCAAACCGTCAACGGCTCCGTCGTACCAGTTCGGTCCGGTGGTGCCCCCGGCGTCCATGATGCGGTTCAGCACGGCGGCGAACTCCGCCCGGGTCATGTTGTTATTGAGCCCCAGGGTGTTGTCCGGGTAACCGGCGTAAAGTTCAAAGTCGATGGCTTCAATGATGTCGTCTTGGCCCCAGGAAAAGTCTTTCGTGATGGTGTCTTTGTCAGAGAAACGGTACTCCATCTCGGCGTGGGCTGGGAGAGCTTGGGCTAAAAGAAATAGAATCAGGGCAAGTAAAGTGGTCAATACAGTGATTTTCTTCACGGTAGAAATCCCTCCTTGATGATTTTAGTTTACCAAAAAGTTCCGGCAACAACAACGGTATATACGTACCCTTTTGATGATCACCTCCTCGAAAACAAAAAACCCGGCGGTTAGCCGGATTAAATCTTATTTGCTAGTGTTATTGGGTGCACTATCTTTACCCACTCAAAGAATTGTCTTGGTGTCCCTATTGGTATCCCCTGAAAAGATTTTAATTCCAACATATGCGAATCGTCCTCTGAGATTATATACTCAGCTCCTCCTACCAAGGCCGCCCAAAGAAATGGGTCATCTTCTCTATCACGGGAATACGGTGGCCAATCTTCGGGCATATCAGTGACTTCGCGGCCAATAGTAGTAACTATCTTCAAAAGTTCCAAAACTTCTTCAGGAAATACACCCGCCTTTTGCAGATAGCGAGCTGACAACCTGTAGATAATTTCACAAGCTTCGTTGTAGATGTATGCACTCCAAACTAGAATGAGGTTGCCGGAAAAAAGAAATTGGGCTATAGGCGTATTACTATAAAGAGAAGGAACTAAAACATTGGTATCAATAACGACGGGGACCTTTGGAGGTTCTAATACTTGAACGCGCTTTGACGACATCTTCTTTAATATCTTTATAAGTAATGCCGGCAGCCCTCATCTTTGAAGATATATTTTCATTCAATTTTTTAGCGCGTTGTAGCAGTTCTTCTATTGTGCAAGATGGTTCTTTTTCCAGTAAGGCTGGCATTTCTGTTTCCCCCTTTCTTTTTAAGTACATATTAACCTTCTTAATTTTTTTCTTCAATAAGTATACACCCCTTGGGAGACATCTTAATTTATTAATATAGTATGCCTCCCGGGGACTCTCTTAACACAAAAAGGTTACTTTACCACCTTCCCTGAGTTCATTTTACCCCACTATTATCATTTAATCAATATCGGACGACATCCCTTCTTAAACCGATTTTGAAGCCCTTCCCCATATGGCCCGGGCGATAGGAGTTGCTATTAACCAGGTTACCGCTATCACTGCAATGTGTTCGATAAAAACTCTTCCTAGCGGCATCTTTGGCCGGCCAATAAGGAAATAGGCAAAGCCGGCAATATATGTAGCAGCCGCTACCACCGCCACGGCACGGAAATTCCGGTAGTCCTTTTCTACCAGGTTGCCAAGGACAAGGCCTGCTGGCATCGTTATAACGAAATATGCCACAAACATTATCATAAAAAAATAAACTCCAGGCGATAGTCGCCGCCATCCGGGAGACCAAACATTATAAGGGAAGGGGAAAAAGTCGATATTGCAGCTGTACCAAGAAGCAAGCAAGCCAAAGGCATATTGAACATCATATTCCACTCCTTTCTATAATTCGTAACCGACGGTAAAGCATGCACCGTTAACTGGTCTGGAACCATTATATATAAAATAATCCAACCTCACTTTTTGGAACCCTTACTTACTCCTATATATTCCATACCCTCCCGTTTCCCTTTTTTGCCTTCAATCTAGAAATTAAGTTCACCACTTGTCTCCAGAATTCCTTTGTATCTTCTGTTGTTAGGCAGTAAGGTTTCTTTATAGTTGACGCCTGCAGGTACCTCTCCCGATCATCCGGAACAACTACACGTTCGTGACAAACTTGGGCAGGTAGCTTTATCTCTTCCGGGGCAAATATTAATTCCACTGTAACCGGTTCTACTTCAACCCTTTTGAGTTCTGCCAGTTGCTGCCTTACTATTTCTCCTTCCTGGTGGCTGCCGGACATGGGTATGAACAAGACGCGGCAAGTTTTTAGTGCCGCATAGACCGGCGGCTGTTCGTACCATGTTCCAGCCTCGATGATTGTCACTTTGGGTTTTCTTGCCTCCCGAGCATTTATGGCGACAATTATGTTTTCTAACAGATGCACCCCATCTTCACCATAATCCGGGGTCCCGATATTGCCAAGTTTATTGCCTGCAGGCAAATATTTGACGCCCCAGGCTCGTTCCTTGAGCATCTTTACGGCCAGTTCCGGGCTGATGGCTTCACCGAAGGTCATAATGCCGGCATCATTATAATTTGCATCTTTAGCCCTGGTTTGTTTTATCCCGAACCATACATCCGTTTCGGTGTTAGTAAAATTATAGTTGATAAGCGCTGCATCATATCCTTCAGCTGCCGCGGCAACGGCTAAATTCAAAGCAGTCATACTTACAAAAAACCCTGAAGGGTTCCAGACCGTTATTAAAATATCCTCCTGAAGCCGGCATTGTTCCTGTACTTTTTCCCTTATTTTGGTGGCTAATTTTTTCTTTAAGCTGCCTTGTATTTGAAGTAACTTTGGGATTTTTATAGGCTTGACCCGGTTTTTCCTTAGTCCTTCCCTTGCTTCTTTTTCCCTTTCCCGATCAACATCGATTTTTATTCCTCTTCCTTTAACCTCGCTTTCGTTCAGGTTTCTAACGTTATTAACGTCAATATCCTGTTCCTCTTGAGTATCTTTACTTTCTCTAAGAGTTTCCGGAAAAAGATGTTTCCCAAATTCCAGCAGCACCTGCGCCGCTTTTCCTTTCCCATAAAGCGAAAGGGGAAGGCGTTGCTTGACAGCTTCGTTGTTACACTTAGGATCATCAATAATGGCTATATACTGTCCTACGTTAAACTGCCGGGCTATGTCCCTGGGATGGTAATAAGCCCGGGAAGTTACACGGTTGATTATCAGTTCCGGCTCATATTGCATCAAGATTTCTTTGATGTGGCCCGGCAAAGCTTCGACGCATCTTTTGCTCGGTTCAGCTACTAATATGTTTTTGGAGGCCTTCTTCATGAGGGAGAATACGTGGGGTAAATATATATCCCCGCCCAGGTCGATAACTATTACTTCAAATAACGGGTCAAAATAATTAAGGATGGCTTCGGCGTTTAAATCATAATCCGTACTTTTGTCGCGTTCCGCACTCGGGAGAACAGCCAGACCATACTGGGTTTTGATGAGTGAGGAAGCGGGGTCGCTGAATTCCTGCCAGGTTGCCGTTGTTGGGTAAACCTTTTCTTTTGCTTTTTCCACTAGGAATAATGGGCCTAAAACGCCCCTTGCGCTTAGATCTATGAGCAAAGTTTTTATGCCTTTATTGGCCGTCCAGGCGCCGATATTTGTGGCAATAAACGTGGCTCCGGCGCCTGGTACCAGGGCAAGGGATGTTACTATTTTGGCCATTTTTTCTGGCCTCCTCAGTTATTTCCTGAAGGTATCTTCAGCCACTCTTCCGGGTTGGCCGGCTGGCCGTTGATGTAAACGCTGAAATGCAGGTGGGGGCCGGTGGAGAGGCCGGTATTGCCTATGTAGCCGATGACCTGGCCGGCCTTCACCTTTTCCCCTTTTCTTACAGCTACATCCGCCAGGTGGCCGTACATGGTCTTAAGGCCGCCGTGGTCCAGGATTACGCAAAGGCCATAAGCGCCGTTCTCCCTATCCCAGAGCACCCTTCCATCTTGCATTGCAAATACTGGCGTGCCTTCCGGCGCCGGTAGATCTATGCCGTCGTGAAAGCTGTATTTTTTTAGAATCGGGTGCCAGCGCATGCCGTAGCCGTCGGTGATTGTTTTATATTGGCCCAGGAGGGGCCAAACGCCTTGGCCTACCGGCAACATGGTGGAGGCGTAGGCTGCCGCCTGGCTCATCACCATATCTACGTACCAATTGGCGTGGTTATAGGCGAAGATGGCTCTACGGGGGTCGGTGGCGAAGCCGTTGGCTTTAAGCATATTGGCGGCGGCGAAGATGGCGTCGTAGGGGTTATAGGGGTCCATCCTGCCGTCCCCGTCGCCATCCTGCTTGTACTGCTCCCAGGTGGCCGGCATGAACTGCATGAAACCGATAGCCCCAGCGCTGGAAGTTTTCATGTCGCTTCCAAACCCCGATTCTATTTTGGCGATGGCCGCGAGTATCGCCCAGGATACTCCGTACCGCTCTTGGGCCTTTAAGAAAATGGGCAGGTACTGGGCCGGTATATCGGCTACGGCAAATGCCGTCGGGGCGCCAGACCGGAAGCCGGTGGTTTTGCCCTGATCACCCATTCCAAGGGCCAGGAAAAATATTAGGACCAGAGATATAAGCAGAGCTGGAATAAGAAAAAAGATGCCTATCGCCAGGTATTCAATCTTTACGGCCAGACCTTCCCTGGCCCGGGCCGACGTGACCAATTTGCCGGCTTTCTGAGCTGTTTTGATTGCTGCTGTTGCGGTCACGGGACCCATAAGCATCCCCCTCCCATCAAAAAAGGAGACCTATTTCGGGCTCCTTTCTCCGAGGTTGTAATTACTACCGGCCTGCTAGGTTTCAAGTTGACGACAAAAAGATTTTGGACTACAATATATAACACATATGTTATATCAATTGAGGATTGTTTTATGCTGTGGGAAATCGAGTTATACGAAAGCGCTTCGGGCAACCAGCCGGTGGTTGACTTTATCGCGACGCTAAAACCCGGCGAGCAAGCGAAAATAGCCCGGGCCATTGACCTTCTTAAAGAGTATGGCCCTTCAATCGGGATGCCCTATGTCCGGCATATGGCCGACGACCTCTGGGAATTACGGGTTCCCTTCGGAGGCCAAGCGTTCAGGTTATTATTTTTCATCTCGGGTAACACTTTGGTCGTAGTCCATGCTTTTTCCAAGAAAACCTCAAAAGCACCACAAAAGGAACTTAAAACTGCTCTTGCCAGGATGAAGGATTACAAGCAAAGGACGGGTGGAGTTAAATGAAGTGGGAGGAATTCAAAAACAAACTGATGAAGGAACCAGCCTTTCGCCACGCCTATGATGACCTGGAACCGGAATACCAACTCGTCAAGTCTATCATTGAACAACGAAAACTCAAAGGCATCAGCCAGGCTGAACTGGCGCGTAAAGTAGGAACGCGCCAATCAGCCATTGCCAGATTGGAAAGCGGAACCTATAATCCCTCCCTTCGTTTCTTAAAAAAGGTCGCCAGGGCGCTAGACGCCAAGATCGAAATCAAGCTCAAGTAGTTCTGAACTACCCCTCCCTAACCCCTCCGTGGTTAGGGAGGGGCTTCCGTAGGATTTCCCCCCTAAGTTGCGCGTTTTCTTTGGAATGACATTTAGCCATTTTTATTCTCCTTGCTGCACTTGCTTTTTCTATAAAATGGTCATATAATATGGTTAGTAGAGGTGACTAGTTATGATGTCTCTAAACGTAACCCAGGCAAAAGAGTCTTTTCTTGATTTAATTAGAAGGGTAGAGGGTTGGGAAAGCGTAATTCTGGAGAAAAGAGGGAAACCGGTGGCCGCTCTCCTTCCTTATGAAGAATACGCCAACCTAAGCCGCATCAAAAATTACCTTGCTATGCAGGAGATTTCTGAGGCCATGAAGGATTCGGGGATAACCGCAGAGGAAATTTTCCAGGCTTCGCGGCAGGAACTCGAAGCGAGGGAAAAATAATGGACGCTGTAGTTGATGCAAGCGCCATCCTTTGCGCTTATTTCCCCGACGAGCTTTCCTCCAAGGCTAAAAAATTAATGCTGGACTATGCTTTGGGCCGAACCAATCTTTTTGGTCCAAGACTGCTGGCTCTTGAACTTATTAATGCGTGCCTGGTAGCCTCCAGACGCCGCAGGATCAACGATGAAGTTTTCATTAAAACGGCTAAGGAAATTACCGCCCTACAGATCGCCTGGATAGATGTCGAACAAGAGGCTGAGAGGATTTTTTCTTTAAGCCGCAAGTACCAGATAAGCGCTTACGATACAGCCTATATCGCGGCGGCGCAAATAAAGGGATGTGAACTTTTCACCGCGGACCAAAGGTTGCATAACGCCGTAAAAAAAGACCTAAAGTTTGTCCGTTTATTAAGTGAGTACCCCTGATTAAGTAGTTTAAAACAGCAGGCGCGTTTTAGCGCTCCTGCTGCTTTTTGTTTGCTACCGGCATACCGGAATGGCGGAGCGACCCGCCGTCCGTTTTATGGGAGGCGGCAGCTGGTTCGGCGGCAAAGGTTTCCTGGGACCGGTGGATAGCTTGAGAAGCAGGGGCTTCTTGCCCGCTAGGGGGAACTGGCTGTACCTGTATTGCTGGTTTAGCCGGAGTAACAGTGGTACCTGCCATACCGGCAACCGCAACAGGCCGCTGTGCTTCCCCGGACGCAGGCGGCGCCTTCCGGTTGGTTACAACGGGTCGGGGATCAAGCCTGGCTGGCACCGGTGCCTGTTTAACTGTATCCAAGGTTTGTACCTGTTCGGGGGCTATGGCCCCATCTCTTGCCGCCGGCGGCAAATTGCCGGTTTCCCTACCCCCTTCCAGGCGCACTCCCCCTGCAGGCCTGCCGGCTGCCGGGCCGGCCATAGCCTGCACCTCTTTCTTTGCCGCCAAAGCGGCCGGCGGCCCCGCGGCAGCTACTCCTGCCGTTCCGCTGGTAGCAACGGCGGGTGCATTGCCACTAGCGGCTGCTTTCCTGGCTGCGTTGACCCCCCTGGGCACCGCCGCCGCCGTATCCAGGCCGGTTCCAGGGGCATTGTCTTTGTTTACCATGATGAAGCCGGTTTCCTCATGTCCGTCGCCCAGTTCTTTGAAGGGATAACCCTGGGGCGGCCGTCCTTCCCAGGCTTCTGGCTCCGGTTCGATATCTATGGTGACCGGGCCTCCGGGTGGCAGCTGCTTGGCGTTGGAAGGCCGGGGCGGTGGGGGCGGCATCTGCTCCCATACGCCGCCTAAAGCAGCGTCTTTGTGATCATCATCAGGGGGGCCTCCCCCCGTCCCCCTGTTATGCCTGGCGATCCACCAGTCGCTGATCATGTCGGCCAGGCCCAGGCGGCGGGCCAGGGCGGCGTTAGCCTGGATAATGCGTTCGGTTGCCTTTTCATGATACGTCGAGGCGCCTTCCTGGACGCTTTCCATGATGAGGTTTAAAAACTTTTTGCGGAAGAAAGCGGCCGCCAGGAATATGGCAGCTTGCAGGATCATGGCTAATCCCAACATCAGCCAATCACCGCCTTCGTAAAGCTGGTGGCCACTACCAGGACCAGGGACAGGTAGACGCCATAAATGAGCTTAACAGAGAAGAAGCCGATCAAGGTGCGGAAGTAGCGGCCGGCCAGGGTCCAACCGGTTTCCGGGATCATTAGAGCGAATAACGCCAGGGGCAGCATCAGCAGCAGGGCCGCCAGGACGGCCTGGCAGACGATGATGCTGAGGCCTACCAGGCCGATCAATATGGCAAACCCGATGGTCGGCAGGAGGGTCAGCAGGGCCGTTTCAATATGGTTTTGGGTATTGGCGGGGTTGAAACCGATCATGGTACCGGGATGAAGGCCGTGGTCGATGTCTTCCCTAACTACCAACAGGTAACGTTTATTCGGCCGACCCAGTATATCGGCCACGGCGTCCCGGGCGTCGCCGCCACAGCCCAGGAACAAGGTGTCGATGCGCATACCCGGCTGGATCTTGGCCAGGCTTTCGGCCGGGAAGGAACTTTTATCCATTTTGTCGTATTCATCCTGGGTGAGCTTGAGCTTGCTTTCGTCGGCCGTGCCGAACATGGTTACAGCCCAGGGCCGGGTGATGATTGTATTCCAGGCCGTTTGCCCGGCGACCACCAGGCCCCGGTCGATTGGATTGCTGATGTTTACATTCTGGCCCTTAACGGTATAGCTGCTGATGGTGCCCAGGAACAGGCCGGCGGTGCTATCGGTGAACCGGGTGAAGTCGCCGATCAGTTTTTCGGCGTTGGCGGTAAAAAAGAAAACGCCCCCTACGCCTAAAAGGGCAATTAAGAGCGCCCCCAGAACGGAAACGGCCTGGCCGCGTAAGAGCTTAAAGACGCTGTAAATCAGTAGCAGGCTCATGCCTAATATGAGCAAAACCGGCGCCAGCTGGTTCTGGGGGTTAGTGAAGATATCGGCCACACCCCGGGACACCCACGGGATCATGCCGCTGACGATATCGGTGTGAAAAGCCAGCACCATGACGTTGATGGAAGTTCGAGTTATAGATTTACTCAGAGAAAATATTAAATTGGCGATCATGTCGCCGATGGCGCTGGTGGCATACTGGGCGGTCGGCACCATGCCCAGGTATTTATCCGGTGCGTAGTGGTAAAAAACGTATCTGCCCAGGGGCCAGTTCTCCCAGATGGCGTTTTCGGGCCTGGCGATTTCTGCCAGGCCGGCAGCGGCCGCCCCGGCGCCTACGGTCAGGAGCCCGAAAGGTCCGACTGCGGTGACGGCCGTAGCCGTCGTAGCCGGGTTCAGAAAGGTGATGCTGGCGATATTGAACATCTGTCCTTCAATTGCCTTTTCGGCTTCGATGTCGCCCTGGAGGTTCCAATCTTTGGCCGGTTGATCGCCGATGCCCGCCAGAGCGGCGGGCATCAAAACATTGAAGGCAAGTAAAAGGGTTAAAAGTACCATGCACAATTTTTCAAGATGTTTAGCCATTTAGAGGTTCTGCGCCTCCTTTCGAAAGGAAGTCAATGTAATAAAACCGGTACATATTTCCATGCAGCTATCAAGAAGATTGCCATGGCTGCCAGGCCGAGAACCCTATCCAATATTCCTCCCGTTTCCACTAACGGTACGCGCATACGCTCCTGCCAGGGGTAAAGCAGAGGTATACCAGAAGGTGTCAACAAGTCTTCCGCCAGGTGGATGCCGTAGCCAGTAAGAAAAGGCGCCTCCGGCCAGCCCAGCCCCTTTACCGCTAGCCAGGCCAACACCAGGCCCAACAGTGAATGCGTTATCCCCCGGTGGGGAAGAAACGCCAGCGCCACAAAGGTGATCCCTACCGGTAGCAACAAAGAAAGCCTGGTCTGATGCCAGACTCCCAGTATCGTAATCCCTACTAACCCCCGACCTATCCGGCCAAAGGGAACTCCGGTAACCTTGCGGCTTATCATACTACCCGGCTGGTCTATATCCGGAAGCAAGGCTCCCAGGGCGGCCAGTCCCAGCCCTGGCAAATTCATGCCGAGCAGGGAAAACGCCGCCAAGCCGCTGAAGAGGTGCGTGCTGCCCCGCATTTTAACCCTTCCCCCTTAATTCGTCGATGGCTTCCATCAGGTAAGCGCAGTCGATCCTGGCCCGGACGCGGGAGGCCGCCAGGGCGGCCATGTCGCAGATGGCCTTGATATCAGCGGCGGAAGCTCCTTCCGTCCTGGCCACCACAGTCTGGTAGTCGGCTTCGTTTAATTCGGTGGGCCTGTTCCGGAGGTAAACCTCAAAGAGCTGCCGCCGGGCGCGGGCGCCAGGCAGGGGCAGCTCGATTTTCTGGTCCAGGCGTCCCGGCCGCATCAGGGCCTCATCCAGCACGTCGGTGCGGTTGGTGGCGGCAATGATGAAGATCCCTTCCCGGCTGGCAAAACCGTCTAGTTCACCCAGGAGAAGCTGCAGAAGGATGTCCGAGGCGCGGTTCAAGTTGCTGTCGTCGCGGCGGCGGCCGATGGCGTCGATCTCGTCGAAAAAGATCACGGCAGGCCGGTGACGGCGGGCGTGGGCGAAGAGGTTGCGCAAATTGGCCTCGCTGGTGCCGACGTAACGCCCGATAAGAGAAGAGGCGTTAACGGCGTAGAAGGAGCAGCCGAAGTACCTGGCCGCCGCCCGGGCGAAACTCGTTTTGCCGGTGCCGGGAGGGCCGTAGAGCAGGATTCCCCGCGGCAATTCCAGGTTGTACTCCCGGATCTTTTCCGGCTGTTTTAATGGTAGTTCCAGGGCCGTTTTAATGGCGTCAACTGCTTTATCCAGACCGATGAGGCCGTCGAAGGCCCTGGGGTCCGGGCGCCGGGGCGGCAGGTATTCCACCCCAGGTGGTGGTCCTGCGGTGGAAGCTTCTTTTTCCTGGTTGTTGCCCTGGCTGGCTTCCTGGTAAGCCTGGTAAGTCTGCCGGTAACTATGCTGGTAGGCTCTCTTACCATTTATCGCCTGCCTGAAGGCGTGCCAGCCGCCGCTAAAGGCTTCGCTGTATATCTTTAAGGCGCGGCTGGCGAAACGGTAGATAACCTGGGCTGCGTACCAGAGCCCCAGGAGCATGGTCAACAGCTCGAATTCGGAGCCCCTGGCTGGGAAATAGCGGATAAAGGCGTAGGTAATGATAAAGGCGATGAGGCTGACCAGGGCGTTTTTTATGTACTGGCGCTTTTTGTAATTGGCCGCCACCTCGGCCAGGAGGACGAGGACGCCCACCGTCAGGGCGGCGTCAAAGGCGACCCTGCTTAAGTTCTGGGCCGCCACCGCCTGGCGGAAATCGAGGATAATACCCTTAAGCTCAACCACTTTTTGTTACCTCCCCTTCCTTGCCTGGCGTGGTATCGAACACCTGCAAGAGGTATTCCGGCCGGGGGTCGATGTATACCTGGCCGATACGGCCCAGGGCGTCCTTCATGAGGCACCAGCCGCTCTCCAGGGAACGGAAGAGATTGGCCAGGCCGGCCCCTTTCTTCCCTTCCTCTTCTTCTACATCGGCGCCCAACAGCTCTATATTACTACGTATCTCGCTTTTATCCTGCGCCCGGAAGCATAGTACGTAGCTGACGTTGTTTTTAATCGTCTGAATGCCGGCCACGTCGCTGGCGTTCTGGGTGGCCAGGATGGGGATGGCGTTATAGCTTCTGGCCCCCATGCGGATCAGTTCGTCCAGCAGGCGGGCGCCTTCAGAGATGCCGGCCAGCATCCAAACCTCATCAAAAATCTGACCTTTTATGATATGTGCCGGTAGGGAGAAGGCCACCTCCCTGGCCATGGCCGCCGCCAGGTAGAGCATACCTAAGCCCTGGCGCTCGCTTTCGGTAATCCGGCCGGCCAGGAGGTTCTGGGCGGTGCGTGGCAGAGGCAGGCCCTGAAGGCTGACCACCGTGACCGGGGCGATCTCGTTTTCCTTTTCCTTGCCGAATACCAGGTGGCCCAGGGAACCGTCCCGGAGGGATTCTAAAAGCAGGGCGCACTGGCCGGCCTCCCGGGCAACCTGGGGATGGGCCTTCTCCCTGGCCATCCGGTTCAATTCTTCCAGGCAGGCCTGGAGGTTGCGCTCGGCCGGCGGCCTGGTAGCTACTCTCTCCACCGCCTGGGATACGGCCACCCGGCGCACGTCGTTGTCGTCACGAAGGTTTAAAGCAATGCTTAAAAAGTCCAGGGCAATCCCCTTGGCGCGGCGCTCGTCGGCAGCCAGCATGAAGGGGTTCAATTCCCGGTCGCCGCCAGGAGAAAGGTCTATACGCTTGATAGGAAACAGGCGCTCGTATGCTCGATATTCGTTCTTTTTGGGGTCGATGACGAACAACACGCCGCCGGCTAGGCGGATGAAATAGCCCATGGTCTTGATGGTCATACTCTTACCCCCGCCCAGTCCGCCGGTGATAAAGACGGCGTTGGAACGGCCCAATTCCCGGGCGGCGTAGCCAGGCCGCCACCAGACCGGGGCGGCTCCTGACCAACCCAGGAAAAAACCCTTACCGTCGCCCGTTTCCAAAGAGATATGGGGACCGGCGGCGGCGATGAAGCCGGGGTCGCACTCGATTAACGACGCGGCCGGCGGGGCGCCGGGCAGGAAGGAGTACAGGCACTTGATCTGGTCGCCTACCGGCCGGACGGCGCGGTAGCCGGAAGAGGTGTGCCTTTCTATCGTCTTTGCCGCAGTGGCCCGGACTTCTTTCAGGTCTTTACCGGCCACGGCCAGGGTGACGGCTATGGCCGCTAAGGGCTGGCCGGCCTGGATTTTGCTTTCCAGGAAGCGTCCCTCGGTCAGGCCGTATTCTTCGTCTAAGCTTGGTTCATCCCGGCCCCGTAAAGCTTCTTCAATCTGGCCTCTCAGAAAGCGCCTCCGGCTTTCTGTTGCCTTTTTAGCCTTGAAGGGCCGGGTAATCCGGAAATGGACCACGGCATCAATGGCCGCTTCGTTGATATCTAGGCTGGCCAGCCATTCGGCTCCTATCTCCGGTATGCTTTTGGGCAGATCGGGAAAGGTGATGAAAACCTGGTAATGGGTTTCGTCACTGCCTTCGGTGATGGCGATGTAACTTGGGTGTTCTTCCAAAAGGCAGCCGTCGCTGAAGGCGCTGATCAGGGCCGGGGTGAAGCGGCCGGCGTTGCGGGACGGCAGGGGCGGCGAGAGAATCCCTACCCGCCGTGTGTTGCGGCGGATGATGAAATCCAGATCGCCGAAATCGGCGCGGCCGGCGGTGATGTTCCGGATGCGGTGGTATAATTCTTTTTCCGCTTCCAGGGCCTCCTGCAGGCGCCGGGGCGAGAGCAACCACTTTTCCGACCGCAGGAAAGTCCCCACGGCCAGGTCGCGGGCTTCAGCCAGCAGGGTTTTGATATCATCCAGCTGGGGTTCCAGGCGCAGCTGCAAGACCAGGTAACGGCGCCGGCGGCGGGCGCCGTAGCTTAAAGCCTGGCGCACGGACCGGGCGTGGCGGGAGGCCTCCAGGGCCACTTCCCGGGGAAGATCGTAAGAAACGCCGGCAGCTGCCAAATAACCGCCTTCGTCCAGACGCAATTCCTCGCAGAGCAGGAGGATCTGGCCCTTACCCTCATAGCCGTAAAAGACCTCTTCCAGGCGTTTGATAACTATTTGCCTTTCCGCCAAGGGCAGGTGGTTGTAGGCCTCGCCTTTGAGGCGGTAGACGGCGTATGCTTCGCCCTGGTTGTTGAAGACGATGTTGTTCTTAAAGGCGATGAGAGGGAATTTCACTTGTCGTCTACCTCCATTACTTCCCACTCCAGGCGTTGGCGCCGGCGGCGGGCGATGGCCCGGCCGGAGTAGTCGGTGGTTTTGGGCCTGGCCACGTATTCAACCAGGCCCAGGATAAACAGGGGCAAGAACTTGCCCTGGGGATCGGACTGGGATAGCAACCCGGCCGCCGCCCCGGCGGCGATTATCGCCCCGATCCAGGGGTGGGCCGGGTACAGCAGGCGGCCCAAAGGCCAGAGAGGCAAGTAGAGTACCGCGAACATGGCCAGGGTTTCCAGGGATAGCCCCCGCGGCAGGGTGCGGTCGCCGATGTTATGGATCTTGAACCTGATGTGGAATAGCGACTTATAACTTTTGAAAAGGCGTGTTTCTTGTTTCTCCATAATAGCAGCCACCTCAAAAAAAGAGGCAGCCCGCGTAAAGGCTGCCTTATCCTCAATAAGTTAGTTCAGGGTGATGAGCTGGTACTGCCGCCAAATAACGCGACAACTGCTTTGCCAATACTATCCATAACCCCCGGCGTAGTTATTGCGATTAAAACTGCGCCGATAACAATTATGACTATCATAGCCGCTACTTGATTTTTAAAGAAAGCCCACATAGCACCTACAAGGACACCGATCATGACCAATATCTTGGCCAAATCCAGAATACTCTGGGCACCGGCCTTGAGGTCGTAGGCGTAAGCGATAGACGGGGCCAGGACGACGCCGGCGAAAACCAAAGTAGCTAGAAGCGCGGGTCCCAAGCGCACTAGAAAGGGAAAATAGCGGTTGAAACGCAAGGTCCATCAACTCCTTTTGGGAAGTAAAATTATTAAGGCCGCGTCACTGCGGCTGGGCGCTCAGGTCCTCTACCAGATAGCTCCCCCTTTCTATCTTGATTTTAAGAAAAATTCTTTGCACTAGGCGCCCGGCTCCGGGCGCGGATATCGTTGCCCGGACGCAGGCCCTGGCGGGATTGGCGCTGTTGTCTACAAGCACTTCTTCGACACTCTCCAGCTTCCAGCCGCCAACGGCGGTTACCGAGGCGCCCGGCGCCAGGAAGTTTACCAGGGACCCTCCGGTATAATAGAGGTTTAGGAACTGGTTGATGAAGGTTATAAATGGTTGGGAGGCGCTTTCGTTATACCCAGGTTCTTTAATCACCCCTTCCCCCTGATTGTTGGCGATAATCACCGGGAGGCCGGCGGCTTGGGCTTGGTTTTCTTTTACCTGCACCGGCACTTCTACCTTGAGCAGGTAATCCCTCCAGACCGGGATCGCTTTCTGCTGGTCCCACGTCCCGCCCTGCTTCCACCGCAAGAGGTCTTCCTGGGTTACAGGGACGTTGACCGGGGCATCGGCCTGGGCTTCGGCCGGGGTGACCGGCACCAGCCGGCGCAGGTGCAGCAGGACCTGCACCCGGTACTGCGGCTCTCGGCCGGTTACCGATACGACTGAGGCGGAAACCACCTCCTGGATGCCGTCCGGGAGGGTAAAACTGCCGGCGTTTTTAAAGAAGGCTCCCAGGCGGCGGTTGTAATCGTCAGGACTGCCGTTCCAAGTGGCCCATTCTACGGCCAGCGCCCGGGCGACTTCCCGGGCGCTATTGATGGCCTGTTCTTGATTGCGGGTAATGGCGTTAGCAGCAATCTTGCCGGCGGCCAGGCGGACGATGTTGGCGCTACGGATCGATAAAAAGGCGCCGCCGAACAGCAGCAGCCAGAAGAGGCCTCCGGCCAGCCAGCGGTATAACAGCTTCCTTTCCGTTAGAAAACACCCCCTTCCCCGATCACATCCCTGGTGATGTCCAGGGTGTTGTTAAACCCTTCACGGGTTAGATAGTTACGCAAGCTGAAATATTGGTCTTTCAGGTTGCCCTTTTCATCCCGGACCAGGACCCGGCTACCGGAAAGCCAGCAGTAGCGGCCGTCCATTTCTGCCGCTTCTTTTTCGGTCCAGCCTTCCAGGCGCCAGGTTTCTATATGTGCGCTGGATGGATCGGCTATTGCCTGCAGCAAACCCGGCACGGTGTCCATAAGAGCACCGGAAACCGTAACTTTTATTATCTTGCCGTATTTATCTCTTTCGGCCTGCACCAGGGCGTACATGGCGGCCGGTCCCTCTTCTTCAGGAGTGCCGCTGCCGGGATGGATAACCTCCATAAAGGAGTCCAGGTTATTGCGGACAAGGGGGGCTTTTTCGATATAGGAGTTGTTATAACCGAGAAGCCCCTCATAGAACTGCCACCCCCCTACCCCGGCCCGCAGGTCGTTAGCGGCGGCGTTGTCTTTAGTGACCACCCATTTGTCGTTCCAGGCTTTGGCCAGTTCAGCCTGCATTCTAGTTGCCAGGCTGCGGCCGGCGTCGTCGGTTGGGCTGGTGATCGCGCCAGCTATCTTGGCTACTTCTCCGGGGGCCAACCTCCTATCCTGGGGGATGCCAGCTGCCTCCCGCAGGCCGGCCAGGACATCCACTAGGTCGGTTGCCTGGCTGAGGTTGAATTTGACGATGTGATCGGTGGTGACGGTCTTGCCGAAGGCGTACCAGGGGGGCGTTTCTATCGGGTAATCGGTAATCTCGACTTTGTGGGCCTCGATCACCTCCTCTTTTTGCCCCGGCCAGGCCTGGTACGGCCCTTCTACGGCTACCGTTTTATTGATGGCTCCGGCCAGGCCGTCGCCGATCTGATAGTTGACCGGCGCCACCAGGTGAAACTTGCGGGAGTCCACCAGCTGCCAGCCGCTGTTGGGCTCGTAGACGTAGATGGAGCCGAAGATGACGGCCAGGTTGCGCTGGGGGTCGAAAGTTACTACCTTGCCAAAAACGCGGGCCTGCTTGTAGTAGACGCCGTTTGGGTCTTGATAGGGTTGGGCGGCGGCCGGAAATATGGGAACTCCGGTGATAAGGAGCGCAAGTAATAACGGAACGAGTAGCATGGGTTTACGCATAAGGAAAACCTCCTTGGACATTAGGGTAACGAGAAAGGGAAAATAGATATAAAAAACGAATATACAAAAGAAAACCCCTGCTACAAACCTCCTCAATAAAAGCCGGTTGCAGGTTACATGGAAAGGAGACCTGACAGATGGATATAGGCTCGATTTTAAAGGAGATCTTTAATCTCCTTAAATATCCCCCCAGAATTTTATTGGTTATAATGGTTCTTATAATTACCAGGCACTTCGATCCAGATTCGTTCACAGCAGCTTTGGCCCCCATTCAGGGTTCAATTCCCGTTGCCCTTAATATACTAAAAGTTATTACTCTCGCTACAGCCATATACGGTATGATAGGAGGTATTCTCACCCTCTGCTGCTGGATGCTAGAATTAGTGGGAATTTTCCTGGACCGGTACCAGATTAACGTGACTCTCCCCCCTGGATGGCATTATCGGACAATTAACGATATCATCCTATATGGTTTTTCTTGGATGTGGGTATCGGTATCTCTAATCTATTTTCTCGGCGGAGAAATACAGGTTGCGCTGCTATTTAAGGTCTTTTCCAGCCGCCTCCCTTTTGTTTTCCTTATGCTATTTGTTATCCTTCCTGCCATTGTGAGCGCAGTACTTCTAATCCAGGTGATCTTGGATGAGCTAATAACACCAAGCCCTATTCCTAAACCTATGGAGATTAAAATTGTAGATCCAGTAACCATTAAAAAAACTGAAAACTTATAGCTCCCCTTCTTCCAAAGTATATTAATCTCCATCGCGTTGGTCATTTTCCCATAACCAATAAATGAAATATATAGAAACCCAAGTTAGAAGGACTATACAGCCGACTAAAAAACGATTGGTTGTACCCAACCCGGGAAGCCAAGCCACAAACGCGCCAAGCATCGTACCTGTAATCGAAGTAAGAATAAACCTGGAAGCATATCGCAGCCCCAAATCCCTCTTAGAATCATTTTTATAATACATCCCAGGTGGTGGAAAATCCCAAATGTGTTTTAATAAATTTATCACAGCTTTAAACCTCATAAGCCTCCCGCCCATCTTATAACTAATAAAGCTGGATCCATTCATGTCACCCCTAAAAGAATAACTCTAGCAAATGCTAGAGTTCAGTTTGAGTGGGAAATCCTACAGCTTTTTTGCCGCCGCCTTTGCCTTTCTTGAACCCGCTGGCAACGGGTATATTACCCAGTGTTGATATCATTAACGGCAAGTCTGCCGGCCAGCTGGTGGGCTCTAGGGTACATATGTACTTATTGCGATTTAAGTTTAATTCATACGCACTCCCTGCCCATTTCAGCAGGTCCATACCCGCTACCCTCATCTTTTTAGACATCTCGGCGGCATGTATCGCCTGCTGCTCCATTAGCCATTTGATATCGAGGTCGTATTTAGAAGCACGAGCCATAGATGTCTTTTGCTCCAGTTCCTGTCGCCGCCTTTCCTTTTCTTCTTCACGCTTCATAAATGCCTGCCGGACAGCTTCAGCCAGTTTTTCATCCCCGGCCAGGCCCGGCATTTGCTGCAGGTCTTGCAGGGCTCGCCTTACTCTTGCAACTACAGCTTCACGTTCCTTTTCATCTGCATCTTCCCTGATCAGGCCTGCTAATTGAGCTAGGATAGTCGCCGGGGCTATTGGGTTACCTACTATCACCCTGGCAACCGCCCGGGCAACCTCCTGCCGATCTACCCTGGGAGCCTTGCCGGGGCCACGTTTACCCTGCCCTTTTACTGGAGGCAACCCATGACGCTTGCGCCACTTCCGTTCCGCGTCTGGTGTCCGGTTTTTTCTGTCGGTTTTATCTTCTGATGGGCATACTACGGCTATATAAGGTTGCTCCGGCACTTTTTATCCTCTCCCTGATGCTTCTGTTTTTATCTTGGAAGGATATGGAACACAAATGACGAATATAAACACAATACCTCTGAATTAACTGGCGACAGTTCTTTTTAAGGATTTGTGGTCCGGCTGGGGTAGCCATCCATCGGCTTCCATGCGTTTTAGCAGGAAATTGACTGCCGCATCCCAGTAGTTCGGATCGGGGGGTAGTTCTCCAATAATTTCCCTGTTTATGGTAACCGGCTTTTCTTTTTCCCGTTTTGCTGTAACCTTGAGAAGGTACATTGGCATTTAGAAGTTACCCCCCTATCTTCTGCACTTAAAAAACATATATCCTTAATCGTGTTCTCCTGATTGATGGTCTTGGTTTTTTCCTCTGGATTGTAATCCAGAAGAATTTGTAGGGCCTTGACCATGCGGGTCATATCCGGGTCAAATATTGGGATATACTCTATATCTCGCGGCCATTCTTGCGGTTGCCGTTTGGCCATTTTGAACCCCCCTTATGTACCGCTAGCTCGCGTTATCTTCGTCGAGAAGATCGGAAGTTCTAACACCTAGGGCCAGGGCTATTTTTTGGAGTGTATCAATGCGGGGAATTCGTTTACCGTTTTCTATATTACTTATTGCAGACTGCGGAACTCCAGCTTTTCTTGCCAGCTCAGCTTGACTAAGATTACCCCTTAATTCAATTAAACGTTGAGATAATGTACTCATTGATCTTCCCTCACCGTTCTCAAATATATCTGATTTTGGATATATTGTCAATACGTAATCGGATAATCATCATTAAATTTTCTATGGTACAATCTGAATTAAGATAGCCTAGACTGAGGTGTACATATTGGATATAGGGTTAAGAATTAAGTTTTTTAGAGAGCGTCAAAACTTAAGCATGAATGCGCTTGCTAAAAGATCCGGGGCTTCCCAATCTGCTATAAGTGAAATAGAAAATGGTAAACGTCAACCTACTTTTGAAGTCTTGGAGCGTATCGTAAAGGGGCTTGGCCTCACTTTGGCCGAATTCTTCGCAGAAGAAACCCCTTCCCTTCCCCCTGACCTTCGTCAGCTACTCAGGGAAGCTGAAAGTCTCACACCATCTCAGCGTAAAAAACTGGTAGAGTTCATTAAGAGCATGAAAGGTGAATAGCCGTTGAATTTAAATTGTCCCCGGAAATTCAGGGCATAAATGTTTCCCCCTTCTCAATCGCCTCCTCCAGTTCAGCCGCTTTAGGACGGGTGTAGACCGCCGTCGTATCCAGGCTTTCATGGCCAAGAATGCTGGCCACCTTCACCAGGTCCACGCCAGCGTTAAGGAGATTGGTGGCGCAACTATGGCGCTGGACGTGGGGATGCACGGACTCCAGCGGCAGGCCGGCCTGGTAGGCGTATTTCTTTAGCATCTTTTGGACGGCCCGGCTGGTCATGACGGCCCCATTTTTACTAGGAAACAGCCATTCGACGCCAGGGTGGACCGCCAACCATTCTTTAACAGCAGCACGGGTTTCCGGCCCCAGGGGCACCTCCCGGCGTTTCATTCATTTGCCGCTCCGGACCACCACCTTGCCGTGCCTTTCCCCGATCTCGATATCCTCCAGTTTGAGAGCCACCACCTCCCCGACCCGCAAGCCTGAATTAAGCATCAACCTTATCAGGGCCACATCCCTCGGCTTCCCGCCCCTTTCCACGGCCCGCAACAGGCGGTTCTGTTCCCGCCGGCTGAGGGCCTTCGGCGCCTTTTCCTGCTCTCTACAACAGGCTTTGGAAATTTCAGCGGCTCCTTCACCTCCCCGGTTTCTACCGCCCAGGCCATCCACTTCCTGATCGCCGCCATGCGCCTGTTGATGGTCCCGGGTTTCAACCCCCTGACAGCGAGCAAATGTTGCTGGTAATCGCGCAGGTCAAGGCCGGTAACGGCTTCCGGGGAGAATAAGCCGTTCGTCCCCTCAAACCAGGAGGCAAAATCCTGCAGGTTTTGCAGGTAACCCTTCCCGGTACCGGGAGTGCAACCCTGTTCCATCAGCCATAGATGAAATGCGGCAAAATCGTTTTGCGAACTGTTTTTCATGCGTTATCACCCATAAAAAGGCCCCTTCCCTGGCATGGAAAGGGGCTTTTAGTTCGCATTTGGGGTATTTTGCGTAGTTGTTTTGCGTCTTTCATTTTACCTTTTGTTCTCTTTTTGTTGGCCGCTACTTTGACAGCATCGGCGTGCCCATTGCCGTAGCAGCCAATCATTCTTTCATTGCCGAAACGGCCACCATGACCATCCACCCCATTCGTCTCACCGGCCTGGTCATTGGCGTCCCTCAGACCTATGAATACCTGGACAAAATGCAGGACCGGGTCATCCGTTTTATTGTGGAGCACGCTAATATTTCGGAGCAAGAACTGCGCCGCCTGATGTTACAGACAGGTGAGCTGGCCCGGGATATCGGTACCATACTGGTGGGGAAGGATGCCGTGAAGGTGGGCTTGATTGATGAAGTCGGCGGGCTTTCCCAGGCCGTCCAGAATTTAAAGAAGCTCATTGCCGAAGGCATCCCCGGGCCGGGGAAACTACATTGAGAGGGCGATAATTATGTACATCTACAGCCCCATGCCATGGGAGCTCATCTGGGAGGGGGCAGAGAATTTCTGCCCCCGCCGCCAGGAAATCAAGGTCGGTCACCTGACCCTGGAAATCGAACCCTTAAGTTTCAACCAGGCCCGGGTGGTGCGCCTGATCAGCACCAACCCGGCCGACTACCTGGCCGGTCCCTACCAGCCGGGCGCAATCCTGGAATTTGCTCCCCGGCGTGTCATTAACTTTGCATAGGTTTTATGGAACCCTTGCCTTAGCTGACCAGGTACCACCCGGAAGGAACTATAGCCTACAATCCCGGCGTAAAGCCTTTTTCCCTCAGCCTTTCCAGCATCACTATGGACTCGGCCCCGGTAGCGTGCTCCAGGGGCACCAGGCCGCCGGTACGGCCGCTGATATAATCCCGGCCGTCATGGTTTATCCTCAATACCCGTGCACCAGCCCCGCCTAGACGACGGCGGCTGCCAACTATCCAGCCGTAAGTCTCAGGCCTTTCTTCCGTTTTGTAATTCTTCGATACGGCTTTGCAGTTCGGACAAAAAAGCCGTAAAAAGGTAAGCATAAAATAGCCCCACCTTAGGTGATAGGTGGGGGCTATTTTACGCTTACGAGGAAAAAGATGCCTTAAACGTCTTTGACCGTGGCTACGTTGACTATAAGAAGTTTGACAGGTACTGTGAAGAAGGCATCCGCTTTGCCAGCCGCTTAAAGGGTAATGCCATAGTGGAAGTGATTGCCGACTTGGCGGTAAACTCTAAGAGCAAGGTTAAAAAAGATCAGATGGTTTACCTGGGCAAGGACGGCGTTACTAAAATGAAGCATCCCTTAAGGCTGATAACAACCGAAGATACCCAGGGACAACCAGTAGTAATTGTCACCAATGATTTCGAGCTAAAGGCGGAAGAATTAAGCGAGATTTACCGTAACCGCCGGTAGATAGAACTCTTCTTCAAGTGGATCAAACAACACCTCCAGGTAAAACACTTTTACGGCAAAAGCGAAGAAGCTGTAGAAAACCAGCTCTTTATAGCCCTAATAACCTACTGTTTGATGGTTATTCTCCACCTGAATCCGTGACAACCCAATAACAAAATATCTGGATATGGCTCAAAACCTCGCGAAAAATAAGGTATAATAGGCTGGATGGCAAACGAATCCATGTTCACCTGCGAGGTGCGGCCATGAAATTCATCATTGAACAGTCTGATGAACACCTTACCCCCGTTGCCGGACTGGCTCTGGTGGGGGAAATCATTGATCATACTGCTCTGAAACTCAGGCTAAATAAGACCCGGATACCTGGTGTTTCTTCTCCGGATATTTCTCACGGGGATGTTATCACCTCTTACGTGGGCCTGCTTTGCCAGGGTCGCAGTGATTTTGACCATATTGAGCTTTTTCGGGATGACCCCTTCTTCGCTGCGGCGCTGGGTATTCAGGATGTGCCTTCAAGCCCTACCCTGCGCCAGCGCCTGGATATGATAGCTCATAGTGTACCCTACCAGGAGATTATCCTCGAGGAAACGGCCAGGTTCCTTAAGAAACTTAAGGCACCGGTAACTCCTGTTACCCTGGGTTCCAGGGAACTAAAGCGCCAATATGTCCCTTTGGATATTGATGTTACTCCCTTTGATAATTCAAATTCCAAGAAAGAGGGTGTTTCCAGGACCTATAAGGGCTACGACGGTTATGCGCCTATCTTCGCCTACCTCGGTAGGGAAGGCTACTGCGTCCATACCGAACTGCGGGCCGGGAAACAGCATTGCCAAAAAGGGACGCCGGAGTTCCTGCGACAAGCTCTAACCTTTGCTCGCGCTATCACTTCGCTGCCACTTTTAGTACGGATGGATGGCGGTAATGACAGCCAGGATAATCTCCAGGTCTGTTTGGACCCGGAAATCAAAGCCGATTTTATCATTAAGCGTAACCTGCGCAAGGAAACGCCGGAGGCCTGGCTGGCCATTGCCAAGGAAAATGGTACCGCCACCCTAGAACGGGAGGGAAAAACCGTCTATCGGGGGCACCAGATGGTGAAAATCGAGGGTGCTGACACCCCTGTCCGTCTGGTGTATAAGGTCACCGAGCGGACGATATTACGAAACGGCCAGCTTCTCCTGGTCCCGGAAATTGAGGTCGAAACCTACTGGACCACTTTACCCGACCCGGTGGAGGATATCATTACCCTCTACCACGACCACGGCACCAGTGAGCAATTCCACAGTGAAATCAAAAACGATTTAGACCTGGAACGGCTGCCCAGCGGCAAGTTTGCCACCAATGACCTGGTGCTACACCTGGGTGTTTTCGCCTACAACATTCTAAGGCTTCTGGGGCAGTTTAGCCTCCCGCTAAAGGAGGTACCGCTGCGCAATAAGAAAGCTCAACGCCGGCGGCTGCGTACCGTTATACAAAACCTGATTACCATAGCGTCCCGGCTGGTTCACCACGCCCGGCAGGTCAAATTACGATTTGGGCAGCACAGCCCGTGGTATCCAGCTTTCCGGTACCTATATAAAGCGTTGGCTTAATACAGAACTTCTAGCTCCAGTTAGCTGTATAAGCAGGCTCCAAGCCTCTTAGGACGAGAGGTCTACTTTGTTATTCCCTTATCCAGGGGACCCAAGGTAAGAGTAAATAGCCTTCGTCCACATAATCAACTTTAGACCCAATTCAATGTATCAGCAGATGTTAAATATAACTGTTAATACCATTTACTGTTAGTGCGAGTTCTACCCAGTTGTTATTATCACGGATTCAGGCTCCAGTTAAAAGCCGGTTACCGGGGACCGCTGCTCACCATTAAACGTTTAATCCGTATCTACCTGTATGAACCCTTTACCTTCTTCGTTCAAACCCTGCACCTAAAGCCTAAACGCAGTTCCCGGGGGCGGCGCCGGATGGACCATGAAGGTGTCTATCGGGAAATAGTAAGGCAAGTTCTGGCTGGCGAAGCTGATTATCTTAATGACGTAACCTATGACCCCTTAGTCATTATTAGCAGAAGTAGCTGTCAAGCTTATCCTGGTAACTTTTTTCTGCTGGCAACCTGAAATTAACAGAGATATTAACAGCACACCAGCAATTAATCTTTTCATGCTCATACCCTGCAATAAATAAGAATGGTATTGAAACTTCTGCAAAAAGCTTCAACACCATTCATTAAAATTCCTGCACTTTTTTCTTACATATTATAAATTCTATCCTTGCTTTTTCAGAAATTAGCTTAAAAACCTCCCGGGTCCCTTGCAAATCAATATGTAAAAATGGAGGCGAATGCTTACCGCCTCCCTCTTCCCGTTCATTTCCCGTCTTTTTTCCTGCTTACTTCCTGCTCGGTACCGCTCCATAATACCGCCGCTGGAAGCTTAAGGCCACGTTCACCAGGCCGATCATCACCGGCACTTCAATCAAGGGCCCGATAACCGCCGCGAATGCCTGGCCGGAGTTGATGCCGAAGACGGCAACGGCTACGGCGATGGCCAGTTCAAAGTTGTTGCTGGCGGCCGTAAAGGAAAGGGTCGTGGTCTGCTCGTAGTTGACCCCCAGGCGCATGCTGAGGAAAAAGGAAATCAAGAACATGAGGACAAAGTAACAGATCAGGGGAACGGCTACCCTGACCACATCCATGGGTAACGAGACGATATACTGCCCTTTCAGGGAAAACATGACAACAATGGTAAACAACAGGGCGATTAAAGCCAGGGGGCTGATTTTCGGGACAAAGGTTTTCTCGTACCATTCTTTGCCCCTAGCTGGCATGAGGGTAAAGCGGGTGATAACGCCGGC
Source organism: Moorella glycerini (assembly GCF_009735625.1). Classification (NCBI taxonomy): domain Bacteria; kingdom Bacillati; phylum Bacillota; class Clostridia; order Neomoorellales; family Neomoorellaceae; genus Neomoorella; species Neomoorella glycerini. Next base: position 2,741,276 of record NZ_CP046244.1, on the reverse strand, counting down.
CAGGAAGGGGATACCCAGGTAAATGGCTACGCTGGTGGCCACCTCGCCGATGGAGACGTGGACTTTCATTCCTTGAAAGCCCAGCCACGCCGGCAGCAGGGTGATGAAAATATAGGCGTAAATTGAATAAAAGATAACCTGGAAGATGGAGTTCAGGGCTACCAGGGCAGCGGCGTACTCGGCATCGCCCCGGGCCAGGCTGTTCCAGACAATGACCATAGCAATGCACCGCGCCAGGCCGATTAAAATGAGGCCGGCCATGTATTCGGGGTAATTGTGTAAAAAGATGATGGCCAGGACAAACATCAGGATGGGGCCGATAATCCAGTTCTGGACGAGGGACAGGGCCATAACTTTTCCATTGTGGAACACCTTGCTCAGTTCTTCATACTTCACCTTGGCCAGCGGCGGATACATCATGACGATCAGGCCGATGGCGATGGGGATGGAGGTTGTGCCCACAGACATTTTATTCAAGGCCTCCGCCACCCCGGGTACGATATAACCCAGAGCTACGCCAAAGGCCATGGCCAGGAAGATCCACAGGGTCAAAAAGCGATCCAGCAGGGATAACCTGGCCACGGACTGATAGTTATTTGCTGGCGCCATTAATTGAATTCCTCCTTCTTACCCTTTCTTTGTTATGCATAACTGGTTGTACCGTCATGGCATAGCCCCTTCGTAGGAAAATACCCTATTATCATGATTGGTTGTGCCTTCCAGGCAGTTGGCCTCAGGGTATAGCCGGTTAGTAAAAGCAAGTAACAGCGTCACCACCTCGTAATACACAACCTTAACCGTTGCCGTCTTTACTTATCCCTCTTCCGGGGCGGGCGGCAGGCAACTTTAGGGTTTTCCAGGAGCTGCTGCAGCTTCTCGTAATCAACCCTAAACTCCTTCTTATCCGCCAGGGGTACATCCAGATAGGCCAGCCAGCCCTGGAGGACTGCGGCCAGTTTTTCTTTATTAAGGTGGTAAAATACCCACTGGCTCACTTTTTCTTCCCAGACCAGGTCAGCTTCTTTCAGGACCCGCAGGTGCTGGGAGATGGCCGGCTGGGTGATGCCCAGGATCTCTTCCAGCTCGCAAACGCACAGTTCCTGTTCGGCCAGCAGGGCAATAATCCGCAGTCGCAAATGCTGGCCCAGGGCTTTAAAGGACTTTTCCCACTCCTTTAAAGTCACCCCCTTCACCTCCTTATATAAGTCATTAATTATATAATATTGGAATTCAGGGGCTTTGTCAATACTATTTAATATTTAAAGCTCACCTTAAGTTTTGCCGGTTGGTCTATATTTTTTTCCTTTTTCGCTTAAACTAACTTTTAGCGAACTTTTTTCTTGACAAATTGCTTGGGGCTTGCTATGTTATATATGCGTTTATTCCTATATTGTTTTTTAGGAGGTTATTTGCAAATGAAGCGCAACACCCTTATCCTCATCCTCGGCCTGGCAGGATTTACCGTTATGGCCGACAACTGGGTGGTTTCACCCATCCTGCCGGCTATCGCCCGTTCTTTAAATATTGAACCTGTCCGGGCCGGCCTGCTGATTACCGCCTACATGATCCCCTTTGGCCTGTTCCAGCTAATCTTTGGCCCCCTGGCCGACCGTTACGGCAAGCGTCAAGTTGTCAACCTGGCCATGGCTCTGTTCACTGTAGGAACAGGCCTCAGTGCCCTGGGCTTTAGCCTCACCGGCTTGGCCGCGTACCGCGCCCTGACCGGCATCTTCGCCGCCTCGGTAATGCCCATCTCCCTGGCCCTCATCGGCGACGTGGTCCCCCTTCAGGAACGGCAAGCGGCCATTGGCACCTTTATGGGAATTTCCTTCCTTGGCCAGGGGCTGAGCATGGCTATCGGCGGGACCATCGCCTATTTCCTAAGCTGGCGGGGAGTTTTTGCCGCCTACGCCATCCTGGCCCTGGTATCCACCCTGTTGCTTTATACCCTCGGTAGCCGGATACCCTCGGTACGCAACCCCAGAAGCCAGTTCTTCGCCCCTTACCTGCGCCTTTTGAGCAACTCTACCAGCGCGCCTGTCTACCTGGTAGTGCTGCTGGAGGGTATTCTAATCGTCGGATCTTTCTCTTACCTGGGAGCCTATATTGCCCAGACCTATCATTATAATAACTTTGTCATCGGCCTGATCATGACGGCCTTTGGTATTGCCGCCGTCCTGTCCGGACGGGCCAGTGGCCCGCTGGCTGCCCGGTGGGGCCGGCGCCCGGTATTGCTGGCGGGCCTGCTGGCGGCCGCTGTAGCAGACGTCCTCTTCTGGACCTATGGCTGGCAACTTTTTATGTTAATACTGGGCGTGGCCCTGCTGGGGTTGGGTTTCATGCTGGCCCACTCTACCCTGCTAACCATCGCTACGGAATTTGCCGCCCGGGCCAGGGGTACGGCCATGTCCCTGGTAGCCTTCGCTTTTATGGGCGGCGGCGGTGTTGGTACAGCCATCGGCGGCCGCCTCATCCATGCTTTTAATTTCAGCCGTTTCTTTGCCCTTTATGCCCTGTGCCTGTTCCTGTTAATTATCCTGGCGGCCCTGGTGGTGAGGTTCAACATAGCCGCCCCGGCCAGGCTGGAACCAACCGGTGATACGCCATAAAAGGCGGGGATACCCCTTGACATGAGCATTAATCAGCAGTATGATGTGGTTAGCTTATATATGTTGATAACATATATAAGCAGATCAAAAAGGAGGGGAAGAAATAATGTGTAACTATGCCGGTTACGGTCATAACCGTGGACATGATTGCGGCCCGCGGTGGGGATGTTGCTGCCATGGCCATCACCACGGAGGCTTCCACCGCCACTTTTTAACTGCTGCGGAGAAAAAAGCCCGCCTGGAGGAGTACCTCAAGGAGCTGCAGGCCGAAGTAAAAGCCGTGGAGGAAAGGCTGAAGGAACTGGGCGAAGGGGCTTAATTCCCCTTCTCCATCTCTTTGTCCTGCCCAAAAATGTCTTCGTAACGCCGCAAGAAGGTTTCCAGGGCGGCTTTATTGCGCCGGATGGTCACCGCCCAGTCATGGAGGTAATCTATCCCTTCCGGGGTTATCTCATACCGGCGGCGGGCCGGTCCCGGGCCGCCGGTGGACCAGTGGGACCGTACCAGGCCTTCTTCCTCCAGGCGCCTTAAGTTGCGGTAAACGGCCCCGGCATCGGGAACGCCCTCCCATAACCCCAGGCGGTTCATGCTTTCCATCAGCTCGTAACCGTGGGTGGATTTCTCATAGAGCAGCAACAATAAGCAGGGCTGCAAAAAGCCTTCCATGCGGGCGCCGCGACAATCGCAGCGACTGTGATGCCCGCCGGGTTCATAACCGCACATGGATTCACTCCCTATCTGCTATTTACATATGTGTGTTAATATACAATAATAGAATAAACCAATAATTCCATCTCGTCAACAAGACGCTATAACCCATAAAGGAGAGAGGCCATGTTTACCCTGCTTCTTTACCTGCTGGCCCTGGGCGGGCTGTTAATTTCTTTTGGGAAAGACCGCCATAAAACCAGGCTGGCTTTAATGAAAGGCTGGAAGGCCTTTACCAACATCTTACCCGACTTTGCTGTCGTCCTAGCCCTGATAGGGATCATGCTGACTTACCTGTCACCTCATACCATTGCCGCCCTGGTGGGCAAAAACAGCGGCTTCCCGGGCATGCTGGCCAGCTCCATAGTGGGCTCCGTTACCCTTATTCCCGGGTTTGTCGCCTTTCCCCTGGCCAAATCTTTGCTCGACCGGGGCGCCGGTATCATGCAGATGGCCGTCTTTGTTTCGACCCTGATGATGGTGGGCGTCGTCACCGCTCCCCTGGAAAGCAGGTATTTCGGTAAAAAAGAAACTATCCTCCGTAATTCTTTGAGCTATGTCTTTTCCTTTATCGTGGCTATGATCATCGGGATGGTGGTGGGAGCGTGAACTTGCTTAACTTAATCAAGACTTACCGCTACTTTTTATTAATCATCCTCTTTGATGTGGTAATAACCGTCTTCCATCCCGGCACCGGCTTGACAATTTTTAAATACACCGCCGGTAACTTTGCCGAGATGCTCGCCATTATCCCGCCGATCTTTCTCCTCCTGGGCCTCCTAGATGTCTGGGTACCGCGGGAAACAATTATCCGCTATCTAGGTGAGGGTTCCGGGCTAAAGGGCATTGTCCTAAGCATAGTACTGGGGGCAGCCGCCGCCGGGCCCCTTTACGGCGCCTTCCCGGTGGCCGCCGTCATGGCGAAGAAAGGCACCAAATACAGCAACATTATCATTTTCCTCTGTTCCTGGTCGACTTTAAAAATCCCTATGTTTCTCTTTGAAATGTCTGCCCTGGGCATAAAGTTTGCCCTGACCCGCTGGCTGGTCAACATCCCCGGGATACTGGCGATTGCTTATATTATCGACCGCCTCATAGGAGCGGAAGACAAAGCGGAATTCTACCGGCGCCAGATGGCAAATCCTTAAACAAAGCCGGTTTTACCAATACACAGTGAAAACCATGCGGTACTGAATTTAAAGCCAGGATAATCGAACTCGAACCCGGAGGAGCAATGCCGGCATGCCAGATGGATAATTATGTAATCTTTTATGTGATTAAGGGCACAGTCATAATAGAAGTTAATGGGGAAAGAACAATCCTGAAAGAAGGACAGGGCCTGATAACTGTGCCCGCTACTATATCAATGCAGACGGAACAAGGGGTTAAAATTATGGGCATCCAAATAACTAAAAATCAGGCCAACTAACCTTCCAGCAACCCCTGCAGGGCGTTGAAGCGTTCACTATTTTCCGGCTCTGCCAGGGGCGGGCAATCCGCCAGGGCGTTTTCACCGGCCAGCAACCTGGCGGCAAAAGCCAGGCAGGTCAACTGGCCGCACCGGCGGCAATTGGTCCCGGGCAGCCATTTGTATATTTGCAGCGCTGTGGGCCTCTCCTTTTTGGTGAATAAAGGAGGGATTTCCTTTTGCCGCCGGTGGGTATTGTTGATTAAATCCTTGAGCCAGTCCAGCACCTGGAGGGCGTCCGTCATATTGACCGCTTTGGCCATGGTAAGCTTGCGGGGGTAAAGGGTTATGAGCCGAAACTCTTTCATAAAGGTCAGGTTTTTAGCGTAATGGTTATATACGGCATTCTTAATCACGGTATTGAGGTAGGGTAATAACTCCTCAATGTCCTGGCTCAAAACCGCCTGCAGGCGGATCTTTTCCGCATCGGCCAGGCAGGTCTCCACTTTGGTGACGTCTATCTTTTCCAGAAACACAGGTGCTGCCTCCCATATCTCTATTGCTGCCTGAATCCTAGTACAACAGAGATAGTTTATTGGCAAAATTAAGAGCCATCCGGTCTCCAAAGTTTTTTAACGATGCGATCTATAGGCATCGCTTAAAAAGCCTTTAACAAACGTCTCCTTATGTTTTGTTATGTTTTTGTTGTTCACTCCGACATGATTAGGAAGTGATTGTTATTTACTATGTTTTATTAGACTTCTGCGTTAGACTAGTATTAATAATGAGTTTATCACTAATAATTTCTTCGACCAATTTCATTAAAGTAATTATATGGGGATCAGCAATACGATAAAACACCTGCAAGCCCTTTTTGGTTGTATCAACGATATCTTGCTTGCGTAAAATGGCCAGGTGCTGTGAAACATTAGGTTGTTCCAAATCAAGTTCATTCATTAATTCACATACGCAACGCTCATCATAGAACAAAAGATTTATTATTCTTACTCTCGTTGGATGGGCCAGGGCTTTAAAAAACTCAGCCTTCATAAAATCAATGCCTTTCATAAACATGCCCCCTTCCCAGTTATAAATTCTTATAATAGTATCTCAAGCCCTAGCCTCTATTTATCAGGAAATATCAAATCTATTATTTTTAGTAAAACATTTCACCAGCATCTTAAGATTAAACAGCTTTGCCTTTATGGCCCCGGCAAAAATCATATGCTTTATCTATGAAGCAAATGATGTAATTCTATAAAACGTTGAGCAAGTTCTTCCGCAGATTTAATCGCCTGTTTATCGCTGTCAATTTCACCCTGCCGAAAAGCAAAACCATATATCCCTCGATTTGCGGGAATCATTTCGTGTTTTAGAAAAAAGCCGTTAAGCGCGGATATAGCGCCTTCTATCCCATATCTTCGCCCAACTGCAACGGCTCCACCTATCTTATTTTTCAGCAACCCGATGAGACAATGGGTTCGATCCATAAACATTTTTAATTGCGCTGAGACATTGTTAAAATAAACAGGAGTTCCTAAGACAATTCCTTCACATTGTAAAAGTTCAGGAATAATTAAGTCCTGCATTTCATCGGAAATTGTACACTCACCTTTCCCCCGGCAATCCTGGCAAGCTCGGCAAGGTTTTATTTTATAATCTACAAGTTTTATTATTTTCCCGCCCGTAATCTCACGCATAATGTGTAAAAGATATTCTGTATTACTATTTGATCGTGGGCTACCAGATATATATAGCAATTGCATTTTATATCAACCTCTCACTTCAGATCATGGAATTTAAGCTGTCATGGAGGCCCAAAACATACCGTTTCGCTACTACAACCCGGCTTCAGCCCGCAGGGCTCGACCTTGTCCAAGCGCTCCCACGGGAAATCCGGGTCGGGCCGGCCGAAGTGGCCGTAGATGCAAGTCCAGGTCGCAGATAATCGCCCCCGGCCGCAGATCAAAGTGGGCACGGATCGACTCCACCAATCGGCCGTCGCCCACTTGCCTGGGCCGGAGGTTTCTACGCTGTCTGGGTTATCATGCTGCAAAAGTTTTTATCTAAAAAACGACTAATTTACAGAGGCGTATTTAGTGCCGTTTATATATGAATACCAAAGTAGATAAAAATATATTTAAGGGACACATATAAAAACAACAAGCCGAAAAGAAATTTTAAGGTGTTTGAGCTAAATCTGGCTACCAGTTTGGCTCCGTAGATAGCCCCTATGACAGCGCCGATACCCAGCGCGACGGCGACCGGAATATTTACTGTATGCGCCGCCAGTTTAAAAATAGCGCCTACCAGGGCCATCCAGATAAACGAAGCCATGGAAGTACCAATAGCTAATTTCATCGGCGCCTTAAATAGATACAAGTATGACGGCACTAAAGCATAACCGCCGCCAAGGCCAATGATCCCTGTTAAAAATCCGATGATTGACCCCAAAATGCTTTTTTGGGTGGGGCTACCGGGTATTTCCCGGGCCGATGGTAAATTTTGGGTACTATTTGACGGTCGACGCTGCAAACCTTCATAAAGCATCCTTAACGAAACTATGATAAAAGCAATACCTATAATCAGATCGATCAGATCGCCGTAGTTTTTTACGTAATTAAAGACTACCGAACCTATTATTACGCCCAGCACGCCACTATAACCCGTAATCTTGGCAGTCTCTCCTTCTACATTACCCATCTTAATATGCTGAATCGCTCCAGAAGCCGCCGTAAAAACAACAGCCGTTAAAGTGGTTCCCACTGCAATCGCCGGATCAAAATTAAACCCGAAGCGAATAACCGGCATCATCAGAGCGCAACCTCCCGTTCCCAGGAGACCACCCATTATTCCAGACAGGATACCAGTAATTAGATAAATTAAATATACCATTTTAACCCTTCCTTTCATGGTTTTATATTTTATATTTCCTTATTCAAGAATATTATATTCAACTAATGAACATATGTCAAGTTAGCCTCTTAATCCTCTTAATAAAAAGGCTTACATTTTAGAAACCGCCATTAAAGCCAGCCTGTTAATTCTACAATTTCCTTGACCGCCGTTAAAAAGGCATCTATCTCTTCCGCGGTATTAAAATAACTTACGCTGGCCCGCACCGTTCCCCGCTCCAGGGTGCCGATAGTTTTATGGGCCAGGGGCGCGCAGTGCAGTCCCACCCGGACCATAATTTCGTGGCCCTCGTCCAGGGCGTAGGCCACCTCTTCCGGGGCCAGTTCTTTAAGGTTAAAGGAAACCACGCCCACCTTATGTGCCGTTTCCCGGGGGCCATAGACGGTGACGGCGGGTATCTCTTCCAACCCGGTTAGCATCCTGGCCGTCAGGACCTCCTCGTGGGAACGGATACGGCTGATCCCCTGGTTGAGGATGTATTCCACAGCGGCTTTGAGGCCGGCGATGCCGACAACGTTCAGCGTCCCGGCCTCAAAGCGATCCGGCAAATTCTCCGGCATGTACTCCAAACGGGACACCGACCCGGTACCCCCTTCCTTCAGGGGACGCAGGTCGAAACCGGGACGTATATAGAGGCCGCCGGTACCCATGGGGCCGAGCAGGCCTTTGTGACCGGTAAAGGCCAGGAAATCGATATCCAGTTCCCGGACATCGAGGGGATAGACCCCGGCTGTCTGGGCGGCGTCCAGCAGAACAGGCACCCCGTGCCGGTGAGCTGCGGCCGTAATTGCCTCCACCGGCATCACCGTTCCCGTAACATTGGAGGCGTGGGTGCAGGCCAGCAGGCGCGTTTCCTCCCGGAAGGCCGCATCCAACTCTGGCATTAACAGTTCACCGTCTTCCCGGCAGGGCACTGCCGTAATGCTTATCCCGCGCTCCTTCTCCAGGGTTTTCAAACACCGCCAGACGGCATTATGCTCCATAGCCGTAGTAATGACATGATCACCGGGGTTCAACCAGCCCTTGAGGACCAGGTTGATGGCCTCGGTGGCATTAGCGGTAAAAATGATGCGGGTGGCGTCATTAATGTTAAATAACTTCCCCAGTAGCCGCCGGCACTGGAAGACTATCTCTTCCGCCGCCAGGGCGCGGCGGTAGCCGCCCCGGCCGGCGCTGGCCCCTATATTTTTCATAAATTGCTCCATGGCCTGCCAGACCGCCGGCGGCTTGGGAAAGGTGGTAGCCGCGTTATCCAGGTAAATGGCCACTATTTACACCCCCTGTCAGGGCCTTTTTATTCGGCCTTAACTTTTTCCGCAATCTGAAAAAGGGAGGATAACCTACTATCCTCCCTGTCCGGCCCCGGACAACTAAGCAAGAATATTTCCTACTTCTTTTATTATCTCCTCAAAGGGGATATCACCGGCATAGCGGGGCGTGCCGTCGACCACCACCAGGGGCGCCGGGTAAGGGCCGTTGGTGAGGGCCCGCAGCTCTGACGGCACCTGATCTTTGGGTACTGCCCGGAGGTCGATGTAAACAGCCTCCGCCTGGCCGGCAAACTTTTCCTCAAGCTGCTGCTGCAACGCGCCGACCTGCTTTTTAATCGCCGCCGGGGTCATGGCCGCACCGCCGCCACAACCGCAACCGCAGCCGCCCCCGCTACTCGGGTAATCATAAATCTCCACCTTAACTTTAGCCATTGTTTACCCCTCCCGGTTAATTTTATCGACCTGCTCCAGGATAGCTGCCGCTACCTGGTCGACCATGGCTTTTTGCTCTGCTGTAAGCTCCCGGGTGGCTAACGTCCCCTCACCGAGCTTTTCGCCGGCAATGAGGTCCGTAACCACCACCTTGCCGCTAACCGGCCCGCTTAAGACCTCCGTAGCTTTGAGGGCGCAACACTTTTCACAACCGTCAATAGTAATAGTGGGATAATGGCGGGCAAAATGGCGCTCTTCCTCGCCGCCGGCCATAAACAGGGGCAGGCAAATGGTTACGAAATTATAGCCCGGCCTGATGGACCGCAGCACCTTCTGGGTGGCCAGGCGGGAAATGGTTCCCCCGGGGCAGGCCTCACCGCTGCAGGAGATCAGGCCGATGGATATTTTTCCTTCTTCGCTCATGCTTTCTCCTCCCCACCACGCGTTTATTACTCTTCTCCGGCGTCATACCAGCGGTCGACTTTAGCGGCCAGGTCGGCGGCCAGCTCCTCGGCGATCTGCCACCCTGCCGCCGTCAGGTGGGCGGCCGTCCCGGCATCAACGCCCCGGTGGTTGCGGAAAGCGTCCACGGCGCGGACCATTTCCACCACCCGGCCGCCGGCGTGCTCGACATTCTTGGCCGCGCAGAGTTTCGGGCAGCCGTCCACGGTAATGCACCTGGCGCCGGCGATCTCCTTCCTGGCCTCATTGTCGCCATAAACCAGAAGGGCCAGGCACATGGTCGCCGCTTTATCGGGCCGCAGCTCTTTTACAGTCTTCAGTACTGCTTCCCGGCCCAGGAGGCCGTACATCTTGCCGATACCGCTGCAGGGGATCACGTAAACTTTGCGGGAGTTATTTTCCGGCATTAAAATCAGCCACCTTTTCCTTTAAAACTTCCAGATAGCGCCGCCCGTCCAATAAAAATTCGCGGTCAGCCTCAAAGTTGGTCAGTTCCAGTTCGGCAATCCAGCCCTTTTCATAAGGGTTTTCATTGATGAGTTCCGGCGCCTCCAGGATGGCTTCATTAATGGCTACCACCCTGCCGGTAACCGGGGAAACCAGTTCATAAACCGCTTTGGCCGACTCGATGGTACCCATCTCGCCGAATTGCTCCACTTCCGTACCCGGATCAGGGGGCGTGACAAAGGTAATATCGGAAAGGTTTTGCTGCAGGTAGTCGCTGATGCCTACGCGGCCCCTGTTCCCCTGGACCTGGACCCAGCAGTCGTTCTCGTTGAAGTAAAAGCCTTCCAGGGGTACCCGGAAGATAAACTTATCGTGGCGATGGATGGCGTATTCCAGCGGGCCGGCAAAAAGGCCGGCGTTTTCTCCCGGCGCCCGGCCGGCTTCCTGTTCCCTGAGTACAGGCTGCCAGGACCGCCAGACATCCTCCACGAAGGCCGCCGCCCCTGCCCCCACCCGCCAGTCCGGGCCGGGGTTATAATCCCTCTTTTTAGCTTCTTCGGCCATGGTTATCTTGCGATATATCTTCAGGTCGTTGTTGGCGGCGATCCGGCTGGCGCAACGGGTGGCGCAGCCGTCGATGACCACCAGGCTGCCTTCCCGGAGAAGAGGAGCATAACGGGACGGCGCCGTCTGGTAAAGCACCGGGCAGATAATCTCGCTCCCGGTGGCCGCCGCCATTTTCAGGGCCAGTTCCCGGGCCAGGCAGCCGGCTTCTTTATCCAGGCCGTTACAGGGCAAGATAACATACTTTGCAGCCATAACTATTTACCCCCTTCGTCCTGGCGCAGGGCCTTGATTGCTTCCAGGACCTGGGATTTCTCGGGAAAGGAAATGGCATCCGGCCCGCAGGTCTTGGCGCAGGCGCGGCAAAAGACGACGCAGTTTGTGGGATTAGCCACGATAAGCCGGGGCTCTTCCTCCCGCATTTCATATACCTTATGGGGACAGAATTTAGCGCACTCCAGGCAGTAGTTGCACCTGGTATAATCAATCACCGGCGCCCAGGTAATCTTTTCCCGCGGCACGCCCATAAAGGTGTTTTCAGCCATTGGCCCGCGCCTCCCAATCCGCCAGGGCGCCGGCCACTTTCTGGAAGGCTTCCTCGGTGGTCAGGTCGCGGATGTCCAGGGGGTAAAAATCGGTCTTTAAGTCCATCCCGGCTGCCGCCAGGGCGTCCCGGAACATTTTATTCTGCATGTTAGGGGCACAAGCGGCAATCATGACCTTGCGGTGGGCCTTGAGGAAGTCGGCCAGGAAGCGGTCGCCATCCTCCTCGCATAACTGGGGGTGGATAAAACCATACTCCACCGGTAACTCCACCCGCACCCGGTTGATGAAGTCCCAGATGTCCATCTTGGCAAACCCCGGGCACTTGCCGGTGCAGACGCACATGATTAAACCTGGCTTTTTTTCAGGCATATTTGTTTCTCCTTTCCTTTAGTTTCTCTGGCAGTTTGTTCCGTTTATCTTTTGACAGGTTTATTATATAACTTTCTACTTATTTGTCAAGGTTATTATATACCATTATACTAATATATTGGGCGCTCTTTCCCTTTTACTTCATGCTTTGGATTAGGGGGACTTGCGCACAATACCAATAAAGCAGACGGTAAATCTCCAGGCCGCCAACCGGGATGGCACCTAAATTATGGCATTAAACAGGTAACCCACCATCATGATGGCTACGGCAATAATACCGACAAAGATGGCAATCAGTTTAGGCTTCAGCACCTTGCGCAGGATAATCATTTCCGGCAAGGAGAGGGCCGTAACTGACATCATAAAGGCCAGGACCGTGCCCATGGCCATACCCTTTTCCATTAATGCCTGTACAATGGGAATGGTACCGGCGGCGTTGGACTATAAGGGTACCCCAATAGCTACCGCTATGGGTACGGCGAGCAGGTTGGAAGGTCCGGCATAGCGTACCAGCAGGTCCTCCGGCGCATAACCATGGATGAAGCCGCCAATGGCAATGCCAATGACCACATATAACCATACCCGGCATAAGATGTCCTTCATATAATTTAGGGCATACTGGTAACGATCAACCCACGTCAACTCCCTTTCCTGGGTTGCTACCAGACCGCCGAACTTGATCTGATAAACATAGCTTTCCACTTCATTTTCTAGGTGTAGTTTGCCAATAACAATCCCGCCGGCAATTGCCACCAGGAGGCCGCTGCCAATGTAAAGAGCGGCGATTCGCCAGCCGAACATCCCCCAGAGCATTACCAGGGCTACCTCATTAACCATCGGCGATGAAATCAAAAAGGAAAAAGTAACCCCCCAGTGGTACCCCGGATTCTACAAAGCCGATAAATACCGGGACTGCCGAGCAGGAACAAAAAGGTGTTACAATTCCCAGTATGGCGGCCAGAATATTGCCCCAGAATTTATGCTTGCGGTTTAAAATCGCCCTGGTCTTTTCCGGCGGGAAAAAGCTGCGTAACAAGGATACCAGAAAAATAATGACCGCAAGCATAAAGAGAATTTTTAACGGTATCATAAATAAAAAAGTTAAGGGCTTCTGCCAGGCGCGTTCCTGGTGCCAGGTGCAAACCATCGTATACTAGAAAATCTACCAGCCGTTTAAACATCTTCCTTACTCCCTTTCGCTTTATTTAATCCCTGCATGAGCGCCATTCTAAATTTATATTCGTATATCAGCATATATAGTTTAGGGCTTGAGCTCTTTTTTGTCAAGGAAAAATAAAACACGGTATACAAGTCAAAGAATATTATTAACCCAACTTTGACACCGCCCCTTAAAAATCAAGGGGTCCATAGGGACAATTGTCACTACAACCCCTTTCTGGGGCTCTTAGTGGCTACCTGAAGGTTAAAATTTTAGGTGGAAGTGGAAGGCCCAAAATTTTTAACAATTCACTCTGGCTTTGTCCGGGCTGGGTGATACTATAAATCCGCTTATCAAGAAACTGCTGGTCAACAGCCTTTATCTCTTCTAATAATTCCAGGATACGGCGGCCGCTTTTATGGGCAACCTTCCAGCGGCGTAACTCTCTTTCTTGACTTTCAGGATCAGGGATTTGTTTCGCCTTAAAAATCTCATCTTCAATATATCGGCGATGTATCACCTCCAGCCATTTTTCAAAGAGATAAGCCAGCACACATATAAAGATGTGTCCCTTAACCCGACTTTCGTTGTAGTGGTAGATAGGCCTCAAGCGAATGAAGTCCTTGATATGGCGAAAGGCGGTTTCTACCTGGAGCAGGTTTTTATAGGCGGCAATTACCTCCTCAGCTGGCAGGTCAGCATTAGTCTGGATTAAAAATTTGCCGTCCCGCAAAGCCTCTTTAGCCAGAGCCGGCTCATTAATTTCAAAGTTGAAAGACTTGCCGTCATAAGTAATATCAAAAATTGGAGCAAGGCCCTTCTTGTTAAGGATAGCAGCTGCTTTAAGCATGACTCCTTTTGTGGTAGGCTTGCGCCCCCGCCGCGGGGTTTCCCGGGCCAGCCTGTCTTTCAGCTCTTGCAATTTTATCCTGGCTTCTTCTATCGCTTTGACCCGAAATTCATAATCCTCTTGGGCTTTGAGAGGATTGTGGCAAAGGATATAGCGAACCGGAGGCTCGAAGTTTTCCTTTTCTTCCTCTTCTCCCTCTACCAAGTTTTCTTTAGGGGGAGCCTGTACCTGCTCTGGTGGTACTTCCACATAAAAGAGGGGGTTATCGCCGTCTATTAGCTGGTATTCTTCGAGGTTTTGGTACCTGGCCAGTAGTTCATCGCTCACTTCCCGGCCGCGTTTATGAAAGCCCAGGATATAACGGAAGTTAGCCTCCTTGAGTTCTTCTAAATTATGACTGGTCAGCATACCCCGGTCGCCCACGAAAATACAGCTCTTGATGGCAAACTTTTGCTTAAGTTGTTCGATGGCGCCAGCCACGGTTACTTTATCAGGTATATTACCTTCAAATACCTGGTGGGCAATAGGCATGCCTTCCGGAGTCACCAGGAGGCCAATATTAATTTGCCGGCAGTCCGGCCGGTGGTCGCGGGAATAACCGAACCTGGCCAGGGGGCAATGGGTACCTTCAAAGTAGCTGCTGGTCAAGTCGTAAAACACCAGGTTAAGCTGATAACTCAAGAGATCCGTAAGCCGGTTGTACAAGTGGCGTTCCAGATAATCCTTCATTTCTTCCAGGACGTCAAGAGTACGGTAAAAATGATGCAACTCAGGCTGTTTCTCTTCCAGTTCCGGCAGGTAAATTTGCCTTAACCATTGGGATACTCCAAGCTTGCTTTTAGGAGCGATGAGGCGGTTTAAAATCATAATCTTGGTGCATAAGGCCACATCCATCTCTACTTGACGATTTTGGAGATAGTTTTTAAAGAAGGCGTCCAGGTCCAGTCGCTCCCAGAAAAAATTCACCACATAGGGGATACCATAATGCTTGGTGCCGAAGGTCTGGAGGTCCTTAACAGTGCCCAGCTCATCTTCCTTAAGGAATTCCCGCAGTTTATTAATAAGCCGCTGTATCTCTTCCTGGGAATACTGGTCGATGTTGCCTAAATGCCCAACCTGGCGCTGTTTTACCTTGCCTTTTTCCCGGTAGGATTCTACCAGGACCAGATAATGGTAGGTATGGCCGCCGCGCCTGGTAGTGATAATACGGGGGAACAAAGGGGCATCACCTCGGTTATCGTCATTACTATTATACCAAGAGATGCCCGGCGTGAAAATACTCTAAGGCAGATTTGTTTTCACTACGTTTTGCCGACTTCGGTAGAGAAAGATCGTTGATATTACTAGTCTTGGTGGTCTTTAAGCCCTTGAAATAGAAGTTTTAGTGTCAAAGTTGGGTATTAAATACAGAGATAATAATAGAGATATAAAGCCGAGCCTTTAAATAGCCATAAAAACTTTGGTTATTGATTTAATCAAGCAACCATACCTGGATTTAACCTTTTACATTTTAATATTTTTATGCTAATCTACTTATATAATTAATATCTAATGGGGTGAGCCAAATGTCCATCGGAGCTATGGGCGGTGAAACCAGGACTTATGCTAAAAATAAATGGATCCTGGCCACGGTGGCCATCGGCGCCTTTATTTCCACTTTTGACGGCGGCGTGATTAATGTCGGGCTGCCGACCATCGCCAGCTATTTTCAGAGTAATATCAATACCGTCCAATGGGTTACCTCCGTCTACCTGTTGACTATGTCTGCCCTGCTCTTGATCTTCGGCACCATGGCCGACGCTTACGGCCGCCGCCGTATTTATAACGCCGGTTACTTTGTCATCACCATTTTCACCCTCTTTTGCGCTTTTGCCGCCAGTATCGGGATGCTCATTTTTTTCCGAGTCTTACAGGCTGTGGGCGGGTCGATGGTCATGGCCAACGGCATGGCGATAGCGACAGAAAATTACCCACCAGAAGAGCGCGGTAAAAACCTGGGGTTATTAGGTACTGTAGTGGCCATCGGCAGCCTAGCCGGGCCGCCCCTGGGAGGTTTAGTGATCGGCTGGATGGGCTGGCGGGCCGTCTTCTTTTTAACTTTCCTGGTAGCCCTGGCCGGCTTCCTGGCCTCGGCGGTAACAATACCCCGGGATAGGCGCTTAAAAGAAAGATTGAACTTCGATTATATCGGGGCCCTGGCCGTCATTATCGCCATTGTAACCTTCATTTACGGTTTTTCCAATGCCAATGTTTACGGATGGACCAGTCCCATAATTCTTTGTAGCATTATCCTCTTTGTAGCCAGCAGCCTGTTTTTGATTTTTTACGAACGCCGCCGCGCCAATGCCATACTCGATTTCCAGCTCTTTAACAACTGGACCTTTACCTCGTCGATCATAACCGCCCTGGTATCTTTTATTACCATGTACTCTCCGACTGTTTTGATACCCTTTTTCTATCAGAAAGTGTTGGGCTTTACTCCCCAGAAAGCCGGTTTCTTAATGATGGCTTTCCCGGCGGCCATGGCCATTACCGCCTCTTTCAGCGGCTGGCTTTCCGATAAAATCGGTTATGTCCTCTTGACCACCACCGGGCTGGTATTGAACGGCCTGGCCCTGGTTGCCCTGGCCAACATCAGCCTGCAAACGCCCTTAGCTTTGATAATCATTTATATCGCCGCTATGGGCGCCTCCCTGGGGATGTTCCAATCCCCGAACAATAGCTGCGTTATGGGTAGTGTACCCAAGAACAAGCTTGGTGCCGCCACGGGTATCAGCCAGTTAATCAAGAATTTAGGTATGGTTATCGGTATTACTTTTTCCGTTGCCATCTTTAGCTCGCGAATGGCCAGCATGTCCGTTGAATACAACCTGGCGTTTGTCAAGAGTATGGGCTTTGTCTATTACTTGGCAGCCGTTTTAAGTTTTGCCGGGGCCGTTATTTCCTCCCGGCGTGGTAAATAAACTAAACTAACGCAAGGTGGGATAGTCATGACACAACATGAAAATTGGTACCTGCCCTATATGGATAAAAAGGTAAAGGGCATTGAAGTGGTGGAACGCCCAGCACCGGTAGCTGTTTTTTACTGTGCCGGTGCCTCAAATGTGGGCCAGAGTACGGTGCTGGGCAGTAACGAGGCTGCCCGGCGCCTGGGATATGACCGGGCCGCCCTCCTGTGCCTGGCCAGTATCTCGGCCGGTTTGAAGAATATCAGCCGCGCCGCGGCTGAAGCCAAAGGTATCGTGGCCGTAGACGGTTGCCCCATGCAGTGTGCCCGGCGTACCCTGGAGAAGGCCGGGTTTAACGTCGAGGAGAGCCTGGTGGTTACCCGGGACTGCAATGTACCCAAATCATTTATCCTGGAGGACGCTGCCGCTATTACCAACGTCGCCGACACCATTGTTGCCCGGGTGGAAAAAATCGAAACTGGCCGGGCAGCAGTTAGTGATTATGACCCGCGGTAAAATGTCAAGACCTTGAACTGGAAATTTTAATGTCTCAAAATGTAAAAAGGCAATAAGAACCAAGCCGGCAAAGCAAAACAATAATTACCAGCACGAACAGTAAAAGACAGTTGCAAAAGAAATGTTTAACCCAACCTCCTTTGCCGGTAGATTTGGCCCTCACTCAGCAGCGTGAAGACCATGCGCACAAGCTTGCGGGCAGTCAAGACCAGGGCACGTTTATGGTGATGATGCCTGGCTTCGGTAAATTTCTTACGGTAGAACGCGGCATATTCCGGCTCCCGCACCCGGACGGAATTAGCCGTCTCAATGAGGTGGTACCGTAAGTAATAATTACCGGACCTGGCGAGGGGGATATCCTCGGCAGAAAACTTGCTGGACTGATGCTGCCGCCAGGTCAGGCCCGCGAATTTAGCAAGGGCATTGTGGTTCTTAAACCTGGAGATGTCACCAATTTCGGCTACAATGCCGGCGGAGTAAACCGGCCCGATACCAGGAACAGTATCTAATGTTTGGGGAATGGCTTTTATTTCTTTAGCATTGACTTGGTCGATTTTCTTCTGCTGGGTTTCAAAGAAGCGGATGGTTTCCAGGGACATGGCCAGGGTAACATCAACAGCATCCCGCATTTTAGGGTTTAAACGGTAGGAATTGCGGGCCGCCTGTTTAATAACTCTGGCCATCTCCGGGACATCCTTCAAGCGGTTATTACCGTGCTCAAGGATCATGTCGACCAGTTCTTCCACCGGCATATTAGCAATTTCATCAGGGGTGAGGTTGCCAACGACAGCCCGGGAGGCCTGCCCGAACAAATTGGAGAAGGGACACTCCTTCTGGTAGGTAGAAAACTTAAGGAATATCAGATTGAGGGCCCTATTCTTCTCACGAGTGAGGTTACTGACCAGGTGATAGCGAAACCGGGTAAGCCGTTGCAAAGGAGCATAGGTCATATCAGGAGGGGGTGTTGGACGTACCCGTCCAAACCGCAAGCAATCAGCAATAACCCGGGCATCCAAGGCGCCGGTCTTAGCCATATCCGGGTAGATAAGCTTAAAGCCGTCAATCACCTTGGGGTTAATCACCGCTATTTCCGCAGCAAATGCCGAGAGTTCAGGAGCCTCATGCAGGGCCTGGGAAAGGTGCCACCAATAGAGGTTAGTGGCCTCCATGCCAATCTCAATCTTATCAGCATCAAGTAACTCAGCTTCAGCAACAATCCTTTCCACAAGCCTTTCAGCCCCGGGGAGGTCGTTAGAAACGCTAAAACCGCAGACATCTTCGCCGGTATCATCAAGGATGCGCACCACATTGGTGTCGGACCCTATATCGATACCGACAAAAAGGGTTTTTCCCATAGCAAAACACCTCCTTTCCCGGGGATTTAGCAAACCAAAATTGGGGTATCCCTAGGAACCTGACGTAACAGCAACCTTGCTGATGAGCACCGACCCTTAAGAGACTGGTGCGCAGCTCCTTGCTGAAGGGAGAACCTCTAAAGGGCGTGCGACCCGCGCGTAAGCGGTTGCCGCCAGGCCCGGGGAGCAGTCTTACCAAGCACTTTAGGAAGTGCAGGAGGAACTGAACTGCCCCGCCATCGGTTCTACCGTGATTGTCCCAGAGGATACCTCAAATATACCTCAAAGGTCAAACACTAATAAATGACCAACTGGAAATTTAACCGTTGGTCATATCATACAAGCATTCCTGTAATGAATTAAGGTAGGTGTTGCCAATAAAAAAGCCTCCTGGTAAAAAAATAATAGACCAAAACAAACAAACCCACCAGGAGGCGAGAAACCGAATGAATGAAGTGCAAAAGAAATTACTGGTCCATGGAGAAGTGATAATTGTCGGTATCGACGTAGCCAAGCACAATCACTGGGCACGGATCTATAACCAAATCGAACTGGATGTGGTCAAACCCTTCAAGTTTCATAATAGCAAAGAAGGCTATTATCGTCTAGTGGCAAAAATGGAAGAAGCCAAAGAAAAAGCCAGGGCAACAAAAGTAGTAATCGGCATGGAGCCCACCGGCCACTACTGGAAACCCTTAGCATGGTTTCTCCAGGAGCAGGGTTATACAGTAGTGATAGTCAATCCCTATCACGTCAAAAGGCGGAAAGAGGAAGTAGATAACTCCCCCACCAAGAACGACCGAAAAGACGCCGGGATAATAGCCAAAGTAGTCAAGGACGGGAATTTCCTCCACTGCCTTTTGCCCAAAGGAAAATATGCCGAACTAAGGAACCTGACCGTAACCCGGCGGCAGCAACGCCGGAAACTAAACAGCGCCTTAAACCAACTCCAGGCCATCCTGGACGAATACTTCCCCGAGCTGGGGCAAGTATTCAAAAACCTGTTAGGCAAAGCAGCCCAATGGGTCTTAAGGAACTGTCCCTTCCCCAGGTTAATATTAGCCTATAAACTCGAAGAATTAGCCACTGCATTAAAAGAAGCCAGTAACCACCGGGTAGGGATGAAAAGAGCCCAGGCCCTCTACCAGACGGCCCAGGGGTCCATAGGAGTAACCGAAGGATTAACCGGAGCCCAACACAAGCTAAACGCCTGCCTGGACGAAATAGCCTTTTACCAGAAGCAAATCGAGCAAACAGAAGCAGCCATGGCCGATATTTTGGCAGGAATAGATATCGCAGGCAATTTATTAAGCATCCCCGGTATAGGCCTGGTAACAGTAGCCGGCTTTTTAGGCGAAATAGGCGATCCCCAAAATTACGAGCACTGGAAGCAAATCCAAAAACTCGCCGGACTGAACTTAAGCGAACAAAGTTCCGGGCAGAAGAACGGGCAAAGCAAAATATCCAAACGCGGGCGAGCCGAATTAAGGAACCTGTTATACCAAGCCAGTCTAACTCTAGTAGCCAAGAACCGTGAATTTAAAGCGTTGTACCACTACTTCCTGACCAGGCGGGAAAACCCCTTAAAGAAAAAGCAGGCCTTAATAGCCATAGCCGTAAAATTGCTACGGGTGATGTACGGCCTGGCCAGGAAGAAAGAAAACTACGACTCTGACAAAGTGTTAGGCGACTATCGCCGCGCCCAATTACAGCAAGCAGCTTAAGTAAAAACCCAAACACAAGGTAAAAAGTCTTGGGTGGGGGAAGCCATATCATCTCCATAAGGGCATAGACCCTGCTTGTAAGTACTGGCACAACCCACCCGCCCTCAAAAGGCCGAACGAAGGAATGAAACAGGGCATAGACCCCGGGAGACATGATAGGGTAGCCGAGGGCAAGAAGTGGTGAGGGTAACTGCCCAAGACTTAAAGATTAAACCATCGTCTTGTTGTTGTGGACGATGATGGAGGCTTAGTCTGCCCTTTTGGACTTCATCATAAAAAATGAAAATCTAAGAGAGCAGGAGATTTAACGAGCTAGAAGCAAATTATTGAGATAGGAGGTGGGGATACTGAAAATAGCTAACGATGGCAAGGCAAACAGTTAAATAAAGAAAATCTAAAGATGGAGGCTGAAAACAAATGAGCAAAGGCGTGGATAATCTCAATATTGAGGAATTGCTGGCTAACATGGCCCGGGAAATAGGCGGCGAGCCCAAGCCGATGAAATTTTTGGCGCAACTGCGACCGGACATGGTTTTTGAACATGCCCGCAGCAAACAGTTTGCCGCCTCAGGACAGGCTATCCTGGAAAAGTATAAAGCCCTGATCAGTGTCGCTGTAGCAGCAGCCATGGGATCTGAAAGCTGTACCTTAACCCAGGCTAAAATTGCCCGCCCCCGGGGGGCAACCGCAGAAGAAATAATCGAGGCCCTGATTACCGCCCGCTTTACTACATCCTCTACTATCTTTTCAACCGCAGTAAACGCTCTGGAAATGCTTGCCCAGGAGAAATAACCTTGACACAAGCCCTAACACTTTGCCAAAAAGGGTTACAAGCAATAAAAAACACAAGGAAAAGGGGCGTAATACCCCTTCTTCCTGCTATCCTCGTTAGAAGACATTATCGTACAACCCGCTAGAGGAGACTTCTCATGACAGTCGCAAGTATACCCCGGGACATTTTGCTTTCCAAGGGTTACAAGTTCAAATGAGTTGACTGCGGGTATCACGAACAAGCCCCGTCCCAGGACAGCCTTCATATTCCATCTGGAGCATGACGTGTTGGATGCCGAATTTGTCACGCAATGTGGCTTCCACTTCCCGGCGCAGCTTTTCCGATTCACTGATAGATATATCCTTATCCAGGTCGATGTGGCCTTCGAAATTAATCTGTCGCTCCCCGAGCTGCCAGACATGGACATGATGCAGGTCGCGGATACCCGGCAGGCTCTTGACAGACTTATAAATTTCCTCCAGCTTCACGCCCTTTGGCGTGCCTTCCATTAGAATTTGAACTGTATCAGAAACAATTTCGTAACTTTCCTTCAAAACATACAGACCGATTAATATTGTCAAGAGGGGGTCTATCCAGGTGATATGCCAGAAATAGATCGCCATACCGCCAGCTGCTACAGCCACTGAAGATAAAGCGTCGGAGAATAAATGGAGGTAAGAAGACCGCACATTCAGGCTCCGGCCGGCATCGCGCCGCAGGAGAAAGACCGCCAGGGTGTTAGCTAATAACCCGACGACCCCAACACCTACCATCAATGAGCTATTGATAGCCTGGGGATGTAGTAAGCGGGTTGCCGATTCCTTAAAAAGCAAAAGGGAAATCGCTATTAACACGGCGGAATTGAACAGGGCGGCCAGAATCTCCAGACGCTGAAAGCCGAAGGTTTTTTCCAGCGTTGCCCCCCGCCGGGAAAAACGTAACGCCGCCAGGCTGATGGCCACGGCCGCCGCATCACTTAAGTTGTGCAGGGCATCGGAAACCAGGGAAAGGCTTCCCGCCAGTAAGCCTCCGACTATTTCCACAACGGTAATAAGCAGGTTTAACAGCATCGTTAGCACCAGGTTCCGGCCGTTTACCGTTCCTGTTTCCAGATGGCTGTGGTGATGATGGTGATCATGGTGATGCAGACGCCTATCATTGTTATGCTCATGATTCTCCACTTTTTACCCACCTCGTCCTGTTTCGTAAGATTATATTACTTTATTCTTTATTACTTATATACTATCTTTAAGATCACTTCTTGTCAACCGAAAAATATCTTTCAGGAGCTGGGTCACCCTTTCCCGGATCTCGTCCCGAACGGTACGGAAAACCGCCATTATTTCCTCCTCATCTCCTTCGGCCTTGGCAGGGTCGCGGAGGGGCCAGTGCTCGCGACGAATGGTCGACGGGGTCACGGGACATTTGTCACGGGCATCACCGCAGAGGGTGACAATCAGGTCAGCCTTGCTTAAGATTTCCGGATCGATGGGGTCGGAGGCTTGCCGGGAAATATCGATGCCGGCTTCCGCCATAACCGCCACGGCGCGAGGGTTCAGACCGGCCGGCTCGATGCCTGCACTATAAACTTCCACTTTGTCCCCGCCCAGGGCCCGGGCGAAACCTTCAGCCATCTGACTGCGGCAAGAATTGCCGGTACAGAGAAAAAGAATAACGGGCTTCTTTTGCATGAATATGATGCCTCCTCTAACTACCCGGCAATGTCTAAAAGACACCGTCTACGCTCATGTTTTTGGGTAGCCATAATATTTCTCTTTTAATACCACTACTATTTACTCATGGTTAGACCAGTTTATCCTCCCGTAACCCTATGGCCAGTAAGATGCTGCCCTGGCGAAACGGCGAAAAGACCGCCATATTTTTATAAGGTGACTGATGGAAATGTCTCGCCTTAAAATAGCCTTTATTGCCCCCCAGGCATTATTTCTTACTAAATCAAACCGGTGGTAGGCTGTAGCATAAAGAGAGGCAAATTGCTGGTAAAATATCGACGGCGGCAACCCGGTGGGCAGAACGGCATGTAAGAGATCAAATTGTTCCCAGTTGGTAAAGCCCAGTTTATTGCTTACCTGGTCATACAGTTCGGTACCGGGCAGGGGGGTCAAAATAGAAAACGAGGGCGTTTGAATGCGCTTTTCTATAATATACTGCCGTAACTGCTCAAAATCTTGTTCAGAAAAATCGGGGTCAACGATAAATGAGGCAATAACATTAATCCCGCGGCTTTTGAGCATCGCCAGGGCCTTTTCGTTATTACGTACTGAATTATGCTTTTCTACCTGCTGCAGGGCTTCTTCAGTAATCTTTTCAAAACCGATAAAGACGGAAGTCAAGCCAATTTCCTGCCATAAATCGATGACTTCCGGGTGGTTGACAATGGTATCACTCCGGGCCTGGAAGATATAATTTTTCTTCACGCCCTGTTCCTTTAATTTTGTGCCAATAGCCATGGCTCGTCTTACGTCAGCCAAAAAATTATCATCGGTTATTAAAACCCGGCGGGCGGGCAGAACAGCTATTTCCTCAACCGCACGTTCCACGCTTTTACGCCGGCATTTGCCTTGATAGAAACGCCACACACTGCAAAAATTGCAGTGAAAAGGGCAGCCACGCGCCGTCTCAACGGCGCTAACCGGTTTAGCCAAACCTAAAAAATATTTATTTATATAAGGCTTTATTAAATGCCGCGCTGGAAGGGGTAAGATATCCAGATCATCAATTAGGGGCCGGGCGCAAGTGGCAAACTGACGATTATGATGGTTGATAATCAGCCCGGCCACCTGGGTCAGATCGCCTTCTTTGGCCCAGCAATTAACGAGTTCCACGGCAGTTATTTCGCCCTCGCCGATTACCAGGCAGTCTATGGCCGGGTCCTTGAAATCCGCAGGGTTTAATGAGGCGTGATGCCCGCCAACAAAAATTTTAATTGCAGGATTTGTATCTTTAATTGCCCGGGCAATGGCCAGGGTACGATAAACGTCGATGGTAAAAGAGCAGTTAATACCGCACAACTGCGGTTGATAAGTCTGGAGCGCCTTAGGCAAATCGGCAGGATTAAATAAATCGACAATGGCTACCTGATGGCCTTCTCCTTCCAGAGCTGCAGCCACCATCTCCAGGCCCAGAGGCTCAATAACCGCCAGGTCCTTAAACCCCAGCCCTTTACCCGGGCGCGGTTGAATGAGCAAGATATTATACTTCTTCATAGCTCCCATCCTGCCCTTCCCGGTTTTCAGGTTTAACTATTGTCGCTTGCCCGCTTACTGTTACCCGGAATATTTTTCCCACAATTCATCAGCAAGCTTTCCCCAGGCGGAAGCATAGTCCATCAGGGAATCGGCCATAACTTTTGCGTTCACAGCATGACTCTGGGTGTTAATAGCCCCTGTTTCCGCGATAATATCTGCCAGAGACTGGGGGTTATCAATTAACGGGCACGGTCGCAACATATTGGAATTAAAAGGCTGGCGTTTCTGATAAGCCCGCATTAGCGGCGAGCGCAGGGCTTCGCGCAGGGATACGTCGCGAATATTAACCGTACTGTAGTGAATAAAGGCGCAAGGTTCAACCTCACCGGCAGCATTGATATGGAAATAGCGCCGCCCGCCGGCTATGCAACCACCGGTAAGCGCGCCATCGTTCCAGAAATCAAAAACTGCTATCGGCTTTGTTTGCCGCCAGGTTTGGACCCTGGAGAACATTAAGGCCCTTTGCCACGGTGTGGCCATCAACTCCAGATCGGCATCGCGTCCTACCGGCACATACGTAAAAAGCCAGCCAAATAAGCATCCCTTATCTATCATTAAATCAACAAAGGCATCGCTGGCAATAGCTTCGGTATTTTCGCGGGTATACGTTGCGGAAAAGCCGAAGGGAATACCCCGCTCCCGCAAGATGTCCATAGCCCGCATTACTTTTTTATATACCCCTTTTCCGCGGCGTTCATCTGTCTGTTCTTCAAAACCCTCCAAACTGATGGCAAAAGTCAGGTTGCCAAGGGTCGCTACATTATCAGCCATTTGTTCACTTATCAAAGTCCCGTTGGTATAAACATGAAAGACCATTTCCGGGAAAGTAGAGGCCAGATACAGGACATCGCTCGTCCTCACCAGCGGCTCGCCACCAGACAATACCAAAAAGTAGATCCCCAGCTCCTGGGCTTCTTTTAACAAGCGTTCAACCAAATCCAGTTCTAATTGATAACCCTGTTCATAATCCCCGGCCCAGCAGCCGCGGCAGCGCAGATTACACCGCGCAGTAAGATCCACAAGAATCGCATAAGGAACATTAAAATCTTCTTTTTCCGATATAGCCCGTTGCCTGGGAATACCAATTAGCCAGGAATTTAATAAAAAATTGGTGATCACTTTCTGGCGCGCCCTGGGATTTAACTCCTTAAAAACCCGCATTACTAATTGATGCCAGTTGCTCTCCGGGTCGCTTAAGACATCTTTGGCCCTACGAATCTGATCTTTATGTACCGGATGCGGCGCCAGGTGCTCGGCCCAATTTAACAGCTTGGCAAGGTTTTTCTCCGGTTCCCGTTCAATGTAACTGAGCCCTTGCTTAACCAAAGCCTCGCCAAAAAAGAAATAGCCGTTTTCATTGTCCTCCCTCCATAAGTTGATAACTAATTAATTTTTTGGTTATATTATATTATGGTGATTTTAAAAGTCAAGGGGATTTTGCTGCCATCTTCTTATTAAAACCTTCTAACTCGCCCTCCTACCTTTCGGGTTGCATCAGCACTCCCGCCAGGCAGGGAATTTTTTTGGGTATCTTGGGGGCGATTTTCTGCAATACGAATTCCAGGGCCTCTTCGGCATCTTTATCCAGGCAGATGCGTTGCAGCATTAGCTGCTCTTCCTCGTTGAGGGCAATCAAAACTTTACCCATGGTACCAGCTCCTTTGCTATAATTCCGCTATAATAAAGTAGCTTATTATTATTTTCCTATAAAGGCACATTATAAACAACATCAATTCATTTACACTTTCTACTTGACAATTCCTAAGCTAAAGTTTATTATACTTATATACTGATATACGTATATATATTTTTTAGGGGGAATTAAAAATGGCTACGCGTAAATTAGGTATTCTACCCTGTCAGGGCGCCTGTAATGTGGGAAATATGACTCATAAAGTAGCCCTCAAATTTGTAGACAACGAAAAAATCAGCATGGTATGTTCCCTGGGTCTTCCTCTGGCAATTCCTTCAATCATTGATATGGCCAAGGCCAATGACCATTTTATTGCTTTAAACGGTTGTCCCATGAAGTGTTCCTCTAAAGCCCTTGATAAAGTAGGCATTACTGATTATGAAGAAATTGTCCTGACCGGCGATTTCGGCATTGCTAAAAACAAAAACTTCGCCGATGAAACAGGTATGGACGAAGTGGAAGCAAAGGTAAAAAATAGCATAGAAAAGTATTTTGCAAGCTAAGAGAGTGAGCTATGGACCGTTTACAGGAGTTATTCAAGATCTTGGCTGATGAAACAAGGCTGAGAATTTTGCTGCTGCTTTACCGCAAAGAGCTGTGCGTCTGTGAAATATCCAATATATTACAGGTTTCTCAACCCAAAGTTTCTAGGCACCTCGCCAAATTGCGGGATTTAGGATATGTAAGGGACGAGCGGCAAGGGCAGTGGATTTTTTATCATCTAAGGATTGACAACCAGTTATCCAAAGAGATTTTAGAAAAAATCATTTCCCATATTCAAGAGTATCCCGCCGCCCTTAAGGACCTGGAAAGGCTCTCGGAAATGGAAAAAAATAAAAGATTGTGCGAGAGGAAAAATTTGTAAAGGGAGGGAACATGATGGCCGGTCCTGCCGAATTGGCTTCGAAAATGAAAGAAATCTTAAACCTCAAAAGGGAACCGGTAGGCGTTAAATTTATCAAGGATGCGGATAAGCAGGTCCTTAAAGATCAATATGACGGGGAAACCAAAACCAGATACTGCCAAGCATTGATGCGAGCGGGAAACGGTGAAAAGATACTGATAACGGCCGAAAATATCTCCTGCCCGGCCTCGGCAGCCGCCTTTGGCTTAAAGCCCTTGCCGGAAGTACTAGCAACAGGCCAGATGCTTTACAACATGGGCCTTTTTGCGACTCCAGAAGCAGGCAAGAATGCCATGGGCGGCATGACCAGGCTGAACCCGGGAGAATACCGGGGCGTTGTTTTAAGCCCGCTGGCAAGTATTGAAATCCAGCCGGATGTCGTGGTAGTGGAATCCTTGCCAGAGCATCTCATGTGGCTGGCACTGGCTTCTATCTATGAAACCGGCGAACGGCTAGAATTTAACTCGGCAATATTCCAGGCAACATGCGTTGATGCAACGGTAATCCCCTTTGTGACAGGAAAAATAAATTGCAGCCTGGGTTGTTTCGGTTGCCGGGAGGCGACCAACATTGAAGACAGCGAAAATTTATTAGGAATACCCTTTGGCCAACTGAATGGTATTGTTGAAAATCTCGAGAAATTATCTTGCAAACCGATGATTAGGGCCAGATCCAAGCAAGCCTTTCATTCCTTCACCCGAGTTCGACAGTTGCTAGGCAAAAATGACTGCTTTTCAGATGAAGAACCCTTATAAATCAACGTTTCCCGATCTTGGGAGAGCTCAAAAATCAAAAATCACATAGGCACACGATTTCGGGATTAAAACTTGATGGTAATGTAGTACATGCGCTATAATATAGACATGTACATAAGAACTATTTCCCGCAAAAACAAGGACGGCTCTGTTGTCCGTTATATCCAGCTTGCCCACAACGTCTGGGACCCCAAGGCCGGCTACCCGAAAGCCAAAGTACTCTTCAACTTCGGCCGCGAAGAGGATGTAGACCGGGAAGCCCTGGTCCGCCTGGTAAAGAGTATTACGCGTTTTTTGGGACCGGAAGAGGCTTTACGCACCCAGGCAGAGTTAAACGGCAGCGCTCCCCTAACTTTTGTCTCCAGCCGGCCTATAGGTGGCGCCTGGGTGTTAAACGAGCTCTGGAACCAGCTGGGTATCAACCGCGTTTTAGCCGGGCTGCTGGCCAAACGTAAGTTCCAGGCGCCGGTAGAACGAGCCATCTTCGCTATGGTAGCCAACCGGGCTTTGAACCCGGCCAGTAAACTTAAGACCGAGGATTGGGTCAGCCACGATGTTTTCATTCCCGGCCTCCCGGACGTGCCGGTGCAAAACCTTTACCGAGCCATGGACTTCTTACTGGAGGCTGCTGAAGAACTGCAAAAGGATATCTTCTTCTCCGTGGCCCACCTCTTCAACCTGGAAGTCGATCTCCTGTACTTCGATACCACCTCCACCTACTTTGAAGTGGAAGAGGAGGATAATCCGGAGGACCATAAGCAGCACCTTCGGCGTAAAGGCAACTCCAAGGACCACCGGCCGGATTTACCCCAGGTGGTAATCGGCCTGGCTGTCACCAGGGAGGGCCTGCCGGTACGCTGCTGGGTCTGGCCGGGTAACACCGCCGACATGGCGGTAATCGAGCAAGTCAAAAAGGACCTGGTGGGCTGGCAACTGGGCCGGGTCATTACTGTTGTCGACCGCGGTTTTGCTTCGGAAGACAACCTTCGTTACCTCCAGCGCGCCGGCGGCCACTACATTGCCGGCGAAAAGATGCGCAGCGGCAAGGATACGGTGGCAGAGGCCCTTGCCCGGCCGGGCCGTTACAAAACTGTCAAGGATAACCTTGAAGTTAAAGAAGTTATCGTCGGCGACGGCGAAAAAAGGGTACGATATATCCTGGTACGTAACCCTAAAGAAGCAGAAAAAGACAGACTGGAGCGGGAGAAAATCCTGGCCCGCCTCAAGGAAGAATTAGCGGCCATTGGGGACCTCAAAGGCGAACCCCATACTAAAGCCTGCTGCCAGCTCATTGCCCATCCCACTTATGGCCGCTATCTCAAGACCGACAAGAAGGGACAACCCTATATCGATGCGGCCAGGGTGAAAGCTGAAGAGAAGCTGGACGGCAAATACCTTTTAAGAACCTCGGACGATACCATAAGTGCTGAAGACGTGGCCCTCGGCTACAAGCAACTGCTTGAGGTAGAGGATGCCTTCCGCACCATGAAGCAGTCCTTAGAGCTGCGGCCGGTCTATCATCGCCTGAGCGACCGCATCCATGCTCACGTCCTCCTGTGCTGGCTGGGACTGCTCCTAATCCGGGTAGCTGAAACGAAAGTGCAGGATAGCTGGCGGAACATCCGCCAGACCCTGGAACGCATGCACCTGGGCGAATTTGTTGGTCCTGAGGGCAGGGTACTCCAAAGGACGGAAACAACCCCGCCACAGCAGCATATCTTCAAGACCCTTGGGATAAAGGAACCGCCGCAAATAATCGCGGTCGAAACAAAGGCCAGAAAGGGTCCCTAGTAACACGCGCCCAAAAAGCCGATCCCTGAAACCCTTGCGCAACAAGCTGTTGCGCTTATTATTCACCTAGCAACTGTCGAACTCGGGCTTCAGCGGTTGCGGGAATTAAAAAGCATCGACCTGCGGTAACATCTCCCCAAGGAATAAAAATAACGGAGAAGGGCTCATCACCCGTCTCCGTTATTTTTATTCTCCCGGCCCTGGCGTTTGTTTACCTAGAGAAAGATCCACTTGTGGACGAACCTACCGCCTATAAACAAGAGTTGCTGTACCAGGTCTTTATACTTTTTGCACTTTAACCTTCGTATCATAGAAGGAAGCGCTGCCGCCGATGGGATCGGTCAGGCAGGTGGTTTTCATCCGCGTATCGAGGAGCATCACAGGATTGGGACACAGACCTCCTCTTCGCCGCGCGTCGCCTTTGACAACTCGGCCGTCGATAACGACGTCCCGGGCGCCGTAGGCCCAGTGGCCATAGTGCCAGGAAGCGGCAATGACACCGGGCCTGATCCCCTCGATAAGTTTAACTTTACCCTGCACCGCCTCAACGCTGGCGGGGCCCAGGTCCAGCTTACCATCAGGGTTGGTTCGAGAGATAAGCTTTACCCGGTCGCCGTCGCGCAGGCCCAGGCGGGCACCGTCAGAGCGGTGCATTAAGACAAAGTTTTGCGGTAAAAGGGCCACTTGTCCCCAGTAGTTGCCCGCCGTACGCGACTGGCCGCCAAAAATCTCCTTAAAGGTTATGAGATGGAGGGGATAATCTTCATCCTGTACCGGCGTCCCGTCGCTGTTGCGGATAGGCTCTAGCTGCGGCACACCAGCAAACAACTTGCCTGTAATGCTGTCCCGCGTTGTCGCCACGGGTTCAACATAAATATTCATCAGCTTGCCGAAGGGATGCTCGACGTATTTGCTTGCAGAGGTATTAGCAGCATCTTCAAAGCGGCCGCCGCGGTTGAGGACATAAACGGTTTTGCGCCAGCGGTCTTCGCCCACCGCCCGCCGCCAGGCGGCTTCATTAAATACGGCCGGCGGCAAATGGCGGCGTGCCGCTTTAAAAACTGCCAGTTCACGGTCGTCGGCGTCGGGGACTTCTTCGCCGGGCTTATCGCCGTAGGCCAGGTTGGCCGCCGCCTTGAGATAATAATCTTCCGGCCTTTTAAAGTCCCAGCCGGGTGCAAAACCATCTTTTCCATAACCCGGCAACCCTAAAGCTTCCGCTATGGCCAGCATCACCGCCTCGACGGAAACAGGCATCTCCTCCCCGAAAACCTTGACTGTTTCGGGAATAGGAGCGGCGATGGGCTGGCGGAACTTGGTAACTTTGGTAGTCGTGGAAGGCGGGGCGCCCAGAAAGGCCCAGCGTTCCAGATAAGTGAGGTCGGGGAAAATATAATCGGCATACATAGAAGTCTCGCCGATGACAATATCGTCGGCAATAAATAACGGTATGCGCTCAGTATCGCATAAAATCTTAATCTGTTCAGCTCCGGCCGGCGCCGCCAGGACTGGGGTACCCATATGGAGCCAGAGGATTTTTATAGGATAAGGATAGCCTGCCCCGGCCGCCGGGATAATCTCCTGGTACACATCGGAAGTCAAGGGAAACCAGGGTCTTTCCGCCGGGAAGCCGTTAAACAAAGTGCTGCGATCGTAGTAGGCGCCTTCACGGGTAAGCTTGATCCCCCAGGGTGTTATTTTCCCGGTATGCATCTTGCCGAGATCAAAGGGCTGGCCCGGTTTGCCCCCGCCGGCGGCCCAGGAACCGCCGCCCGCAGTCAGCCCGCCACGCCAGTCCATATTGCCGATGAGGAGGTTAAGGATGATAATCGCCTGGGCGGTGTAATAGCCATTGGTGTGCTGGACGGCCCCGCGGTAGAAGTCAATGGCGGCCTGTTTGCCGTAGCTGGTAAATTCCCTGGCGAGATTAACGATCGCGTCGGCCGGTATACCGGCCTCGGCAGCCAGATCCTCCAGGTTTCTGGAACTGGCCTGTTCCTTGAGGATTGTTAGGGCCGATTTAACTTTGATGCCATTAACCTCGGTGGTAACAAAGAGATCGCCTTCAACGGGTTTATCCTTGTCCTCGGGATTAACGGCTACCAGTTGGCCGTTGCGAGATACAACAAAGAGATCCTTGCCCTTTTCGGCGTCAGCCAGGCCGGCCTCACTGGCTCTTAAAAAAGCTCCCGGCTGGCCGTCCGGATCGATTTTGACCAGCCAGGTGGCATTGGTCCAGGACTTTTCCCCGTCCTTAGCGGCAGCCGCCAGGTTGGCGTTTTCCAGGGCCTTGCTGTCATAGCGCTTGTTGTCAATAATCCACTGGATCATGGCCAGGGCCAGGGCCAGGTCCCCGCCTGGCTTGACAGGTATCCACCAGTGGGCATGGGCGGCAGTCTTGGAGAAACGCGGGTCCACTACGGCTATCTTCAGGCCCTTTTCTACCAGGGAACGGGTAATCTGCTCGGCCATAGGCGTGGGGCCGAAATTAGCCTCAAAGGCGCCGGTACCCCAGAAAATGACAAATCGCGACCAGCGAAAATCGGGCTTCATGTGGGTTGGGCCCGGTGTCCACTTGCCGTCGCTGTACTGGGCCGCAGCCCACTTGTAAGCCACGTGATGGCTCTGCTCGCAGATGGTGGTATGCTCGAACCAGTTAACCGAACCGAAGCTGTTAAGGACAAAGCGCTTGGTCCAGTCGCTGCGGCCCGGCTCAATACGCCCGGCCATAAATACAAACTGGTTATTTTTCGGGCCTAAATCCGGGTGGTCGGGATCAAGTAACAGATCCAGGTTGGCGGCATGTTTAGTTTTGAAATCCGCCAGGGACATCTCTTTCTTGGCCACCCTGGCAGCATCTTCAGCCATCGCCTTGAAGACTGCAGGATCTTTGAGGGCAAAAACGTCTTTAAAACCTGGTACTATCCTGTCCTCGCCGATTTCGGCAAAAAGCTTGCCGCCATTAACAATCTCTTTAATGGCCTGATCAAAGGGAATGGTTCTCCATCTATTGGAACCCCGGGGGCCGTTGCGTTTGAGCACTTTGACAATCCGGTAAGGGTCATACAGGGTCTGGACGCCGGCCTGGCCCTTGGGACAAAGCCGGCCATCAATTTTGGCCGCTACCTCGGGGGAGGTATTGTAAGGTATCTGGGGGTAATAATTGACCGGGCTGTAGGGGTTACCATCCAGCTTGACCAGGACACCATTACTCAGTTTGCCCTTTAACGTGCATTGGGTGTTGCACTGCAGGCAGACACCATAAACCATATTCTCGGCCCGGGCTAGGTCGTACTGGCCATCCTGGTTTCCTTTCGGGCTGGCCGCTACACTCCCTTTCTGACCTGCCATAGAAGGGGCCTCAGCCGCTAACAAGGCTGCACCACCCAACAAGGCTGAGGTTTTTAAAAACTCCCTCCGTCCGATTTTAATGCTCATGGGATACACCTCCTCTACGAGTATTAACGGGACAGATCGGCACCTGTTTTCACGTGACGGGCCGGCGGGGTTACCACCCGGTCCGGGCGACGGTTGAACGGCAGGTACTCTATTCCCAGCTTAAAGATAAATGCACCCAGGGCCAGGACAAAAAGTACTACCAGCCATTCGCTCTGGGTGGGTACATAGGTGTAAACCAGCCCAGGTTCGCTGTAGGCGGCCGGCAGGGCCGGGAAAGGCGGCGCCAGTAAGCCTGGCACGACGATGTTGTAGCGTACCCCGAGGAAACCCAAGGTGATCAAGAAGCCAGCCCAACCTGCGGTCTTAGCAGTGATATTGCTCCGCACCAGTAAAAGCACCGGGATTAAGGCGCCCACCACCAGATGGACGATCCAGAAGATCCACCAGTTAGGACCGGTCAGGATTAGCTGGTACGGTAGAGCATGGGAGGGGGAAAGGTAGTAGCTGCCCAGCAGCATTTCCACCAGTTCAAAGAGGAGGTAAAAAACCAGGAGCCCGACAACAATCCGGGCCAGAAGGTTGATGGCCCGGCCGGTTTCCTCAGCATGCTGGCCGGGATTTACCACCCCAACTATAAAGGTAAGCAGGGCGGAACCGGAAGCCAGGGCAGCAACTAAAAACATAACCGGTAAGAGAGGATTGCTCCAGTAGGGCCTGGCCTGGACCACACCCAGCAAAGCGCCCAGGCCGCCGCTGAAGGCCAGCGCTACCAGCACGCCGATGATAGCCAGGTAACGCCCCGGCCGCTTATCTCCAGGTATCTCTGTCGTCCCTGCGTCTGGTGCTGGTGATGAATCGCCGCGACTGTCGAAATAAAGCTGGAGTATGAGGAGGAGTAAATAAATAGTATACAACCAGACCATCCAGGCCATGGGTGAGTGGGGATTGGGGCTAATAAAGACCCGCCAGGCCCGTCCCAGGTGTCCCAGGTCCAGGCCAATGGCGACCAGGGCGGCGAGCAAAGCCGACAGGGCCGCCACAAGACCCACCCGCCTGAACGGCTCCAGCTCTTTTACGCTGCAAATGTAAACCAGGCTAGTGATGAGGTAGACCCCAGCGGATAAACCACTAGCTAGCATATAGGTAGCCACTCCCAGTCCCCAGGGGACGGCGCTGGAATAACCTGCCGCTTGTTCACCAAAAACCAGATAGTGGTAGACCCCGATGGCGCCGACCAGCAAAGCTGCTATGGTAATTATCCAACTTATTTTTTTCATAACTTCACCTCCCGTCAGGTCAGGTAATAAACCTGGGGTTCCGTACCAAGTTCCTCTTTCAAACGCATTAAGCCTTCCCTGGCCAGCCACTCTCGGACCATGCTCCGGGGGTCGTTGAGGTCGCCAAAGCAGGTCGCGCCGCCCAGGCAGGTGGTGACACAGGCCGGTAGCTGGCCGGTTTGTAACCGGTGCAGGCAAAAGGTGCACTTACGGGCGTTACCTATGGGTGAACGACCCTTCTGGCGCGGCCACTGCTTGCCATATTCCAGCGCCGGTTCGCTTTCGTAAGGTTCTAGCAGCGGCGTATCCTGGGTATAGAACCGCCCAGAGTCAAAAGAACGGGCGCCGTACGGGCAGGCCGCCAGGCAGTAACGGCAACCTATGCAACGGTTATAATCGATGGCCACAATACCGTCGGGCCGTTTATAGGTGGCTTTCACCGGACAGACGGCAACACAGGGTGGTTTTTCGCAGTGCATGCAGGGCCGGGGCAGGAACTGGCGCTGTACTTCAGGGTAGGTACCCCTTTCTTCCTCCATGACCGGCCGGTAGACGACCCCCGGTGGCAAGTGGTTTTCGGCCTTGCAAGCTACCGTACAGGCCCTGCAGCCGACACAGCGGCGCAAATCAATTACCATACCCCATTTCCGCTGCTCCACGGGCTTGCCCAGGGCCCTTTCCAGGTCCTGCTCCAGGCGGCGGATCTTGTTTTCCCAGTCGCTTTTAACCGGCCACTCTTTAACAGCCGTAGCCCGGGAATCAGGGCCGACCACGGGTGCGGCCATTGTCCCGGCGGCATAAGCAGGGTTTCTGTTAAGCACTCCCAGACTGACGGCTCCCAGGACCATTCCAGTAGCCGTTTTGGCGAGAAATTCTCTGCGGGTTACCGGCTCCCGGGCTTCTCTTCTTTCCTTGCCCACCATTGTGCCTCCTTTCTGCTTTTACATAGTTGACAGGGGCGTTACTGTGCCCTCTATCACAATTATCTTGTCTTTTCCCACCCCGGCCAATCAGGGTTATCCCTGGAATTAAAAATGCCTAAGGGTTTTCCCTTAGGCATCCTACCGCATAACTCTAAAATTTACCCTTAATCCCGGGGTATCAATCCCTGCTGCAGGGCATAACGTACCAGTTCAGCCCGGCTGGTAAGATTTAGTTTGCGGCTAATATTACCTTTGTGACTTTCTACCGTTTTGATGCTTAGGCCGAGGGCTTCGGCAATCTCGTGATTAGTGTAACCCAAAGCCACCAGGCGCAATACCTCTGTCTCCCGCGAAGTTAAATTGGCATTCCTGCCTTCAAGGTTCCCCTCCGAGTGTCCCCTTACCTTCAGTCCATGTTGTAGGGCGTCGACTAAAAACCTGGCTACCAGGGGATGAATGAACACGCCACCCTGGTAAACTACCCTGATGGCGGTGATCAGGTCATTATCCGCAGCCCTCTTGACTATATAACCCGCCGCTCCCGAGGCCAGGGCCTTCTCAACATACTCACGATCTTCATGCATGGAGAGGACCAAAACCTTTACCGGCGGCATCTCGGCCGCAATCCGTTCCACCACCGTAAACCCGTTGCAGAAGGGCATACTGATGTCCAGGAGTAGGACGTGGGGCGACAATTCCCGTGTTAATTTAATAGCCTGATCACCGTCAACGGCCTCACCTACCACCTGCATATCGGCTTCGGCATTGATTAAATAACGCAGACCGGCCCTAACGACGCTGTGATCATCGGCTATGACAATCCTGATTTTACCGGTGAACTCCATGCTTACACCTCCCCGCCCTTCAGGCGGTTAAGGGGATATCGACATAAATAGCCGTCCCCCGTCCAGGCGTTGACTCGATAATCACCTTTCCTCCCAGTAGGGTGGCCCGCTCGCGCATGCTAAAGAGCCCCAGCCCCTTTTTATAGCCACTTGCTTCCAGATCAAAACCCCGGCCGTTATCCTCGACAATCAGACGCAGGACCTCACCGCGCGGTTCCAGAAGGATACTAACTTCCGAGGCTCCAGCATGTTTAATAACGTTATTCAGGGCTTCCTGGACAATGCGGTAAATGGCCAGTTCTGCTTTCGGCGGCAGGCGTTCCTCCACCCCTCTGGCGGCCAGGTGGATTTTAAGGTTAAATTTATCGCTGTAATCGCGCGCTATTTGTTGCAGGGCACCGGTAAGACCTAGCTCGTCAAAAACAGCAGGCCGAAGTTCCAGGGCCAGGCGCCGTAACCCGGCCATGGCCTCTCCTAAGGCGGCCCTGATTTCGGCCAGGGACCCGGCTACTTCCTTCTCCCCTGACACTTTATCCTCCAGGGCCTTTAAACGTAAGAGAATGGCCGTCAGGGCGCCTCCGGCATCATCGTGCAATTCCCGGGCGATACGCCGCCGCTCGGCTTCTTGGGCGGTAACTACCCTATCGAGAAGTTCGGAGCGTAAATTACTCAGTTCTTCAATCTCAGCTCGCGAGCGGCGCAAGCTTTCGATCATGCGGTTAAAGGAGGCGGCCAGAAGGCCGAATTCATCATGCCCGGAGACAGCTACAGGGGTGTCCAAATTTCCCTGGGCCACCGCCCTGGTGGCCCCTACCAGTTCCCGGATCGGTTTGGTTAGAATGGCAGTTAACAGATAGGCCATAACTATAAATAAAATGGAAAAAATAGTGATCATCATCACAAATCGTGCTGTGGCAGCAAACACAGCCTGCCGCAAGCCCACTTCGGAAAGGCCAACACGGACCACCCCTAGCCGGCCGCCAAAGATCGGCACAGCAGCGTCGTGAATTAACCCCTCATCCGTCAACAATAACTGCTGGCTTTCCTTTTTTCCCGGCGGGAGCTGGTTATAGGCCAGCAGATCCACGGGGAAACCGCCGTTAAAGGTATGGGAAAGAACGCGGCCCCAGGAGTCCTGGATAAATATATAACGGATATCCTTCCCGCTGGCCTGCATATCAATCAGCATCTGGTGCAGGCCATAAAGGTTACCGGTGAGAATCAGCTCGCTGCCCTGGGCGGCTACAGCCCTGGCTGTTGCCAGAGAACGCTGGTCCAGTTGCTGGCCCAGGGAAATTCCCAGGACGGCCCTGGCCTGGAGGGTCATGACCAGGCCCATAAATATAATTATCGCCAGGACTAAAACCAAAATTTTATAGCGAAAGCTAAGGTTAGCACCTATAACGCGAAGCTTTTCTCTTAAATCATGGCCGGAGTTCACGGATACCCCACCTTACGGGCGATTTCCCTTACCGAATTATAGGCCTCATCGTTGATGGCTGTAAAGCGCTCCATTCCCAGTTCGTTTAAAACTTTGCGCCCGTTTTCCTTCCTATCCATTTGCAAAAAAGCTTCCCTGACCTTCGCCTTCAGGGCCGGATCCAGGCCCGGGCGCATCACTACGGGCGGAGAGGCAAAGTCGTCGGACCTTTGGATAATTTTAACTTTGGCGGCTATATCCGGATGCTTTTTAGCAAAGGCCTCATATACCAGGCTGTCAACGGCAGCTCCATCTACGATGCCGTCGGCCACGGCCCTGATGGACTTGTCATGGCTGTAGGTAAAAATATAACTCTGAAAGAAGGTTTCCGGCCTCTCGCCCTTCTGCTGGATATAATAAAGGGGCACCAGGCGCCCGCTCATGGACATGGGATCGGAAAAAGCAAAACGTCGGCCTTTCAGGCCCGCGAAATCCTTCACCGGGCTGGATTTAGGGACTATAATATAGGAAGCATACTTCGCCCTCCCGCCCACTTCGGAAGCAGCTACCAGTTCCATGCCGAAATCACGCTGGCCTTTGACATAGGCATAGGTGCAAATAAAGGCTATGTCGATGTCACCTGAATTCATGAGGAGATTTACTTCGGCATAAGTCTGGCGGGTGATAAACTCGACCGGGTATTCCAGGTAATCTTCCAAATACCTGGCTAAATCTGTGTAAGCCTGGTAGCCCTCTTCCGGCGAAATCACCGGTGCAGCGGCCAGGCGCAAGGGGCGCTTTAATTCCGCCGCCGCAGCAGGGCCGTTATAACTGGCCCCCGGGTAATCGCTGCGTAAATCGTTGAGTTTGATTATCCCCTCACGGTTTGTTTTAGCACAGCCTGACAACAGCAAGATGAGCGAAATAAGCGCCAGGAGGAAAATTAACCTTAACCGCCAGGTGAATATCACTGACAGTGCCCTCCTTCCAGTACCTCACCGGCCTCTTTATCCAGACAGGTGCGTTGCAGCATTAGCTACTCTTCCTCATCAAGGGCAATCACGACCTTACTCATGATAACCGACCCCTTCTATAATTATTTTCCTGTAAACTCGGCTTAAGAGCAATAGCCTGTCTCTGGTAACTCACACCTGAAAAAACACCTTGACACCATAAACGTGGGAATAGAACTGGGCCACGGGCAGTATAGAGCAACCCGTGGCCCAGCAATTACTGGCTTATTTCCTCCTGGATCCATTTCTTGATCTCTTCTTTGTCGGGCACCCGGCCGAACACTTTGAGCTTGGACTTCCCCCGTTTAATAGGACACCAACTTAAGCCACTTTTTTCAGGTTATCATAGTTTTTCTTGAATTCTTCCGGTGTCTCATACCCGAGAGCTGAATGTAACCTGAACCGGTTATAAAAAACCTCGGTATACTCGAAAATTTCTAGCTTGGCTTCTGCCCGGCTTTTAAAACGGCGATGATGTACGAGTTCCGTCTTCAATGTTTTGAAGAAGCTTTCCATTGGGGAGGTGTACCAGCAATCAGCAAGCAATGGAAAAATAATTGCCTCTTTTTTAAATGTCAGCCGCGGGTTAACCATTTTCATTCCGGCAACACTCCTGTTGCGACCTCAATCTTAACTGGTGTACCTTGTTTTATTTCCTATCTCAAGCTTCTATTTCGACAGATTTTAGGGGTTTCCTTGCCGGAATTCTATATCTTACCCGGGTCTGAAAAAAGAACCGGGGCCTTCCGGCACCCGGTGTAAAAATTACACCTCCATGATAATCGGCAGGATCATG
Source organism: Moorella glycerini (assembly GCF_009735625.1). Lineage (NCBI taxonomy): Bacteria > Bacillati > Bacillota > Clostridia > Neomoorellales > Neomoorellaceae > Neomoorella > Neomoorella glycerini. Next base: position 2,702,135 of record NZ_CP046244.1, on the reverse strand, counting down.
GGACGACGCCTGGTTTTCTCAAAGAGGAACTTGCTCAAATTGTCGCGGATATTGCCTTTGATGGTAGCCCAGTCAGTTACCCTGCGTTCTTCGCATTTGTCCAGGGTCTGGCGGACCTTTTCTTTGGCCTCCTCCAGCAGTTCCTCGGCCTCCCGGACATAGACAAAGCCCCGGGAGACAATATCCGGCCCGGCAATGACGGCCCCAGTTTCTTTGCTTAAAGTGACGACGACAATCAAAAGGCCGTCCTGGGCCAGCTGCTTCCGGTCCCGCAGGACAATATTACCCACATCGCCCACACCCAGGCCGTCCACCAGGAGCCTCCCGGCCGGCACCCGGCCCGTAATGGCCCCCCGCTCACGGGTAAACTCCAGTACCTGGCCATTTTCCGCCACGAAGATATTCTCCGGCGGTATACCAAGTTCTTCCGCCAGGCGGGCATGCTTGATGAGCATGCGGTATTCGCCGTGGACGGGGACAAAGAATTTGGGTTTAACCAGGTTTAAGACCAGCTTCAGCTCTTCCTGGCTGGCGTGGCCGGAAACGTGGACCCCATCTATGGCTTCGTGGTAAACATCAGCCCCCTGCTTAAAGAGCTGATCAACCGTCCGCGCCACCAGTTTTTCATTGCCGGGAATAGGTAAAGCCGAAATAATTACCGTATCACCGGGAACAATTTCGATCTGGCGGTGATCATTCCTGGCCATGCGGGTCAGGGCCGACATGGGTTCTCCCTGGCTGCCGGTAGAGATAATCACCGTCCTGTTTTTAGGCAGGTAAGCCAGCTCGCTTAAATCCACCAGGGTATCTTCAGGGATATCCAGATAGCCCAGCTCAAGGGCTATGTTAACGACGTTGACCATGCTCCGCCCGACCACGGCTACTTTACGATTATACTTGTAGGCGGTAGAGATTATCTGCTGCAACCGGTGCACATTGGAAGCGAAGCTGGCGACAATAATGCGCTCCCTGGCCTGGCGAAACACTTCATCAAAGGTTTCGCCGACCACCCTTTCGGACATGGTGAAACCCGGGCGCTCGACATTGGTGCTGTCGGACAATAACACCAGGACGCCCTCTTCCCCCAGCCGGGCAAATTTGTAGAAATCGAACACTTCACCATCGATGGGCGTGTGGTCAATCTTAAAGTCGCTGGTATGCACTATGGTCCCCACCGGCGTGTGGATGGCCAGGGCCACGGTATCGGCAATGGAATGGCTGACATGGATAAACTCCACCTTGAAGGGGCCAATTCTTAACGTATCCCGGGGCTTAACCTGCTGTAATTTGACCCCGTTCAAGTTCCCCTGCTCCTTCAACTTGGCCTGGAGCAGGGCCAGGGTCAACCTGGTACCATACACGGGTACATTCAAGTCCTTCAGCACATAGGGTAAGGCGCCGATATGATCTTCGTGGCCATGGGTAACGATAATCCCCTTCACCATTTGCCGGTGTTCCAGCAGGTAGCTGTAATCGGGTATGACCGCGTCAACGCCCAGCATTTCTTCCTCGGGAAAGGTCAGGCCACAATCAACGACCAGTATGTTGTTCCCGTACCTGATCGCCATCATGTTCTTGCCTATTTCCCCGAGGCCGCCCAGGGGTATTAAAGAAACCTTTTGCTCATTTTCGCCCATTAATCCACCTCCATGCGTCCACAATTAAAGACCGGGCCTGCTGCCGCCGGCCCGGTGTTAACCCCCACGTTCAAAACCAGCTACATTTATTATACCTCAAAAGTCCTTATCCCGCAACATTAACCAGCCCGTAACAGGCCCGCTGCTTCCAGGGCCGCGGCGATTTTTTCCTTCTCCGCCGGGCTGGCCCCGACTAAGGGCAAGCGTACCGGCCCGGCCGGGAGGCCCAGCATTTGCAAGGCTTCCTTCACCGGTACGGGGTTGCTGGTAATAAAGAGGGCTTTAAATAAGGGGAAGAGCTCTCGGTGCAGGGCCGCCGCCCCGGCCACATCGCCGCTCACAAAGGCCCTAACCATGGCCTGCATCTTGTCGCCCACCACATGGGCCGCGACGCTGATAATGCCATACCCGCCCACGGCCATTAAAGGCAAAGTCAGGGCGTCGTCACCGCTGTACAGGAGAAAATCAGGCCGCGCCTCCCTGAGAATGGCCGTCGCCTGGTCCAGGTCGCCGCTAGCTTCCTTTACGGCGACGATATTTTTAATCTCCGCCAGGCGTAAGGTTGTAGCCGCATCCATGTTGCGCCCCGTCCGGGAAGGTATATTATACAATATAATAGGCAGGGAAACGGCCCCGGCAATGGCCCGAAAATGCTGGTACAGGCCCTCCTGGGAGGGGCGGTTGTAATAGGGTACCACCAGCATCAGGCCGTCTACCCCCAGGGCTTCTGCCTCCCGCGAAAGCTCGATGCTAGCGGCGGTGGAGTTGGTACCTGTACCGGCAATGACTGCCGCCCTGCCTCCCACTGCTTCTTTAACGGCCCGGAATAGGGCTATTTTTTCCTCATGGCTCAATGTCGGCGATTCCCCGGTGGTGCCGGCCACCACCAGGCCGTCGCTGCCATGGTCTACCAGGTAGGCGGCGAGTTTTTTAGCACCGTCCAGGTCTAATTTACCATCTGCTGTAAAAGGGGTCACCATAGCTGTGAGGATTCTACCCCACGGCATACGCTTTCACCTCGCCCGTCTCTTCATCATTCAGCTTGAATTCCCGGTGCAGGACCTGCACGGCCCGCTCCATGTCGGCCTGGTCTACCAGGCACCATATCGATGTATAAGAATCGGCCGATTGTAAAATCTTTATCCCCGCGCGGTTCAGGGCGGTGACAATGGTCGCCATGACCCCGGGTACACCGCGCATACCGGCCCCCACTGCAGCCACCTTGGCACAGCCAGGGCGGGCCGTAACGCCAAGGCCCAGTCCCTCAATCAGCTCCACGGCCCGCCCGGCAGCGCCGGCAGCAACCGTAAAGACCAGCTCTTCGGGAAAGACGTTAATAAAGTCGACACTGATGTTATTCTGGGCCAGGGTCTGGAAAACAGCTTCGGCCCCTTCCCCTTCTGGTATAGTAACCCTGAGCTGGGTCAGGCCCGCCATATGGGTGATACCTGTAATTACCCGGTCGCGGCTGATATGCACGCCACTGGGAGCCGGCTGCCAGGCCACCACCAGGGTGCCCGGCCCGTCGCTAAAGGTGGATTTTATCTTTAAGGGTATATTTCCCTCCCTGGCAATTTCCACCGCGCGGGGGTGGATTACTTTTGCCCCTTCATAGGCCATCTGGCAGACTTCCGTATAGGTAATGGTACTCAAGGTCCTGGCATCGCTAACGATGCGGGGGTCGGCCGTCTTGAGGCCATCGACGTCGGTGAATATCTCCACTGCTTCCGCCTTCAGGGCCACGCCTAAAGCCGCGGCCGTAGTATCGCTGCCGCCCCGGCCCAGGGTAGTGATTTCCCCGGCCTCGGTAACCCCCTGGAAACCGGCCACCACCACTACCTGATCCTGCTCCAGGTAGGACTGGACCCGCCGGGGTTCCACCCTGAGGATACGGGCATCATTAAAGCGGGCATCGGTAATAATGCCGGCCTGGCCGCCGGTGAGAAAAACGGCCTCTATACCCCGTCCCTGTAAAGTAGCGCTCAAAACCACACCGGCAATAATCTCCCCGCAGGCCAGGAGCAGGTCGCGTTCCCTGGGGGAAACCGGGTTATCGCCCAGCAAATCCAGTAAAGTATCAGTAGCATAGGGTGCCCCCCGGCGGCCCATGGCCGAAACGACGACGGCCACCCGGTAGCCGGCCCGGCACGCCCTTTCAATATGCCGGGCCACCATTAAACGCTGTTCCGGGGTGGCTACCGATGAACCGCCAAACTTCTGGACCAGGACCTTCATGACCGTCACCTCACATCTATTTAAAGAAGGCCCTCCTGCACCAGCAATTCCGCAATCTGGATGGCATTGGTCGCCGCACCTTTACGTAAATTATCGGCTACCACCCACATATTCAGTCCATTGGCGATGGAAAAGTCTTCCCGGATGCGGCCGACAAAGACTTCATCCCGGCCGTCGGCCTGGATGGCCAGGGGATAGGCCTTGGCTTCCAGGTCATCCACCACCACGACCCCCGGCGCCCGGCGCAGGAGTTCCCTCGCTGCCGCTACCGTCAGTTTTTCCCGCGTCTCCACGTTGACCGCCTCCGAGTGACCGTTAAAGACCGGCACCCGCACCGTAGTGGCTGTGACCTGGATCTGGTCATCCCCCATGATCTTTTTAGTTTCATTAACCATTTTCATTTCTTCTTTGCTGTAACCGTTCTCCAGGAAGACATCAATTTGGGGCAGGCAGTTGAAGGCGATCTGCCAGGGAAAAACCTTACCTGTTACCACTTCCCCGGCCAGTACCTGCTGCGTCTGCTGCCGCAGCTCATCAATGGCTTCCTGGCCGGCCCCGGAAACAGCCTGGTAGGTGGAAACAACAATCCGCTTGATACCGGCAGCATCATAGATGGGTTTTAAAGCCACCACCATCTGGATGGTGGAGCAGTTGGGATTGGCAATTAACCCTTTATGCCAGCGGACGTCCCGGGGGTTGACCTCCGGTACCACCAGAGGCACCTCGGGATCCATACGGAAATTATTGCTGTTGTCTATCACTACCGCCCCGGCCTCCACCGCCGTCCGGCCGTAAATCTTGCTGGCTTCGCCGCCGGCAAAAAGGGCTACGTCGATCCCGGCAAAGGAGGCCGGCGTGGTCTCCTCGATGACGTACTCTTCGCCCCTGAAGGTCACGGTCTTGCCCGCCGAACGGCTGGTAGCCAGGACCTTCAGCTTGCCAACGGGAAAATTTCTCTCCTCCAAGACCTTGAGCATGGTCTGGCCTACGGCCCCTGTTCCAACCACAGCGACATTGTAAGTTTTCATCAGCTTATTGCTTTCCTCCTGTCACCTGCCCCTCTGGTGGAGGACCCAGTAAAAGGGGCTGGATCTGCCGCCCTTCCAGGGCCGCCAGGATGGTATCAACAATTAACTCCATCCTGGCCACCAGGGAATTGGGTTTGTTATACGGGTCATCCTGGCCAAAGGGGACCAGGTAAATATTTTTCATATTCATTACCCGGCCTAAATTTACGGCGTTAGCCCCCAGACCGTCATTGGTGGAAATGGCGAGCACCACCGGCCGCAGGTTGCGCAACTGGGCCTTCATGGCCATCAGGACCGCGGTATCTGTAATCCCGTTGGCCAGTTTAGCCAGGGTATTGCCGGTGCAGGGGGCGACTACAACGGCGTCAAAGAGTTTTTTAGGACCGATTGGTTCCGCCGTAACAATAGTATCGATGGCTTTTTGCCCGGTAATCCTTTCTAACTCCACCCGCCAGAAGGCACTGGTGCCAAAGCGAGTATCGCTATCCCTGACAGCCGGCGACAGGATAGGGACAACCTGGGCACCTTCAGCAACTACCCTGGCCAGCTCCGGCATGACCGCCGCCAGGGTACAATGGGAGCCGGTGACGGCAAACCCTACTCTTTTGCCCTTGAGCCGCATTGCAAGCACCTCCACGTAGGGTTTACAGCCGTTCCAGGCATTTTACAATGAGTGCGGGATAAAGACGGGCCAGGATCTGCCCGGCTGTCCGGGGGGCTACTTTACCTGGCAGTCCCGGGGCCAGCATGGCCCGGCGCTGGAGGGCCGCAGCGGCAGTGAAATCTGTACCGCCCGGGTCCGCAGCCAGGTCAATAATCAGGACACCGGGTTTGGTCCGGGCCAGCAGTTCTCCCGTCAGGACCGGGGCGGGTACAGTATTAAAAATAACGTCGGCCCCCTCGACTATGGCTGCCAGTTCCGTAAAGGTAAAGGCCGGCCAGCCTTCGGCGTAAGCCCGGGCCCGGTCGGCTGCGCCCCGGTCGATTACCGTTACCCTTGCTCCCACCCCGGCCAGCATCCTGGCCAGGGTAAAACCGGTCCGCCCCAGTCCCAAGACAAAGGCCTCACAGCCATGGAGGGTGATGGGGAGTTCCTGCATGGCCAGCATGATAGCTCCTTCAGCCGTAGGGATGGAATTTAAGATGGCCATTTCATCCATCTCGGCCGTCTCCACCAGCTGCCAGCCACGTTCTGCCGCCATATCTTTCAGGTAGGCCCGCGCCACCCCCACCAGGACCGGTGTTCCCGCCGGGATGGCCCCGGCCACTTCCCGGGTGAAATATAGGGGTTGCCGCGTCCGGGGAGCATGGATCATGCCTTTCGCATTAACTCCCGGTACCGGCAAAATGATTACCCCCGCCCCCTGGACGGCTGCCAGGGGATCTTCCCAGCTGGTACACCCTTCCCCCTCCGGCAAATCTCCCAGGCCGGCTACCCTTACCTCGGCCCCCTGGCGCAACAGTTCCTCCAGGAGAATAACCTCGCGGGCATCGCCACCCAGCATTGCCACCCTGGTCCCTGCCAGCATCCCGCCCATGCCGGAACGACCTCCTGCCAAGATAGTACACCTGTACTACTTGCAATATATGTGACGCCGCTCCGGGAGGTGCCAGGTCTATAATTCCAGTAAATTTTCCAGCCCGTAAACCACCCCCTTAAGGTGGAGGACCCGCCTTATGGCCAGTAAAAGCCCCGGTAAAAAGGCTTCCCGGCTGATAGTGTCATGGCGAATGGTCAGGAGCTGTCCCTGGCCGCCCAAAATTACCTCCTGGTGGGCCACCGCACCCGGCAGGCGAATACTGTGGACGGCCAGGCCCCGGTACGTGGCCCCCCTGGCCCCGGCGACCTTTTCTTCTGCCACCGGCGGGGCCAGGGCCGTCTCTATCTCCTCAGCCATTAGTTCCGCCGTTTTTAAGGCCGTTCCCGAAGGAGCGTCGATTTTTTGTTCATGGTGCATTTCAATAATTTCCGCCCGGGGGAAGTAACGGGCCGCCTGCCGGGCAAAATGCATCATTAAGACGGCCCCTAAAGAAAAGTTGGGGGCCACCACCGCGCCCACCTGCCTGGCTTCGCAAAGCTGGTGCAACTCATCCAGCTGCTCCGGGCTGATGCCGGTGGTGCCAATCACCGGGCATACTCCCTGCTCTACGGCCAGCCGGGCGTTGGCCAGGGCGGCAGCAGCCACGGTAAAATCAACCATCACCTGCGGGCGGGTAGTTTTTATTACTGCTCCCAGGTCATCATTAATGAGCACCCCGGCGGGCTGCAGGCCATTTAAGGTACCGATATCCGTACCAACCGCCACCCGGTCTACAGCCCCTGCTACTTCGATGTCTCCTGCCTGCAACAGGCCCTTCGTCATTTCCCGGCCCATACGGCCGGCGGCACCGGTGACCACAACCCTGATCGTAGTTATCCACCCCGCTTAAAAAATTAAGGGAAAACCATGAGCATCCCGCTCCGGTCTTCCCCCGGATTACCAGAATACTCATCTCGCCAGGCCTCTTCGTGCGAGTAGCGCTCCACCGTAAATAGGCCAACGATCCTTCGTGGCGCCAGCATCTACGGTGACAGTCCGGCCCTTATTCAGCGACCGGCCCAGGAAGATGGCCCGGGCCGGCCATCTCCCTTCGGCAGCGTACCCTTTCCTACCGGCTCACCGGTGCCCACCTCACCGGTAGTACTCTTGCCCGCTGCACCTCTACCCCACTGCACACGAGATGAGTTTATACCTTTGTTTACCCTATGATACCACTGGAGATAAGTCCTGTCAATCTTTCTCGCGCCCTGGTACGTGTCAAGATATAGTAGGCAAAAAGAGACCTCACCCAAAAATCCCATATATACCCCGGACCTTTTCCCGGCTCCGGAGTATTGTGCAGTAATTCGCTGCTCCTGTCAAGGTTAAAGCCTGCGGCCGTCTACGACAACCTTGTAAGGCTTCGCGAATTACTGCCTGCTCTAAATTAAGAATGGACTTCCCCCGATAGAGGGACACCAACTTAAACAGCTTTTATCTGGTTCTCGTAGTTTTTCTCGAATTCTTCCGGACTCTCATAACCAAGGGTTGAATGCAGCCTGAGACGGGGAGGGTAATCGCCTAATAATATTACCCGCGGCTTAGAAACCGGGCCACTGCCACCTGCCAGGGCTGCCGCTATTATGCCCTGAACCTGGGCCGGGAGGAAAATAAACCGGCCAGCCTGCCTGGCCACCCTGGACCTCTATCTTACCGGGGAGCACCGGGTGCCGGCGAAACTCCAGGCGCGGGATTTTATCTGCCTGGCCGGCAAAGAGGCCCTGGTTAAGGCTGGGTAAAAAGTCCGGCCGGAAAGGCAGGCCTGCGGCTTCTACTGCCCCAGTGGTTAGCGTTTTTCAGCTCTGCAAAACTCGGACGTTACCGGCTTTCCTAAAGCTATCACCGTACTCCAAAAATATGGTATAATGGTTTTCAAAAGAAGGTGGTCCCGTGCCGGAAAATGAAGGGCAGCCCCGGCCCCCCCCACCACCCACACGACAAGGGTTACAGGCAGCTTCTTTCCGACAAGAGAGTTTTCCTGGAACTGCTGAAAACCTTCGTCCGGGAAACCTGGGTGGAGGCTATCGACGAAAACGACCTCATCCTGGTGAACAAATCCTATGTCCTCCAGGATTTCAGCGAGAAAGAAGCCGATGTCGTCTACAGGCTTAAGATCAAAGATAAAAGCGTCATTTTTTACATCCTGCTGGAGCTACAGTCAACGGTAGACTACCTGATACCTTTTCGGCTTTTGCTTTACATGGTCGAGATCTGGCGGGAAATCTACAACAACACCCCGCAGAATGAGCGAGAGAGCAAGAATTTCCGCCTGCCGCCCATCGTCCCGGCGGTGCTCTACAACGGGGCCGGACCCTGGACGGCGGCCCTTTCCTTCAAAGAAATGCTGGACAGTTACCAGGATTTTAGCGGGCATCTCCTGGACTTCCATTACCTGCTGTTTGACGTCAACCGCTACAGCGAAGAAGAACTCATCAAAGCCGCCAATGTGATCGCCAGCATTTTTCTTTTGGACCGGAGAATGCGGTCGGAAGAGCTTGTTGGACGGCTGCAGAGACTGGCAGGGGTCTTAAAGCGCCTCACGCCTGATGAGTTCCGCCATTTCACTACCTGGCTGAAGAACGTCGTTAAGCCCAGAATGCCAGGAGATTTTAGCGCCAAAATTGACGGCATCCTGGACGCAACCAATCCCTGGGAGGTGGAACGGATGATTTACAACCTGGAATTGACCCTGGAAGAAATGCAGCGGCAGGCTTTGTTGAAAGGCGAGATGAAAGGCAGGATGGAAGGCAGGATGGAAGGCAAGATGGAAGGCAAAATAGAAGTTGCTAAAAACTTGTTGCAGCTGGGCATAGAAATAGATAAAATTGCCTGGGCGACAGGGCTTGCTCCGGACGAGATCGCCGCGCTGAAGAAGCAACTGGAGCAGTGATTTTTGTCTCTCGTAAATTAAGGGAAAGACCCGCCTTATCCGCTGAGGCGGGTCTTGTTGTTTCACCATCAAGTTAACGCCCATGCCGGGCGCACAAACATTAGAGGCGGCCCCCTCGTTGCGAGAACCGCCTAACTCCTATTTTGGTAATGTTAATAACGGCTTTTACCATCATCCAGCGGCAGCTAGATTGGCCATTACCTCTTTTTCGCGTTCCGTGAGAAGCTTAGCTCCCTCAAGGAGGAGGATCAGGCGCTCCCGCCAGCGGGCCACGCCCCTGACAAAATCGGCACCCTGTCCCACGGCCAGTAACGGTACCGCCTCAATCTCCCCCTTTTCCAACCGCAGGACCTCCAGTACCGCGTCGACCTGAATCCCAGCCGTAACTCCGGGTAGGTCCAAGATGATGATGCGCGAACTCGCCTCCTCCTTGACACCCGGTAAACCAAAGCGGCGGCGCAGGGAGATGACCCCGGAAATATATTGCGGCGCTTCGGGGATGGACATGACTGGTTGGAAGCGGATGATCTCCCGCACACTGTTGATCTCCAGCCCGTAAATTTGCTCGGCCAGCTGAAAGGCGACCACTTGTTCCTGCACGTGCCTCACCTTCCTCACAATTTGAACTGGGAAATCGCTTGCCGCAGTTGCTGGCCCAGGCTGGCAAGGGATTCGGCAGACGAAGCGAGTTCTTCAATGGAAGCCGATTGTTCCTCGGTGCTGGAAGCCATACTTTGGCCGGCTTCGGCCACCTGCTGGGCGATTTCGCCGATAGCCTTGATGGCGTTGACCATATCTTCGCTCAACCTGGCCAGTTCTTCTGTAGAGCGGGAAACTTCCTGGATCTGCTGGGAGACGCCATTCACGTCCTCCTCGATTTGCTGGAAGGCTCCCGCCCCTTCCGCGATCACCTGGCCGCCGCTTTCCACCACGCGGACGTTGCTTTCCATGGCCTGCACCGCCTTGCCGGTGTCTTCCTGGACCTGGCGGATAAGGGAAGCTATTTCCTGCGCCGCCTGAAGGGACTGCTCGGCGAGCTTTCTTACTTCTTCCGCCACCACGGCGAACCCCCGGCCCTGCTCGCCGGCCCGGGCGGCCTCGATGGCGGCGTTCAAGGCCAGGAGGTTGGTCTGGTCGGCGATACCGCTAAATAATATTACTTTGGTAAGAGAAAGAAAAGGTTAAGAGAAAGGAAAGTTTGTAGGCGGGATTTTACCGCGTGGGAAACAAGGGAAAAGGAAAAGAAAAAAACAACTCCTAAGGTTAATTACCAATAAGAGGGTTTTATGGTAATAATATCCCCCCTCCCCCATTTACATTTATTGGTAATCTCCATGCTATTACTCATGTTCGTTCACCTTTTTAAATTATATAATTATATTTTATCGATTTTATCGTCTATATTTGACACAGGTATTTTTTTCCTCCTTTGGTAACTCGTTTTAAGGTAAAAATTTTGGTAAAGCGATGCATCTCCTCTCCTCTTGGCAGCACCATATTACGGCTCGATGACGATGTTCTTTTGCCCGGTAAGTTGACAGCCCGCGAGAAAATTCGCCAGGGGGCTACCCACCAACCCCTGCGTCAATCTTTCTCGCGCCGGCGGCTGTAGGTGGGGTCCAGGCTGACAACAACTACTTCGGTGCCAACCTTATGAACGGCTTCCCAGGGGATCACCATCTCCTGGCGGCTGCCAAAGAAAGGTAGCCATCTCCCCCTCGCAGGCAGGACAATGGCCGCAATGGTCCCCCCGGCCAGGTCCAGGACCAGGTCGGCGTCACCGATCTGCCCCAGGCGGGAGCCGTCGTAAAGGTTAATTATTTCCTTGCCCAGGAGTTCCGACAGGCGCATGAACCCCTACCGCCCCTTCAGCCGCGGCCAGAAACCCAGCACCAGGGGCTGGAGGAGAGCTATTACCAGGGCGACAACGGCCAGGGGGTCGACCGCCAGCTTACCAATGGCTATGGCTTCCGGCAGGTTGATTTTTAAAAAACTAACCAGGAGGACCAGGGAGAGGTAGATACCCCCGGCGATGGCTACCAGTTCGGCCAGGGCTCGGGAAACGGGGCTGGCCACCGCTTCCACGTTGCTGCTGCGGTAAAAGCCCACCTTAACCCGTACGGCCAGGATAAAAAGCAACAACAGGGCTAAGAAAAAGAGTATCGTCGGCATAAGTTCCATCTCCCTTCATTACAGGATATGAAGGGAGACAATTATTTTATGCTTCCTTGTCCTCCCTGGCGGCGGCATATTCCCGCCGGTCCGTTAATCCCTGCTGCCGGCGAAAGTTTTCCTGATTTTTGATGAGGTAGGCCTGGTAAAATTCCTCCGCCGTAATGCCGGCTTTGAGGCACATGCTGACGAGAAAGTGGAGGATATCGACGAGTTCGCCCTTGATGGCTTCGTGGTCCAGGGGATGGGGATTCTTCCACCATTTAAAATTTACTTCCTCCAGGAGTTCTCCCAGTTCGGCGACCATGGCCAGGACTTCCTTCTGGATCCACTCCGCCGGGCTGTAATCCGGCAGCTGCCGCCGCTGGGCCAGGTCCCGGTCGAAGCGTTCCTGGAGGGTAAAGATATGCTCTAAACGATCCATCCGGCTGCTCCTCCCAGTATAACATTCGTTTAATTGGTGAATGTCTTTGCGCCCCTTGAAACACTACGCGCCCGCCAGTTTCCAACCTATATCCCGGCCTGGCGGGCGCGCTCGGCCAGGTCCAGTGGTTCAACTTCCGGTCCCAGGGTGGTCAGGGATAAAAATTCCGGCTGGAAGATACGCCTGGCGATGGCCTGGACATCTTCTTCAGTTACCTCATTCAACCGCTCGATTACTTCTTCCGCGGTAATTACCCTGCCAAAGGTGAGTTCCGTCTTACCCAGCCGGCTCATGCGATGGTTGACATTCTCCTGGCCAAGGAGCAAATTGCCGCGGATCTGGTCCTTGGTTCGCTTCAATTCTTGGGTCGTTACCCCTTTGTTTTTTAAGGAAGCAAGTTCCTCCAAAATCAACCCTACTACCTGACAGTAATTATCCGGGCTGGTACCAGCATAAACGGTAAACAGGCCGCTGTCACTAAAACCGGCATGGTAGGAGTATACGGAATAGGCCAGGGCCTGTTCTTCACGGATGAGCTGGAACAGGCGGGAACTCAGGCCCCCACCCAGGATATTATTCAGGGCCTGCAGGGCATAAATGGCCCCATCATCCTGGGGTAGCCCCGGCACTCCCAGGCAGATCTGCACTTGCTCCGTATCTTTAATGTTAATACTCACCCTGGCCTGGCTGTGGGGCGGCAGGTATTCCCCCTGCTTCCCGGGGCAGGTTTTCAGGCCGAAGGCCGCCTGCAATTTGGTAACCAGTTCAGCAGTGTTAAATTTCCCCGCTGCCGCCAGGACGATATTGGCGCTGTTATACTGTTCCTGGTAGTAACGGTAAATGATATCCCGGTTTAAATTGGTTGCCGATTCATAAGTACCCAGAATGGCCCGTCCCAGGGGATGCCCGGGCCAGATGGTCTGGGCGAAGAGGTCATGAACCAGTTCATCGGGGGAATCCTCATACATCTTGATTTCTTCCAGGATGACCTTTTTCTCTTTTTCGATATCCTCGCCAGCCAGGAGGGAGTTAAAAAGCATGTCGCTCAAAACGTCGATGGCCAGGTCCATGTGTTCGGCCAGCACCCGGCTGTAAAAGCAGGTATATTCTTTCGTCGTAAAGGCGTTGATTACTCCCCCGACTGCTTCCAGTTCCTCGGCTATCTGCCGGGCCGTCCGCCTGGTTGTCCCCTTAAACAACAGGTGCTCCAGAAAATGGGAAACGCCCTGGTTGGTTTCGTCTTCATTGCGGGAACCGGTACGCACCCATACCCCCAGGGCTATGGAATTGGCAAAGGGAACCTCTTCGCTCACCACCCGGATGCCGTTAGCAAGGATATTCTTCTGGTACATTCCCTTCCCCCTAACTTTTTTCTGTCTTTATTTCTTCACCGGGCCGGTTATGTCCTCTCCCCGGAAAAACTTGCTGCCAGGGGCAGGCGTGACCACCAGGGCAGGGCAGCCACCTCCCGGGTGGCCACCAGGGTAGCGCTGGCAACCTCCCGGCCCTGGAACAGGATTTTTACCCGGCCCAGTTCCTGCCCTTTGCTAATGGGAGCTTTGACAAAAGCTGGCAGGAGCACACGCTTTTCCAGTAAAGCTGCCTGGTCCATAGGAACGGTAAAACCGGCCGTCATGACCGGTGTGACGGGAACGCTTATCACTTCCCCGTTTTTGACATACACCTGGCCGGCAGGTTCCCCGGCCCTGGCTGTTTCGGTATAAAAGCCATTAAAGCCATAATCCAGCAGGGCGCGGGCATCGGCGTAGCGGTCGGAACTGCCCAGGACGACGGCGATAAGCTGGCGACCCTCCCTGGTAGCCGAGGCGACCAGGCACTGGCCAGCGGCGTCGGTCGTACCCGTTTTAACCCCGTCGGCACCGGGATAGGAACCCAGCAGGCGGTTGGTATTATAGAGGTAACGCACGCCATCCGGCGCCGGGATCTGGTCCTCCTGCGTCGCTACTAACCGGCGAAAGACGGGGTTACCCAGGGCGTAACGGGCTATGAGGGCCAGGTCGTAGGCGGTAGTATAATGGCCCGGGTCAGGCAGGCCATGGGGATTGTTAAAATGGGTATGGTTGGCCCCCAGTTGCCGGGCTTTGCGGTTCATGAGCCAGGCAAAATCCTCTTCCGTACCGGCCAGGCTTTCGGCAATGGCTACGGTAGCGTCATTGCCGGAATTGAGCAGGGCGCCTTTAACCAGGTCGCCCAGTTTTACTACTTCTCCCGTAGTTAAGTAAATACTGGCCCCGGGTGTGGTGGCAGCATACTTGCTTACCTTAACGGGGGTATCCAGCCGGCCCAGTTCCAGGGCCAGGATGGCGGTCATGATCTTCGTCGTACTGGCCGGTGGCCGCTCTTTCCTGGCGCCGTGCTCATACAGCACCTGGCCGGTACTGGCTTCCATCAAAATAGCTGCCGGTGCCGTGAGGTAAGGTTCACCGGCAGCCTTTGCCGCCCCGGACCAGAATAAGCAAACTATGATAAGAAGCAGCCCGCAAGCAAGCCTGCGCAACAGGCCTTCCCTCCCCGGAAAATTTTCATTAAACAGGGTTTATTATATCCAGGGAAGGCCGGCCTTATAAAAAAAGCGGCACCTGCTCGTTTAAAGGATCTCGGAAACTGTTACCAGGGCATAGCCCCGTTGTTGCAGTTGTTTCAGGAGCTCCGGCAGGGCTTTGCTTGTCGGTTCGGTTGGGTGCAGCAGGACAATAGCGCCGTTCTGGCATTTGGGGATTACCGTCGCCAGGATATCATCTGGCCTGGTGTTGGGCAGGTAATCCCCGGTATTGATGGTCCACATGATAAATTTATAACCCAGGTCCCCCGCCGCTGCTACCACCTGGGGTTTGCTCTCACCGTAGGGAGGAGAGTAGAGGACCGGTTTCTTGCCGGTGATGGCCATCAGGGTGGCTTCTCCTGCCTGGATGTCCCGGCGATTCTCCTCCCGGCTTAAATTGTCGGGATGGGGATGGCTCTGGCCATGGTTACCTATTTCATGACCGCCGGCCAGCATCTGCCGCACCAGCTCCGGGTGGCGGCCGGCCCACTGGCCGGTGGGAAAGAAGGTGGCCCGCGCCCCGGCCTGCTGCAGGGCCGTCAAAATGGCCGGCAGGTATTCTTCTCCCCAGTCAATGGTAAAGGTCAGGGCCACGGCCTTGCGTCCCGGGTCACCCTGGTAAATGGGCTGGGTTTTCATGGCCGGTACTGCTCCTCCCGTAAGCCAGCGCCAGGCTGTAAAACTTAAGGCAAGCAAAAACCCCAGGGCCAGTAAAACCCCTAACCGCCGCAGCCACTGCCGCCGGTAGTAGAGCACATACATTGACCGCACCACCTTTATTTCAGCAAGTACTGATCAATGTATATGCCCGTCCGGCCATAATCAGACTTGCCCGCTAGCGCGGCCGCCGGGTGTTAAAACTCCGGTTACCGCCGTCCCGGCCCTGCCGGCGAAAATGGCGCCCGCCCCCTTCAGCAACCGCCTGCTGCAGGGCTTCTTTACGGGAAAGTTTCAGCCGGCCCTGGGGGTCAAAGCCAATGGCCTTGACCAGGATATAGTCGCCCTCCTGGACCACGTCTTCCACCTTTGCCACCCGTTCATTGGCCAGCTGGGAGATGTGCACCAGGCCCTCTTTGCCGGGCATGCCCAGGACGCCGGGGATGACTTCTACAAAGGCACCAAAATCAGTTATCCTGGTCACCTTGCCGTTATAGACTTTACCCGTTTCCACTTCCTGGGTCAGGGCTTCGATAATCTCTACCGCCCGTTTCCCTTTGGCGGCATCGGTAGAAGCGATAAAGATACGGCCGTCGTCTTCGACATCAATCTCCACGCCGGTTTCTTCAATAATCTTTTTGATAATCTTGCCACCCGGGCCGATGATATCCCGGATTTTATCGGGATCAATGGTCATGGTCAGCATCCTTGGAGCATAGGGTGATAACTCCGGCCGGGGTTCCGGGATGGTGGCGAGGATCTTATCCAGGATGAACAGGCGTCCCCGCCGGGCCTGTTCCAGGGCCCGTTCTAAAATGGCCCGGTCTATACCGGGAATTTTAATATCCATCTGTAAGGCCGTAATCCCGTTTTTGGTGCCCGCAACTTTAAAATCCATATCGCCCAGGGCATCCTCAATCCCCTGGATGTCCGTCAACACGGCTACCCGGTCCCCTTCCTTGACCAGGCCCATGGCCACCCCGGCCACCGGCGCCTTAATGGGCACGCCGGCGTCCATGAGGGCCAGGGTACTGCCGCAGACGCTGCCCATGGAAGTGGAGCCGTTGGAACCCAGGACCTCGGAAACCAGGCGAATGGCATAGGGAAATTCTTCCTCCGGGGGGATCATGGGTTCCAGGGCCCGTTCCGCCAGGGCCCCGTGGCCGATTTCCCGGCGCCCGGGGGCACGGATGGGCCGCGCTTCCCCGACACTGTAGGGCGGGAAGTTATAATGGTGCATATAGCGTTTGGACTCGTCTACCCCCAGGTCGTCCAGGATCTGCTCATCGCTGATGGGGCCCAGGGTAGTTACCGTTAATACCTGGGTTTCGCCCCGGGTAAACAGCCCCGAACCATGGGTGCGGCTCAATACCCCTACTTCACAGGTAATGGGCCGGATCTCATCCAGGGCGCGGCCGTCGATCCTGATGCCTTCGGTAAGGATCATTCTCCGGACAATTTCCTTCTCTATTTTGCTAATTAAATCATTGACCAGGCGAGGTACCTCCGGGTGCTCCGCCAGCATCTCTTCTTTGCCGGCCAGCACCAGGTTCTGTATCTCTTCCCGGCAGGCCTCCAGCCGCCTTTCCCTTTCCTGCTTGACGAGCTTTTCATCGCGGCTGCTGTAAATAGCTTCCCGCAGGCGCGGGGTGGCAATCTCCCGGACCTGGCTTTCCAGTTCAGGATCCAGGCGGGGCTCGGCCACCTCCTGTTTTTCTCTGGCCAGGCCCAGCTCCAGGGCCTCAGCGCGAAAATCATTGATAAAAGCCACAATACGTTTAATCTCTTCATGGGCCTGCACGATACATTCCAGCAGCAGGTCCTCGGGTACCTCCTTAGCCCCTGCTTCAACCATCATAATAGCCGTATCCGTACCGGCTACTACCAGGTTTAAAGAACTTTTTTCATCTTCAGCCAGGGTCGGGTTAATAACCGGCTGGTTATCGATTAAACCGACACTTACTGCGCCTATGGGCCCCGCAAAGGGAATGGCCGAGATGGTCAGGGCGGCCGAAGCGCCAATAATACCGGCCACATTGGGCGGGCAATCCTGATCTACCGATAAGACCGTAGCTACGATATGGACGTCGTTACGATAATACTTGGGAAATAAGGGCCGGATGGGCCGGTCGATCAACCGGGCCGAGAGGATGGCCTTTTCGCTGGGACGGCCTTCCCGTTTAATAAAACCGCCCGGGATTTTGCCGGCAGCATAAAGCCTTTCTTCGTAATCAACCGTCAGGGGGAAAAAATCGATTCCTTCCCGCGGTTCGGCGGCAGCCGTGGCTGTGACCAGCACCATGGTACCGCCGTAAGTAACCAGGACGGCACCACCGGCCTGGCGGGCCAGCCGGCCGGTTTCCAGGATTAAATCCCGGCCGGCAATGGTGAGGGTCTTCCGTAATACCCCTTGCATTAGTTTTAAATAGCCTCCTTAAAATATGCCATTAATAAACTTTAATTCATTCGACATTTGTTATAGTATTTCCTTCCAATGTCGCCTTAAATACTGTTAAGGACTCATTAAAAAAGGGAGCGGCCTGACCGCTCCCCTTAAAATTATCGCCTTAAACCCAGGGCATCAACAATTTGCCGGTAACGCTCAATATCGTTGTCCCGCAGGTAGTTAAGTAAACCACGGCGTTGACCGACCATTTTCAGCAAACCCCGGCGTGAGTGATGGTCCTTGTGGTGCACCTTCAGGTGTTCCGTCAGGTGGTTGATGCGTTCCGTCAGGATGGCAATCTGGACTTCCGGTGAGCCGGTATCATTTTCATGCTGCCGGTAGCGGGCGATAATTTCCCTCTTTTTAGCTGGATCCAGGGCCATCGGCGTCACCTCCTTCTCCTTAAAATCCCCAGCGGGCCAAGAAAAGCGTCGGAGCCTCGCTCATCCTCGCCTCGGGTTCATTAATTATATTATAAGCCGGCCGGGCACTAAACGCAACTATTCCTTTTGCCTGCCTGTTACTTACCAATAATGGTAATCACCAGACGCCCGGCCAGCACATCTTTCACCACCAGGTCAAAGGGGCGCCCGGAAGCTGCCATAAAACCCCGAAAACGGGTGGCCGTGGGTATATGGCCGGGGATGCTTCTAGCTGCTACCCGGATATCATGCTCATTAATCTGTTCCTGGCGTAAGTCCTGCAGGCGTTTCCTGGCGTGGGCAGTAATCACTACCTTCATCATTCCCAGCCCCAATCTAGCCACGGTAAATTTTTGGATTCGCCGCAGTATATTTTACGCCATGGCCCTGCGGGTGGTTACGCCTGCCGGTCGCAGGGCTGGGAGGTAAACAAACTATCGCCGCTCAAAAACTCTCGCGCCCTGGCGCTATCTTCCTGCAACTGGGCTACTAATTCCCCGAGAGTAGCAAATTTGCGCTCCGGGCGAAGAAAAGCGCGCAGCTCCAGTTCTACTTCCTGGCCATAGAGATTGCCCTCAAAGTCCAGTAAATGGGCTTCAATGGTTGCCGGCAGGGCCGGTCCGAAGGTGGGGCGGCGGCCAATATTGACTACAGCCTGGCGCACCTGGTCCTGGAAGCGGGCCAGACAGGCGTAAACGCCCCACGCCGGCAGCTTGACGTCCGGCGGTACGGCCAGGTTGGCAGTTGGAAAACCTAGTTCACGACCGCGCCGGTCGCCACCAACGACGGTACCGGCCAGGACCGGCCAGTAGCCCAGAAGATTCCTGGCGAGGGAAATATCGCCCTGGTCAAGGGCGTTGCGAATGGCGCTACTGCTGACGGTCAACCCGCAGCAGGTTACCGGGGCCATTACTTCTACCTTAAAACCGAGCTCCTCTCCCAGCCGGCGCAATAAAGCCGGTGTACCGGCGCCCCGGTGGCCGAAGGTAAAATTAAAGCCCACGGCCACCAGCCGCGGTTGAAAATGGGGCCAGAGAATATCCCGCACAAAGGTTTCCGGCGGTAGCTGCGCCAGTTCCCTGGTAAAGGGCAGGATGAACAAAAAGTCGACTCCGAGGGCCGCTATTAATTTTTCCTTCCTGGTCCTGGTCGTTAAAAGGCCCGGCGGATTATCACTTAGTACCTGGGCGGGATGGGGCGCAAAGGTAATAACTACTGCCGGCTTCCCCCTCGTCCTGGCTTGCTGGACAATACTGCCAATTAAATGCTGGTGACCCCGGTGGACGCCATCAAAATTCCCCAGGGCCAGGTAACAACCTCTGGCTATTTCCCCTTCAGGCATTCCCTGCCATACCTGCATCGCTTTACCCCTTTACTGCAGAACCTTGTCGGGTTTAAAACAATATCCTTCACCTTTTGGCACCACCCTGGCTACGGCCAGGAGAACCCCGGCGGGAGATTCCAGGCGGGCCAGGCTCCCCGGCCGGAGCGCCGGTACCAGGGCGCAGTCAGCCGGGTCGATGGCCGCGCCATTAGCCACTGCTTTAACGGCCTTATCCCTGACGGTAATTGCCGGCAGGTGGGTAATACCCGCTGCCGGCGGCAGGAGAAAATCCCCGTTACCCCCGGCCACCTGCGCCGCTATTTCTTCCAGGGTCCAGGCCTCCTCCAGTTTAAAACCGCCGGCGCGGGTGCGGAGCAAGAAGGCCAGAGTAGCCCCGCACCCCAGGTAATCACCCCAGTCGGCTCCCAGGGTACGGATATAGGTGCCTTTGGAACAGGTAATATCTGCTATAACCCGCAAGAACGGCCCGTCCGGCCACGCTTTAAGCACCTGGAAATTCTCGATGGTCACCCGGCGGGCCGGCCGTTCTACCTCCTGTCCCTCCCGGGCCAGTTCATAGAGGCGCCGGCCCTGGTAATGAACCGCCGCAACCATGGGAGGTACCTGGTTGATGGTACCGGTGAAACGCCGGGCCGCTGCCTGGAGTTCCTCGAGCTTTAAGCCCGGGCAACCCGGCCTGGCCAGGACGCGGCCGCCAAGATCCTGGGTATCAGTTTTGAGCCCCAGGATAAACTCCGCCCGGTAGGCCTTGCCACCCGCCTGGATATATTCCAGTAAACGGGTGGCTTTGCCCACAGCTACCGGCAGCACCCCGGCGGCCATGGGGTCCAGGGTGCCGCCATGGCCAATCCTCTGTTTCTTTAAAAGGCGGCGCAGGTTCTGGACGACATCGTGGGAAGTAAAGCCGGGAGGCTTTAAAACGTTAATAAAACCCGTTACCATTAAAGGGCCTCACCTGCTGCCGCTACAACCATGGCTACGACTGTAGCAAAATCGCCTTTAACGGTACAACCGGCAGCGCGGCGGTGGCCGCCGCCGCCAAAACGGGCGGCTAACGCGTTAACATCAACGATTTTTTTAGAGCGCAAACTGACCTTAACCAGGCCGTCAGGCAATTCCCGGAAAAGCAGGCCCACCTCAACGCCGGCAATGCTGCGCGGGTAATTTACCAGTCCCTCGGCATGTTCCGGCAGGGCGCCAATGGCGTCTAACGTGGCCCTGGAAACCGTCAGCCAGGCTACCCTGCCGTCATAGGCCAGGGTCAGGGTGGGTAAAACTGCCGCCAGCAACCGGATACTGGCCAGGGGCTTCCTTTCCCAGAGATATTCCCTGATCAGGGACAAATCCGCCCCCTGCTCCATCAGTCTCGCTGCCAGGCGCATGGTCGTAGCCGTACAATTCTCGTACTGGAAAGAGCCGGTGTCGGTAGCCAGGGCTGCATAAAGACAGGTAGCTATTGCCGGGTTAATGGTTACCGGTATTCTTTCCAGGACGGCATAGATTAACTCGGCCGTTGCTGCCGCCCGGCTGTCCACCAGGTTCAGGTCCCCGAAACGGGTATTGCTGACATGGTGATCGATGTTAATTACCATTTGGGTTTTTTGCCGCCACTGGCTGAAGCCTTCCCCGGCCCGCTCCATGTCGGTACTGTCAACCATTACCAGCAGCGGCGGTACCTCTGTTACCTTATCTGGTGGGATGATGGTTTTCTGGCCGGGCAAAAACTGAAACATCTCCGGTACCGGGTCGGCGTTAATGGCCACGGCCCTTGTACCCCGCTGCCGCAGGGCTAAGGCCAGGGCCAGGGTGGAACCCAGGCAGTCCCCATCCGGGATAATATGGGAGACAACGGCTACCTCCCGGGCCGCGGCCAGGGCAGCAGCTATACTTTCAACGGTCGTCATGTTCTTGCTCCTCTGCCTTGACGCGCGCCAGCAACCTGCTGATATGATCGCCGTGCTCGATGGACGCATCAAATTTAAAGGTAATTTCCGGAGTATAACGCAGGCTCAGGCGCTGGCCGATTTCCCGCCGTACAAAGCTGGTTGCCCTGGCCAGGCCTTCCATGACCTCACTCTTTTGGGCTGCATCCCCGTAGATGCTGACGTATACTTTAGCATAGTGGAGATCGTTGGAAAGCTCTACTCCCGTAACCGTAACCAGGCCGGCTTCCAGGCGGGGATCCTTCAATTCATCCCGCAAAATCCGGGCAATTTCCTTTTTCATCTGTTCGGCAACCCGCTCAACCCGCAGCGCCACGGCCATCGCCTCCCTACAGTTCCCGTTTAACCTCTTCTATCATATAGGCTTCGATAACGTCGCCTTCCTTAATATCGTTATATTTTTCCAGGCCGATACCGCATTCATAACCCTGGGCCACTTCCCGGACGTCATCCTTAAAGCGCTTCAGGGAGTCAATGCGGCCTTCAAAGACCACCACCCCGTCCCGGATTACCCGGGCCAGGGCCCGGTTCTGGATCTTGCCGTCGGTCACCAGGCAACCGGCCACCGTACCTACCTTAGGCACTTTAAAGGTAGCCCGTACTTCGGCCCGGCCCAGGACCACTTCCCGTTTCACCGGTTCCAGGAGACCGGTCATGGCAGCTTTAACCTCATCGATAATCTCGTAGATCACCCGGTAGAGACGGATTTCTACCCCTGCCTCTTCCGCTGCCTTGCGGGCGTTAGCATCCGGGCGAACGTTAAAGCCGATGATAATGGCTTTAGAAGCTGCGGCCAGCATGACATCGGTTTCGGTAATGGCACCGACGCCACCATGAATGATATTAACTTTAACCTCGCTGGTAGACAATTGCTCCAGGGCCGCCCGCAGGGCCTCCACCGAACCCTGGACGTCTCCTTTGACCACCAGATTAAGTTCTTTAACTTCGCCGGCTTCCATCTGCTTGAACAGGTCATCCAGGGAGGTCTTGCCGGCTGCCTTTAATTCTTCCTGGCGCCGTTCTTCCTGGCGCAAGGTGGCAATCTGGCGGGCCAGCTTTTCATCCTCTACCACCTGGAAAATGTCACCGGCCTGGGGTAACTCGGAAAGGCCCAGGACTTCCACCGGCATGGAGGGCTCGGCGCTCTTTACCCGCTCGCCTTTATCGTCAAAGAGGGCCCTGACCCGGCCGTAAACCGCCCCGGCTACCAGGTTGTCGCCCACTTTAAGGGTGCCCTTCTGGACCAGCATGGTAGCCACCGGGCCGCGACCTTTATCCAGCTGGGCTTCAATGACAATACCCCGGGCCGGGCGATTGGGGTTGGCCTTGAGCTCCATCATATCGGCCGTGAGTAAAGTCATTTCCAGCAATTCATTGAGGCCCTCTTTTTTAAGGGCTGAAACGGGTACCATGATGGTATCGCCGCCCCACTCTTCCGGCACCAGGCCGTACTCCGTCAGCTGCTGTTTGACCCGGTCCGGGTTGGCGTCGGGGCGATCTATTTTATTAATGGCCACGACAATGGGTACCCCGGCAGCTTTGGCATGGTTAATGGCCTCCACCGTCTGGGGCATGACACCGTCGTCGGCAGCCACTACCAGGATAGCAATATCCGTCGCCTGGGCTCCCCTGGCGCGCATGGCCGTAAAGGCCTCATGGCCGGGGGTATCCAGGAAAGTAATCTTGCGGTTTTTAACCTTTACCTGGTAGGCCCCGATATGCTGGGTGATACCGCCGGCCTCGGTGGCCGTAACATTGGTGCGCCGGATGGCATCCAGTAAAGAGGTTTTGCCATGATCGACATGGCCCATAACGGTTACTACCGGCGGCCGTTCTTGCAGGGTTTCGGGAGCGTCGGGCAGGTCTTCCAGGACAGTGAGGGGTTTTTCCTCTTTAACCTCAACAATGGCCCCCAGATCTTGGGCAATAATGGCGGCCGTATCTATATCCAGCTCCTTGTTTATGGTAGCCATTACGCCCTGCCCCATTAAAAACTTGATAACTTCAGCCGCCGTTTTGCCGATCCTTTTTGCCAGTTCCTGGACGGTAATGCTTCCCGTCAGGGTTACCCGGCGGACGACTTTGGGCGCTTCCTGCTGGGCGGCCTTAGCCTTATTTTTATCTTTATCCCGCCGCAGCAGGCGCTCTTCCCGCTGTTGTTCAAGCTCAACCAGCTTGCGGCTGCGCCCGGTTTCGGCCTGTTTGGCAGCCGGCTTACCCGCAGGTCGATCCCGCCGCTTTTCCGGCAAATCCTTGGTAACTGCCTCCGGCGGTTTCGGTATACGTAACTGTTTATTTTTCGCCGGCCTGCCGGCGCCTTTGCCTGCCGGCCGCTGGGCTGCAGCCGGTGTTAGTACCTGCACCTGCTGGTCAACCCTGGCCGGTCGCTCCTCCCGCTCCGGGCCCCGGCGGCCTTCCTGCTCCTGGCCTTTATTTTCTCGCCGGCGCGCCTGCCCTTCTTCCTGCCGTTTCTTAGCCCGTCCTGGTTGTTGGCCAGCTTGCTGCCCGCCAGCCCGGGATTGCTGCTTCCCGGCCGCCTGCTTGCCGGAACGTTCTTTACCTTCCTGTTCCCGGGGCCGTTCGGGTTGGGCTGCAGCCGGGACAGGTTCCACACCCGCCAGCTGCCGTTCTTTTTCCGACCGGGCCTTAGCCGCTGCCTCTGCCGGCGGCATGGCAGGTGCCTTCCCACTAACCTGCTGGGGCTGGCCGGCACCTGCCTTCTCTGCACCCTGCTGTAGCCGGGTAATGGCTGCCGCCTTCTCAGCGCCCCCCTCGGGCCTGGTAACTGCTGCTTTCGCAGCACCCTGCCGGGGCTGCCCGGTCGCTGCTTTCTCAGTAATATGCTGGGCCTGCCCGGTCGCTGCCACCTTCTCAACACCCGGCTGGGACGGTGCAACAGCTTCTGCCACCGGCGGCGCGGCTGCCGCCTGTTGCTGCTTCAGCTTGGCCGCCCTGGCTGCCCGCCACATTTGCCGGTAATGATTGCGTATTTTTATTACTTCCCCGTTTTCCAGGACACTCATGTGGGAACGGGTATAGATACCCAGCTGCGCCATGGTGTCCATTAAATCCTTATTAGAAACCCGTAATTCCTTAGCTAATTCGTAAACGCGTGTTTTGGCCATTAAACCACCCCCATATTCTCATGCACCAACCTCCCGTACTTGCTGCCGGATTAACC
This sequence comes from Moorella glycerini, assembly GCF_009735625.1. NCBI lineage: Bacteria > Bacillati > Bacillota > Clostridia > Neomoorellales > Neomoorellaceae > Neomoorella > Neomoorella glycerini. Next base: position 2,677,612 of record NZ_CP046244.1, on the reverse strand, counting down.
TGGCCAGATTTGCATCCGTAACGCCGACGACGGCACATGGAGGTTTACCTAGCGCTGCTCCGATGGTAACTTTATCACCAAAAATGATTCCCTGGCTGCCATATTCCCGGCAGGTTGCTAACAACTTGCCCCTCAGCCGGGGGCTGCTGTCCCCTGCCAGTAAAAGGAGATAAACCTTCCTCCTCTTTAAAGCCGTCATAACTGCCTGGTATCCCCAGGCTACTTTGCCCGCCCGGTAAGCCAGGCCAAGGAGGTTATAAACATCATTCATGGCCATTACCCTGGCTGAGACTGGCCTCGAGATCTGCCAGGACCTCCGGGGTTAAACTTACGCCTAAAGCCCGCTCCAGGGCCCGGCTTTTAACGGCTTTGCGCAGGCATTCCACCCTGGGGCAGATATAGGCCCCTCTCCCGGCACGTTTCCCGGTAGGGTCAAGAACCACCTCTTGCGCCGGTGTACGGACAACGCGCAATAAATTACGCTTATCATTGCGCGCCCGGCAACCGACACACATCCGCACGGGTATTTTCCTGGGCTTGGGCAAGCTTACTCCTCCTCTATCCCGCCTGCAAGATCCAGGTCGTTATCCCAGGTATCCCAGTCACCAGCTTCCGACTCACTTTTAATATCGATTTTCCACCCGGTTATCCTTGCCGCCAGGCGGGCATTCTGGCCTTCCTTGCCAATGGCCAGGGATAACTGGTTATCAGGGACAATTACCTGGCTGACCTTATTTTCTTCATCCACGGTAACGTCCAGGACCCTGGCCGGGCTCAAGGAGTTGGCCACAAAAACAGCCGGGTCATCACTCCATTTAATAATATCGACCTTTTCGCCCCGGAGTTCCTGGACCACTGCCTGCACCCGGGAGCCTTTAGGCCCCACGCAGGCGCCAACAGGGTCCACCTTTTCCTCCCGGGAATGGACGGCAATTTTGGAGCGGGCACCGGCTTCCCGGGCCACTCCCTTAATTTCCACAATCCCATCATGAATTTCTGGCACTTCCAGTTCAAAAAGCCTTTTAATCAGGCCGGGATGGGTCCGGGACACCAGGATTTGCGGCCCTTTGTTGGTCTTGCGTACTTCCAGGATATAAGCTTTTAAACGTTCTCCCTGGCGGTAAACCTCACCGGGACTTTGCTCGCTGGGAAGAAGAATGGCCTCGGCCCGGCCCAGGTCCAGGATAATATTTTTACCTTCCTGGCGCTGGACAACCCCGGTAACAATATCGTTCTCGCGGCCAATAAACTCATCGTAAATTAAACTCCGCTCGGCTTCACGAATACGCTGGACGACTACCTGTTTGGCCGTCTGGGCGGCTATACGCCCAAAATCCCGCGGCGTTACCTCCTTTTCTACCACATCGCCAATCTCATAATTGCTATTTATGGCCCGGGCTTCAACCAGGGAAATCTCCGTCCGGGGATCGCCTACCTCTTCTACCACCTGGCGCTGGGCCAGGACTTTAATCTCCCCTGTATCGCGCTGGATTTCCACCCGGACATTCTGGGCCGAGCCAAAATTTTTCTTATAAGCCGATATCAAGGCTGCTTCGATGGCTTCCAGCAGGATGTCGACCTTAATACCCTTTTCCTTTTCCAGGTCCCGTAATGCTTGGATAAATTCGATATTCATCCTTAGGCCTCCTCATCCTCCGCCAGGTCAAAGACCAGCCTGGCAGTCGCTACCTGGTCCAGGGGGATGGCCAGCCGGCGCCCATCATCGAGCTGCACCTGCACCTGCCCCTCCTGGTAACCAAGGAGCTGCCCCTGAAAATGACGTCGACCGTCAATAGGGGCAAAGATACGCATTCTAACTTTACGCCCGGCAAAACGCTGAAAATCGGCTTCTTTTTTTAAGGGGCGCTCCAGGCCCGGCGATGATACTTCCAGGTAATAACTGTTGGGGATGGGATCCTCCTGGTCCAGGATGTCACCGACGGCCCGGCTGGCCTTCTCGCAGTCATCCAGGCCAATACCTTCCGGCCGGTCGATAAACAGCCGCAGGATATAGCGCCCTCCTTCCCGGCCGTATTGCAGGTCGACCAGTTCGTAGCCCATCCCGGTCAGGACCGGTTCTACCAGGCCCTGGATTAACTCTGTCAGTTTGCTCAAAAGGGTGACCTCCCAAGTTTTCAACATAAAAGAGTGGGCACTGACCCACTCTTTTCCAGTAATGCAACAAGTAATGTCTGGGTGTAAACAACCTGGAAATAGTATAACACAGGTTATTCCCGCCTGCAAGGGAAAAAATCAAGCCGGAGCAAATTATCTTAGCCTTAAGGTAAAAGCCCGGGCCGGTTCAAGCTGCCGGGTATAGGGATTTACCTTTAACCCCAGGGTTTCTAAAGTTTCTACCCCCAGCAGGGGCTCATTACCGAGAATTAAAACAGTGGTCGGCGCTTCCCGGCCGTCAATTTTTACGTGCACCACCCCGGCTTCTACCTGGAGTTCCTGGCCATCGGCCAGTTGCACCTTGCGCGGTCCCAGGCGGGGTACCCCCAGCCGGTCTGCTAAATCTCTGGGAATAGTGCTCAAAGTGGCCCCGGTATCGACCAGCATGGTTGTTTCCTCTTTGCTACTGGCCCCTTCCAGCTGCACGTTTACAAATACGTGCCCCACGGGCACACCCCTCCTGTTCTAGCTTTATGAATCTATGGCCTAAGCAGAAAATAGAGCACTCTTGAACTCTTCCATGCTGGCAGCCAGGACGGCCCTTTCCAGCAGGTAATCTAGCTTTTGTTTTGCAGTTTCTCTTTCCAGTTCGGATGTTACCTCAGAAGGTAAAGTGCCAAAACGTAGCCTTAATACCTTTTTGATATTCGACCTGATTGTATCAATTTCTCCTTTTTCCATACCTTTTTCCATACCTTTTTCTATGCCCTTTTCTATTATTTGTTTATACACCCAGTTCTCTTCCAAAGAAAACATTTGCATCACCTCATCGAATAATTTTTTCGCCCAGGAAGGATCAGTTACAGAACCAGCTAAAATTTGCATGCGTAAAAGGAGAGTACCCTTCTCTTCCAGTGATAAATTTTGTAACCGCACCTGTCCAAGCAACATGTCCAGGCATTCGCGGATAAATTTTTCCGGAGAATGCCGCCGTCTTTCCCTTTCGCACAGGGGTAAAAGGGGAAGCAAGTCGGGTTCCCCCAGTGCCAATAACTCCTGGCGCGATAAACCGCCAAGATCTAGAATGGGAAAGTGATATAACCAGCGATAAATACCAAAATCATGGTGAATATAGTTGCGAAAACGGGCTTTCCTGCGCCCGGCATAAATCAAAATTTGGAAGAGGGGCAAATCGTGTTCTTCCATTATCGCCAGGCCATACTCTAACATCCTACGATACATGTTTCGGTCTATGGTATTCTGTATCTCAATATGTACACAAGCTTTTTTCCCTTGGATAGTGGCTAAAAAGACCAGATCGGAAAGCTTCCTGGCTATGGCTTTGACCTTGATGTGCTCCGTAGGTAATTTGGTCTGTAAATGGACATCCAGGTTAAGAAACCGGCGTAGCACGGCTTCACCAGTATCCTTAAAAAGGACTTTAATCACCCTGTCCTGGGCGTCGTTGGGTTGCTCCTTATTATTGGGGTACACAGAGCTTCATCCTTTATACTTTTATACCCATTGGGTAGTATTCATTAATAGCTAACAGCAATATACTTTTTAAGTATATTTTATCATATGGCTGGTATGGCTCTCAATGAGCTGGAGGAAAAAGTACGTGTCAAGATGTAGTAGGCAAAAAGAGACCTCACATAAAAATCCCATATATATCCAACACCTTTTCCGGCTCCGGAGTATTGTGCAGTAATTCTCTGCGCCTGTCAAGGTTAAAGCCTGCGGCCGCCTACGGCGACCTTGACAGGCTTCGCGAATTACTGCCTGCTCTAATTAAGCCGGAAAAGGGGTTAGAATATAGCTCCACTAATTCTTGTTAGTTGCCTCAAGGTATATTTAACCCAATCTGTTCCCGCCTCAGGGCCAACAAGGGCTGGTACTCTCTTCCTTAACCATGCTTCTACGTCTTCTTTAACTATCTTCTTTTCTTTTATTACTTTAACGGGATTCTTTTCTACTTGTGGCATCTTCTTTTCTAGCCATGCGGCTAATTCTCCATTGGCTTTGAGCATAAGTAATGCTACCATGGCCGTTGCTCCTGCTTCGCTCCAGCTCATTCCCCTCTTTTTCATGCGAATGGCTATTTTTTTGTCTACTGTTGTTTCGGCTACGCCCATCCCGTATAACTTTAGCCCTTCCAGTTGTCGTGGTAACCGCAAGCGGTAATCTAACAGGTTATCGCGATATCTTTGACAGTAGTCATATACTTTTTGGCGTTGTTGCTTGTTTTTGCGGTTCGGTGCTTCTTCTATGAGTGCTTCCATGGTGTCCAAAAAGACCTGCTCTTGACCTTTGGCTAAAATCTCCATTAATCCTCGCGCTGTTTCGTTCCCATAAGCCTGCCTTATATCCCGGTGGAGGTGGTAGCGGTCCAATTGTACAATGGCTCCTGGTAACTGTTCTTTGGCTGTCTTCTGGATCCAGCTGGCTCCGTCGCCATTGACCACATATATTGTTTTTTCGTCTATCTCGTAGTACCTGGCTATTTCCGTGGTGAGGGCTTCCCAAAATTGTTCTCCATCTTCATAGATGCCCATTACTACCCGCGGGTTCTTGAGATGCCGGGCATTCCCTTTTTCTATCCACCCTTCGTATACTATTCCTACTTTTACTTCTATCCGCTCTTGCTTGCTCCTTTGCAGGGGAATCATTATGCCATCGGCTTCGATAAATAGTGCCGGTACTTTTTTCTTTTTGCCTTGGGGCTCTTCCCCGCTCACGAATAGCTTGTTGCGCAGGGCTTCTTGCAGTCCTTTTTGTTCCAGTCCATTTCGTTTTACTTCGCTATGGATGGTCATATGGCTTAATTGGCCCATCCCTGCTTCGGCCATTATTTCCGCTGCCTGCCTGAAGGGTAACCGGGTTGCCAGCGATACGGCTAATTTGAGCAGTCTTCCTGTCAGGCGCTTTCCTTGGCGTAAGTTCAGGGCTTCGTCTAACAGAAACCTTCCCTCGCCTCTTTTCTTTTTGCGCGTCGCTTTGACATATAGTCGGCGCTTAAAGGTTATATCCCCGTACAGGCAGGTGATTGTGCGGTAGCGGAAGCCAGCTATCCTATATCTCTTGGGTTTTGCTGGCATAAGGGCATCATCCAGGGCTTCCAGTACGGCTACCAATAATCGCCTGGCTATTTGCAGGATAACTTCTTCTAGAGTGTTGAAATTCTCGATACCATCTAATAAACTAAAGATGGTAGCGGTACTGGTATTACCGTTTACCATAAAGAGACCTCACTCCTTTTACGGTGTTTTTCTTCTTGTGAGGTCTCTTTTCTCTTTTTTGCTCCTTTTTCCTCCTGCCTACTGTAATTTTACACTAACGAGGAAAAATAGAGGTGAGAAATTCAGCATAGAGAAGGAGACCCCCGGTAAGATTTCGCCGTGAGTGAGCCGTTCTCCCTTTAACCGTCAAATCGCTGAGCAAGCAGCAGCATTAAGGCGCGAATGGACCGCCAAGGGAAAAGCCATAGGTATGGCCGACAGCCTTATCGCCGCCACAGCCGCTGTTCACGGGTTAAAAGTAGTGACAGCTAACTTGAAGGCTTTTCCGGCTGTAGCTGCTTTAAGTCCGGAAGAAGCAGCTGGAATAAAATAAATACGGCAGCCCATGGCTTCTCCCTTAGGGCGTTAAATTACACTTAACCCGGATACCCCCCCCCCCCCCTTCTCCACATCATCGCCGCTTTTGCTCCGCTTATGTTCCTAATTTCACAATTAAGCCAGATTTAATAAGGAATTGTGCCTAACTACATCTTCCGCAAATAATCCTCCAGCACCCTGCCCAGGGCCAGATAGTCACGGTACAGCTCGCGGTAGCGGGCGGCATTTTCAGGGTCAGGGGTGTACGTTTTGGCGAAGCCGCAGCCCATCTTTTCCTGGGCCGCCTCCACTGTCGGGTACAAACCGGCAGCAACGGCGCCGAACATGGCTGCCCCCAGGGCGCAGGTCTGGTCCGAGGCCGCAACTTTGATGGGCATAGCCAGCACATCGGCCAGGACCTGCATGACAAAGTCGTTCTTCCTGACGATGCCGCCCAGGGCGATGACTTCTTTGATTTCTATACCTTCTTCCATAAACTTCGCGCAGGGCCAGGGGCCGCCCGTCTGCGTCGACGGCGCCCGGTGTTGAACCCGTGGTGTCAATGCCGATGCCCGCCACCCGCTGCACGGCCCTCGGCGGCAGTTTGGCCAGGGCCCCCTTGATGGTGGCTTCCAGCCCTTCGAGATAGTCCAGGGGGTGCTGGCGGAATTGATTCTTGCCCGGATCGCAGTACATACCTGCGGCCCAGCGCCGGTAATATGCTACCTCATTAGCCAGCTCTTCCCCGGTGGCGGCGTCTACCACCACCGCCCGCACCGAATCAGTGCCAAAGTCGACGCCAATGACCAGATTATAGTCATCCATATAATATACCTCCATGGTAAATAACACGACAAACTATGGGGCAGTATCAGCCCAGCAGCTTAACAAATGCCTTATACTTTTCCTCCCACGGTCCTGTCTTTACCGCTTCATAAGTTTTCAGGGCGAAGGAATGGCGCACTATCTCCCGCGCTTCAGCTATGCTTTCCACTTCCTCCAGGGCCATGGCCTGGACCAGAAGGTTGCCGGCGGCCGTGGCTTCCACCGGACCGGCCACCACCGGGCGCCCAGTGGCGCTGGCGGTAAACCGGCAGAGGAGCTCGTTCTGCGTACCGCCGCCCACCATGTGGATAACCTCCAGTTTCTTCCCCAGGATGTCCTCCAGCTTTTCCAGCACCCAGCGGTATTTCAAGGCCAGGCTCTCCAGGGCGCACCTAACAATCTCGCCTTTAGTCTGGGGCACCGGCTGGCCCGTTTCCCGGCAGTATCCCTGGATGGCCGCCGGCATGTCTTCCGGGTTCAGGAAGGCCGGGTGGTCCGGGTCGATAACGGTAGTCAAGGGATTGGCCTCCCGGGCCAGGGCCGTAAGCTCGCCATAGCTTAAAGCTTCCCCCTGTCGCTCCCAGGTGCGGCGGCACTCCTGGACCAGCCACAGGCCGGTGACATTCTTGAGGAGCCGGAAGGTACCTCCCACCCCGCCTTCGTTGGTAAAGTTGAGGCTCAAGGTTTGCTCGTTGATTACCGGTTCCCTGACCTCCACCCCTACCAGCGACCAGGTGCCGCAGCTGATGTACAGGTAGTCCGGCCCTGCTGCCGGCACGGCGGCTACGGCGCTGGCCGTATCGTGGCTGCCGGGAGCAATGACGACTATCTCGCCGGCTCCGGTTTCCCGGGCTACCCGGGGTAAGAGGCGGCCTGTAATCGTCCCCGGCGGGTTGATGGCCGGGAGGAGGGTAGCCGGTAACCCTAACTTATCCAGCATGCCCGTGGCCCAGGTACCGGTACGGGGGTTATACATCTGGGTGGTGCTGGCGATGGTGAATTCGCTGGCTTTTATGCCGGAAAAAAAGAAGTTAAACAGGTCGGGCATCATCAAGAGGGTCCTTGCCTGGCTTAACAGGCCCGGTTGTTGCTGCCGCCAGGCCAGGAGCTGGTAAAGGGAGTTGATGGGCATAAACTGGATGCCAGTATGGGAAAAAATCTCTTCCCTCGGTACAACCTTGAAGGCTTCCTCCATCAGGCCGCGGGTGCGGCCGTCCCGGTAGTGGTAGGGGTTGGCCAGGAGGACATCCCTTTCCCCCAGGAGGCCGAAGTCCACACCCCAGGTGTCGACGGCCAAGCTTTTAAGGCCCGTCCCGTAGCGGGCCACGGCCCGGCGCAGGCCTTCTTGCATTTCGTGGAAGAGGCGTAAAACATCCCAGTGCAGGCCGTCCGGGACCCGTACCGGTTCATTGGGAAAACGGTAGATTTCTTCCAGGGTGAGGCGGCCCTCCCGCAGGGTACCGGCTATGGCCCGGCCGCTCTCGGCCCCCAGGTCAAAGGCGAGGTAAGGCATGTCGTAACACTCCCTCCTCCTTACCACAGTTCTTTCGCAAACTCTTTTTCATGTTTTGAGCTATTGCATTAAGTTCCTGCCTCGAAGGACGTTACATATGGGAATCCTTCGGGCAAAGTTAGTTGCTACCACTCGTCTTGCCGGCACCAACTCAGCGCGGCAGCCCCTTGATGTCTCCCTCCACCTGGTCGATAATGCCTACAAAGTCAGGTCCACCGGGGCCTGGGATACGCGTAGGCCCAGCCGGGCGGCACTCCCGGTGGCTACCAGTACCAGTTCTCCCTTGCCGGCACCGACGGTATCCACGGCCACCAGCGTCTCGCCCCGGCGGCTGCCCTGGAGGGGACGGATGAGGAGGAGCTTGCTGCCGGTCAGGCTTTCATGTTTACGGGTAGCGACCACCGTTCCGGTTACTTCGGCAATCAGCATCTTCTCACCTGATTTCTACTTCGTCACCGCACTGCAGCCCGGCGGCATTGGCATCGTCGGTGTCGATGTGCATGACGAGCTTGAACTTGGGGCTGACCCGTACCTGGACGCCACCGAAGATGGTGGGCCGGTCGGATTTAATGGTGCGCACGGTGACTTCGTCGTTGTCTTGAAGGCCCCATTTTTCCGCTTCGACCGGGCTCATGTGGATGTGGCGGTTGGCGATAATAGCCCCTTCCCGCAAGGTAACGGAACCCCGGGGACCGACCAGGGTAATGGGGGCGGAACCGGCCAGGTCCCCGGAACGGCGCACCGGTGCCGGGATGCCTAAGGTTATGGCGTCGGTGCGGGAGAGCTCTACCTGGGTGCGGTCACGCATCGGCCCCAGGATGCGGACGCTGGTGAGGGGGCGCAATTTGGGGCCTACCAGGGTGACGACTTCGTTGGCGGCAAATTCTCCCGGCTGGTAGAGGTCGTTCCGTTTGGTCAGCTGGTAGCCGGGCCCGAAGAGGATGTCGATCTCCTTCTGGGCCAGGTGGACATGGCGAGCAGATACGAGTACGGGAACACGTTTGGCCGCCGGAATGGCATGGGCTGCCGTACCGGCCGCGGCGGTTTTACCCCGGCCTTCCTTCAGTTCGGCCATAACTTCCCTGGCGATTAAATCGATAAGGGCAGCAGTGGACATTATGGTCACCTTACTTTGAAGTATGGTTGGCTGGCAGCAGTCCTGCATAACAGGCGGCTGGCTTGCCGTTTATGCTAGTTGATCCCAGAGTTCAGGGTGGGGCGACGGAATAACAACAGCATCCACTAGTTCCCCTTCTTCTTTGAGGGGAAGTGTAGCGGCGTTTACGGCGGCCTTGACAGCGCCGACGCCGCCGGTCAGGATGACTACCCCCTTGCCTCCCAGCCCGTAGGCGGGACGGATGTCCAGGAGCTCGACAACGGCCGCCTTAGCTGCGGTGTCGGCGGCTTTGATGGCGGCCGTGACGCTGAAGGTTTCGATAACTCCCAGGGCACCTTTAGTGGTTACTTCGGCTATCCCAACCAGGGCCGGCAGGACCCCGAGATGGATATTGCCTAACACCAGGCTGCTGATGACCGTTATCCCACCGTTGTTGAGGCCATACTCAACGGCGCTGTTAACGGCGCTGATCTCGCCGCTTAAGATAATCAGGCTTTTGCCGGGACAGGTGGTGCGTATTTTTACGGATACCGGAGCGGCTTTCAGGCAGCCGTCGGCCACCATAACCCCCCGCGCCAGGCTCTTCAGCTCGATAAGGCCGATGGCGATTCCCATCAGTCACCACCTCCCTCAATGATGATTACGGGATTGAGGGCAGTGATCGTGCCCTTTATGCTGGCGTGAAGGCTGGCTCCCAGGGTATCATTCTCTATGCGCGCCAGGAGATCGCCTCTTTCTACCCGGTCGCCCACCTTGACTACCGGCCGGGGAGCGACACCAGCACTTTGCCTGAGGGGGAGGTGGACCAGGTTAACCCTGATGTTTCCTTCCCGGAAAGTTACCGGGCGTGCGTAATATTCTTTTAAGCCCAGGCGGTTGATAAGGCTTTTAGTGGGTACCTGCCGTCCTTCCCGGAAAAGGGAAGGGATAGTAGCTTGCCAGGGGCCGGGCCGGAAACCCTTTTGCTGCAGTTCGGCCTTTATTTTCCTGTTGACCTGGCGCGGGGAGAGGTTGAAGGGGCAGGCGTAAAGGTCGCAGAGGCCGCACTCGCTGCAAAGCAGGGCCTGGGGCAAGGTTATATCAACAAGGCCATAGGTAACCGCGCGCATGACCCGGTGGGGTTCCAGGGGATGTCCTAAAAGGTGTCGCGGGCAGAAGTCCGTGCACTGCTGGCACTGGCAGCAGACCTTGAGGGCGATCTTCAGCTCCCGGTTCAGGTCCCGCTGGTAACTGGCAGCCAGGGGGTGGTCCAGGGGCAGGACAATAATGCCCTTGGTAGTTTTGGTAACCGGCGCATTAATGCCTGTAACCTTACCCATGCAGGGGCCGCCGGCGATAAGAAGGTATTCGTCTACAGCCGGGCCGCCGGCCAGGGCCAGGAGTTCCCGCATCGGGGTGCGACCGGTACCCTGGCAGTGATGGGCTGCCGGACGGCGCCGGTGACGGTGACGTACTTATGGGTTACAGGGTGGCCTTCCAGGGCCTGGTGGATATTGTATAAAGTCTCGACGTTTAAAACTACCGCTCCCGCCTGTAGGGGTAATCCTCCCGGCGGGATTGTTCGGCCGGTAACGCTATAGGTTAATAAGTGCTCATCGCCCACGGGGTAGACGTCCGGCAGGAGGTGGAGCTTCAGGCCCGGGTAATTGCGTATTTCCCCAGCCAGGGCAGTATGGGCCTCCCGGTATTTTTCTTTGAGGGCTATGACCCCTGTTTGGGCGCCGGTGGCCTGAACAAGGGTGGCTAAAGTGGCCAGGAGTTCCGCCGGGTAGCGGGCCATCAGTTCCTGGTCGACTTTAAGTAAGGGTTCGCACTCGGCCCCGTTAATGATAACGGTCTGGATAGGTGTTCCGGTCTTCAGTTTAAAGGCGGTGGGGAAACCGCCCCCGCCGGCGCCGACCACGCCGGCAGATGCTATTTTATTTATGATGGCGTTTAGTTCGCTGCCAGGCATTTCCTTCACTCCAGGTGCGGGTTTTTATATCTTTTCTTCCCTGGCGCCTGATGCGTTTCTTCTCCAGCTAGAGAGAGGCAGCCCGGGGCCTTCCTCAAGGCGTTAAATTATATTTAACCCTGATAACCCCCCACCTGCTCCACTTCCTCGCCGCTTCCACTCCGCTCTTGTTCCTGATTTCACAATTAAGCTGCGTTTAATTACTAGTCTACCGTCCGCAGCGCCCCGGCGATGACCGTCCGCTGTTCCCGGGTGTAGGTGCGGGGGGTACAGATACCCTCGCCCGTGGGGCTGGCGATGGTGTGGCTGAAGTGCCCTTCCCCGCCGATCTTTAACCCGGCGGCCGAGGAGGCGTTGGCTACCAGGATGTCGGTACGGAGCTTGCGGGCGTAAGCCGTGATGCGGCCTACGTCCTGGCTGTGGATGATGGCCGTATGTTTGTAGCCGTGCTCGACCCGGGCGGCCAGTTCCAGGGCGGCGTCAAAGTCTTTTACCCGCACCAGGGGCAGGACCGGCAGCAGCTGTTCTTCCTGCACCAGGGGGTGCTCCGGGGGACATTCTATGAGGGCGATCCTGGTGTGCGCCGGGGCGTTGATGCCGGCTTGCTTCAGGATAAGTACGGCGTCTTTGCCTGTTAGTTCGGGGTTAAAGGTCCGGCCGTCGGGCAGGATGGCCCGCACCAGGTTCTCTTTGTCCCTTTCGTCCTGCACCAGATAGGCGCCGTGGTTCTGCAGGTGGAAGAGGAGCTCGCCGGCTATCGCTTCCACGGCAATGATGACCTTTTCGGCAATGCAGAGGACGGTGTTGTCAAAGGCGGCACCGTCGACAATACACCTGGCGGCGTAGTCCAGGTCTTTCACTGTTTCGTCGACGACCACCGGGGGATTGCCGGGGCCAGCGGCAATGGCTTTTTTGCCGCTTCTCAGGGCCCGGTTAACCACTTCGGGACCGCCGGTGGCGACGACCAGATCTACATCGGGATGGCTTAAGACCAGGTCCAGGTTTTCCAGGCTGACTTTATCGCCAACGACTAATAAATCCTCCGGCCCGCCGGCTTCCTGAATGGCGGCGTTGAAAAGGCGCACCAGGTACTGGGTGGTCTTGAGCCCTTTGGGATGGGGCAGGAAGATAATGCTGTTGCCGGCGGCGACCATGCTGATGGCATGGTTGATGACGCAGGAGCCGGGATGGGTGGCCGGCTCGATGGCGGCGATGAGGCCGAAGGGCGCCCGCTCAATCAGGATGAGGCCGTTGTCGCCGCTGATGGCCTCGGTCTTTATGTCTTCTAACCCCGGGGTTAAGCGGGCGGCGTAGAGCTTCTTCTGGATCTTGTCTTCGACCCGGCCGTAGCCGGTTTCTTCGTGGGCCAGCCTGGCGATTATTTCTACGTTTTCTATGGCCGCCCGGCGGATGGCGGCGACGATCTCGCCCCTCGTTTTGAGGCTTAGCTTTACCAGTTCTTGCTGCGCTTTTTTGGCAGCGCTAATGGCTGCATTCAAGTCGCTGTATACGCCTTTGTCACCGCGCGAGGCAGTGGCCACGGCCTGGCCGGCCCGCGCCTGGCAGGCACCGCTACACGCTGTTGCCGTGGTAGCTGTTGTCCCATTACAGGACTGCTGTTGGATGTTTTTTAATACTTCGGCGACAATGCTGGCGATAGTGGTTTCGTCGATCATTTCTGCTCACCGCTTAGGAGGGTAATATTCTGCTGAGGTCCGTGTGGGGCCGCGGGATAACGTGGACGGCAATAATCTCACCTAAGCGACCAGCGGCAGCGGCCCCGGCTTCGGTGGCCGCCTTGACGGCGCCGACATCGCCGCTGACCATGACGGTGACGAGACCGGAGCCGACTTTCTCCATGCCGGCCAGTTCGACGCCGGCGGCTTTGAGCATGGCGTCGGCGGCTTCAATGGCGGCGACTAAGCCTTTGGTTTCGATAAGTCCCAGGGCGCCGTCTTTCATGTTAATCTACCCCCCTGGTAGAGGCGTCTTTTTTACCGGGCAGGATGCGGGCTACGTCGCTGTGGGGCCGCGGGATGACGTGGACGGCGATGACTTCCCCGAGCCTGGCGGCGGCTGCCCCGCCGGCTTCGGTGGCCGCCTTGACGGCGCCGACTTCGCCAGTGACCATGACGGTGACCAGGCCGGAGCCGATCTTTTCCATGCCCACCAGTTCGACGCTGGCGGCTTTGAGCATGGCGTCGGCGGCTTCGATGGCGGCGACTAAACCTTTGGTTTCGATGAGTCCTAAGGCGCTCATGAGTTGACTCTTCCTCCTTTAAATTTTTAGGGTTCTTCGTGTTTTTTACCTGGAGGGTTTCTTAGCTTAAATACCGTGCCAGTTCTTCATGGGGCCGGGCGATGACCCGGCTGGCAAAAACGGTGCTGACGTTAGCAACTTGTTCCTTTGCGGCTTCGATGGCTGCCGTGACAGCGCTGACTTCACCGCTGATTTTTAATACTACCAGGCCGCTGCCTTTGGTCGGTTCGTAGCCGAGGATGGTGACTGCAGCCGTCTTGGCGGCCGTGTCCGCGGCGGCAACGGCGGCGGCCAGGCCGCGAACTTCAATTATACCCAGGGCTTGATTGTTCATGGTGTGCCTCCAAAATTGACTTGCACGGGTTGTAATTAACTTAACTTAACTTAAAGGAAGACGGAGCTACCATGCCCCTCCTTTACTGTTTCCTATCCCCAAGTGATGTCAGGACGCGCCGGGTTACATTGGTAATAATCTCCCGCAGCTCTTCTTCCGTTATGCCGGTTGCGGCCGGGGCTTCGCGGGTAGAGACGCTGCAGGCGCCACAATCAACACAGCCGGGGTTGGGTGAAGTAACTCCTGCCCTGGCCCGGATTTCCATAAGCTTATAGACCTGTTCCGCCGAGAGAACATTTTCATTTCCTAGCAACCTGGCGGTAAGGCTGATTTTGGCGAATAACTCCAGCGACTCCATTTTATAATAAGCATTATATACGTCCGTACCGACAGTCAGGGCTCCGTGGTTGGCAAGCAGCAGGGCATCATGGCTACCGATATATTCCTTCACCGCAGCCGGCACTTCATCAGTCGAGGGCGTCCCGTAGGCAACCAGGGGTATACTCCCCAGGTTGATAATAATTTCCGGCAGCACACAACGATCCAGGGGAATACCGGCCACGGCGAATCCGGTAGCCGTCGGCGGATGAGCATGAACCACCGCCCGTACATCCGGCCGCTGGCGGTATATTTCCAGGTGCATTTTCAATTCCGATGAAGGTTTTAACTGCCCGCTCAATTGTTCTCCCTGCATATTGACTTTAACCAGCATCTCCGGGGTCATAAAACCCTTACTGACGCCGGTAGGTGTCGCCAATACTTCTTTTTCATTCAGGCGGATGCTGATATTACCGTCATTGGAAGCCACGAAACCGTGCTGGTAAATCCGCCGCCCTACTTCGCAGATATCCTGGCGTAATTGAAATTCCGAAGGCACCATGTTTGCCCCCCAACCTGTTGTTCCAAATATATAGCTATATTTCCTCGTCAAACTCCCCCAGATCTAGCGGATACCTGCCATACTCCCGTACCAGTTGCACCAGGTAATCATAATTCTCCGGCGGTACATTAGCAGCTACGGAATGGTCAGAAGAAATGATATAGCCCCCGCCTTTGGCAGCGTTTAGTTTACGCAGGACCTCCCTCCGGATCGCATCTTTATCCCCTTCGGCTAAAACCCGGACGTCAATATTACCGTTAAATGCCAGCCGGCCCTTGTACTGGCGCTTTAATTCCACCACATCCAGGCCAGCTTTAGCTTCCAGGGGGTTATAGCAGTCCACACCCGCGTCGATCAGGTCCTCGTAAATAGCACGAGCATTGCCGCAGCCGTGGTAAATGATCTTCGCCCCCATGGCGTGGAATTCAGTGCACAGCTTTTTCACTGCCGGGTAAAACATCTTCCGCCACAGATCCGGGGAAAAGAACATGCCCTTGTCGTAAGCCACGTCGCCCCAGATGTACATGCCCTTTAAATTGAACATTTCAATCTGCTTCTTGCCGATGGCCAGCATATGCTCCGTCAGGCGGTCGATAAAGGCCTGGGTTTCATCGGGATAGAGGACCAGGTCCATTAAAGCCCCTTCCGTACCACGGCAGCGCCAGAGGGCTTCAAAGGGTTCACAGACACTACCAAAAATGAAATAGTCGTTTTTATAGCGCTCTACTGTCTCGGCAAAACTGGGCAATACGAGGTAGGTGTCACCGGTATTGATGATATCGTCCCGCTCGTCATAATAACGGCGGGGGTCCAAGGGATCATCGAACTCAAATTTTGCGTAATCGGCCGCCGACTTGATGCCGAACTCCAGGAACATAGGCATGGGAGCTTCAATCTGTCTTTTAATAACAGACCCCCAGCCGGTTTCGTAAATCATGTATTCATCATTTTTCTCGATGAAACGGCTGCGCATCACACGAGGGTCCATATTGGGACTGACCACAAGGATATCAAGATCATAATAATCATAGATAAAGGCATCTTTCCCTTTTTCTTTTTGCCATTCTTGCAAGAAAAGGCTCCAAAAAAAGTCAGTTATAGGCACACGGTCCGGTTCTTCATGGTTTAAGGCTTTAAGTACCCGTTCGGTTTTAATGCCACCTTTGGTTTTGCTCATGGAAAAAACCTCCTGTCATCTCTAAATATAGTCTTGTAAATCAGTACTTCCCGTACAAGGGCCCAAAGTTGCGGCAGGCCCTGTAATCTGCTCCCTCCAGGTCTTCCGTGCCAAAAGCATTCCAGGCGCTGGGCCGGAAGATCCTTTCCGGAGGAACATTGTGCATGCATACAGGTATCCTTAAAATCGAGGCCAACGTGATTAAATCTGCTCCGATATGCCCGTAACTGAAGGCACCGTGATTGGCTCCCCAGTTATTCATCACCGCGTAGACATCGGTAAAGGCGCCTTTACCCGTCAACCTTGGTGCAAACCATGTCGTGGGCCAGCTGGGGTCGGTCCTGTCGTCCAGGATCCGGTGTACATCATCCGGTAATTCTACTGTGTAACCCTCCGCTATCTGCAATACGGGTCCCAGTCCTTTAATAATATTCACCCGCGCAAGGGTTATGGGCATGCCGCCCCTGGTAACGAATTTTGAAGAGAAGCCACCGCCGCGAAAATACTCCCGGACAGCGGGCCACCAGGTGGTTGCCTCCAGGCAGGCTTTTACGTCTTCGGGTGTTATCTCCCAGAAGGGTTTCATGGCCGATCGGCCGTCTTTGTTCATCCTCCCCGAACCATCCAGGGCCGCCGCGCCGGAGTTGATCAGGTGGATAATACCCCCTGATGCAACCCCTTCCAGTTCTTTACCGGTTACTCTCTTGACTGCCGCCGGGCTCCAGAAGGTTCTAACATCGGCAAAAACCTGGGCGGTGTTGGTCAGTAAATAACCGAACAGCATGGCCACACCATTGAGGCTATCGTTTTCCGTAGCCATGATATAAGGCCGCCTGATGCCGTTCCAGTCAAAGGAGGAATTTAAAATGGCTTCCATGAAATCGCCGTTGGGGAAATGGTCGGTCCACTGCCGCTGCCCCTGGAAGCCAGCAGCCAGGGCATTATGGCCTTCGGCTTCTTCTTTATAGCCCATCTCGGCCAGCCGGGGATTGCCAACCATCAGATCCCGGCATATTAAGGCCATCTTAACAGAAGTACTCCATTCATTATCCTTTTGCTCCCGGCCAGCCTGTCTGTCAGGTGGGTTACGATCCGTTCCTTCTCGGCAGTTCTCCTTTACCCATTGCATCGCTCTTGCATATTCTTCTCTGTCGTATATCTCTTCTTCAATTCTCCTGGTTATTTCCGACATATCCACATATTCACATCTCATGCCCAGGTAGCTTTCAAAGAAATGGGGATCGACTATAGATCCGGCAATGCCCATGGATACGTTGCCGATTGACAGGTAGGATTTACGCCGCATCAGAGCGACCGCCAGGCCCGCCCTGGCAAACTGCAGTATTTTTTGCGCGACGTCATCGGGAATATTCTCATCGCCGGCGTCCTGGACATCGCGCCCGTAAATGCCAAAAGCCGGCAGCCCCTTCTGGCTGTGTCCCGCCAGGGCAGCCGCGAGATAGACAGCCCCCGGACGCTCCGTGCCGTTAAAACCCCAGATGGCTTTGGGCATAAAAGGATCCATATCGATAGTTTCGGAGCCGTAACACCAGCAAGGAGTCACGCTAATCGTCAGGCCGACGCCTTCGCGGGCAAATTTTTCCGCGCAGCGAGTCGCCTCGGCCACCCCACCGATGGTGGTATCGGCTATCACGCACTCCACGGGTAAACCATTCGGATATTTTATATTGGATTCTAATAACTTTTTCACCCTTCTAGCCATCCCCATGGTGGTTTCTTCCAAAGATTCCCGCACCCCGTTACGGCGCCCGTCAATGATAGGCCGGATACCGATTTTGGGCAAGCTGGTGTTTAAAAAAAGTGCATCTTTCATTTGCTTCACCTTCATCGAAAATTTATTCAGCTTAAATATGCTGTGTACCCATCTCCGACGTGACAGGAAAGATCTCAATTAATCCTGATGGAATACTTCCTCCATAACCGCCCACCATTCCCCTTCCGCCCGCGTCTCAAGGGGTTCTTGACAGGGTTTACATACCTCCCACCATTTCTGGGTGGTAGGATCGGCCGCCATCTTAGCCATATCGGCTTCATAGTCATCGCCAATATATTCGTAGTAGCTAAATAAATACCCGTCTTTATAGAAAATGCTATAATTCCTTATGTTGCACTCGGTAATCATCCTGGCCACCCCGGGCCATACGGCTGCGTGCAGCTTTTTATATTCCTCCAGTTTTTCGGGTTTCACCTTGATGACCATACCATAGCGTTTCATACCGATCGTTCCCTCCATATTGGCTGTCTTATTTCTTAATAGATGCATTCCCTTACTGCTTCGCCATAGGCAAGCAGGTTTTCTTTAGGCGCGTCGAAGAAGTGGTCGGCAGGCATCATAATGTATCCACCGCCTTTGCCGTAAATCTCAAAAAGCCTGTGAACTTCTTGCTTGACCTGCTCCGGCGTCCCGTTGGTCAGGATATTATACTGGTCCAGGCCACCTATAAGGGCTACTTTCCCGTGCATGGCTTCATACAGCTCGGAGCCCTCAATATTGCCTCCCACGCCCTTCGGTGCCAGGGTTTCCGAACAGTCGGTATTGGTGGCGATGATGAGATCGAAGAGGCCGAGCATACCGCCACAGGTGTGGTATGAAGCTATATGCCCCACATCGTGGAGGGCATCGTGGATCTTCTTGTCATAGGGCAGGCAGAATTCCTCGAACATTTTGGGCGAAATGACCGTAGAAGAAGAAGCGCCACCGCCGGTTTCTATAAGATCGAATTTGGCTCCTCGCAGGGATTCATATATAAACTGCAGTTTCTTTTCCAGGAGGATATGCAAAAATTCGTGTACCCAGGCTGGATCATCCATGGCCGCATAGATCATAGGCGCCGTGTCATAGAGCACGCAGGCATGCTGCCAGCAACCGGCCTGGTCACCCCAGACAAAGCCCTTCAAAATTCCCCTATCGCCAATGCGATCGTATTCTTTCCGGATGGCATTTTTATCAAGCTTTGGGACAGGCATATACTTCAGGAGGTAAATATCCTCAGGCTTTTTGATCATAAATTCCGTAATCCACACCGTATAGCGATTGCCTTCGGTTTTATACGTCAGTGTCCCTTTAGGAGTGTGGATGGTATGGTGGACAATCATCCACTCAGGGTCGTCATTGACGATCTCTACTTCGTCATACCACTCATCTGAATACCTTTTGGACTCCACTTTACCCGGCACCCAGAATTGCCCCATGGCTTCAAAATACTGAATGACGGCATCCAGGCCACACTCCTGGAAGGCATCCAGGGTATCAATACCACCCATATACCTTTCCAGATGATAGGGCTGCCACTGGTGTACCGTCGCCGGTAAGCGGTCGGGCACTCCTTTGGCCAGGGCGGTAAGCAATCTTTCCCGGGAAGTCATTTGCGCCATTTCTTATATCACCCTTATTGCTCCAGGATTGAATGATAATCGTCTTTTATGGCAGGGGAGTTATAGCATTAAGGGCTATAACTCCCCCCGGGCTATTTCTTTGGACTACCACTGGGCCGGCATAAACTTGTCGACATCGTCTTTGGTAATGATATGCTTGGGCAGGTAGCGGACCGGTTCTACGTCATGGCCATTGAACCAGTCGGCTGCCGCCTTTACCGCCGCGGCGCCGTCACCTTCAGCCGTCTGGTAGGTGATGGCCTGGATTTTGCCTTCCTTCACCAGGTCCATGCCCACTTTGCTGTTGCCGGCGGCAACGACAATAATATCCTGCCGGTTGGCCTTTTTGAGGGCTTCAACAGTGCCGATGGCCTGAGCGGAATCATCGGCCAGCACTATACCTTTAAGTTTGGAGCCGAATCTGGTAATCCAGTCGGACACCACCTGCATGGTTTTTTCGGCTTCAAACCCGGGCGCCTGTTTATCCAGAAGCTCCATCTTTGGCGCAATCTTCTTCAGTTCAGTTATCGGGGCATACGTCCTGGCAAAGAAGGGAGAGCCGCCAGGATTATGCTGAATAATTGCATAACCGCCTTCATTGTGCATCAACTCGGCAAATTTGCGGGCCAGCATCCTGAACTGCCCCCAGTCATCCGGGCCGGTCCAGGCGATGACATATTTCATGGCTTCGCTCTCGGGATGGGTATTGGTGGCAATAACCGGGATACCCGCCTGGTTGATCTTTCGGAAAAGCTGTACCGCCATCTTGGCGTCCACCGGGATCATCAGGATCATATCCGGCCGGGCGCCGATGGCCTGGTCCACCATCTGGGCCTGGACATCGGGGTTCCAGTTGGGGGACATAACCTTTAGTTCCATTCCGTAGGCATCGGCCACTTTTTTGGCACCCCGGATGTAAGCCGTGGTCCAGGGATGGTCGCCGTGGACGATCAGGGTAACCTTTTTCCCTTTAGCGCCATCTTTAGGTGATTTAGGAATATTAACTTTCGTTACGCCCCAGCCAGAATACTCCATGTCGTACCAGTGCATGGCATCCTCTTCGGGAAGTTTAGCGGGATCGGCAGGCCGCGGCGGAATTTCCTTTTTCTCCAGAGGAGGGAGAAGGAGCTGCCCGTCATCAGCCTTCAGCCCGGCAACCACGCCCTCAGCTTTGATGGATTCCTCCAGGTTGGAGCTTTTCTTGTCAGCCTGGCCGGTCTGCCCACCTTTGGGCGCTTCCTGGGCTTGCTTGCCGCCACAGCCGGTCATTAATAACGCGGCCATTAAAACTACCAGTACTATCCCGGTCATCTTTTTAATCATCTCTAGACCCCCTATCTCAATAA
Source organism: Moorella glycerini (assembly GCF_009735625.1). Classification (NCBI taxonomy): domain Bacteria; kingdom Bacillati; phylum Bacillota; class Clostridia; order Neomoorellales; family Neomoorellaceae; genus Neomoorella; species Neomoorella glycerini. Next base: position 2,657,099 of record NZ_CP046244.1, on the reverse strand, counting down.
TTTGCACGTATAATTTTGTTATTATGAGACTACCTGGACGTCAGGCAACAACTCACCCGTTCTAACTAATTTTTGCACTTTTCCATTCGCCTTTTCAATTTAATTTCATAAGATCACTCTCTTATAAAGATACCTCCTTTTAATTTATTTTTCACAGTTTCAATTTTCGAGCTTCGCCGCCATCTACTTGCTCTCCCTAAGGCTCACCTCCTTTAACAGCTCCGGCTTTTGTCCTTTCACCTTATCCGCCTGGTACAAGGCATAGGCTTCATACAGTACCACCACGGCCAGCACCAGGCCGCTGGCTAAAATCTGGATTTCAAAGCCCGCGCCCAGGTTGGTAAGGCCGTTGTAAAGGATGGTCAGGGTTAAAACCGCCATCGCGCTGCCCAGGATACTACCTTTGCCGCCGGCCATGGAGGTACCACCGATAATAGTTGCCGCTACAACGATCATCAGGGAACTGGTGCCGATGGTGGGCGTGGCCGAACTAAGGCTCATGGCAAACAGGGCTCCCCCCAGGGCGGCGGTTATACCTGATATTATAAACGAAACAATAACGTACCCTTCCGTGTTAAGCCCCGCCAGCCAGGCTGTTTCCCGGTTGGCTCCCACCATGTAAAAGCCCCTTCCGTATCTGGTACGGGCGAGAAGAACCTGGAACAGGAGGACAAAAACAATAGTAATCACTACCCGAGGTGGTAAAAGTGGAATGATGGGTGTTTCCAGCCAGTCGGCTACGGTGAAATCAGTGGCGTTTAAGGCATAACCTTTACCATATAAAAAGATAATCCCCTGGACCGTGGTCATGGTCCCCAGCGTAACTATGAAAGAGTCGATCTTCGCCCGCGCCACCAGCAACCCGTTGGCCAGGCCCACCAGCGCTCCGGCCAGCACCGCAATCAGGAGACTCCAACCCCAGCCCAGGGCTGGTTGAAACCCGATTACAAACATAGCCCCTAAGGTGAGGGTGGTACCGATTGATAGGTCGAGCTCCTTGCAGATCATGACGATGGTAAACCCGATGGCCACCACGGCATTTAAGCTCATGCCCTTCAGGATGTTGGTAAGATTATAGAGGGTCAGGAAATTGGGTACGAATATGGCCATCGCTATGAATACCAGACCGCAGAGGAAATAGATTCTATAGTTGTTGATTACCTGGTAAAGTTTTTTGTTCATGTTATCCATCAGCCTTCCCTAATTTTCGCAATGAATAGGTATTGAACCAGACAACCAGGATAAACACCAGACCCTGGACAATTGTCTGGGAGAAAGTCCCCACACCCAGGAGGGTCAGGATATTATTCAAGAGGCCGATAACAACTACCCCTCCTAGGACACCGATCATGTTACCCTTGCCACCTGCCAGGCTCACCCCGCCGAGGACAATGGCCGTGACGGCCCGGAAGTCATAGCCGACCCCGTTATAATACGCTCCTATTTTTACCAGCGAGGTTAAGAGAACCCCCCCGATGGAAGCGGCCAGGGCGGATAATATAAAGGCCAGCCCGACCATCCCCGTTACGTTTACTCCCGTCATTCTCGCCACTTCGTAGGAAGAACCAATGAGTTTTAGCTGCACGCCAAACTTTGTTTTGGTGAGCAATAGTTGTCCGATGATTACCATTACCAGGAATACGACAACTGTAATGGGTACCGCCCCTCCTATATTAATCCTGGCCAGGTTCACAAAAGCAGACGCCAGCTTTTCGCCCGCCTTTAAGTCCGGATAAATCTGTTCACCCCGGTAAAGCCACCTCACTACGCCATTGATCACAAAGGCAACCGCCAGGGTCCAGATAATCGGGTTGGCTCTCAGTTTACCAACAACAAAGGCGTTTATCAGGCCTACCATAAGACCCGTCACCAGGCCCGAGACTAAACTAACAACAAGGCCGTAACGCAGCATGTCAACGGCGACCATTCCCGAAAGGGCAATAATCCCTGGTACCGACATGTCAGCAAAATGCCCGCTGTAGGTTACAAAAGTGACACCGACGGCAACGATGCCCAGCAAAGCTACAGCATGGACAACATTCGCTAGATTGTCAAGGGTTAAAAACTTGTTGGAAATTAAAGTTCCCAGGATGAGAAGCACAAGGATCATGATATAGACACCGAACTTCTCGATCCAGCCGGCCGTTTCTGTGCGCCGTTTATTCAGCTCTATTCTTTCGCATTTAACCAGCATGGGCTATTTCTCCTTCACTGTTTATAGCCAGCAGCACCGCTTCTTCCGTACAGGACTTACCGGGTATTTCCCCCAGTAAACGTCCCTTACGCATAATTAATACCCGGTCGGAAAGCCGCACCAGTTCCGGCAGGTCAGACGAGATGAGAATGACGGCCACACCCTGGGCGGCCAGTTTTTCGATGGCCGTATGAATGGTGAGTTTGGCGCCTACATCTACACCCCGGGTGGGTTCATCAAGGATCAACACCCGCGGGCCGGTAGCCAGCCACTTGCCCAGCAAAACCTTTTGTTGATTTCCCCCTGATAAGTTACCTACGATCCTGGACGGGTCCGGGGGGGAAATGTGCAGGTCGTCTATTAACCTTTTAACTATACCCGTTCCTAATTGCTTCTGGTAGATAAAACCTTTACAGTGTCGGGGAATCAAAGGCGCTAACAGATTTTCCTCTAAGGTGAGGCGCAGGGCAAGCCCCTGGGTTTTACGGTCTTCCGTCAGATAAGCGATACCGTACTGGAGTGCCCGGGCCATATTTTTGACTTTAATCCTCCTGCCTGCAAGGATAATTTCTCCTGCATCCACAGGGTCCACGCCGCTGATGGCCCGGCCCAGTTCGCTGCGCCCCGCCCCCGCCAGCCCGGCAATTCCCAGAATCTCCCCCGCTCTGACACAGAAGGATATGTGGTGGAAAAACCCATACCGGCTTAAGTTTTTAACCTCCAGGACTACCTCGCCGGGAGTTCTTTTCGCTGCACAGTACACTTGATTGATAGAGCGCCCGACCATCATTTCGATCAATTTTTCCGGGGTAACGTTGGTTATATTCTGGGTTGCTACTTTCCGGCCATCACGCATAACGGTAACTCGATCTGCCACCTGGAAAATTTCATTTAAATGATGGCTGATGTAAACGATGGCCAGCCCCTGCTGCTTCAGTTTGCCTATTATTTTAAACAGGCGTTCCACCTCTTCCCGCGATAGGGCGGAGGTCGGCTCATCCATAACTAAAATACGGGGGTTGTTGCCCAGGGCCTTGGCAATCTCCACTAGCTGGGCTTCATGCTGGCTGATTTCTTCCACCGGGGAAAAGGGGTCTAGATAATCTAGTTCCACACTTTGCAGGCAGGCCCTTGCTTCCTGAATTAAGGCTCTTTTATCAATAAACCACCTGTTTCTTACCGGCAGCCTCCCCACCAGCAAATTTTCGGCAATAGTGAGCGGCCTGGCCAGGCTTAATTCCTGGTAGATCATAGCTATACCATTAGCTTTGGCAATAGCCGGGGAATGTAGTTTAACCTCCTTTCCATCAATGTAGATTTGCCCTGTGTAGTCATTGAAGGAGCCGGCCAGCATTTTCATTAAGGTTGATTTACCAGCGCCATTTTCACCCACCAGGGCATGGACTTCGCCGGGATAAACTTCAAAATCAACGTTGTCCACAGCCAGGGTACCCGGGAATTTCTTGCTAACCTTTTTCATTTGCAATGCCGGAATTAAATCCACCCCTACTTCACCTTCCTGAGCTATATTTTCTGGCTTCATCATACATGGCCACAATATTGCGCGCTGGCACTTCAGGTAGCAGGTAATCGTGGGAGGCGGCCACGATATACCTGCCATCACTGCCCAGGACATCGATAATTCTTCTTGTTTCGGCCCGTACCTCCGCTTCCGTTCCGTTTAATAAAATTTCATTTTCATCAATACCGCCGAAAAAGGCAATGTGTTTGCCATATTCTCTCTTCAGCACCGCTGGGTCCATATGCTGGCAACTTACCTGGATAGGATTAATGACGTCTAAGCCAATTTCTATCAAATCCGGGAAGATTTCATGGATATCCCCGCAGGAATGTAGACCCGCTACCGCTCCGTTTGCATGGGCCTGTTCTATCAGTTTGGCAACGTAGGGTTTGTAAAACTTGCGCCACATTTCGGGGGACATCAATAAAGCGCGCATGGAGCCAAAATCATTACCAAAGAAGTAGAAATCAATGACATCCGGGTTGGCCTCGTAAGTTCTCCGGTTGAGTTCATAATAAAACTCAAAGCATTTTCTGATAATGGCTTCGACCACCCCGGGATTTACATACATATTGACAAAGAATTGTTCCATGCCCATAAGTTCTGTAGAATCGTGAAAAAACGGAGCCCATGTTGCGCCGATAAGGCAATACCCCCTGGCATCCTCCAGTTCCTCCCTGGTGATGACTACATCCCAATCATCGGGATCGGGGAATTTGTATTTTTCAACATCCTTTATTGTCTGCGCGTCTGCCAGAGGGTGGTTAAGAGCCTGGCCGTAGTGCAAACCGCCTCTTCTAATTCCCCATTCATTCTCTACAGTTCCATCCTCATATTTTTTAAAGGGCAATCCGATATATTTAGGCCTAATGGTTTTAAAGTCCATGCCAAGAATATCATATAATGCTTCTTTCTCTGTCTTTGCACCAAGAAAATCCATTATATTTTGGGTCGTTTCGGGTGCGCCCCCATACCACATGGGTAATCTGTCTGTTTTATTTCCTTTAATTGCAACCAGTGCCCGTTCTTTGGAAGTCATAAATTGTCTTCCTCCTTTAGCTAGAGATAATCTTAAAGCCAGAAAAATTAGAACTCCTTTCGAAACATTAAGTCAAACAACTTCAAGATTTTTTATTTTCCATACAGGACTGGTAGAGTGGCGAATGACCAATTCCGGCTTTAAACGGTACATCTGCGGGAAACCAGAGTTATCGCCGCTAACTCGTTTGTAAATAAGCGCGGCCGCCTTCTCACCCATCTCCTGCATTGGTTGCACAACTGCTGTTAAAGGTGGGTTGGCTAATTTTGTTAATTCCATATCGTCAAACCCTACCAGAGCTAAATCACGGGGTACTTTAATCCCTAGTTCATTGATGGCCATCATAGCGCCGATGGTCATATAATAATTGGCGACAAAAACTGCCGGTGGCGGCTCGGGAAGAGACATTAATTCCTTCATAAGTTCATAGCCGCTTTCAGTTGAAAAATCACCGGTGTAGATTAAGCTCTCATCTACCGGGAGGTTGTAGTCTTCAAAAACTCGCAAAAACCCGCGGTATCTTTCTTCGCCTGTAGTAACTTCCAGGCGGCCATTAATAAGCCCTATACGCCGGTAACCAAGGGTTACAAGATGTTCTACTGCCTGGTAAGCTCCGTTGACATTATCCACCAGCACACAATCAATCTGCATATCCTTAACCATCCGGTCAACTAAAACTATGGGCGTACCTTCTTCTTGAATTTCAATTAAGTGTTGGGCAGTATCGCTGGTGGGAACCACCAGCAGTCCATCAACTTTTTTTTCCGCCAGCATTCGCACCCGATCCTTTTCCCTGTCAGGATTTTCATCACTGTTACAGACCACCAGGCTATAACCATAGCCATTTAGAATATCTTCAACCACCTCGGCAACCTGCATGAAGAAAGGGCCAAAGTCGGGAACGACAAAGCCGATGGTCTGGGTTTTCTGGGTTTTGAGGCTCCTGGCGATCTGATTGGGACGGTAGCCTAAAGCTTCAATGGCGGCCAGTACTTTTTTCTCCGTCTCTTCTTTGACCTTCTCGCCGTTGAGGACCCGGGATACAGTGGCGGTGGAAACACCGGCCCTGGCGGCTACATCTTTAATGGTCGGCATTGCTATATTTCCTTCCTTTTTTAAACGTTGCCATTATAATTGCTATATATTATGTAATCGTTTACTATTATATGGATTATATTCGCCATTTGTTTTCAGATTCCTCCTGCCGGAGAAAAATTTTTGTATGAAATTTTTTCTCTTGACGTTGCTATATGGATAATGCGGTATACCATTTTCCCAAATAAATCATCATTTATTGCTTCTCATATATGTTTATTGCCTCTCATATATCTTGTTTCGAATTGTCACCGGGCTTTTCTTTATGATTTATCTAGCCTTATTATAATTATCTCACTTAACAGTTTTGTTATCGTTTACATATTTCGTCCGTTGTCCTCTTTATGCGACATAAGATAAAAACACTCCCAGCAAGAAGGGAGTGTTGCCTTACCCGAAAAACACCAGCTGGTCGGAGGCAGGTAGATCAGCCAGGGAGCCGTGTTTCTCCAGGGCTTCGATGACCGTTTTACTCACCCGGCTGCGGCGCTGGAGGTCCTCCAGGGAGGTAAAGGGCCGTTCCTGGCGGGCGCGGACGATGGCCTCGGCTGCCGCCTGGCCTACCCCGGGCAGGGCCGCCAGGGGTGGTAACAGCCTGCCCTTCCCCACCTGGAAACGATAAGCAGCCGATCTTTGCAAATCAATGCGCTCCATGGTAATGCCCCGGCAATACATTTCCCGGGCTACTTCCAGGATGGTCAGGATGTTTTTCTCCCGGGCTGTAGCCTCGTTGCCCTTTTTCTCCAGGGTGGCGATTTCCTCCTGGATACGGGGCAGGCCGGCAGCTACAATATCAGCATCGAATTCATCGGCGCGGATGCTGAAAAAGGAAGCGTAGAAGGCCTCCGGGTAATAGACTTTAAAGTAGGCGATGCGGAAGGCCATGGTTACGTAGGCCACGGCATGGGCCTTGGGAAAGAGATAGCTGATTTTTTTGCAGGACTGGATGAACCATTCGGGAACTCCTGCCGCCCGCATGGCCTCTTCATACTCTTTTTTGACGCCCTTGCCTTTACGCACATCCTCCATGGTCCGGAAGGCGATATCGGCCACCACCCCGTGCTGCATGAGGTAGTTCATAATATCATCCCGGGTGGAAATGGCCTCGCTGAGTTTCGCCGTGCCGCTTTTAATTAACTCCTGGGCGTTATTTAACCACACATCAGTACCATGGGAGAAACCGCTGATGCGCACCAGCTCGGCAAAGGTCCGGGGCCTGGTTTCCTCCAGCATCTGGCGGACAAAACGGGTGCCGAATTCAGGAATCCCCAGGGTACCGACCTGGGCACCGATGTCTTCCGGCCGGACCCCCAGGGCTTCGACGCCGGCAAAAAGGGACATGGTCCGGGGCTCATCCAGGGGGATCTCCCGGGCGTTGACGCCGGTAAGGTCCTCCAGCATTTTTATAACCGTCGGGTCGTCATGGCCCAGGAGGTCCAGCTTCACCAGGCGGTGGCTGATGGCTTCATAGTCAAAATGGGTGGTGATGGTATTGCTGCCGGTATCGTCGGCCGGGCGTTGCAAGGGTGTAAAGAGGTGGATATCCACCCGCCGGGGGACGACCATCAGCCCCCCCGGGTGCTGGCCGGTGGTCCTCTTGACGCCGGTAATCCCCTTGACCAGGCGGTTGATTTCCGCCTGGCGGGCCTTGAGGCCCCGCTCCTCCAGGTATTTATGTACAAAACCGAAAGCCGTCCGCTCCGCCAGGGTGGCTATGGTCCCGGCCCGGAAAACATGGTCTTTGCCGAAGATCTCTTCGGCGTACTGGTGCGCCCGGGGCTGGTATTCTCCGGAAAAATTAAGATCAATATCCGGTACCTTATCGCCTTTAAAGCCCAGGAAGACTTCAAAGGGGATGTCGTGGCCGTCTTTTAACAACCTGGTACCACAGCGGGGACAATCTTTCGCCGGCAGGTCGGCACCGCAGTTGACGCTGCCGTCGGTAACAAACTCACTGTAGCGACAGGCCGGGCAGCGGTAATGGGGCGGCAGGGGGTTTACTTCCGTAATCCCGGCCAGGGTGGCCACCAGGGAAGAACCCACCGATCCCCGCGAGCCTACCAGGTAGCCGTCTTCGTTGGATTTTAATACCAGCCTGTGGGCGATGAGATACAGCACGGCAAAGCCATGGCCGATAATGGATTGCATTTCCTTGTCCAGGCGGGCCTGGACAAGTTCCGGCAGGGGGTTGCCGTACCAGTCATGGGCCCGGGTGGTAACGATCCGGGTTAGCTCTTCTTCGGCGCCGGGGATCTCCGGCGGGTAAAATTCGTCGGGGATGGGCTTTAACTCTTCTACCTGGTCCGCGATGAGCCGGGGATTGGTGATTACCACCTGGCGGGCCGTTGCGGCATCAAGATAACTGAATTCCGCCAGCATTTCCTCTGTCGTCCGGTAGTAGAGGGGGGCCTGGACCTCGTCGGCATAACCCTGGCCAGCCAGGAGGACCTGGCGGTAGATGGCATCCTCCGGGTTTAAGAAATGGACGTCACCGGTAGCCACCACCGGTTTGTGCAGTTTCCGGCCCAGGGCGATAATTTGCCGGTTCATGTCCATCAGGGCCTGGCGATCGGCAAGTTTACCTTCCCGGATTAAAAAGTCATTGTTGGCCAGGGGCTGGATCTCCAGGAAATCATAAAAGGAGGCAATCTCCTCCAGGCGGTCGGCGTCGACCCCGGCCAGGTAATGCCTGATTAATTCCCCAGCCTCACAGGCCGTCCCTAAAAGGAGTCCCTCGCGGTACTGCTGCACCAGGTGGCGCGGCAACCTGGGTTTGCGGTAAAAATAATCCAGATGCGCCCGGGAGACCAGGCGGTATAGATTTTCTAATCCCTGCTTATTTTTCACCAGCAAGATGATATGATAGGTCTGCTGGCGGTCGGGAGGCTGGTCGTCCTGGTCAAAGAGGTAGCCTTCCAGGCCGTAGATGATCTTAACGCCGTATTTACTCCCGGCCTCGGCGGCGGCCGGGAAGGCCTGGAGGACACCATGGTCGGTGATGGCTACCGCTCCATGGCCCCACCTGGCCGCCTGTTTTACCACCGCCGCCACCTCGGTTACGCCGTCCATGGCGCTCATCTTGGTATGGAGGTGCAGTTCCACCCTTTTGTCCGGCGCCGTATCCTGGCGCCCGGGACGCTCACCCCGGGCGATGGTGTCGGCAATTATTACCAGCTCCTGGCTGTAGCGGTCGTACTGGACCGGGCCCTGCACCTGCACCCATTCTCCGATGGCCAGGCCGTTCTCCGCCAGGGGACCGGCATCGGCAAAGGCTTTCACGCTGATGGAGTCGGTATAATCGGTGAGATCAAAACTCACCAGCCAGCGCCCGGATTTCAACTGCCGGGCCGTAAACTCCAAAACTTCCCCCTGGACGGCAACCTGCTTTTCCTCTTCCTGGATCTCCTTCAGGGGCCGGAGGGGAGCCGTAATCTTTTTGCCCAGGAGGAAGCAGTTATCCGTAGTTTGCTGGCAGTTCCCTTTTTTCTCCCCGCCTTCCTTTTTAGCCGGACCGTCTTCCTTTCCCCGGTTGGCCGCTTCTTCCCTGACCCGGACCAGCCGCTGCTCCTGGAGCTGGCGGGAGACGGCCGCCAGTTCTTCCTGGTAATCCCGGTCGGTGACCAGTTCCACCTGCACCTGGTAGCCATGCTGCTGCAATACTTCCTGCAAAACCCTGTCACCCCGGCAGGACCTTAAAGCCTCCATGGCCAGGGGTACCGGTACAACCAGCTGCAGGACCCCAGCACCGGGTTCCAGCCGCGCCCCGGCCAGCCAGGCCGAGGTACCATTACCCAGCCGCCGGGCCACCTCCTCCAGGATGGCGGCCTTCTGTTCCCGGCAGAAGGTTGCCAGGTCGGCAGGGGGTGAAGGTTGCAGCACTTTAAATATAAATTCAAAGCCGGGAAATTGCCGGGCCAGGAACTGCCGGTAAGCTGCAATATCCTCTGATTCCAGGGAGCAGGGAGGGCAGAGGGAAAGATAGCACTTGCTGCTCTTGCGGTCAACTACAACCTTGCGCACGGCCCCCTGCTGGAGCAATTCTTGCCAGAGATTTTCCCTGCCAGTCATGGCCATCAACCCTTACCCCAATTCCTTACCGGTACTTTGCCATCTCCCGGGCCAGCATCTCCCTTAGCCGGGGTACCAGGCCCTCCCGGGGCAGGGCTGTTTCCTGCCCTGCATGCCGCCATCTGACATCCACCGTACCCTGGGCCAGGGTTTTCTTGCCTATGGTTAAGCGCAAGGGATACCCTATAAGATCGGCTTCGACAAATTTCATGCCGGCCCGTTCGTCGCGATCGTCAAATACCACTTCCACCCCGGCAGCCAGCAGTTCTTTGTAGAGGCCTTCGGCCACTTGCTGCTGGCCGCCGTCCTTTAAAGAGGCCGGGATAACGACTACCTCGTAAGGGGCAAGACTCAGGGGCCAGATAATGCCGTGTTCATCATGGTGCTGTTCGACGACGGCGGCCATGGTGCGGCTGACCCCGATACCGTAGCAGCCCATAACGATGGGGTGCTCCTGGCCCTGCTCATCAGTATAGGTGGCACCTAGGGGCTGGCTGTACTTGGTTCCCAGCTGGAAAACCTGCCCGACTTCTATGCCCCGGGCCTGGCTTAAGGGGGCGCCGCAGTGGGGACAGGGCTCCCCGGCCTCCACCTGGCGGAGGTCGGCAAAGGCTTCCGCTTTAAAGTCCCGGCCGGGATTGACGTTGACCAGGTGGTAGCCTTCCCGGTTGGCGCCAGCCACAGCGTTGACCAGGTAAGGTATCTCCAGGTCGGCGTAAAGGGGCACGCCTGTTAAACCTACCGGTCCAACATAGCCTACCGGCGCCCCGGTAACGGCCATCACCTTCTCCGGGTCAGCCAGGACGAGGTGCCGGCAGCCCAGGTAATTCTGGAGCTTTACTTCATTGAGTTCCCGGTCTCCCCGGACCAGGGCGGCAACCAGCTGCCCGTCGGCCTCATAAAAAATGGTTTTAATCAGCCTGTCCGGGGTGATCCCCAGGAAGGTACTGACTTCGGCTACCGTCCTCTGGGCGGGCGTAGCCACTTCTTTAAGCGGCTCCGGTGTTTCCGCTCCAGGTTTGGGCAGCGCCCTGGCCACGGCAATTTCTACGTTGGCGGCATAGTCGCACTCCTGGCAGTATACCAGCAGCGCCTCCCCGGTAGACGCCAGGGCCATGAATTCATGGCTGTAGTTGCCGCCAATGGCGCCGGTATCAGCCTGGACCGGCCGGAAATCCAGGCCGCAGCGGCGAAAGACATTGCTGTAGGCCTGGTACATTTTGGCGTAACTCTGGTTCAGCCCCTCCTGATCCCGGTCAAAGGAATAGAGATCCTTCATGATAAATTCCCGCCCCCTGAGGAGCCCGAAACGGGGGCGCCGCTCGTCGCGGTATTTATTTTGAATCTGGTACAAGAGCAGGGGTAATTGTTTATAGGAGTTGACTTCGCTCCGTACCAGGGTGGTGATAATCTCCTCGTGGGTGGGCCCCAGGCAAAACTGGCGCTGGTGCCGGTCCCGGAGGCGGAACATTTCCTCCCCGTAAACCTCCCAGCGGCCACTTTCCTGCCAGAGTTCGGCCGGCTGGATAATGGGCAGGACCACCTCCTGGCCGCCGGCCCGGTCCATTTCCTCCCGGATGATCCGCTCCAGTTTGGCCAGCACCCGCCGTCCCAGGGGTAAATAGGTATAGATCCCGGCTGCTGCCTTGCGAATAAAGCCGGCCCGCAGTAACAACTGGTGGCTGGCGATCTCGGCCTCGGCCGGCGTTTCCCTTAAAGTCGGTGCCAGTAATTCACTCGTGCGCATTCTCTCCCTCCTCTTCCTCTGCGGCCAGGCGCCTGACTTCTTCAATAAGGGCCCGGGCCATATCCTCTGCCTTGACCTTGCGGACGGGACGGCCATGGCGAAAAAGAAGGCCAAAGCCGGGACCGCCGGCAACACCGACATCGGCCTGGCGGGCCTCGCCGGGGCCGTTGACGGCACAACCCATAATGGCTACTTTCAGGGGTCTGGCCACATCCTGCAAGTCTTGCTGCACCCGGCCTGCCACCCCTTCCACGTCTACCTGGCAACGGCCGCAGGTGGGGCAGGAAATAAGCTCGATGCCCCGCCGGCGCAATCCCAGGGAACGTAAGATGGCAAAACCGGCCACTACCTCCTGCACCGGGTCGCCGGTCAATGATACCCGGATGGTGTCGCCTATTCCTTCGTTAAGTAAAATGCCAATCCCCACCGCTGATTTGACGGCCCCTTCCACTCCCCGGCCGGCTTCCGTCACCCCCAGGTGCAGGGGATAATCAACCTGCCCGGCCAGCTGGCGGTAGGCCTCCAGCATTAAGGGTACTTCCGCAGCTTTCAAGGAAATTTTCATGTCATAGAAATCCAGGTCTTCCAGCAGCCGGATATGTTTCAGGGCACTGGCCACCATGGCCGCAGCCGTTACCCCGCCATGGGCGGCCATGGCCTCCTTCTCCAGGGAGCCGGCATTGACGCCGATGCGGATGGGTACCCGCCGGGCAGCCGCCTCTTTGACTACAGCCTTCACCCGACCGGGCCCGCCAATATTGCCAGGATTCAGGCGCAGGCCGTCCACCCCGGCTGCCAGGGCGGCCAGGGCCAGGCGGTAGTCAAAATGAATATCGGCGATGATGGGGATATCCACCTGGGCTTTGAGCCTGGCCAGAGCTGCTGCTGCCTCTTGATCCGGTACGGCCAGGCGGACTATTTCGCAGCCGGCCCGGGCCAGCCTCTGGATCTGGGTGACAGTAGCGGCGACATCCCGGGTGTCAGTATTGGTCATGGACTGGACGGAAATGGGAGCCCCCCCACCCACGGCCACCTTGCCCACCCGGATCTGCCGCGATGGCCGGCGCGATATACTCATGCAGGTTCACCTCAGCTGAAAATGCGAATTAAATCGCGGTAAGTTATTAAAATAAGCAGGCCCATAAGGAGGGCGAAGCCAATCAGGTGGATTAAATTTTCCTTTTCCGCACTTATGGGCCGGCCCCGCACCGCCTCCAGGCTTAAGAATACCAGCCGGCTGCCGTCCAGGGCGGGAATGGGCAGCAAGTTGATGAGCCCCAGGTCCAGGCTTAAAACCGCCATGAAGTTCAAGACATTGGCCAGGCCATAGGTGGCTGCCTGACCCACCAGCTGGATAATGCCCACCGGCCCCACGACCTCCGGGGCTACCTGGCCGGTAAGCATCTGGACCAGGCTTAAGATAATGAGCCTGGTGATTTCCAGGGCCTGCCTGAATCCCAGGCTGATCGAGGTCCAAAAACCCTGCCTCTCCCAGGTAGGGCCGATGCCAATCATCCCGACCCCTGACTGGGGATCCCTGGCGGTGGTCAGGGTAACCCGCTGCTGCCGGCCGTCCCGTTCGATTACCAGGGTAATTTTCTCATCCGGGTGCTGGTAGATCTGGTGCACCAGGTCGCGCCAGTTATTGACCGGGGTATTGTCGACCATCAGGATTTTATCCCCCGGCTGCAAACCCGCCTGGGCTGCCGGCATCCCCGGTTCGACGCGGCCGATAACATTAATATCCGCCGGTATGCCCAGGACCATGAACACGAAAATAAAAATAAGGATGGCCAGGAGAAAATTCATGCCCGAACCGGCGGCAATGACTCCCATGCGTTTGGCTAACGACTGCCGGTTAAAGCCCCGCGGGTCATTGAGATCCGGGCCCTCCATCCCGGCCATGCGGTTAAAGCCGCCCAGGGGAAAGGCGCGTAAGGAGTACACCGTCTCCCCCTTCTTCATCTGCCAGAGGGCCGGCCCCATCCCGATGGCGAATTCTTCTACCTTGATGCCTGCTTTTTTGGCCGCCAGGAAGTGCCCGCCTTCGTGGACAACAATTAAAATGCTGAAGATAACCAGGGCCAGGATAATAGTCACCGGGCCTCAACTCCTCCAAAAATAGGGTTCTGCCAGAAATGGTGCCTTCTGGTGGGGATATGTCCCTGCGCCGCTCAGAAGGGGCAATTTTTTATCGTTCGCAGGCGGGGGCTTCAGTCCCTATGATGGGCTCCTCTTGTAAAATCCTTCAGCTACTTCTCCTGCCCGCCGCCGGGCCCAGGCGTCGGCGGCAAGAATCTGTTCCAGGTCGGGAGCCGCTACTGGCCGGTGTTCCTCCAGGACCCTGGCTATGACCTGGCTGATGGCCGTTAGCGGTATGCGCCGCGCCAGGAAATACTGGACGGCCACTTCGTCGGCGGCACTTAAAACTGCCGGGTAAGTCCCCCCGGCCCGGCCGGCGCGGCAGGCCAGCTCCAGGCAGGGGAAGCGTTCCAGGTCCGGACGGCTAAAATCAAGGTGTCCCAGGGCCGCCAGGTCCAATACCTGGCTATCTAAATCCCAGCGTTGCGGCCAGGTCAGGGCGTACTGGATGGGTAGGCGCATATCGGCCGGCCCCAGGTGGGCAAAAAGGGCACCATCGCTGTAGCGCACCAGGGCATGGACGACGCTCTGGGGGTGGATCAAAACTTCAATCTGGTCGTAATCCAGGTTGAAAAGGTGTTTGGCTTCAATTACTTCCAGGCCTTTGTTCATCAGGGTGGCCGAATCGACGGTAATCTTCGGCCCCATCACCCAGGTGGGGTGATTTAAAGCCTGTTCCGGGGTAACAGCAGCCATTTCGGCCAGGGTCTTATCGCGCAAGGGTCCCCCGGAAGCCGTAATAATCACCTGCACCACCCGGCCGCCCTGGCGCAGGCACTGGAAGATGGCGGAGTGCTCGCTATCCACCGGGATAATCCGGCGGCTTAAGGCGCGGGCCCGCTCCATGATCACCTGGCCGGCAGCTACCAGGAGCTCTTTGTTGGCCAGGGCAATATCCTTGCCAGCCTCCAGGGCGGCAAGGACCGCCGGCAGGCTGCGGACCCCTACCATAGCGGCCACTACCAGTTCTACCCCGGCCAGGCAGGCGGCTGCCAGGAAGCCTGCCTCTCCGGCCAGGACCTGGACTTTTAAACCGCTAACCCTGGCGGCCAGCTCCCGGGCCCCTGCCGGGTCCAGGAGGACGGCCAGGCGGGGTTGAAAGCGCTTTACCTGTTCGGCCAGGAGTTCAACATTTCTGGCGGCGGCCAGGGCGGCAACCCTGAATTGCCCGGGATGGGCCGCCACAACCTCCAGGGTCTGGCGGCCGATGGAGCCAGTTGAGCCTAAAATTGCTATTTCTTTGGCCATTTATTTAGTTACCCCCTGCCGGGAGCGATAAAAAGCCTTTAAGACTACCAGCGTCAGGGGCCCAATGACCAGGCCGGCAATACCCAGCAGCTTTAAGCCAGTGTAAAGGGCAATCAAGGTTGTCAACGGGTACAGCCCCAGGCTGACGGCCACCAGCTTGGGCTGCAGTACCTGGCGCAGGATAATGATAAAGGCATACAGGATTAACAGGGCCAGTCCCAGGCCATAATGGCCCAGGATAAATTCCACAATGATCCAGGGAATGAAAACCGTTCCCGGACCGACAATGGGCAACAAATCGGCCAGGCCAATTAAAAAGGCCAGGGTGAGGGCATAATCAACTTTTAAAATTAAAAGACCGATAATACTCTGGGTCATCTGCAGGCTGACCAGTAAAATTTCCGCCCGCAGGTAACCGATGATGGCCTGGCCCAGGGAGCTAAATACCTGGCTCATCCGTTCCCGCCAGGGCGGCGAAACCACCTGGAGCAGGGTGCGGAGGATAAATTCTTTATCCCGGCTGAAAAAGTAAGTGGCCACCAGGGTAATGATCAGCGAAATAAAGAGTTCCGGCAGGGAACTGATAAAAGCTATCAGCCACTGGACCGTCAGGCCCAGGAGATTCTTCAGCCAGACCACCGCATTATTCAGGAAGGACTGCAGGGTACCCAAGACTTCAACCGGCAGGTTGCCGGCAAAATAAAAACTCTGCAGGCGGGAAAAATACTCCTGGAAGATAGCCCCCAGGGCCCGGGCCTGGACCGGCAGGGTTAAGGCCAGGCTTTCCAGCTCGATAATCAGGTTGGCCACCAGGTAAAAGATGGCTATGCTGAGGACGGCCAGGATAGTGAAGAGGGTGATAATTACCGCCCAGCCCCGGCCTATTTTGAGCCTTCTTTCAATAAAGTTAACAACCGGATCGATGATGGCGGCCAGCAGGGCTGCCAGGGCAAAGGGCAGGACCACCGGGACCAGGGCTTTAATGATTGCCCCGGCGGCCGGGAATAGGTAATAAAAAAGCAACAGGAAAAGCAGGGCAGCCATTAAGGCTACCAGTAAAGTTTGAAAGGTTTGTTTAAAGCGATCGTCAAAGTTAGCCAAAGGTTTCACTCCATTTTTGCTAAAAAGAAGGCCAGATAATAGTATACCACCGGAGCCACCAGGAGCAAACTGTCAAAACGGTCTAAAATCCCCCCGTGACCCGGTAAAAGCCAGCCGCTGTCCTTAACCCCGGCCTGGCGCTTAAAACCGGATTCGATTAAATCGCCGGCCTGGGCGGCAATGGCGGTGAGTACTGCCAGCCCGACCAGCAAGCGGCTGTTTAAAGCGGGCAAAAGGAGAGGACCCAGGGCTTTCGCCGCCACGACAGTTAACAACAGGCCACCGATAGCCCCGGCCCAGGTTTTACCGGGGCTGAGGTTGGGCCAGGGGTGGCGGCGGCCGAAGATACGGCCGCAAAAATAAGCGCCGGTATCATTGGCCCAGGTCAAGATGAAGGTCAGGATGAGGGCCCCGCTACCACCGGGTAAAAGGCGGAGCAAAGGCAGGTAAGCCAGCAGCCCACCTACATACCAGCTCCCCAGGAGGGTTATGGCGACATCGGCCGCCGCCAAGCGGGGAAACAGGGCCAGGAAAAGCAAGAGCATCCCCACTGTTAGTCCAGCACCCAGCCAGGCTACCATACCCTTATGAAGATATGCCAGCAGGATGAACATCAGGCCACCTGTAATACCGGCCGGGACCAGCGGTTTTAGCTTCAGGCGGGCGGCCAGGTGATAAAACTCCACCAGGCCGGTCAAGGCCAGCAGGATTACCAGCAGGAGGAACCACCAGCCACCCAGGTAGGCCGCTCCCAGTAATAACGGGATACCCACCAGGGCAACTAAAATTCTGGTGCCTAGCACAGGCAACACCACCACGGCTCAAATTTTCAGGCCGCCGAAACGCCTTTCCCGCTGCTGGTAGGCCAGCAGGGCCTGGCGTAAATTTTCCCGCCGGAAATCCGGCCAGTAGACATCAGTAACCCATAATTCGGTATAGGCCAGCTGCCAGAGTAAAAAGTTGCTGAGGCGCATTTCCCCGGAAGGGCGAATTAAGAGATCGGGGTCCGGCAGGTCGCCGGTGTAAAGGGCGCCTTTAAGCACGGTTTCATCTATATCCTCCGGCCGGAGTTTACCGGCCAATACCGCGCGGGCAATTTGCCGGCAGGCATCCACCAGCTCGGCCCGGCCGCCATAATTGAGGGCCAGGTTGAGGACGAGCCGCTTGTTGCCCGCCGTTTCCCGCCGGGCCCGGGCCAGTTCTTGCCGGGCCGGTAACGGCAAGGCTTCCAGGCGGCCAATGGCCCGCACCTGCACTCCTTCTTGCTTTAACTCGGGTAGCTCCCGGCGCAGGTATTCGACCAGCAGGTTCATTAAAGCATCCACTTCTTCCTGGGGTCTTTTCCAGTTTTCCGTAGAAAAAGCATAAACGGTGAGGATGGCAATGCCCCAGTCAACGCAGGCCCGGACAATATCGCGTAATGATTCAACTCCCGCCCGGTGGCCGGCCACCCGGGGCAAGCCCCTCTTTCTGGCCCAGCGACCATTGCCGTCCATGATAATAGCCACATGGCGCGGCAGTTTGCCCGGTTCGAATTCTATATCTTCCGTTGCTTTGAGCGGCCCGGGGCGGAGCCATCTGGTCAGGAAACCAGGCACCAGTTTCCCCCCTAATGCTATCAGCCTATAAAACAAACCCCCTCGGGGAGGGGGATTGTCGCCATCCTACTCTTCGACGATGGCCTCATTGGGACAGGCTTCACGGCAGGTACCACAATCAGTGCAAAGTTCCGGGTCAATAACATAGATGTCTTCTCCTTCGGAGATGGCGCCGTTGGGGCACTCATCTGCACAAACGCCACAAGACAGGCACTCTTCCGTTATCCGATGGGGCATTGGTCCTTCCACCTCCTTTCACTGGTGGTGCGTATCTACATAAGCCAGGACCAGGTCAACCTGGCCGGCTCCCACCAGGCGTAAACGCACGACGCGGCCCTCTTCCTCCTCACCCGGTACAGGGCGAAGGGGACCGGTAAAGGAGTAATTGTGCACCTGCCAGCCGCTAGCTGCCAGCAGTCTTCTGGCTTCAGCCAGGGTTAAGCCCAGGCAGTCAGGTACGGTCAAAGCTAGACCTCCATAATTTCAGCTTCTTTACTGGCCAGGATCTTATCAATGGTCTGGATGTAATTATCGGTCAGCTTCTGGACCTTTTCCTGGGCCCGCTTGACTTCATCTTCCGAAGCAGCTTTATTTTTCTCCTGGGCTTTTAACTTATCGTTGGCCTCCCGGCGGGCATTGCGGACCAGTACCCGGAATTCCTCAGCCTTCTTGCGGACCATTTTGACCAGCTCGGTACGCCGCTCTTCCGTTAGCTGGGGAATGGCTATGCGGATCACGGTACCGTCGCTGGCCGGCGTCAACCCCAGGTCCGACTTTAAAATGGCCTTTTCCATTTCCGGCAGGATATTGCGGTCCCAGGGTTGGATGACTAAGAGCCGGGCTTCCGGGGCGGAAACCGTGGCCAGCTGGTTGATAGGGGTGGGTGTCCCATAATAGTTAACGGTAACCTTCTCCAGCAGGGCCGGGTTGGCCCGTCCCGCCCGGATAGAAGCCAGCTCCCGGCGTAAGATCTCGACTGCCTTTTGCATCCTGCCTTCGGTTTCCTTTAAAATAGCGTCCAGCATCACTCTAACCTCCCGACAAAGGTACCAATGGGTTCACCCATGATTACCTTCAGGATATTGCCCTTCTCTTTTATCCCAAAGACAATAATAGGAATGCGGTTATCCATACACAGGGAAGTGGCAGTCGCATCCATTACTCCCAGGCCACCGTTCAATACTTCCAGGTAATCGAGATCCTGCAACCTCCTGGCATCGGGGTTTATCTCGGGGTCGGAATCATAAACGCCATCCACCCGTTTGGCCATTAAGATGACATCGGCTTCAATCTCGGCCGCCCGCAGGGCCGCGGTAGTATCCGTGGAAAAATAAGGATTGCCTGTACCGGCAGCAAAGATCACCACCCGGCCCTTTTCCAGGTGGCGGATGGCCCGGCGGCGGATGTAAGGCTCGGCTATCTGGCGCATTTCAATGGCCGTCTGCACCCTGGTATCCACGCCCTGGCTCTCCAGGGCATCCTGTAGGGCCAGGGCGTTGATTACCGTCGCCAGCATACCCATGTAATCCGCAGTGGCGCGGTCCATACCCCTGGCACTACCCTTGACCCCCCGCCAGATATTGCCGCCACCGACGACAATGGCCACGTCAACCCCCAGATCCCGTACTTCTTTTATTTGCGCGGCAATAGAAGTGAGGACTTCCTGGTCGATGCCAAAACCCTGGGTACCGGCCAGGGCTTCCCCGCTAACCTTTAGAACTACCCGTTTAAACTTGGGTTGCGCCATACCCGGCAAATACCTCCGTAACTCCTGAATACTTTTCTACACGTTAGCCAAAATTCCTCTTTACCCGTGGAAAAAAAGAGCACCGCGGTGCTCTTTTTTTCAGCCATTTATTCCTCCGCCTTGATACCTTCGCCCACTTCATAGCGGACAAAGCGGCGGACGACTATCTTTTCACCCAGCTTGGCTACGGCCTCGTTAATAAGATCCTGGACGGTCCGGTCCATATCTTTAATAAAGGGTTGCTCCAGGAGGCAATTATCCTGGAAGAATTTTTCCAGGCGGCCGGCAACAATCTTATCAATTACCTTTTCCGGCTTGCCTTCATTTAAAGCCTGGGCCTTTAAAATTTCCTTTTCTTTAGCCAGGACTTCTTCCGGAACATCTTCCCGGGCTACATACTCGGGCCGGGAAGCAGCTACCTGCATGGCCAGGTTGTGCACCAGGTCCTGAAAGGCTTCCGTCTTGGCGACAAAGTCGGTCTCGCAGTTGACTTCAATTAAAACGCCTATCCGGCCACCACCATGGATGTAGGCATGGACCAGGCCTTCGCTGGCTATTTTACCGGCCCGTTTGGCCGCGGTGGCCAGCCCTTTCTTGCGTAAATATTCAATGGCTTGCTCCATGTCGCCGCCAGACTCTTCCAGGGCCTTTTTACAATCCATCATTCCTGCTCCGGTCCGGTTGCGCAGCTCTTTGACGTCAGCAGCCGAAATCATAACTTCACTCCCTCATTCCCCCACAACTTCTTCCGGTTGATCCTGGCCCTGCAGGCCCTCAAGAACGGCATCAGCCATTTTACTGGTTAGCAAACGGACGGCCCGGATGGCATCGTCGTTACCAGGAATAACATAATCCACCTCATCGGGATCACAGTTGGTATCGACAATGGCCACAATGGGAATACCCAGACGCCGCCCTTCCGCTACGGCAATCCGCTCTTTGCGCGGGTCGATAATGAAGAGGGCATCAGGCAGGTTCTTCATCTCCTTAATACCGCCCAGGTAGCGCTCCAGTTTTTCCTTCTCGCCCCGTAAACGGGCGACTTCCTTTTTGGGTAACAGCTCAAAAGTACCTTCTTCTTCCATCCGTTCCAGTTCTTTCAGGCGTTCGACCCGCCGGCGGATGGTCTGGAAGTTGGTCAACGTCCCACCCAGCCAGCGCACGTTGACATAAAACATGCCACAGCGCTCGGCTTCTTCCTTCACGGCTTCCTGGGCCTGCTTTTTGGTGCCCACAAAAAGGATTTTACCCCCCTCGCGGGCCAGGTCCCGGACGAAATTATAGGCTTCTTCAATCTTTTTGACGGTGCGCTGGAGGTCAATGATATAAATCCCGTTGCGCTCCGTAAAAATATACGGGGCCATTTTAGGATTCCAGCGCCGGGTCTGGTGGCCGAAATGAACACCGGCCTCCAGCAACTGCTTCATGGAAATAATCACGCAACTGCACCTCCTGTAGTTTTAACCCGCCGCTACCTTCATCGGGCCAGGAGGACCTTTTACCCGGCACTTCTCCTGCCCTCCGGCGCGTGTGGAATCAAACACCAGAGGTTAGTATAGCATAAACCCCTGGTGCCCGGCAAGTCTAAGTCTGAACTTAACGGCGGAGCTTTTCTAACTCCTCCAGCAGGTGATCGTTGAGGATGCGGATATAGGTCCCCTTCATGCCCAGGGACTTGGACTCGATGACGCCGGCGCTTTCGAATTTCCGCAGGGCGTTGACGATAACGGAACGGGTTATACCCGCCCGGTCGGCGATCTTACTGGCGACCAGGATACCTTCGTCGCCGTCCAGCTCGGCAAAGATGTGCTCCACGGCCTCCAGTTCGGAGTAAGACAGGGTCGCTAAGGCAACATGGACGGCAGCGCGTTTGCGGGCTTCTTCCTCAATTTTATCGGCTTTGGAACGCAGGATCTCCATACCGACTACGGTGGCGCCATATTCGGCCAGGACCAGGTCTTCGTCATCAAAGCGGACGTTAAACTTGGAGAGGACCAGGGTACCCAGGCGCTGGCCGCCGCCAACAATGGGCACTACCGTGGTCAGCTTGTTGTTGAAGACACATTTTTTGTCCAGGTCAAAAACGCAGGCATTGCCTACCTGGCAAAAGTTGGCCTGGGTTTCGTCAATGCGCAAGAGCTGTTCATTGTACTGTTCCGGGAAACGTTCCGACTGGAAGACAATGTCTTCCATAATGTCACAGGTGAAACCTTCAACAAAGGCATACCCCAGGACGCGGGCATGGCGGCCCACAATATAAGTGTTGGCTCCCAGGACATCGCGCATCACATTGGCCATTTCTTGAAAGTCCACCGGGTTACCGGCCGCCCGCTGCAACAGGCGGTTAATTTTCCTGGATCTTTCGAGTAAACTTTCCATATACCATCTTCCTTTCCTTAGAGTATATAACTTTGTAAATCGGCATGTTGCATTATGTCGCCCAGCTGTTGCCGGACATAAGTTGCATCAATAACAACCTTGCGTTCCTCCTCTTCTGGCGCCCGGAAAAGGAGATCCTGCAAAACCTTTTCCAGGATAGTATGCAGCCGACGTGCGCCGATATCTTCGCCCTGATTATTTACAGTATAAGCAATATCGGCAATTTCCGCAATAGCATCGGCTGAAAATTGTAATTCTATACCTTCTACCGCCAACAGAGCTGTATACTGGCGCAAGAGGGAATTCTTGGGTTCGGTTAAAATACGTTGAAAATCGTCCCGGTTTAAGCTTTTCAGTTCTACCCTGATAGGAAACCGGCCCTGGAGTTCCGGGATGAGATCCGCCGGTTTGGCCACATGGAAGGCCCCGGCGGCGATAAAGAGAATATGGTCAGTTTTCACCGGGCCGTATTTGGTCTGGACGGTGGTACCTTCGACAATGGGCAGGATGTCGCGCTGGACTCCTTCCCGGGAAACATCAGGGCCGTGCCCGCTTTCCCTGCCGGCTATCTTGTCAATCTCATCCAGGAAAATAATACCATCCTGTTCCACTCGCTGGACGGCAATGGCGGCCACTTCATCCATATCAATGAGTTTATCGGCCTCTTGCTGGGTGAGAATCCGCCGCGCTTCCGCCACCGTTACCAGGCGCTTGCGCTTGCGCCGGGGAAGCATATTGCCCAGCATATCCTGGATGTTCATCCCCAGTTCTTCCAGCCCCAGCCCGCCCAGGACGATCCCCGGGCCGGTATTATCCTCTACCTCCACCTCCACCATCATGTCTTCTAGTTCCTGGCGCTTTAATTTTTCCTTGAGAATAGCCCGCTTTTCGGCGGTATTCTCTTCTTCGGCCGCCATCCCTTCCCCGCCGGCCGGCACACCGCCAAAGAGCACTTCCCAGGGGGAACGGCTCCCCCTGCCCTTCCCGGCCTGGGGGGCGAGCAGGTCCAGCAAACGCTTTTCCGCCAGTTTGGCTGCCTTAGTTTCCACTTCCGCCCGCTTTTCTATTTTAACCATTCTCACGGCATTTTCTACCAGTTCCCGGATCATTGATTCCACATCGCGGCCGACATAACCCACTTCGGTGAAGCGGGTAGCTTCTACCTTTAAGAAAGGCGCCCCTACCAGGCGCGCCAGGCGACGGGCAATCTCGGTTTTGCCAACACCGGTAGGGCCAATCATAATGATATTTTTGGGCAGGACCTCATCGCGTAAATCCGGGCCCAGTTTCTGCCGGCGGTAACGGTTCCTCAGGGCGATGGCCACGCATTTTTTGGCTTCTTCCTGGCCGACGATATAGCGGTCTAACTCGGCTACTATCTGCCGGGGTGTAAGGTCCACTCTTCTCCCCCTCCCTTGGCATCAGAGTTCTTCTACCACAATATTATTATTGGTATAGATGCAGATAGAAGCGGCAATCTCCATAGCTTCCCGGGCGATGGCACCGGCCTCGAGCTCGGTATGCTTTTTTAAGGCCCGGGCGGCCGCCAGGGCATAAGGGCCCCCGGAGCCGATGGCCGCAATCCCATCATCGGGTTCAACTATTTCGCCGTTACCGGAAATTACCAGGAGATGCTCCCGGTCGGCCACCACCAGCAGGGCTTCCAGGCGTCGTAAAAATCTATCAGTACGCCATTCTTTCCCCAGCTCTACGACGGCCCGCTGGAGGTTGCCATGGTATTCCTCCAGTTTGGCCTCAAACTTTTCAAAGAGGGCAAAGGCGTCAGCCACACTGCCGGCAAAGCCGGCCAGGACTTTATTCTGGTATAGCCGGCGTACTTTACGGGCCTTATGTTTCATAATGGTATGGCCGAAGGTCACCTGGCCGTCGCCGGCTACGGCCACCTTGCCTTTATGGCGTACGGCTATCACCGTTGTGCCTTGCACGGGTTCTACCCCTCACTTCTTCTAGCCCTGGGGTGGGCCTGCTGGTATACTTCTCGTAATCTGGCCCGGCTGAGATGGGTATAGATCTGGGTGGTGGAAAGGTTAACATGGCCCAGGAGTTCCTGGACTACCCTGAGGTCTGCCCCCCGCTCCAGCATGTGGGTGGCAAAACAGTGGCGTAGGGTATGGGGGGAGATGCCGCTGCTTAAAGCTGTCTTCTCCACGTAGTGGTTCAGCCTCTCCCGCACGCCTCGGGCTGTCAGCCGCCCCCCCAGGTGGTTGAGATACAGGGCTTTTGTTTCCGGCGGGTTGCGGCGGGCCACCAGTTCCGGCCGGCCCCGGGCCAGGTAATCCCGCAGGGCTTTGACGGCCAGGTTGCCAAGGGGAACAACCCTTTCCCGCCGGCCCTTGCCCAGAACCCGGGCATACCCGGCTTCCAGGTCAAGATTTTCTACATCCAGGCCGACCAGTTCGCTCACCCTTATGCCGGAGGCATACAGGGTTTCCAGCATGGCCCGGTCCCTTAACCCTAACGGGGTAGTAGCCGGTATGGCCAGCAGTTTTTCTACCTCGGCATAGCTTAAAAAACGGGGTAAACGCTTTTCCCGGCGCGGGCCTGCCAGCAGGGCCGCCGGGCTGCTTTCTACTTTGCCTTCCCGCAGCAAGAAGCGGTAAAAGGACCGCAAAGCAGCCAGCTTGCGGTTCATGCTGCTCTTTTCCCGGCCTAATTGGTTCAGCCGGCCTAAAAAACGGCGCACCAGCCAGGTATCAACGTCTGCCGGCCCGGCCCCCGGGCCCTGGCGCTCGTACACGAAGGCAGCAAATTGCTCGATATCGGCCCGGTAGGCGGTAACGGTACAGGGAGAGGCTTGTTTTTCGCTTTCCAGGTATAAGATGAACCCTGCCAGCCCTTCTTGAAAGGCGGTTCCGATCATACCCTCACCCCCGGACCCTATATATGCTAACATATTCACTTATAAAGTGCAAGTCAATTGCCGGAAAATTCACCGAGGCTGGACCAGATTTGTAAAGCCCGCTCCGCTAAAGCCCGGTTGCGCACTTCCCGGCCCTTGATCCGGCGCTCCAGGGGCGGCAGCAGGCCAAAATTAATATGCATGGGCTGCAGGGGATCGTGGGTGGGATCGGTAATATAATGAAGGAGGGCGCCGTGGGCCGTAGCCGGCGGCAGGGTCAGGGGTTCCTCGCCCTTGATATAGCGGGCGGCGTTGATCCCCGCCACCAGGCCGCTGGCTGCCGATTCAATGTAACCTTCCACGCCGGTTAACTGGCCGGCCAGGAAAACCTGCGGGTGTTCCTTTAACTGCAGGGTAGGTTGAAGCACCCGGGGCGAATTAATATAGGTATTGCGGTGCATGACGCCAAAACGGACAAACTCCGCCTCCTCCAGGCCGGGGATGAGGCGGAAGACCCGTTCCTGTTCCCCCCACTTGAGGCTCGTCTGGAAACCTACCAGGTTATACAGGGTGCCGGCCAGGTTGTCCCGGCGCAGCTGCACCACGGCATAGGGCTCCTTCCCGGTAGCCGGGTCGATGAGCCCCACCGGGCGCATGGGGCCAAAGCGCAGGGTATCCGGTCCCCGCCTGGCCATGACTTCCACCGGCATGCATCCTTCAAAAACTACCTCGGGCTCAAAATCATGCCGGGGATAGCGTTCAGCCGTAATTAAGGCCTGGTAAAAGCGCCGGTACTCCTCTTCATTCAAAGGGCAGTTGAGGTAGTCTTCCTCCCCCCGCCCGTAACGGGAACCCCTGAAAATACGGCTGTAATTTAAAGATGCGGCCGTAACAATGGGCGCCGCCGCATCGTAAAAGTATAAATACTCGGCGCCGGTAAAACCTTTCAGGCTTTCGGCCAGGGCCGGCGAAGTTAACGGCCCGGTGGCAATGATCACCGCCTCCTGCCCGGGTATGGCCCGGGCTTCCTCCCGGATAATGGTGATCCGTTCTTCCGCCTCCAGGGCCGTAGTCACCCGAACGGCAAACTCCTCCCGGTCCACCGCCAGGGCCTTGCCGGCCGGCACGCGACATTCCTCAGCTACGGCCATAATGAGGGAATGGGCCAGGCGCATCTCTGCCTTTAACAGGCCGGCGGCATTCTCCAGGGTATCGGCTCTTAAAGAATTGGAGCAGACCAGCTCGGCCAGGTAACCGGTACGGTGGGCCGGCGTCATCTTGTCCGGCCGCATCTCCCACAGCTCAACTTTGGTACCCCGCCGGGCCGCCTGCCAGGCGGCCTCGCTGCCGGCCAGGCCGCCGCCAATGATGATCAGCTTTTCCGGCAACTTATCCCCTCCGTGAAAAAACTATCTGGCCTGCTGGATCTTTTCTTCATAGCCGCATTCCTTGCTGGGGCAAAGCAGGCGTGCCCCCTGGCGGGAAGCCTTTTCCACTAGGCGGGTCCCGCAGCGGGGGCAGTTCTGGTTGGTAGGTTTATCCCAGGAAACATAATTGCACTCCGGGTAGTTCTGGCAGCCGTAAAATTTACGGCCTTTCTTCGTCCGCCGGGCCACAATTTCTCCCCCGCACCGGGGACAATTAACGCCAATGGTTTCCAGCAAGGGTTTGGTAAAACGGCACTCCGGGAAGCCGGGACAGGCCAGAAATTTGCCAAAGCGGCCCGTCTTGACAACCAGGTTACGGCCGCAAAGTTTACATTTTTCTTCGCTAACTTCTTCCGGTAGCTCGACCGTGCCGATCTCCCTTTCGGCCCGTTCCAGCACCCGGCTGAAGGGCTCATAAAATTCGGCCACTACCTGGCGCCAGGATAATTTCCCGGCTTCAATCTCGTCCAGTTGCTGCTCCATCTGGGCCGTAAATTCCACGTCAATAATATCAGGAAAATGCTCCTTCAGGAGATCCACCACCACCCGGCCCAGTTCCGTGGGGATAAACTGTTTTTGCTCCCTGACCACATAACCGCGCTCCAGGATGGTCTCAATGGTCGGGGCATAGGTACTGGGCCGGCCGATACCCAGCTCTTCCATCGTTTTTACCAGGGTGGCCTCGGTATAACGCGGCGGCGGCTGGGTAAAGTGCTGTTTGGGTTCCAGGGATTGGAGTTCCAGGGTCTGGCCGATTGTAAGGGCGGGCAGCCTTTGCTCCTGCTCCTTACCTTCGCCGTCGCTGCCTTCCTGGTAAACCCGCAGGTAACCCGGAAACTTAACTACCGAACCGGTGGCCCGGAAAAGGCAGGGCCCGGCGCTAATATCCACCGTCATGGTATCCATGATGGCAGCCTGCATCTGGCTGGCCACAAAACGCTCCCAGATTAGATTATAGAGGCGGAACTGGTCCCGGGTAAGGACATTTTTTAAAGCCGCCGGTTCCCGCCAGACGGAAGTGGGCCGGATGGCTTCGTGGGCATCCTGGATATCCTTACGGCCTCTAAATTGCCTTAAGCCTTCCGGGACATAATCGGGGCCAAAGCGTTCCATGAGAAAGTCCCGGGCTTCCAGCTGGGCCACGCTGGCAATACGGGTGGAATCGGTACGGATGTAGGTTATCAGGCCGACAGGACCTTCGCTGCCGCCCAGGTCAATACCTTCATAGAGCTGCTGGGCCACCTGCATGGTCCGCCTGGCCGTAAAATTTAGTTTGCGATAAGCCTCCTGCTGCATGGTGCTGGTGGTGAAGGGGGCTGCCGGGTTTTTGCGCCGTTCCCGTTGCTTGACCTCCGTTACGACATAGGTAGACCCCTCCAGGGCTGCCAGGATGGCTTGCATTTCGCCTTCATTTTTAATAGCCGGGTCCTCACCAAGATATTTAAAGAGTTTGGCCGGGAAAGCCTCCCCCTCACCGCCAGCCAGCAACCAGGCCGTCAGGCTCCAGTATTCTTCCGGCTGGAAGGCTTCGATTTCCCGTTCCCGGTCGACAATCAGGCGCACGGCTACCGACTGCACCCGGCCGGCACTTAAACCTTTACGTACCTTGCGCCACAGGAGGGGGCTCAAACGGTACCCCACGACACGGTCCAGCACCCGCCGGGCCTGCTGGGCATCGACCCGGTTTTGATCAATCTCCCGGGGCTTTTTTATAGCCTCCTGGACGGCGTTGCGGGTAATCTCGTGAAACTCGATCCGGATCGGCCCGGGAGGTAGCTCAAGGAGATGCTGCAAGTGCCAGGCAATAGCCTCCCCTTCCCGGTCCGGGTCCGTAGCCAGTAAAACACGCTGGGACTTCTGGGCGACGGCCCGCAGTTCCTTGACTATGGTCCCTTTACCCCGGATGGTGATATAGTGGGGCTCAAAACCGTGCTCGACGTCGACGCCAAACTGGCTCTTGGGTAAATCGCGGATATGCCCCATGGACGATTTTATGGTATAGTTCCGCCCCAGGAATTTGCCAATGGTCTTGGCCTTGGCCGGCGATTCCACGATCACTAGTGTATGGGCCAAAATTTTCCCCCCTAACAGCGCAGGTAAAAACCTCCCGGTAACCGCCGGATTAATTTTCTTATCTCCAGCTGGAGCAAGGCGGTATTCAGTTCCCCCGGCGGCAGGCCGGTTGTGGCCATAATGGTATCCAGGTGGGTAGGCATGACACTGAGGGCGGCCATTACCTTTTCCTCGGCGGCTGTCAGGGCCACCTCCACCTGGCTTTCTTGCCGGGACAAGGGCCACAGGGATTGGGGCTCATATTCGGCCAAAATATCGGCTACCCCGGTCACTACCCTGGCCCCCTGTTTAATTAACTCATTAGTGCCCTCGCTGTAGCGGCTGGTAACTGGCCCCGGGACGGCAAAAACGTCGCGATTCTGCTCCAGGGCCAGGTCGGCTGTAATCAAGGCCCCGCTTCTGGCTGCGGCCTCGACGACCACTGTACCACTCGCCAGGCCGCTGATTATCCGGTTGCGGGCCGGGAAATGGCCGGCATCCGGCGGCGTGCCCGGGGGAAACTCAGAAAGGATGGCCCCGTGGTCCATTACCTGGTGGTAAAGCTGCCGGTGTTCCGGAGGATAAATAACGTCTACCCCACAGCCCAGGATGCCCCAGGTGAGGCCTTTTCCCTGGATGGCTCCCCGGTGGGCAGCCGCATCTATGCCCCGGGCCAGGCCGCTGACCACACCGGCGCCGGCGGCGGCAAGACCGGCAGCGAGCTCCGTGGCCACCTTAAGACCATAGACCGTCGCCCGGCGGGTACCGACGATGGCTATTTTCAGGCCTTCCCCCGGCAGCTGGCTGCCCCGCCAGTAGAGGACGGGCGGCGGATCATAAATACGTTTGAGCTCCAGGGGGTAGGTATCTTCCTCCAGGATCAATACTCCGATACCGGTTTTCTCTAGTTTAGCCATAATTTTTTCCGGTGTTACCTGGCGGCGCCAGTTAATCAAGGAGGTTGCCGCCTTGCCCAGACCTTCCAGGGCCAGAAGCTCTTTTTCCGGTGCCTGCCAGGCGGCCCGGGGACTCCCGAAAAATTTAACCAGCTGGAGGACCCGGCGGGCTCCCAGACCCGGCGCCTGCTGGAGGGCTACCCAGAATGGTTTTTCTTCCATGGTTTCTCCCCTGCTGTATAGTTGTAAAAGTAACCTTTCGCGGTCTGGGCGAAATTTCCTGCCGGTAAGGGACAAAAGTTACCGGGTTTCCTAAAAGCATATCTATTCTTTGGCGGCTAGTCAAGCCTGGATTAAAAAAGTCCCCCTGGAGGGACAAATAGGTGTTGCTACAGGTCTTAAGGTATTGTAGCCCGGAGCCAGGTCCTTCATACTAGCCCATGCTCCGGCGTAACATGTTTAGTAAATCCTCTGGGGTCGCCTGGCGGGCCGTCCAGGCCAGGCTGCTGGTGTTTGTTGCTGCCAGGGAAGCCATCCGTTCCAGTTCTTTTGCCGGAATTCTTTCCGGTGGCGGCAATAACTGCCGGATCAATTCCCACACTTCCTCTATGGAGGCCATTTCCAGGGCCGCCAGGAGACTGTTTACCTTGGCCGGTTGTGCCGGCTGGATAAATTCCAGGTAGGCAGGCAGCAGGTAGCCATTGGCGCGGCCGTGGGGTATATCATAGCTGTAGGTTAAAGGATAACCCAGGGTATGAAGGATGGTCGTCCGGGTCTGGGCGATGACCATGCCTCCCAGGGTGGTGGCA
Source organism: Moorella glycerini (assembly GCF_009735625.1). Taxonomy (NCBI): domain Bacteria; kingdom Bacillati; phylum Bacillota; class Clostridia; order Neomoorellales; family Neomoorellaceae; genus Neomoorella; species Neomoorella glycerini. The sequence goes on along the minus strand of NZ_CP046244.1, from coordinate 2,627,175 downwards.
TACATGAGGTCCCGCCTGGTCGCCGGGAGCAGGTTTCCGGCCAGCAGGGCCTCCTTTTGCCCGGCAAAGAGGCGCACGGCTTCCAGGGCCAGGGTATCGCTTAAAGGGGTGGCGCGCCTGGACAGGTAACCTTCCATGGCATGGGTCAGGGTATCCAGGGCCGTATCTATGGTAATATCACGGGGTAGGGAATAGGTATAACGGGGGTCTACCAAAGCTGCGACGGGGAAGCAGCGGTCGTCGCTGAAACCCTTTTTTATTTCCTTAGCCGGTAAAGTAAAAACGGCATGCTGGGTAACCTCGCTCCCGGTCCCGGCGGTAGTCGGTACAGCTACCAGGGGTAGGGGCGGCTCCGGCAGGTCGGCCTCGTACAGCCGGGTTGCCGCTGCCCTGTTGGGAACGAGGAGGGCAACGGCCTTGGCCGTATCCAGGGGTGACCCGCCACCAATGCCAATGACCAGATCAACACCCTCCTGGCGGGCCAGGTCAACGGCTTTCGCGACAGTCTCCAGGGTTGGGTTGGCCGGTACCTCGTTGAAAACAACCCAGTTTAAGCCCAGCCTTTGAGCCAGGGCTTCAAAATCAGCCAGGGCACCGCTGGTAAGGGCGCTCCGGCGCCCGGTAACTACCAGGGCCCGCCGGCCCAGCCGGCTGAGGAAATCGCCATACTCGTTTAAAACCCCTTCGCCAAAAAATACCCGGGTAGGCAGGTAAAAACGGAAGGTCATTTTAATCGCCTCCACAAATCCCTTCACCCTAAATTTTTCTCGGGTTTAACCCTTTTAATGAATGGGCGCCCAGGGGAAGAAGCCCTGGGCGTCGTGGATGAGAACTGGTGATTATAGTTCGAGCCCTGCATAATGCGTCTTTAAAATAACCTAGCGATCAAAATAAATGTTTTTCCCGGTCGCGGCAATGGGGATACCGGCAATAACGTCGGCATCCATGAGACCCATTTTCCGGGCCACGACACCAATCCGGTACATAATGCGGTTATCGGCATTGAGCATCCCCGCCATTTTGGCGGCCGAACCCAGGGCTATCCCCAGGTCCATTAACCGCCAGGCGCAGATTGGCCCGGCAAACTCGGGCCCAGCATGCAACTGTTCCAGGTCGGCACAGCGGGGAACACCGCAGGCACCACAGTCCAGGCCGGTTTTAGCAGCGTTTTTCAGCCCTACCAGGAGAACGGCATCAGAGCGGCGGACATTCTCACCATCGCGATCAAAGTTTTTCTTCCCGCTCTCCTGGCCATAGCGGGCCATAGCCGCGGCCAGCTGCTCCAGGGTTTCTCCCTGGAGAATCTTTAACTCCATAAAGTCTTTCCCCCCGGCCTTGGGCGCCGTCCGGGCAGCAATGGCCATTAGTTCGGCAATTAAACCCATGGCTTGAAATTCAGGCATGGTGGTTCGCCTCCTTTTTTATGTTCGGGCGGGCAGGTAAATTCCGGCTTCACAGCTTCACACCAGATAACATGCCCTGCCTTAAATAACTTTATAAATAACTCACCCTGTGCCGGCTACTGCTTAATAACGGCCTACCGCTTTACTACTGCATTGCCAGTTTCTCCTCCCCCCAGTCCAGGCTGCGGTACTGGATGGCCTCGGCCAGGTGGGCGGCAGTTATTAACTCCGACCCTTCCAGGTCGGCAATGGTCCGGGCCACCTTGAGCAAGCGGTCATGGGCCCGCATAGAGAGGCCCAGCTTGTTGAAGGCATCGCGTAAAAGGGTGCGCGCCTGAGGGGCCAGGCGGCAGTACTGGTGCACCTGGCGGGCCGTCATAGCCGCATTGCAGGTAGCCCCTGTCCCCTTTAACCTCTCCAGTTGCCTCTGGCGGGCTGCCCTGACCCGCTCCCTGACGGCGGCCGAGTTTTCCGGCGTGGTCCCGGTTTCGACTTCATGGTAGGTCAGCCGGGGAACTTCCAAGTGCAGGTCTATCCTGTCCAGCAAAGGCCCGGATAACCTTTTCCGGTACTGGGCCACCTGGTGGGGGGTGCACAGGCATTCCTTGACCGCATCGCCATAATAGCCGCAGGGACAGGGATTCACGCTGCCGATTAAAAGGAAATCGGCGGGATAGGTAATGGCTGCCGCCAACCGGGATACGGTTACCACCCGGTCTTCCAAAGGCTGGCGCAGGGCCTCCAGGACGTCACGGCGGTATTCGGCCATCTCATCCAGGAAAAGAACACCGTGGGTGGCTAGGCTTACCTCCCCGGGTTTGGGGATGCGGCCGCCCCCGATAATACTGGCCGTCGAGGCCGTATGGTGGGGTGTCCGGAAGGGGCGTTCCGTTACCAGTCCCTGGCCGGGAGCCAGCAACCCGGCGGCGCTGTAAATCTTGGTTACGGTAAGGGCTTCTTCATAGGTCAGGGGTGGCAAGATTGATGGCAGGCTCCGTGCCAGCATGGTTTTCCCCGCCCCGGGACTGCCAATGAGCAGGATATTATGGCCGCCAGCAGCTGCTATTTCCAGTCCCCTCTTGGCGGCCGCCTGGCCCTTGATATCAGCCAGGTCCACCCCGTTAAAAACCGGGGGTGGACTATCCCCTGTTGCCGGTTTAACTTCCGGCAGCTCCTCATCACCGCGCCAGTAAGCCACCACCTGGGCCAGGCTTTCTGCCGCCAGCACCTTTAACCTGGAGGCCAGGGCGGCTTCATTGGCATTGGCCGCCGGGACAATAAAAGTTGCTCCGGGCTGGAACTCCTGCAGGGCCAGGGCCATGGGCAAAACCCCAGGTATGGGCCGCAGGCTACCCTCCAGGGAAAGCTCGCCCACAGCATAGATGACCGCCTCCGGCCCGCTACCAAGTTCTTCCGCAGCCATCAGGATACCCAGGGCAATAGGTAGGTCATAGATGGGACCTTCTTTTTTGATATCACCAGGGGCCAGGTTAACGATTATCCGGCGTAAAGGAAAGTCAAAGCCGGAGTTTTTAATTGCCGCCCGTACCCGTTCCCGGGCCTCTTTCACGGAGAGGTCCGGGAGACCCACTATATCACAAACAGGCAAACCATTGCTAATATCCACCTCTACCCGTACACTCTGGCCCTCCAGGCCCACGAGGACGACGGAATTAACAATGGCTAGCATAGTAAACACCCCAGCTGGTTTTCTACCCAACTTTTGCTATTCGCTGCAAGAAACAAAGTTCCTGCTAAGTTGGTGAAAAAAGAAAAGACCCCGTTTGGAGGTCTATCTCTCTGCAGGCAGCTCAGGGGATGACTTTAATGTTCTGAAATATATTTTCCAGTTTATCGGGATACAACTATCTCCTACTATAATATCCTTCAAATCCGGCTACCCATCGGAAGAGGCTGGCTTATGCTGGTCTCGGAGTTGAACATCCCCTTCAGTCCCACCGGCGGGCTAATCCTTTCGGTCACGTGCCGTTGGCGATATGATATACTGCCGAAGTCCATCCAGTCTAACTGGAAGAATTATTTCCAGTTTGAACCTGGACAAATGTGGGTTGATACTATAAATAATCTTTTAATGCTTTCGCCAAAATAACTATTATTAACCCAATTTTATGTCTACTAGCATCCAAGTCAATCTGCTTATATGGAGCCATGGTACAGTTATTTTTATTCTAGAGTAATTATTTCAGTTAGCCCAGGTATCTTTTCATAATGCTTTTTGTTATTAGTCAATAACGTTAGGTTGAAAAATATCGCTGTACAACCTATTAATAAGTCAAAATCGCTGATTGTTAACCCCTGTTTATGCAATTCCGCTCTTCGTTGACCGAAGAGGCGTGCTATAGGCGGGGAAACATTTATTATGGAAATGCCCTTCAGAAAATCGCGCAATGAACTTTCTTTTTCCTCTGGCTTCGCACTTCTAAAAACCCCTTCATACAATTCAGCGATGGTAACTACACTTATGGCCAGTCCTTTTTGCCTGTACTCTTTTAAAGTCGTTACGAATGGTTCCTTGCCCCGGAGATAAAAAACCGCCCAATCTGTATCGACCAGGTATTTTGCCATCACCATTCTGAACCTTTCCTGCCAACGCTATTACGGCGATGGTAAATTTCTTCTATGAATCCGTCAGCATCGAAGTCGGTCCAGGAACCTGCTGCTCTTTCAAATGCTTTCGTGTTTTCATTGTTAGAATCCTCGTTATCTAGTAGATGGCGTAATTTTTCCCTTTCCGCGGGAGGGAGTCTTTTAATCGCGTTATAAATTTTTTCTATAGCCATAACTTACCACCCTATTTTTCATACTTTCATCATCTTATTATAACCTAAATTTCTATTTGAAATGGTGATCATCAATGAGATTCCCGTTATTACTTTCTTTAAAAGCCCTGCAGTTCTTTTCCGCTTCTATATTTGATTTTTCATGTATATAATTTGACCAACAATCTCACAAACAGGCAAGCCGTTACTAATATCGACCTCTACCCGTACACTCTGCCCCTCCAGGCTTACCAGGACGACGGAATTGACAATGGCTAGCATGTTCAACCCCCAGGTGGTTTTTTGACCCACATTCACCAGAACGGGAATTCCTGCTAAGGTGGTGAAAAAGACTAATCATAAATAATCTCAAGGTCTTTGTCTTTTATACGAATATCGGCCTGGCGCAAAAGTTCGTTAGTATAATCTTCCCAGCGATTTTCAACCATGTACCGGAACTCATCCCCGCGGATTTCAGGGTGTTTATTGCCCCAATCCGCTTTAAACTTTTCCCGTAAACGGCTAATGGGCATGGTTCGCATGAGCCTTTGCACCCGGTATTCTGTTAGCGCTTCCGGACTGGTAAAGCCCATCCACTCCTGGAACTTATTGTCGACCTCTTGTAGTCTTTCTATCTCTTCTTTTGCCTTTTCTTCTTTAAGCGCCTCTTTTAGGGATTCCTGGGAAAAGGTCTCTATTTCCTGGTAACGCTGCCGGGCCTCGTCTATAGAAACTTTATATCCCTCTTTAACCGCTTCCTGGTACAGAACCTCCTCCCGCACCAGCCGGTTAAAAGCCTCATTCTTCTCCCCTGTCATTTCGCTTTGACGTTTTGCCCGCAGGTAGTAACGCTTTTCCTCTGGTGTCATCTTGGACCAGTCCCGTCCGGATTGCTTAAGAAACTCGTCTATAGAAACAGTTCCTGATTGAAACCTCATTTCAGCCATGAATTGCATTCTAAGCATTTCTTTTTCCAGAGCTTCCTTAGTTATTGGTTGACCATTTACAAGGGCTACTGCCTCCTCGATTTCTTTTGGCGATTGAGATGATCGGGCGCAGGCTGTAAAGGCGAGGATTGGTAGTAAGGTCATAACGATTAATGCTTTCAACAGGGTCCGATTGTTGCCGGCGAGCACACTATCCCCTTCTTCCATGGTGGTAGTGACTGATAACAAAGCTAAATGAAAGGCAAACAGTCCTTTTAGTGATATCATGGATTTATATCATGTCACATTAACAAGGGGATGGTTATTGGTATGGCCAAAATAACCTTTACCGCAAATATACGCTGGACCAGGATAGGTTTCTATTGCCAGGGCCAGGCCCGCAGCTTCCAGATAGCCGTTGACAAGCCCACCGAACTGGGCGGTACTTATAAGGCCATGAACCTGGTGGATCTCCTTCTCTGACTCGCTGGAGGGTGCATACCAATCAGGCAACAAAATGTTCGCTATCAACTTCAATAAGTTTTGGTTCCTCGTTAAAACAAATATAACCAAGTAACCCCGGGGGATATTATAACATAAATCTGGAAAGCAATGGGAACCTTTTAGTAATTACCGCCGTCTAAATAAATAAAGCCCGTAAAGTTAGAGCAAACGGGTTAACAGGGAGGTGCGGCCAATGACTTCTTTCCGGCGAAAACTATGGTTTTTGCCAATGCTGCTGGCACTATTCTTAATCCTGATCCCGGTGGTGGCCACGGCGGCCATACCAGACCCCGCCTTCAAGGCTGTCAACGGCACTGCCATTGACATCCAGTTTCTCCTGGATCACGGCTTGACCATGGCCCAGATAAAAGACCTGGACTACTACGCGCCTGTCGTGGAGATGCTCCTGAAGACAGGCCAGATCAATAAAGACCAGGCCAGCACCTTGGTCGAGGGACTCCTGGCCCACCGCCCGGCCGAAGCAGAACCTCTAAAGGAAGGCCCGGCGCCCTTCCCGCCGCCTTCTCCCCGGTCCGCTGCTGGCGAACCCTCTACCGGCCCGCTAAAATTCGTCATCAACAACTCGCTGCTTGATCCCGGCGTAACACCCCGGATCATCGACGGCCGGGTCATGGTGCCGGCCCGCTGGCTGGCCGAAGCCCTGGGAGCCAGGGTGGAGTGGGATGGAGCTACCCGCACCATTAAAATCGACGACCCGGAGAGTGACTCCCTGCGCCGCCAGCTAACCCTCCTGGAAAAAGCTTTAACTCCAAAGAGCCCGGGGGAAACTGTGCAGAGTTGGGCCGCAGGGGTCAAGAACCGCAACGGCGCCTGGCAATACGCCCTTTTAGCACCGGCCTTGAAAGAAAAGTGCCGTCCCAATTATGAAAGGATGGGGTGGGTGACGGGTGTATCCAGCCCCTGGGTAGAAAAATATACCATTCTTGAGCAAAAAGAAGAACCGGAAGGAAGCTGGCGCTTTACCGTCCAGTTCGACCTGATGACCTCCACCGGGCCGGCTGGATCTTATATAAACCATGTTACGGTGCAGCACCAGGATGGAAGCTGGTATATTACCGGCATTGACAGCACCTGGGACCAGTGGCAGCTCAAAGTCCAGCTCCAGAAACAGGTGGAGGACCTGGTAGCCAGGCAGTACCAGCATTACCGCCTGCTGGACACAAAGATTGACCTGCAATCCTTTTACCAGTCCGGCTTCCAGGCGGAAGCCGTATACCTGGTCCGGGTCAGCCACCTGCTGGGCGTAGACACCCCGGCGGAATGGCCGCCGCAGAAGGGCCGTCTCCACTACCTGGAAGAAAACCGCGCCCGCCTCACCCCGGAAGCGCTGCGAAAGATAGAAAGGCAAATTGCTTTCTGGCAGCAAGAATTGCAGGAGTATATTACTGAGCCCCAGGAAGCCAATGAATTCTTAAAGGTGACGGCCCGGTTCGACAGCCGGGGCCGGCTGCAAAAGGATGCCGTGCAATTTTTTATTGAAGACGCCGTTGGGCAGTATATCCCCCTGGATATGAACCTGCCTTACTTTAAGTCAGAAGCGGAGTTGATCCAGCAGGGGTATGAGGAGATGCGGCAGCTGGCCGCAGGCGCCGGGTAGTCCTGGCCTTCAGGGACAAAGTGAGCTATAGTTAAGCCCGCTTGGTTTTAAAGGGGGAAACAAGATGCTTCCTGCTCGCCTGAAGCGTATCCTGGCGCCCATGGTGATGCTCCTGCTCATTGCCCTTAGTGGGTGTGGGGGCGGGTTAGCAAGTGATGTAAAAGTCCTCGAAAAAGCTGTTGCCAGCCAGGACTGGGATACTGTTTCCGGTTTAAGCAAAAAAATGGTGCAGGAACACCCTGAACGACCGGAAGGCTATTACTTCCAGGGCGTCTACTATTACCACCAGAAGGAGTGGCAACAGGCCATCGACAACCTCAAAAAAGCCACCGAACTCGCTCCTGCTTACGCCGGCAAAGGTGGGGACATGCTTGCCGATATCTACATACAGCTAGGAATAAAACTATTTGATCAAGATTATCAACAAAGCCTGGAGCTTTTTAAGAATGCCTCGGAAGCCTCCGGGGATAAAAGCACGGGCCGGAGAATAGCCGGGATCATCATGGACCAGGTAAATAAAAAGAACGCGGGGAAAAACTTTTATGACCTCAAGGATTACCTGCCCTTGCTGCAAGCCGCCCTGCAATATGACGCCGCCAACGAAAGGGTCTTATTTTATACCGGCGTGGCCTGCAGGTTGAGAAATGAAAACGAAGAAGCCGTTAAATACTTCGATCGGCTGGCACCCGGGCCCTCATCCGGCAGCCTTCCGGACAGGCTCTTTTATTTTCCCAGCGACGCTTATTGTGTTGCCGGCAGGAATATGGAGTATCAGTTCTTACAGGCAGGGCGATGGCCACCAGTTCCGGCGCGACCTGCCCCCGTCATTCTGGCTGGTGGACCTGGCCCGGGACAATAACTGACCCCGGCTTTATTCACCTGCCAAACTCCCTGGCAAGCCTTCCCGCCCTTCCGGCCAGCTGCTGCAGGTAGCCACGCCGGTCACGCAGGTAATGTTCCACCTGGGAGCCCGTGGGGTTTAGCGCAACCTGTCGGTCTAGAATCTATCCAGATAAGATAAGCAAATCTTCCAGGGCCCCTGCTAACTCGGGATAGCGAAACTGGTAACCCTCCTGCAAAGCCCGGGCAGGTAGCACCCGCTGGCCGGTAAGGAGAAGATTGGCCATTTCCCCTAAGGCCATTTTCAGCATCCATGCCGGTACTCGCAAACTGGAAGGCCGCTTCAGCACTCTTCCCAGGACCGAGGCAAATTCCTCCATCCGTACCGGCTGGGGTGCGGTGAGATTTACCGGTCCAGCCACGGTTGTATGTTCAAGGGCCAGCTGGATGATACCTACAGCATCAGCAATGTGAATCCAGGAAACCCACTGCCGGCCGCTACCTAACGGCCCGCCAAGAAACAAACGAAAAGGGGTAACCATACGCGGCAGGGTTCCTCCTTCCCTGGCCAGGACGATGCCGGTACGTATGGTTACTACCCTCACTCCCAATTCCCTGGCCCGGTTGGCTTCTTGCTCCCAGGCCCGGCAGACTTCAGCCAGGAAGTCATGCCCCGGCGGCGATGCCTCGGTTAGTTCTTCGTCACCATGGGGGCCATAATAGCCGACTGCCGACCCGCTAATGAATACCCTGGGATGCTGGTTTAACTTTTGAAAGGACTCTGTCAATGCCCTGGTGACACCCAAACGGCTTTGCATAATAAGCTGTTTTCGCGAAGCAGTCCAGCGCCCGGCGCCGATATTTTCCCCGGCCAGGTTGATAACCGCTTCTACACCTTCCAGGGCCTCCAGTGGTACCCTTTCCACGCCCGGCTGCCACCGGATAAGCTGAACCCCGGGGGTTAGCCTGCCCCTCGCTGCCGCTGCGTTACGTGAAAGAACTATTAGATCATGACCTGCCTGTAGGAGTTTTGTACAAAGGGAACGTCCTAAAAGGCCTGTACCGCCGGTGATTAATATTTTCAAAGCCGACCCACCTTTCCTGCTTCTAAAAATGTACGTAGGTTACCGTTGTTTCCCTCCCGAATTATTAAGCTCTATTTCAAGCAACCATGAGCCGTTTAAGGCATAGGGCAATTTAGCTATTTTTACCTTCAGACGTTGCGACTGTTCAATAAAGGCAGGATTAATAGTGACACCTTCGCGGTTACCTTGTCCTGTGCTACCCCCGCCTATAGTTCCAACTTCACCTCTTTCATTGGTAATGCTATTGTACCAGATCTTTTCCAGGTGAACGGCGGTTAATAATGCGGTCTAATTGGTTTTAGAGGTCTTTATTAAATATGACGCTTTTATATGCTAAAAGGTTCCCGGTCACGGGCGGTTATAATTTGTAGCAGCCCCGATGCCCGAGATAGCCTATACCAGGGGCACCCTTAGGTTCCCCCAGTTATCTATCATAACGGCAACCCCAGGCATCCCGATAGCTGCCGGACCAGGCTCCTCCACCGGGCGCCGCCGGAGTAACGGCCAGGAGATACATGCGGCCAGAGAATTTCCGGGGATGTACACAGTTCCTGATTTAATCTTCATTAAATTAAACATGCTTCACCAGAGTACATATCATGAAGCCCAGCAAGGGATAATAGACTAAGAAAGAAAGGGGGAATAACATGTTCAAGCACGATAAGAAGCTGCTAGAAATGGTGCGTGTGGAACGGCCGAACCCAAACTACGCGGCGCTTTTGCAGGAGCAAATCGGGGGTCCCCACGGTGAGTTGAAAGCCGGGTTACAATACCTGGCCCAAAGTTTTCGCATTCAAGACCCGGCCATCAAGGATATTTTCCTTGACATCGCCGCAGAGGAACTCAGTCACCTGGAAATGGTATGTACAGCAGTCAACCTCTTGAACGGCCATGAACCTCAGGCCATGAACGCCACCATCGGCAATGTTCAGGCGCATGTAACGACCGGACTCAATCCCTTTTACAGCAACGCCTCCGGCCAGGTGTGGACCGCGTCTTACATTGAAGCCACCGGTGACCTGCCCGCAGACCTGCTTTCCAACATCGCCGCCGAACAACGTGCCAAGGTTGTTTATGAATATCTGCACCGGCAAATCGCGGATCGGTATGTGCGGCAGATGATCGATTTCCTGTTGAACAGGGAAGAGGCGCACAACACCATGTTCCGGGAATGCTTCCAGAAGGTCCAGGGTACCGGCTCCACCCAGGACTGGGGTGTGGACAAGGACGCCCGGCTCTTTTTCAACCTGTCCACACCCGGCAGCTATGTGGGGTCCTCCCTACACAACCCGCAACCACCGTCCTTTTCCGAGCCGCAAATCCCGCCCCAGTAAAATAGTTGGGGGCGGCTTTTGCCAAAAAGTACTATAAGGCAAGATCGTAAACAGGGAAGCGGCATCGCCTCCCTGTTCTATTTTATATCTATAGGACTGCCTGTCCGCCATCCGCCACCGGACTCTTGCACCAGCCGGAAATACTCTCCTTTTAATGTCTGACAAAAAGGATGCAGCAGTTTACTTTGATCGTTCTTGACAAGACAATAAAAGACTTCGCCAATATTAATGGCTTACCTTTATCATCTTACGCCACCTCAAGTTTGTGCTCAGTCAAATGTTCTTCTAATACTCGACTTCCCAGTAGAGCACCCCACCAGGCCACCAGGCGTTGGGGGTCGAAGTTATGGGTAGGTTGAGGAAAGGCGGCCCGTACCCACTCCTCCGCCAGACGGGAACAAACTTCCCCACAGATACAGGTGATTAGCGCATTGGTTTCGAACCTCAGTAACCTATTTATAACAATAAGAATAAGAATAAGATAATCCAGAGTTTTAACCGGAGGTTGGGACAATATGGATATTATTTCAAAGCAGCCAGTAATATCCAGTAGAAGTCCCACTAAGCAAATAGGCATTTTTCAACTCACAGTAACTGTCTCGCAAGTAGGTACAGGTATACGCATAACGAATTTCAAATTTATCGTCAACCAGGACAACGTGGGGGATCCTTTCGACCCCGTTCCGGCCAACTGGCCTTCGTTGAAGCCCGGCGCCAGCCACAGTGCGGTCGTGGCCACAGGGGACTCCAGGCACCCCACCGTCTTCCTGCCGGCCGGCAAATACCTTGTCTCCGTCCTGGCTCCCGGCTACAAGCTCGGGGGTAACTGGATCAACCTGAAGCGTGACAGCACGCTGACCGTTGAGTTGCAGCCCCACCCTCTGCCGCTTGCCAAAATCCGCGTCCACGTTTTCGAAGATATCCACCCGGTCAACGGCGAGGATGACTTCCCCCTCGAACACGGCCTGCCGGGGTTCCGCATCGTGCTTGCAGATGCCACCGGCGAGGTTACGGTCGACTATTTCGGCAACCCCCTCGGAACGGTTTACAAGCGGGACGCCGGCGGCAACCTGATTATCGGTCCGGACGGGAAACCGATCCCGGTGCCGAACACCGGCGGCATAATCCGGACGGATGAAAACGGCGACGCCGTCATTGAAAACCTGCCGCCGGGCAAGTACGGGGTGCAGGCGATCCCGCCCGACGGCAGCGACTGGATCCAGACCACAACCATCGAGGGTACCCACGTCATTGACGCCTGGATTGAAGAAGGCAACGACGGGTATAGCCCGCGCGAGGGTTTCAAGGCACCCCTCGTCTGGTTCGGTTTTGTCAGGCCGAAGGAGTTCGCCCCCGGAGCGGGAACGGGCACGATCACCGGCCGCGTCCGTACGATCATCGAGTTCACACCGCCAGTCAGGCCCCTGACCCTCGGCGGACCCGTCGACCGGCCCTGGATCGCTCTTACCGATATCGGCCGCACCGACGAGCAGGTCTATACCGGCCGGGGCAACCCTGACGGAACCTTTACCATCACCAACGTTCCTGCGGGCCTCTATCAAATGGCCATCTGGGATGAACCCCTCGACCACATCATCTCCTTCCGTACTGTACAGATTGCCGATGGTGAAACGATTGATATGGGCGATATCGGGATCCCGCGCTGGTTCGGCTGGATCAGCGGCATGGTCTTCCGGGACGAGAACGGCAACGGCGTACGCGATACGGATGCCGTCGGGAACTATATCGAGGAAGGTATCCCCAATGTCCCCGTGGGCACGCGCTTCAAAGACGGCAGTGGGCAGTATGCCACCGTAACCGAACTCGACGGTCGCTACTCTTTCAACGAAGTTTTCGAACTCGAGCGGTTCGCTGTGGCGGAACTGGGCTTCGACCGGTTCGGGCGCACCGCTGCGACCGCTACTCCCGATTACGGGATCACCCCGCCGCGGCCCACTACGACCCATCCCCGCGCCCTTACCCTGGCGGTCCTGACGTGGGCGGCGAAAACGAACCGCATCGATTGGGGGATGCGGGAATACCCGCTACCGGGACCGGACGGACTTGGGGGAACACCCGACGACGAACTCCAGGGGGGCATCTCGGGAATCGTTTATTACGCGACGATGTGCAACGAACTCAACCCCCGCTACGCGGTGGCCGAGGACTACGAACCGGGCATCCCCAACGTAACCGTCAACCTCTACCGGCTCAATGACGACGGCAGCACCACGAATTCCCCGGGGAGATGATGACCATGATCGGCATCTTTCCAGCCGGTACTCTCGGGCCGGAGGTCGGCAGGCTGCAAAGAAACAGCCGTGCAAATAGTACTCGCGAAAGGAGATAAAGGTATGCTGGTAAGCATAGAACTCTGGGCACGTCCGGGCATCGTTTCGCTACCCGGTGGTTTCCCCGCCGTTATCTGGGGCCTGGCTGCCAGTCCGACCGCCGCGCCTCAAGTGCCGGGACCTGTGCTTGAAGCCACGGTCGGCGATATGGTAGAAATAACGCTTCATAATATGCTAAATGAACCTGTCTCTCTTACTTTTCCGGGGCAGGAGATTGCCCCGGAACCGGTCCTCGACGCCGGCGGCCGGCTGGTTTCGCTCACTCGCTTCGCCGCGCCAGGAAGGAGTGTGGTCTATAGTTTTCCCGCCTACCGCCCGGGTACCTTTCGCTATGAAAGCGGCACCAGTCCCGAGCGTCAGGTCCAGATGGGCCTGTACGGCGCGCTCATCGTAAGGCCGGCCTGCTGGGACGACCCTGCCAGCCCCAACTATTATACCGCCTACGGGGCAGATACCGGCAGCGGTTACGACGTTGAGGCTGTTATTCTGCTCAGCGAATTCGACCGCGCGGCGCACGAAGTTATCGCCACCGGCGCCGTATACAACCCGTTGAACTACGCCCCGCAGTATTGGCTGGTAAACGGGCGCTCCTTCCCGGACTGTGTGGCCCCACCCGATACATCCACGCAACCCCTCACCTCCCGCGTCCCCGTCCTTGCCGGCCAGCGGGTACTGCTCCGCTTAATTAATGCCGGCTTCCTTGCCCACACCCTGGCCTTCCAGGAAGGGCCGGCGCGCGTTGTGGCCGAGGACGGCCGGCCCCGCCGCAGTCCCTTGCTTGACGCTACTTACGATAAGAACGCCATAACCTTAGGCGCCGGGCAGAGCGCCGACCTGGTCTTCACGCCCCCGGAAGGGGAGCATTATCTATACGACCGGGATCTTTTGCACCTGGTCAATAACGACGATTACCCCGGCGGGATGATGGCCCTTGTTGATGTTCGCCCGGCCTTTCCTGTAACTCCTCCGAAATCACTAAGGCTTACAGTTCAGCCCATATTTCACTTTAGTGGAAATAATTAGTGTGCGTTATTGCTGTATAAACTTTACTCTGGCGGTATAGCTATACTAAAATGTGTCTTTTTACCATTGCATGCTTGCACCTAGCATTTATCTTTCCTTTGGCTTTTTTTAAAACTAGGCAACAGAAGGCTTTTCTTCTAGAGTTACTGTGTAACCTTGGGCTTCTATTTGCTTTACTAACCGCCTTATTCGGCGTTCTCGTTCTTCTTTGGTATAGTAGTTTGGTCCTGGATCCTGGTAATGGGCTTTATCTTTTAGGAGATGGTAGATAATTTTTATCAGACTATGGGCGATGGCTAGCAGGGCTTTTTTCTTGCCTAGTCGTGGCGCTAATCGACGATATTTCGCGGAGAGATAGCTGTCTTTTGTTCGTATTGCGGCCCAGGAACATTGGACTAATATTGCTCTTAAGTGTTGATTTCCTTTACGGGTTTTCCCACTCTTTCGTTTACCGGCACTTTCGTTGTTACCGGGACAGACCCCTGCCCATGAGGCTAAATGGTCAGCATCAGGAAAGGGGGTCATGTCGACGCCTATTTCGGCAATTATATCCTGGGCTGCTTCTTTTTTTATGCCGTTTACTTCAGCTAGTCTCCCCGCTTCTTCGAAAAAAGGCTCCATCCTTTTTTCGATTTCGGCATTTAGTTCTTCGATTTGTTGCTCTAAAAACTCCAGGTGCTCTAGTTGTTGTTTCAACAATAGCCGGGTATGTTCTTCTATTTTCCCCTCCAGGGCTTTTTCTAGTTCTGGTATCTTCTTGCGTAATTTCCCCCTGGCCATTTGCGCTAGTTCTTTTGGATCTTCGTTCCCGTTAAGCATCGCTTTTAGTATCTCTCGCCCTGATACGCCCATGATATCTGTGGCTACTGAACTTAATTTGATATTGCTGTTTTCTAGCTGCTTTTGGACCCTTTGCACCTCGCGGCTGTGTTCTGCTACCAAAGCCGCCCTATACCTGGTTAACTCCCTTAATTCCCTTATTTCTTTCGGCGGGATAAAGCTTCCTGCTAGCAGGCCATGCCTTAAAAGTTCGGCTAGCCACACCGCGTCTTTGCAGTCGGTTTTCTTCCCCTTTAAGGCTTTAAAGTGTTCGGGGTTGATCAATATTAATTCTGGTATTTGGCCTTCTAAAATGTTGTATATCGGTTTCCAATATACTCCGGTGCTTTCCATGGCTACGGCAGTAACTCCGTTTTCTAAAAGCCATCCCCGTAACCCTTCTAAGTCTTCGGTCATGGTGCCAAAGGTTCTTATTTCTTGTTTTAGTTGTTTTTCTCCTGGCGTGATCAGACACGCCACTACCTTTTTCTTGTGGACATCTAGCCCACAGCAGCGTTCATACACTACTTCCATTTCGTGGTTTCTTGCTTTCCCCTCTTTCTTTTTTATTTTTTATTTAACTACTGCCAAGAGACACCTCCATGGTCTAAGAATCTCCTCCACGTGCTCAGCCTTCCAAGGCGGGTACTTTACCTTGTTGAGGCCTGCTTTACAGTTCGTGGTTCCTAAAGGTGTCTGGATCAGACTCCTCCTCGGGCTCCTTGTCCGGCACCAGAGCGAAATCGATCCTTTTCATGGCAGTGTTTTAACTTATACTATCACCTATTTCATGTGTCGTGGAGGGGGCGCCAGCCCCCATGGGGGGCTCCTCCGCAGCCCCCGTCAAATTTGACGGCCACGGCGGCTTTGCCGGGGCAGGTTGAACTTACCTGGATAAACAACGCTGCGGATAAAGAGGGGGTCGTTTTGGAGCGCCGGGCGGGAGGCGGGCCGTTTTTGCGGGTCACCACCCTGATGGTGGGAGCAACGGCCTATACCGATACCCACGTCGAGGCCAACACCACCTACACCTACCGGGTACTGGCCTTCAATCTAGCAGGAACATCAGCATATTCAAACGAGGCTGTCGTCACCACCTTGCCTTAGTCAAGATGAAACGGCCTCGACAACCAGGAATAAACCAGGGTATTCGGAAATCAGAGCCGAAAACGATATAACCGTATTTTGTGCCTGATGTCCAAAATTAGGGGGTTAGAATCTACAATTCCTTCCATCGATTTTATTGGCCTCCTATATTATGCTGGGTCGGGCCCCTCTTTTTTGTTACCGTACGATCGAGTTACAAAAAGGGGAAGTTTCTCACTTCCCCTCCATGCGGACACATAATCAGGGCTTGATGTAGGCATACCCTGCAGCCTGTTTCTTAGCAATTTCTGTTATGCCGGCCGGTACAACTTGTCATTTAGCACACTATCATCCTTAAAACTAGTCCTAACTTTATCAATTTAAAATATCGAGATAACATGTAACAGTTCCCCCAAAGTGATATAATTTTAGCAAATTATTCTGGGGGGCTGTTTATGCAACTGGTATACAATTTCGGTATTTCCCTGGAGGATTATGCTGCCCGGGGTAAGAAAAATGAGTTTCCCGTCATAGAGTCTTGCCCTATCTGTATGGCCCGGCAGGCTCTAAAGCGGCATGGTTTTTACTGGCGTAATGCCGGTAGTGACTCGGAAAAGTGGCTACAGCTGCCCATCTGCCGCTTTTGGTGCCGCTCCTGCCGGCACACCTTCTCTCTTTTGCCTTCCTTTCTCCTGCCGTATTACCAGTATTCCCTTAAGTTCATTCTGGACTGTCTCATATATTTCTTCTCCAAGGCCCGCCTCCTTATTTACTACCAGCTGCTCCAGTTCTACCGCCGCCGTTGGGCGAAGAACATGAATTGCATCCAGGCCTTCTTCCGGGAGCAGGGTTACCAGGAAATAATCCCGCCGGAATTTAAACAAAGGGCCATAAAATTGCTGGAAATGATTGCCGCGTTCCCCAACGCCGAAACCTTTTCCCAAAGGTTCCATAATCATTTCCGGCGCAATTTTATGGCTAATTAATTTTACCATGCTTTCCCCGGTTCCGTAAAGCCTCCCTGCTACATTAGCCACCACACACCTTTTGCCTGTCCTGGGGGACAGGTTAAGGTTAAACTGGTAAATGACCGGACCGGTTAACCTTAAATCCTGGGGAGGGGTTGTGATGGACGAGAAGGACCGGGAAAATATCGCTCTTTTTCGCTTTAGCTTGATTGCGCCGTTGTTGCAGGGTCAGGTAGCCAGCAGGAAGGCCTACCTGGAGAGTATTACGGCCAGACCCCATGAAGTACCGTATTATGGCCTCTGCGACTATAGCCCCCAGACCATTGCCAGCTGGCTCAGGGATTACCGCCGCGAGGGGTTTGAGGGGTTAAAACCGAAAAGGCGTTCTGACCGGGGAAGGCCGCGGGCCTTATCCCCGGAGTTACAGGAGCAACTCCTGGCCCTGCGCCAGGAGGAGCGTTCCTGTCCGGCTTCTGTCTTTTATGAACAACTGGTGGCTAAAGGTGTTATTTTACCGGACGCCGTTTCTTACGCTACCATTTACCGTTTCCTGAAATCCAGGGGGCTTTTAGGCCGGGAGATGCGGCGGGAGCCGGAACGGAAACGCTTTGCCTATGATACGGTGAATACCCTCTGGCAGGGGGATGTGGCGGCCGGGCCTTACCTTCGCGTTGGCAACAAAAAGGTGGCTACTTTCCTCTTTGCTTTTATCGATGATTGTTCCCGCCTGGTGACTTTTGCCCAGTTTTTTACTTCCGAGAAGTTTGAGTCTTTGAAGGTGGTCTTCAAGGAGGCTATCTTACGCCGGGGCATTCCGCAGATGGTCTACGTGGATAATGGTAAAATCTATCGTTCGGAGCAGCTGCAGCTGGCCTGCGCGGCCCTGGGGATAGCCTTGATCAATACTAAACCCTATGACCCGCAGAGCAAGGGTAAGATCGAAAGGTTCTTCTTGACCGTCAGGCAGCGTTTCTTGCCCCTGGTTAAAGATGAACACCTTAAATCTCTGGATAACTTGAACCGCTCTTTCTGGCAGTGGCTGGAGGAAGATTATCACCGCCAGGTCCACAGTGCTTTGGGTATGAGCCCCCTGGATAAGTTTATGTCCCAGTTCAGCCAGGTTAAGATGGTGAGCGACCCGGCTGTTCTGGAGCCGCTTTTTTTCAAGCGGGAGGAACGGCGGGTACATCATGATGCTACTATCTCCATTAACAAGCGCCTTTTTGAGGTGCCGCCTCAATTTATCGGCAACCGGGTGGAGGTGCGCTTTGACCCGGAAAAACTGGAGCGGGTCTTGATTTTTGTGGCCGGTAAAGAGGTGGCGGTGGCACAGCCGGTGGCGCTCAGTGTTAACGCCCGGGCAAAGCGGGAGAGCAAACTTTCTTTTGCCAGCTTACAGGGAGGGGGCCAAAACTAGAATGTACCAGGCTTTTTATGGCTTAAAAGGGGCTCCTTTTGGCAAGGAGCTAAAACCCCAGGATGCCTTCCTTTCCTGCAGTTTAAAAGAAACGAGGGCCCGGCTGGAGTATTTATCCCGCGTCCGGGGCATGGGGGTCCTGGTGGGGGAACCGGGAGCCGGTAAGACCTTTGCCTTGCGGGTCTTTTGTGCTAATTTAAACCCGGCCCTCTTTAAGGTTATTTATTTGCCCCTGGCCACAGGGACGGTCATGGATTTTTACCGCGGTTTGGCCCGGGGCCTGGGGGAAGAACCGTCTTTCCGCAAGATTGACCTTTTTCACCAGATCCAGCAGGCGGTCCAGGTGTTCTTCCGGGATAAAAAGATTACGCCCGTCTTCATCCTGGATGAGATGCACCTGGCTAACCCCAAATTCCTGCTGGACCTGGCCCTGCTCTTTAATTTCGCCATGGACGCCTTTAATCCTTTTATCCTGGTCCTGGCCGGCTTGCCTTTTTTGTTGAGCCGCTTGGAGTTGAACCAGACCCAGTCTCTGGCCCAACGCCTGGTGGTTCGCTTCCAGGTGGAACCTTTAAACCGTGAGGAGGTGGGCGCCTACCTGGAGCACCATTTATCCCTGGTGGGGGCTACCAGGCCTTTATTTGAGCCGCCTGCCGTCGAGGCCATCGCTTCTCGCTCCCGCGGCTGGCCGCGCCTGGTGAACAACCTGGCCCTGACTTCCCTCCTCTGGGGCGCCCAGCTTAAAGCCCAGCTGATTAGTGCTGATGTGGTCCGCCAGGCAGCTGCCGAAATTGGCCTCTAAGGGTGGTGGCTATGCTTAAGCTTGCTTCCCCCAGAGACGTGGAAAGTCTCCTGGAGATCCTGGCTTTCGTCCTCTGGGCGAATACTTTTGGGTCCTACGGTGAGGAATTGGAACGCCCGGTATTGGATTTCGCCCGCGACCTTTACGCTGAATTGCTAAAATACCTGGAGTCTTTCTATACCGCCCGCGAGGAACCCCATTATTACAGCTTTATTTGCCAGTTGCAACTGGAACAAGGATTTGATTTCCAGAGAAAACGCCTGGCTGCCCTTGATAAAAAATTGGCGGAACGGTTCAAGGCCCCTTCTTTTTAGGCCGCGTTGAGCGGCTTTTTTCTTTGTGGCTTTTATTGTGCTAATGTGCAATTCCTGAGAATTTGGGGTGCTGTAATTTGATAATCTTGCAGTTTGTGCCGGCGGCGTGAGTTACTTTAATTTGAAAAACGGTGGTTAATTTAATATGCTAAATGACAACAACTATCAGAAAGTTGGGGAGGCTGTCCTCGTCGATAGACTGACCTTTAAGAGCGTTCCGACACGCTACAAAGTTTACTCCCATCTGCGATAACTTCTTCATCTGCTCCACCAGCGACCCATTAGCTGTCCCGCAGCTTGCCCCCCGACCGTCACCTCCGGCAAAGAGACACCTGTTCCCGAAAATAGAAACCGCCTCACCGTTGGCCACTACTTTGATGTCAGCATTTCCTTGCCCAAACAAAGTTAAGAGGTAGCAAAACGGCGAGCAGATACTTCGCTGGATGGCAGCTTCTTATCTCGAGGCTGAAAAAGGTTTCCACCGGATTAACGGCTATCGTGAACTGTCCATACTGAAGGATGCGATGTGCAAGAAGTTGTTCCCAGAATAATCCATCACCATGCAAAGCGCTTAAAAATCGCGAAAATGGCCGTCCCGAAAATCTACGACGAACGGGATAACCCCCTGTAGTCATCATCTTTGTTTACCTTGAAGCTTCTGGTTTTCAGGTAAACATTTCGTATATAAAATTTGACCAACACTCTCACAAACGGGCAATCCGCTGCTAATATCGACCTCCACCCGTACACTTTGGCCCTCCAGGCCTACCAGGACGACGGAATTGACAATGGCTAGCATGACTGACCCCCCCGGTGGTTTTCTACCCAACTTTTGCTATTCGCCGAAAGACACGGGAGTTCCTGCTAAGGCGGTGAAAAAAGAAAAGACCCCATTTAGAGGCCTAAATTATTTACTCTTGGGCTTGTTGGTCAGCCTGAGATCGCTCTGCAGAGAAGTCTTGTTGTTAGCAAACGAACCGGCAAAATTAGTTATAGAAGTTAATATCATACCATCATGATAAAATAAGTTAACTGTAAGGCTGCAGGGGGCTACTTTTTTTAGCCCACTCATAGCGCAGGGCTTCGATGGGGTTGGCAGTGGCGGCCTTGCGGGCCAGGTAGTAGCCAAAGAATATCCCCACCAGGACCGCAAAGCCCATGGCCAGCAGGATAGAGGCCGGGGCGATGACTGCCGGCCAGGCGGGAAACCAGGCGGTTGCTGGTAAGGCCGGCGAGCATCCCGATCACGCCGCCGGCCAGGTTCAGGACCAGGTTATAGGTTAAGCCACAAGCATATATCCCGAAGAGCCCTTGATTTACGTCTTCACCAACCGCCAGAAAACCAGGCCGCCGATAATTAAATTTATGTAAAACGTTAAAAAGCGCCACCAGGCCACCAGGATGCCGGCGTACCCAGGTACTACGGCATGGGCAAACAAAGCCCTGTAGCCCATCTCGGCTATACCGCTGCCACCGGGCAAGGGCAAACAGGAAAGCAGGAAATATAAAATCATTTGCCGCCCTACCATTACCGTCCAGGAGATGGTGGCCCCCAGGTCCAGGGCCAGGAGCCAGCCAATGGTAAAAAATCCGGCCCAGTAGAGCATGGTTAGTAGACTCAAAGCAATCAGGGCCAGGGGCTCCCTGGCAACAAGTAACCGGCTCCAGGCGTTACGGAAAGAAACGGCTGTGTCATAAAAAGGCTGGCCCCAACGCTCCGGTAGGAGGGGTTTAAGCAGAAAAGCAATTCTCTGGATTTGCAGGGACATAAAGATAAAACCCAGCCCCAGTAAAGATACACTTATCACCCCGGTTAGAGTTAATTTGACCACCAGGGGTGATAAACCCAATTCTTTACGCAAGAGGAAAAGCACCAGGGGATTGACGATGGCGAAAAAAAGCATGCTTAACAGCATCCTGGCCGTAGCCACAGCCATGGCAGCTTCCAATTTTACCCCCTGGCGGAAGAAAAAATAAACCAGGGCCGGTGTAGCCCCCATCCCTGCCGGGGTTACCGCCCCGGCAAAAGCAAAGGCCAGGTTAACCTGTAGGACTTTAAAGAACGACAGCCTGGTGCCGGCCAACCTTAATAGAACCTGCATCCTTAAGGTTTCTATCAGCCACAGGCTGGCGGTCAACAGGCAGGCCCCAATGACTAGGGGGAGATCCATGAGTTGCCAGCCCTGGATGAGGCGTGTCAGGTTAAAATCGCCCGCCAGGTTGAGGCCCAGCCAGCTCAATAATAATACCAGCAAAAGGCCCAGCAAATATTTAGAATATCCCTCTTTAAATTCAACTATTTTACCGGCAGCCATATTCCCACCTCAAGTCTACCGATAAGTGTGTAATTCGGAAAGCGGTCTGCCGCCGGTGCCAATGTTATCCGGGGAAATTTCCTGGATGAGGACACCTGCCCTTCAATTTATACCACATCCGTTATAATAAAATGTAAACACACCCTGGATGAAGTTGCCGAGGCTATTTATTACCGGCTGGCTGCAATTGACCTTGACACTTCTTCGCAAAAGGCGATCGTATCCTTGTTGTGGAGATCAAAGGGAAATCATCTCCTCCCGGACGAGGGAAACGGACCCTGGCCGCCCTGACGACGATTATAACCCCGGCTGGCCTTCGCTTTAATTGGCTAAAGTTGCGCGTAGAAGAGGGTATATTCTTTACCGGGCGTTTTACCGTAACGCAAGAGGTAACGCCCCTCTGCGCTGTAAGAGGCAACGTATATTGCCAGGCGCTGGCAGTAGACGAGGAGGCAGGGGTGCAAATTTTGCTAATCCCTCCTCACTATGGCGGCTCACCTACTTCTCCTCACCCCGCTGTAGCAGCCGGTCTACCTTTTCTTCCAGCCGCAACAGGTCGTCCCGGGAGGGCAGGTTTAATTCACCCAGCACTCGCTCCATTTCCTGGCGGATGACTTTTTGTACCTCTTCCCGCTCTTTTTTACCCCGTTCCAGCAGGTCATTTACCAGTTCCCTGGCCTCTTCCCGGCCCATTTCCCCTTTTTTCACCAGTTCGTCCACCAATTTTTCCGCCGCTTCCCTGGTTAAGGCTATGGCTCCCCAACCCAGGGCAAAGGCCTTGCGTACCAATTCTTTCATGTATTACTCCTCCTCAATTTTTTGTAATGCTAATATCTGTCAAATCTCTCATTAGTTAACCCCAGTATCGCCAATATCCCCTATATCCCCAAATATCTTGCCAAGAGAATTATGTTGCTTTTTCCAACCCCTTCTCCAGGAAGTCCATCAGGAGTGCTTGTTCAGATTTATTGAGTTCAGCCAGGTTGATCTGAAATCTGCCCATATAGCTGACAATCTGGGATAGCAGTGGAAATTGGGTGGCTGTTTTCATCATACTGCCCAAGACGGCGCCGGCAAATATGGCCAGTCCTATTTCCTCCTTGACCGCATTCATCACCACGTTTTTGATAAGCGAGATGCTTTTTTCACTCAGGGTTTGCAATAGTACGATCAAGAGAGTAATCATATACGCACTGAAAATCAAAGGGCGTTCCAGGCCGGGCAGTTCCGCCATCAGTTGTTCGATCAATTCCCTGGGATTGTTCTTTTTCAGTTCTTCGCACAGGGACAACAACCGTTCTTTAACTTGCCGCCATTCCTTAACAGGAACCTTCTCCTCCAGGGTTTTCCCTGACAGCACCGCCTCAGCCAGGCGGGTAGGCGCGAACAGCACCATCGCCCGGCCGGGAAACTTTTCTCCCTGGTTCACTTCGTACTGGCTGGCCAAAAAACCTTCCTTTTCCAATGTTTTCAGCATCTCGTAAGCGCTCCACTTGCTGACTCCCAGCAGTTCGGCCACCCGCGCGTAATGCACCGGCAAGTTGGTAGCTTCGTAAAGCTGTTTAATCTTTTGCAGGAAGTCCAGGCGCCGCCGGGTGATGCGCATTATATTTTCCTCCCCCAGGTTAGTTATTGCTCTCAATTAATATTATCACCCCCCTGTGCCGGCCCCGTCAAGGGCGGTATCATTTTAACGAAACAAAGCTTGTTTTCAGTTCAGGATACGGTCTTCGAGGCTTGCCGGGACCGTAGCTGCGCTACCGCCTCCGCCCAGGCCGCCGCCCGCCGGTCCAAGAATTCGCCTACTTCCCCTTTCAGCACGTCGCCGGCGCCGTCGTGGGTGGGCCTGGCCCCGCTTTCCGCCACGATATCCCGGAGGGCGGCAGGCACGTCGATAATGGGACAGGGCCGCAGGTGGTCGCCGCAGAAAGGCTGCCTTTTTTGGAAGGCGGTAAACAACGGTGAGCGCAAAATCTCCTTTAGACTGTGATCTTTGATGTTGTGCGTGGAGAAGTGGACAAAAGCACACGGCTCCACCGCGCCGCTGGCGGTAACGTGGAAGTACCGCCGCCCGCCGGCAATGCACCCCTGGGTAAATTCCCCGTCGTTCCAGAAGTCGGCCAGCACAAGGGGCTTGTTCCTGCGGATGGCGGGTACGCGCGTGGCCATGTAGGATCGCTGCTCCGGCGCCAGCATCAGGTCCGGGTTAGGGTTGCGGCCGATGGGGATATAGTGGAAGATCCAGCCATACCTGGCCCCTTTCTCCACCAGGAAGTCCACAAATGCGTCGGATGTTATTTCTTCCACGTTCTCCCGGGTGGCGGTAAGGGACACGCCGAAGACCGCTCCCCGCTCCCGCAGCCGGTCCATGGCGGCGGTCACTTTTTTAAATACCCCCGGCCCCCGCCGGCGGTCGGTCCTGTCCTCCCAACCTTCCAGGCTGAAGGCCGGGGACAGGTTGCCCACCGCCACGATCTGGTCCGCTACCCGGTCATCAATCCTGGTACCGTTGGTATACAGCATGAAAGCCATGTCGCTATGCTTGGCGGCCAGGTCGAACAAGCGCGGGTACATGAAGGGTTCGCCGCCGGACATCACCATCCAATAAATCCCCAGTTCCTTGGCCTCGCTGCAGAGGCGGTCCAGGCGCTCGTAATCAAGCTCGTCGTGGTGGGCGTAAGCGCCGGCCCAGCACCCCTCGCACCGCAGGTTGCAGGCGCTGGTGGGATCTACCAGGATAGTATGGGGTACGTTGAATCCCATAGTTTGTGACAAATGTAACTGCCTGGGCACGCCCATTAGCATTGAATTGATAAAAAAGTTATATAATAACCGTTGCAATACGTTGGGATGGGTATCCTTCAATATCCCCTCCGTCAGTTGTCGTACTGCCGGGTTATCAATAATCGCCTTTTCTAAGGCAGCCACATTTTGCTTATGTTCCTCCCGCCGGGCTATAAGTTTACCAAGGCTGAGCAGTTGCTCAAGGTGATGGACCGGGTCCCTGCTCAGATAGCTTAACAACTCCCTTAATACTTTCTCACCTACGTACCGCTTGGCAAATTCCAGGTTAGCTCCCCATTTTTTCATCACGGAGTTCCTCCTCTACGCTTTTTTAGTGGACACCAAACTTTCTAGATATATATTCCATTCAAACCATTTCCCGCCTACCTCCTCTGTTTGTATTTTGGTCCAGTACGGCGGCGCCGGTACCGGCTATCATTACTGAAATATCGCTCCCAGGCTTCATTGCTCTCCTCCCGTTACCTTTTTTGTCCATCCAGTTTGATGGCCGGTCCCCTCAGCAAAGTCCCCTGTTTCCAGCAAGATGTTGACCTGATCGACCACCTGCCTTCCAACAGCTTCCCCTGCCTGGATACACTCCCTGACCCGGTGAAACTCGTACCACCTTACATTTTCCACTGCCGGCTTCAACAGCCAGTAATGCACGGAGGGCGTCCCTGGCGAGGAAACCTTCAGGTAACGGTCGTACAGTTCCAGTGAACGGCCAACAATGTTGATACTCTCGGGCAATCCCGGCTTCAGGAAGTGTAAGAAACCCGGTACCCCCGCCAGGCAATAAGTTTGCCTGAAAGGTATCTCCTTTAACCACTTCCATGCCTGCACCAGGACATCAGTCCGGTCCACCGGCGAGCATACATCAACAGCTACCACCACCTCTGCCCCCGCATCCGCAGCTACTCTCACAGGCACTGGTGTGGTTATAGACCCATCAACCAGCAAGCGATTCCCTGACTCGACCGGGCAAAAGACGCCCGGCACTGCGGTGCTGGCCCGCAAAGCCCGGGCCACCGGCCCGGAGTTAAGGCGCACTTCTTCTCCTGTAGTTATGTCGGTGGCCACGACGACTAAAGTTTTTTCGAGTTGATTAAAGTCCCTCCCCCGGGTTAAGGTTTCAAAGTACCTTTCCAACCGTTTGCCGGCAATCACGCCCTGGCGGGGTAGCGTCGGGTCTGCCAGGCCAAACAACTGTCGCCAGCGCATCTGCAGAGCCATATCCACCAATTCTTCGATCTGGTACCCGGAGGCATAGGCGGCACCAACTACCGCCCCCATACTGGTCCCAGCGATAACGTCAATAGGAATGTTTGCTTCCTGTAGAGCCTTGAGAACCCCTAAGTGGGCATAGCCCCTGGCACCACCGCCCCCCAGGGCCAAGCCTAATCGCGGCCTTCCTCTAGTATGCTGCCTTGCTTCCATTCTCACCGACCTCCGGCGATAGACTAATTCTCATTCAACATTTGCTCCATATGGCTGACCAGTCTCATGTTCAAAGCCGTCATCGTTTCCTGCCCCGGTCGCCGCACTTTTTCCAGTGTCCACGGAGCCCCGATTTGCATGTAGATCTTACCGCGGCGCGGGAAGAAGGCGCCTAAAGGCAGTACTGATTCAGTCCCCTTAATCGCTGCCGGTACCACCGGGGCACCTGTCTTCAGGGCCAAATACGTCCATCCCGTTTGGAATGGACCAAGCTTATTCCCTACACCAACCTGGCCCTCAGGAAAAAGGGCCAGTGTACCCCCCTTCTGCAATACCCGTAAGGCGGCCCTCATTCCCGCCAGCTCACTCCCCTCGTTTTGCACCGGAATGGCTCCCATAGCGCGTAAAAACGCTCCCACTACCGGCAACCTGAACAGGTAGGCTGCTGACAGAAACGTAATCCGACGCGGCCAAAAAGCCGCCAAAAGGAAGCCGTCCAGGAGGCTGGTGTGGTTGGCCACCACAATCACCGGGCCTGTGCGGGGGATATTTTCTTGCCCGGTAATGACAGGTTTCCCCAAAAGCCACAAAAAATACTTAGCAATTAACTTGTTCAATTTATAGAGCATCCGGTCACTTCCTACCTTATAATAAGGTTACCGGGATAGTTGGCATAAGAAGTTGGCGATGGGCGATAAGATAAACCCCAAATTCCCCAAATTACCCGTTTGCTTAATTATATTATGCCCGCGGAATGATGTCAAGGATGGTAACCTTTTTTACCAGAAGAGAGTTTAAAAAGGTGGGATACGGCGGATATAATTTGAGGCAGTCCTAATGTCCGAGATAGCCTACGCAGGAATACGCTTAAGCTAAGCTGGAACTGGGATTTGGGCGGCCCTCCTGGGTCCGAAGGGACCCAGAGGTTTTGCTGGGGAGATGGTGGCCAGGGAACAGCCCCTGTCACCATATCATCGTTGTCTGCCTCGAAGCCTCTACTTTTCAAGTAAACTTTTTGTGTATACAATTTGACCAACACTCTCACAAAGAGGCAAACCGTTACTGATGTCCACCTCTACCCTGACCCTGTGCCCCTCCAGGCCTACGAGGACAACAGAATTAATAATGGCTAGCATACTGAACCCCCTGGTGGTTTTTTGACCCACATTTGCTATTCGCCGAAAGACACGGGAGTTCCTGCTAGCGGGAGGGATAAAAAATAATGGTAATAACCTCGTTCTATTGGGGTAGCTTTTATAAGGTTAAGAGATAGCATTTAAATAAGCGGAAACTTCGTCAATTAATGCCCTTACTGCATCTTTCGCTTCCGTAACCTCTTGAAGAGTAAAACTTTTGAAGTCATCATAATCAGCCTCTGAGCGCATCGTAAACACCGTTGATAGGGTTTTACTGGCCTTTTTGCTTATTACTCCCGGCTCATGGCTTTTTCAAACCGCCACCGACATAAATCCATACTCATAACGGGATGCCTTCTTTTTGGATGGATTTATAAAAGTAAGTTTCCTGGAATAGAGGCCTGGAAAAACGTTCTGCTGAAATAATTACTGGTGATATTACCACGTCATATTTTAAATTAATATCTACCGCTGTCTCTATGATTGTATCCCTGGTAATTTTATTCTCGTCCTGGATAATTACAAGAATATCAATATCGGATTCGGGCGTAAAAGTACCTCGCGCTACTGAACCAAATAAGCGAGTATCTAAAAGTTTTGGCCCTAGCTGTTTTTTCAAGAGAGTGGAGAATTCTTTTATAGCCTTATTCATGGGTTCAGGTATTCTTTTCTTCATGGTACTACCTCTTAATTCAATCTCACTTTCTTATACAGCTTTTTCCATACGAAGTTATAGTACCTCAAGGTGTCAGGAAAATCAACCTTGCTTCACCAGGCAAGGTATTTAGTTTAACTACAACCTTACAGCGCCATATGCAATAGAAGAATCTGAATTGGATTTTTCCACGGACTCACCTAAAAAGCAGGTACTCCCTGTCAAATGTCGAATATATCCCGAAAAAAGCGGCATGAGAGCAAATTGAAGTGGCGTAATATTATGGATGGTCTTCCGTTATCCCCTTTCTGGCTTTAAAGCCGGCACCCTGAGGTCTAATACCCGGCTATTTAAATTGCACTTAACCGGTTAAGACGAACATCACCGTACCATCGCCGTACCCACTCCGTTTAATGAACACAGCAACCATAAAGCTGTATTAAAGTACCTGCCCTATTTTCCCGGCCGCCTTCTCCGCAGCAGCCATTTGCTGCTCGCCATTCTCTTGTAACTCAGGAAATCAACAGCTGAACTTTAGCCTGGACTTCTGCTACCACCCCTGCCGGGACTTTGCAGGCAAATTGCGCCTCCCTTGCCCGCCAGTCCAGGCTTTTTACCTGGTCTGCCAGGATTACTCCAGTAATCTTTAAACCAGCCGGTATCTCTACTTCAAAGGGATAACCCTTCGCCTTTGTAGTAACTGGGCAAAAAAGGGCCAGCCCCACTTTGCCGTTATAAAGTTGCGGTGAAATTACCAACGCCGGCCGCCTGCCAGCTTGCTCATGTCCTGCCCGGGGATCAAACTGGAGCCAGACTATATCACCACGTTCGGGAATATAGGTTTCCATCTCGTTTACCATATTTCCCGCCCAACCTGAGGCCCGGTATCTATTTCACTATGAATATTTTCAGGTTTAATCCGGGCTAGCATTTGTTCCAGGCTGTAATGTTTGCGGCGGATAATTATCGCGTCCTCATCTACCTGCAAATCAACCGGTGTGCCTTCTCTAAGGCCGATTTTTTGGGCCAGTGACAAAGGGATGCGTAT
The DNA here is from genome assembly GCF_009735625.1 of Moorella glycerini. NCBI lineage: Bacteria > Bacillati > Bacillota > Clostridia > Neomoorellales > Neomoorellaceae > Neomoorella > Neomoorella glycerini. The sequence continues at coordinate 2,598,530 of NZ_CP046244.1, read as the reverse complement.
CCCTAAACTATTGCCCCACTTTTGCACATGAGGTTGCATAACGATTTTCACTCCTTCTTTGTTTATACATAGTATATACTTTTAATGTCATGGATACAAGTAAAAAATAAGGGGGATGCAAATATTAGCGTCACGCCTCCTACCTATTTTTTAGACTTTTCATCTGTACAATTTAACCAACACTCTCACAAACAGGCTGACGGGGGTGGGTGTCCTCTATGCGCGGAGCTAACGCTTTGTATGAAGGCCACCGGCTGATGCTGCCGGGGCTTAAAGACCGGGCCTCGGCCACCTGCATGGGTTGCCGCTATTATGCCTTGATCCTGGGCCGGGAGGAAAATAAACCGGCCTGCCTGGCCACCCTGGACCTCTATCTTACCGGGGAACGCCGGGTGCCGGTGGAACTCCAGGCCCCGGACTTTATCTGGCTGGCTGGCAAAGAGGCCCTGGTCAAAGCTGTGGCGAAGGTCCGGCCGGAAAGACAGGCCTGCGGCTTCTACTGCCCCAGGGGTTAGCCTGCCAGCATACAGGCAAAAGTGGACTGCATTCTGGATGCCAATAACCCCCAGGAGGTGGAACAGATGATTAGCAATCTGGAAATAGCTTTGGATTAAATGAAACAGCTGAGTTTTGGAAGGGAGACGGGTTCTGCTTCCCGGGCAGAGGGCTCTAAAGGCTACACCGGAATGAAACTTAGAAAATACTTTCTACCCGGACTTCCAATCCAGCTATCACCAGTGACTTGACTGCCCCCTGTTGCTCCACTTCCTGGTCCAGGGTAAATTTGCCTTCCTGCAAGCAAAAAACCTGTACCGATTTTTGCTGGGGATCGACTATCCAGTATTCCCTGACGCCACTCTTTTCGTAAACCTTATACTTGCTGCGCAGGTCGTAATAACCGGTACCGGGGGAGAGAATCTCCACCACCAGGTCCGGGGCGCCTTTAATCCGCTTCTCTTCGATAATTGCCAGCCTTGCATTGGAAATAAAAATGATGTCCGGCTGGTAGGTTTCTTCTTCGTCCAGGTAGACATCAACCGGGGCGTATAAAACAATACCCAGCCCTTTCTCCAGGACAAAGCCCGCCATCTGTAACCCAACTTTGACACCGCCCCTTAAAAATCAAGGGGTCCATAGGGACAATTGTCACTACAACCCCTTTCTGGGGCTCTTAGTGGCTACCTGAAGGTTAAAATTTTAGGTGGAAGTGGAAGGCCCAAAATTTTTAACAATTCACTCTGGCTTTGTCCGGGCTGGGTGATACTATAAATCCGCTTATCAAGAAACTGCTGGTCAACAGCCTTTATCTCTTCTAATAATTCCAGGATACGGCGGCCGCTTTTATGGGCAACCTTCCAGCGGCGTAACTCTCTTTCTTGACTTTCAGGATCAGGGATTTGTTTCGCCTTAAAAATCTCATCTTCAATATATCGGCGATGTATCACCTCCAGCCATTTTTCAAAGAGATAAGCCAGCACACATATAAAGATGTGTCCCTTAACCCGACTTTCGTTGTAGTGGTAGATAGGCCTCAAGCGAATGAAGTCCTTGATATGGCGAAAGGCGGTTTCTACCTGGAGCAGGTTTTTATAGGCGGCAATTACCTCCTCAGCTGGCAGGTCAGCATTAGTCTGGATTAAAAATTTGCCGTCCCGCAAAGCCTCTTTAGCCAGAGCCGGCTCATTAATTTCAAAGTTGAAAGACTTGCCGTCATAAGTAATATCAAAAATTGGAGCAAGGCCCTTCTTGTTAAGGATAGCAGCTGCTTTAAGCATGACTCCTTTTGTGGTAGGCTTGCGCCCCCGCCGCGGGGTTTCCCGGGCCAGCCTGTCTTTCAGCTCTTGCAATTTTATCCTGGCTTCTTCTATCGCTTTGACCCGAAATTCATAATCCTCTTGGGCTTTGAGAGGATTGTGGCAAAGGATATAGCGAACCGGAGGCTCGAAGTTTTCCTTTTCTTCCTCTTCTCCCTCTACCAAGTTTTCTTTAGGGGGAGCCTGTACCTGCTCTGGTGGTACTTCCACATAAAAGAGGGGGTTATCGCCGTCTATTAGCTGGTATTCTTCGAGGTTTTGGTACCTGGCCAGTAGTTCATCGCTCACTTCCCGGCCGCGTTTATGAAAGCCCAGGATATAACGGAAGTTAGCCTCCTTGAGTTCTTCTAAATTATGACTGGTCAGCATACCCCGGTCGCCCACGAAAATACAGCTCTTGATGGCAAACTTTTGCTTAAGTTGTTCGATGGCGCCAGCCACGGTTACTTTATCAGGTATATTACCTTCAAATACCTGGTGGGCAATAGGCATGCCTTCCGGAGTCACCAGGAGGCCAATATTAATTTGCCGGCAGTCCGGCCGGTGGTCGCGGGAATAACCGAACCTGGCCAGGGGGCAATGGGTACCTTCAAAGTAGCTGCTGGTCAAGTCGTAAAACACCAGGTTAAGCTGATAACTCAAGAGATCCGTAAGCCGGTTGTACAAGTGGCGTTCCAGATAATCCTTCATTTCTTCCAGGACGTCAAGAGTACGGTAAAAATGATGCAACTCAGGCTGTTTCTCTTCCAGTTCCGGCAGGTAAATTTGCCTTAACCATTGGGATACTCCAAGCTTGCTTTTAGGAGCGATGAGGCGGTTTAAAATCATAATCTTGGTGCATAAGGCCACATCCATCTCTACTTGACGATTTTGGAGATAGTTTTTAAAGAAGGCGTCCAGGTCCAGTCGCTCCCAGAAAAAATTCACCACATAGGGGATACCATAATGCTTGGTGCCGAAGGTCTGGAGGTCCTTAACAGTGCCCAGCTCATCTTCCTTAAGGAATTCCCGCAGTTTATTAATAAGCCGCTGTATCTCTTCCTGGGAATACTGGTCGATGTTGCCTAAATGCCCAACCTGGCGCTGTTTTACCTTGCCTTTTTCCCGGTAGGATTCTACCAGGACCAGATAATGGTAGGTATGGCCGCCGCGCCTGGTAGTGATAATACGGGGGAACAAAGGGGCATCACCTCGGTTATCGTCATTACTATTATACCAAGAGATGCCCGGCGTGAAAATACTCTAAGGCAGATTTGTTTTCACTACGTTTTGCCGACTTCGGTAGAGAAAGATCGTTGATATTACTAGTCTTGGTGGTCTTTAAGCCCTTGAAATAGAAGTTTTAGTGTCAAAGTTGGGCTGTAATTCCAATTTCATGGATACCATCTGGTGATAGGGTGTAGGCGACGGTGTCATTACCAGTTCCCCCCCGATCAGCTGATAGGGCGACCCTTCCGGCAGGCGGCAATAATCCTCATAAGTGTACCGTACCCGGCCTGCTGCCAGTTCCGCCGGGGCAATGCTCATTTCCCTGCACCTCCATTCCTCTGGTATCGATTTTACTTCTGGTAGCTTTTTCTTTATTTTAACCTGAGGGTTGCCGCTTGAGCAAGGGTGTAATACTTGGAGCCGCCATAATGAAGTTACTGCTAAAAAGAGGATATTATTCCAGTCCTATAGCCATCAAAGCCCCTGCCTCGCCCACCGCTGATGTGGGGGCGACTAATCCAGGTAATGTACGAGGGTATCATAAGGGGTGAGTTCCTCTCGGGAAATGGGAGAAACCTCAAAGAAAAAACGCCAGGACGATGAAAAAAATCCTGGCGTTAAAATGATTTTTTCTACCAGATGTTATAATTTACTGTGGCTTACTCCGGTACTTCCGGGATATACCCCTGTTTCATCAGCAAGCGGGTCATTTCCTGGGCATCCTGGATTATATTTGACGCCAGGTCGTAGAGTTCTTCATAACTACGGTTTATCCTGGCTACTCCCTGTTCTACGGCTTTAGCCCCCACGGCGGCCGCTTCCCGGGGATAGACCTCCCACTCGTCCATGGTGGGCAGGAGGTAGTCGTCGGCCAGCAGGCCTTTATCCTCGGCGTATTTAGCCAGTTCATAGGCGGCAGCAATGCACATCTCATCGGTAATAGTTTTCGCCCTGACATCAAGGGCACCGCGGAAGATGGCGGGGAACCCCAATGAATTATTCACCTGGTTGGGGAAGTCGGAACGGCCGGTGGCTACAATCCTGGCACCGGCTTCTTTAGCTTCCCAGGGCCAGATTTCGGGGATGGGGTTGGCGCAGGCAAAGACAATGGCTTCCTCAGCCATGGATTTAATCCATTCTTTCTTGATGACGTCGGGGCCGGGCTGGGAGAGGGCGATAACTGCATCTGTACCCCGCATGGCTTCCGCAATACCCCCTTCCCGGCCTTCGGCATTGGTTAAGAGGCACATTTCCCATTTTTCTTGATGAGTTTCTTTAAGCTCGGTACGCGAGGGATTGAGAATCCCCTTGCTGTCGGTCATGTAAATGTTACCCGGGGTAACGCCGGCTTTGATAAGCACGTGGGCAATGCGGATATTGGCCGCCCCTGAGCCAATCATGGCTATCTTGACTTCCTTCATCTTCTTGCCTACCAGTTTGAGGGCGTTAATCAGGCCGGCCAGGGTGACGGCTGCCGTCCCCTGCTGGTCGTCGTGCCAGACAGGAATCTCCATTTCCTGGCGCAGGCGGTCGAGGATACCAAAACATTTTGGCTGGGCAATGTCCTCCAGGTTAATGCCGCCGAAGGAAGGCTGGAGGTATTTTACCGTTTGAATAATCGCTTCCGGGTCTTTGGTATCCAGGCAAATAGGCACGGCATCTACGCCACCCAGGTACTTGAATATCAGAGCCTTGCCTTCCATAACCGGCATGGCTGCCTCGGGGCCGATGTCTCCCAGGCCCAGGACCCTGGTGCCATCGGAAACAACGGCCACCGTATTCCATTTGCTGGTATACTCGTAAACAAGTTCCTTGTTTTTATTTATGGCTTTGCAGGGTTCGGCTACCCCGGGGGTGTACCAGATGGCGAAATCATCCAGGTTACGTATGGCACAGCGGGGCAGGGTCTGCATTTTACCACGGTAAAAGGGGTGGAGTTTCATGGCGTCCTGCGCTGGTTTTTGCGCCTTGGCCAGTAGTTCTTCTTTAGTCAGCACTTTGTCGTATTCCTCCTTTATGATGTTATTTATTGATGTTATTTGCAGGCATATCTGGCTATGGCTTCTTCATAGAGATCGGCACCGTAGCAATCATTGATGACGGTTGCCGGGAAGTTATCCACCTCCAGGGCCAGGATGGCTTCGGGCCCCAGCTCGGGGTAGGCTACTACCTCAGCCCTCTTGATACTTCTGGCAATCAGGGCCCCGGCTCCACCTACAGCGGCCAGGTAAACGGCCTTATGGTCGACGATGGCTTTTTTGACTTCCGGCGAGCGCGAACCCTTGCCAATCATTCCTTTAAGGCCAGCTTCGCCTATCAGGCGGGGCGTATAGGGGTCCATGCGGCCGCTGGTGGTGGGCCCGGCGGAGCCAATGGCCTGGCCTGGTTTGGCCGGCGCCGGGCCGACGTAGTAAATAACCTGCCCCTTAAGGTCCACGGGCAGCGCGGCGCCCTGATCGAGGAGGGCGATTAACCGCTTGTGGGCCGTGTCCCTGGCGGCGTAAATAACCCCGCTGAGGAATACCTGGTCGCCGGCCCGCAGGTCGCTGACCTCAGCATCGGTCAAGGGGGTACGGATATACTTAGTAGCCATTTTTTCACCTCCTACAGGGTAACGCTTTTGTGGCGGGCGGCATGGCACTGGATGTTAACGGCCACGGGGAAGCTGGCAATGTGCCGGGCATAAATCTCTATATGGACCGCCAGGGCGGTTACCCGGCCGCCGAAGCCCTGGGGCCCTATCCCCAGGCAATTGATGGCCTCCAGGATCTCTTTTTCCAGGGCAGCTATTTCCTCACGGGGATGAGGCTGGCCCAGGGGCCGCAGGAGGGCTTCCTTGGCCAGCAGGGCGCATTTTTCAAAGTTGCCGCCAATACCTACTCCTACGACAATCGGGGGGCAGGGATTGGGCCCGGCCTTTTTTACGGTCTCGACAACAAACTTTTTTACCCCCTCGTACCCGGCAGCCGGGGTAAGCATACCCACGGCGCTCATATTCTCGCTGCCGCCCCCTTTAGGGGCGACGGTTATAGTCAGGTGGTCGCCGGGTACGATCCTGGTGTGGATTATTGCCGGCGTGTTATCGCCACTGTTCTTGCCGTCTACCGGCGGGTAAACCATGGATTTGCGCAGGTAGCCGCCGGTATACCCCCGGGCGACCCCGGCATTAATGGCGTCGTAAAGATAGCCGCCTTCAATCCGGACATCCTGGCCCAGTTCCAGGAAGATTACGGCTACCCCGGTATCCTGGCAGATGGGCACTTCCTCGGTAGCGGCGATGGTGGCATTGTCCAGGAGTTGTTTTAAGACTTCCCGACCCGGGGGTGAGACCTCCCTCGCCAGGGCCTTTTCCAGGGACTGGCGCACGTCTTCGCCCAGGTAATAATTGGCCTCCCGGCAGAGCTGCTCCACGGCTGCGGTTATCTGGCTGCAAGTGATGGTTCTGGCCATGGCATTCAATCCTTTCTCCTGGTTTAAAGGTATTCTGGCGGCAGTTCCCGGCCACAGGCTGGGCAAACGGGAGGATCGCCTGTATAACCCATAAAAGCTTCCTTGCAGTAAGGGCAGACTTTGCGCGGCACCTCCCCGCCGCAAATGAGATTAGGTATATACCGGGTCAAACTTTAGACGAGCGTACTTCCGTCAGAGCAATTTTTACTACCGCCTGGGGCCGGGGCAGGCCCTTTTTTTCCACCTGGGCGGCCATTTCGTCGTAGAGCTGGCCTGCTGTGACAATTTCAGCCAGGCCGCTGCACCTGACCATGGCTCGCTCCTGGCGGTTGACGGCCACCACACAGACATAGGGATTGGCAAGCAGGTTCTGGTAGGTCAGCTGGCCGTAAATTTCAGCGTAGGCAAGGTTTTTTTCGTCCAGCACTCTAAAGGTGCCTTTAGGGGCCACGTTGGGGTGGCAGTCCTTATTGACGGTGGCGATCAGGCACAGGTTCTCGCCGATAAATTTTTGCATGGCGGGTGTCAGGGTTGCCAACTTTATCTCCTCCTCTGTTATTTCTAGCCACCAATGGTGACTTCGAGAACAAAATCTTTGAGTATTTTTTTGCTGGAACTCGTTTACCTCCTACCTGAATTTGGTCCTGCCTCATCTTTTATTCCGTTGCAAAAACCGTGCCAGGACAAAATTGCGCTTGACTAGAAACGGTTGTCCCGGCAACCGTTCACAAAAGTTAACGAATTTGTTAAGCAGCCAAACCCTTACCCGCACGCCTTCCGGGCCAAATAAGCCTCCGCTTCTGCCAGGGAGGCAAACCCCATCCGGCGAAAGATAGTAGCAAAGGTCTTCTCAGCTAGATTTTCGTTATTGCCCACCGCCGCCAGTAAATCGGTGTAATAACTCACAAGGGTGGCGTCCGAATAGGTTTCCAGTTCGCTGCGCAGGTAGTTTTTAAAATAGGCCATATCGTCTCCTGTTTCCACCCCTTCCCCGGAAGGCCGGCCAATCACATGGGGATATTTAGCCCTGACCTCTTTTTCCCATTCGATTTCGATGGCCATGATATCGTCAATCAACGGGTTATCATTCAAACACGGGATCAGGTTATCCATGCGGGCGTACTTTTCCGTCATCAGGTTTCTGCCCTCCTGCCGGGCTTCCTGCAGGTCCTGGAGGTAGCACGCCAGGGTTTGCTCCGACCAGTTGGCAAAGGCCGCCCCCCGGACCAGGAGAAAGCTGTCCGTGTTTTCCTGGCAGCGGCTGGGTGCAGCGGTGCGCACCTGCTTAAACATCTCCAGTTCGATCTGTAAAATTTCTTTAATCAATTCCCTTTTTTTCATCCCGTCAGGCCTCCCACCGTCAGGCTGTTATCGGCCGGGGAAAAACCGGCCTGCTTCAGTTTCCGGGCCAATCCCAGCACATCTTCTGGCTGCAGGGATTCCGTGTCCCGGTACTGGTAACTATCCCACCTGTCGAGGAGTCTGTACTTCTTCCCGGCGTAGGAATGGAAGGGAAGGATGTCCACCCCGGCTATCCTGCCTTTGAGGGTACCCAGGTAGGCGGCAAAAGCGTCGTAATCGGCCTCGCTGTCGTTGAATCCCGGTATAACCGGGATGCGCACCCTGATGGTGGCCCCGGCAGCCGCCAGCCTTTCCAGGTTCTGCTGCACCACCGCCAGGCTACCGCGGATGACATCCCGGTACTTGTCGCCGTCCATGGTCTTCAGGTCAATAAGAAAAAGATCGGCATAGGGGCGCAACTCATCCAGGTAGGACCACTGGCAGAAAGCAGCGGTGTCGATGGCCACGTGCAGCAGCTCGTCTTGCAGCCGCCGGGCCAGTTCCAGGGTAAAACGAGGAAAATACAGGGGGTCGCCGCCGCTGATGGTTACCCCGCCGCCGGAACTCAGGAAAAACATTTCATCATCTTTGGCCTCCCTGACGATTTCCTCGATGGTCATGGCCTGGCCGGACCATTCCCTGGCCCCGGCGGGGCAGGCGTCCACGCAGCGGCCGCACCTGGTGCACTGGCCCCGGTCCAGAACGCTGATCGCGCCCTCCAGGCGGGCGGCCCCGGACGGGCAGACCTGCACGCAGGCGCCGCAACCGGTGCACTTTTCCTGGTCATAGTTTATTTCCCGTTCGGGATCCTGGGTTTCCGGGTTATGGCACCAGGGGCACCTGAGGGGACAACCTTTAAGAAAAATGGTCGTCCTGATGCCCGGCCCATCCTGCACAGAATAGCGCTGGATGTTGGTAATGAGCGGTTGCCGGTCCGGCAAGGCTGCCGGTTCAATCGCGGTCAAATTTATCACCTCTTAATGCAGGCGGCCTGCCTGAGTAATCAATTCAGCGAACTTTCGGGGCAGACTTTTAATGTCATCGATAAATCTTACCTGGTCACCGTATTCTCTTTTCAATTCCGCCCGGCTTTCCTTGCTGCACCCCAGTCCCAGGGTTAATAGTCCTAGGCGCTCTTTCCGGCAGTACTCGATGGCATGCCTGACCTCGCTCCCCCAGTTGGAGGCGCCGTCGGTAAGGTGGATGATCAGCGGCCGCCGCGGGCGTTGCCGCTGCTTTAACATCAGCGCCGTGGCGATAATGGCTTCTCCCGAAGCCGTTTTCCCCCGCGGAACGACGGTATAAAGCATACCCTTACGCGATAATTCTGTCAGATAGCAGGTATCAAAGGCTTCGTTATAGGCAAACACCCGCGTCTCCCGGTTCAGTTCCTTCAGCGCCTCATACAGGGCATAAAAAACCCGCTGGGCATTCTTCCACTTGGGGCCAACCATGGAACCGGAAGCATCAACTAAGAGGATGATATCGTAATCCATTTCATAGACCGCTTTCTTATAAAGAAAGACTTCCCCCGTTACCGGCGCCCGGTAGAGGCGGCGGGGGTCGATCTTACCGCTCTTTAAACCGCGGCTGATGACATTCCTTTTCCGGGAACGCAGGCGCAAGCTGGCTTTCAGGTGCAGGTAGAGCTGCCGGTCCAGTTTTTCTTCCAGGGGTAAAATGATTTTACCCGTTTTGATGGTTACTGTCCCCTCGTCGCCCTCGCAAACCCTTCTCACCTCGGCCGTTAAATCCAGGCTCTCGGCCAGGGCCGCTTCAATGGCCCGCAGGGTGGCCTCGGAAATCCTGGCGGCAGGTTCGCGGTACGTATACGGCTCGCCCTCGCCCTCCATCAGGGCCGACTGGCGATCGGCCGGCCAGAATTTTACTATATCGAGGAAGGAAGGCCATATCTCCACATAGAGGTCGGAGCGGTAATGGCAGCGTTCCAGGACGCTGTGCCGGGAGGGACATTCTTTGAGCAGCCGGCCTATAATGGTATTGAGCAGGCGTAACGGTTCCCGGTAAAGGGCTACCTGTTCGGCAGTCGCCTGGTTATAAACCTTTGCCGAAAATTCTTCCTGATACCCGGGACTAACCCTATCGGCGGCCAGGAACCACCAGAGGTGGAGCAATTCTTCCACTGACGGCGGCGGGAGAAAATGCTTTTGCGCCCGGTTAAAATCGTTCCGCCGGGCTACTTCCGCGTACAGGCCCAGGACTGATCTGTTGGCCAGGGTATCCAGGTAGATCCTTTCGGCCATCTCCAGGTACTGCTGAAACTTGTAACGCTGGACCGCTTCTATTTTGCCGGCCTTCTCCCAGGCCAGCTGCTCCGCCTTCTCGCTCCACTCGATGCGCCGGTAGGCCTCCCTTACGGTAACTCCCACCACATAGTCGGTCTTGCTGGCCGGTACGGGGTATTTTCCCCGTACCAGGGAGGGGTCGAGGATGATGGCCGAGGTTTCTTCGGGGGATTTCATGCCTTCCCAGATAATGCTGCCCACGTTCATCCCCAGGTAACCCGTCAGCTTGCGCAGGGCGGCCAGCAAGCGGGCCAGTTCCAGGGACACCACTGTAGATTTATGGCGGCGCCAATATTCCGATATCCCTTCTTCGCCTGGTATATAAAAGCTTTTGATAACCGCGCCGGGAGCGCCCTTCTCCTGTTCCATAAAAGCCCCCCCTTGCTCTCTCCCCGGAGGTTTATAAATCCAGGTCCCCGGTAAAAAGGATATATCTGGTCGTTTTCCTGGCATCCGTCAATCCTTTCTCCAGGTGCAGGGCCAGGAGGATAGATTCCAGGTGTTCCCGGTCAATCTGCATGCTGAAGGTAATCGCTTCCCTGATAGACGCCCCCGCCGCCACCAGCTCGGCGATCATCAGGGAGGTGCGCGTCGAGACATCTAAAGGCGTCTCGGCGTGCCCCCGCATCTTATTAACAATGTTGACGATTTCACGCGCCTGTTCCCGGTCGACGCCGGTTTTCTGGGCCAGGACCTCCGCCTCCACCTCTGCCGGGATGTAATCCATGAGAATGGTATAGAAGCGGTCCCGCAAGGCCGGGTCCAGCATTTCCGTACCCACGAACTCTTCGCCTTCGTTCATGGTGGCGAAAATAACTACCCCCGGGGCTACCTCAATGAGGCCCAGTTCATCTATCCACACCCGCCTGTCTTCCGCCAGCAGGGAAAAGAGCATGTTCAGGGCCTTGGGGTGTTCGGGCCGGTTGATTTCCTCCAGGTGAATGACGCAGCGGGGGGTCTGGACGGCCTGGGGAAACAGGTAGGGGCGGTAGCGCGTCTCGCCGTCTACCAGGGCATGCTCGCCGAAGAGCTGGCCCGGTTCGGAAAGAATGCCGACCTGGAAGGTGGCCAGGGGACGTTGATAAACGGCGGCGAATTGCCGCACCAGGCTTGACTTGCCGCATCCCTGCTTGCCCGTTATGAGAATATTGACGGGGTGCTTGCGGGAAATTGCCTCGAAATGGTGGAGCATGATGCGGGTTTCGGCATCAATATAGAAGAAAGGGTCGGGCTCAGGAATTTTCAAGTTATTGTTGTTCATATCTTACTCCGCCTTTCGCTCTTCAAAACCGCGGCTGGTTCTACGAAAACCGGGAGCAGGCAACCCCGGCCTGGTTTTACCTGCTCCCGGGCCATCCAGTTAGACGTGTTCGCGGAAATCAACATCCCCTTCTTCAAAGCGGTCGCAGGTCATGTTGAAGTAGTCGGGAATGAAGCGCTTCCAGATGGCGCCCATTTTATTTTTCAGGGCCACGCACTGCCCCTTGCTGGGGACGGTGGGATCGGCCGTACCCCACCGGCATTTGTAGCAGGAACGCGGCGTTCCCGGTTCCAGCCTGATACCGATGCCCCGGTTGTCCCCGTGTAAAGGCTTGCGCGTCGCCGGGTCGCTGGGGGTAATGGCATCGGATTTGATAATCTCCCTGTAGAAATTATCCATCTTCAGGCCTCCTTTAGAGTTCCGCATCCAGGAACTCCAGGTCCTGCGCCCCGAAGTCCTGCTCGGTCCTGGCGATGATGGTATCCTGGCCGTACTTGGAAAGGTCTACAAAGCGAGCGCTGTAACCGGCAACCCGCACAATCAGGTCGCGGTGCTTTTCCGGTTCCCGCTGGGCGGCCCGCATCTGCTCGGCGCTGACCACGTTGAACTGGACGTGGTCGATATTCAGGTCGTACCAGGTGTTCATGTAGCTGAGCCAGATCTTGAAGCCATGCTTGCTGCGCATGATGGACGGCGACAGCCGCTGGTTCAACAGTTCGGCCTTCTGGGTGGCGGCGTTGACCCTGGACACCGACTTCAGCACCGCCGTGGGTCCCTTCTTGTCGGTGCCCTGGTAGGGCGAGATGCCGCCGTCGGCCGCCGGGTCGCCGCCGTAGCGGCCGTCCGGCGTCGGGCCCATGCGGGAGCCGACCTGCATGTAAGCGCCCACTGCCTGGCCGCCGGGCGTTACCGGTGCCCCGGAGTAGTTGATGATCTTGCGCATTTCGCCGGAGATGATGTCTTCAAAGAGGGCCTTGCCGATGGCGTCGCAATAGGGATCGTCGTTACCCCACTTGGGCGCCTCCAGGAAGTCTTTATGCATCTTCTCGTAGCCTTCCCAGTTGTTTTTCAGGGCCTCAATGAGTTCGTCCATAGTGTATTTCTTCTCATCGTAGATCAGCTTCTTGATGGCCACCAGGGAGTTGAGGGCCACGGCGTTGCTGATGGGGTTGTGCCAGGGGTTGGGCTGCTCGGACAGGACCATGGCGTCCATGCCGTACTCCATGCAGCCGTCGTCGATGCTGGAGACGAAGGGCATCTGCAGCAGGCGCCCCTCCATCTTGCGGGATGTATCTTTACACCGGATGGCCAGGCTCATGAAGTACTGGTACTGTTTCCGGTAAGCCTCCCATAGCTCTTCAAAGGTCTTGAAGTCACGGGGATCGCCGGTGTGGGGGCCGAACTGGTCGTTGGCGTAGCTCCAGTCATAGCCGTCAAAGAGGGTGAGTTCCAGAACCTTGTCGGTGAAGATGGAACTGCCGCCCTCGCTCCGGGTCTTCTGGGTCTTGCGCCGGCCCACCAGGCCCGGCGACATGCAGAGGACGTTGGCCCATTCCTGGGCTTCTTCCGGCGTGGCGCCGTTCTTGTTCTTGCTGAACTGGCCCAGCCACAAAAGCTGCGCTGTGCCGATGGCCTGGTGCTTGATGGAGGGGTAACCCAGGCCGTCGCGGATGCACTCGAACACCAGGCGCTTGGTCTTCAGGCGGCACTTGGGGTGCCAGCGGAAGACAATGGAGGGCTCGGTGGTCCGGATATTGCGCGCCGCCTCCAGAATGGCGTCGGTGCAGTCGGTGCAGTTGTCCTCGCCGTAGCGGTTCAGGCCGCCGATAGTGAGGATGAAGAGGTCATTGGCGCCCGGGAAGTACTCGCGGTACTGGCGCGACTTGCCGGCGCCGTGGTTGGAAACCTTCAGGCGCTCGCACTCGAACAGTTCCACGGCATCGGCGTGGGTCATGGGCTGGAAGGTCTTGTCAATCACGCTGGCCTTATAATACGGCCACAGCAGTTTGTCTTCCAGGTGGGCGTAGCCGCTGGCATAGCGCTCGATGGCGTGGCAGACGAGATAGGTAAACCACTTGGCCTGCATGGCATCGCGTAAGCCCCTGCACGGTTCGGCCGGCACGCGGTGGCAGATGTCGGCGATCATCAGCAGTTCTTCTTTACGTTTGGGGTCCGTCTCGAAGTTTTCGGCCACAATGCGGCACAGGCGGGCGTGGCGCCGCGCCCAGACAATGACGGCCTTGTCGGCGATAATCATGGCCTGCCAGTTGTCGATCTTGTCGGTCAGCTCCAGCCGGTCGGCATGCCAGGGCAGTTCGGCCAGTTTCTCCCTGGCTTCTTTGATGTGCTGCTCCGCCATGGCGATGCGCTTCAACAGGCCGTCTTCCAGCACCGTCTCGTAGGGAGGCACGATGCTGTTGTAGCCGTTGGCAAAGCCGGGGGATTCGATGATCGCCGGGTGGTAGGCGGCCTTGAGCTCTTCCTTGGTAAAATAGGGCTCGCAGGCGGCCTGGAGGGAGTAGGGTTTCCAATACTCAGCAATTTCCCTGGCTTCATCCGCCGGCTCCGGCGCGTACTTGCTCTGCAGGTAATCCTGGATCTGCATGTAGGAAAGCTCCGGGAAAAGGGGTATCCACTTCGGGTTTTCGGCATGATAACCGACGATCAGCTCGTCTTCCATCAACAAAACCGTACACTTACGCAGGAAATTGTCCAACATCAGGGCGCGCCTGATGACATTGGGTTTACCGACGGACTGCTTATGGCTTTCGGTAATCAAGCGCATGCGCTCGATACCGGCTTTGACGCCCTCGTCGACGAATTCGCCGGCCGCCGTGTGCTTCCAGCGGCAGTTCTCCTTCAGCCTCCTGGTCCGCGGCGTGCTCGGCCGGGCCAGGTGCTGGTGGATCTCCTCCAGGGGGATATCCTTTTCCGCCGGGTTTTCTAAAGGAAATTCGATCAGCCTGCCTTTATATTCTACAGGTTCATGGGCCAGCGCCATAAAACTCACCCTCCTATCCTTTTAATAAAAAATCCACACTTGCCTGCATCCTGCTCACCCATTACCGGTTTGGCCAGCCAGTATTTGCCCTTGTCGTCCTGTTCTTCCCGGACGCAGTCCCCTTTACCCGGTTCGTAATCATCGGCATCCTGAGGAATGGGGAAAAAGAAACGACACTCTTTGCAGTAAGCCATAAAAACCACCTTTCTTGAAGTTTTATGCTCTTCCCCATGCACCAGCTCTCTTACCGGTTCAATAACCTTCACCTCCTTCGAGCGTCACCGGCGCCGCCTGGATACCTGATATTTTATTTCCCCAAAAATCTATAGATGCAAATTCCGTGCCAGCAAACAATAACCCTAAAATTCCAACTACGGCCCGGGCCATGTTGGCGGTTGTAAACATTTTCGTTAACTTTCCCCCACATTGACAGCGGCGGTACCACGCTAATGGGAGACTGCTACATTCCGGGCCTCGCTCGCAGGCCCGGCAGGTTTCGTCTTCTTTACGGGTACTCGTCCACTCCCCTCACTGGCAATCGGCGCCAGCAGGATGGCGGTTATTGCCGGGCTGCCCCTGCTTCCCCCTGATCCGGCCGGTGCTAGCGGGCACCACATTATGCTTTCCGGGGGGTTGTTATTAAAACGGAAAAGATGACCGCCAGGGCACAGAAAAGGATGGCTAGCTGCAGGGCCACCTGATAGTTCCCCGTAAGGTCGTAGGTCCACCCTGCCAGCATGGGACTGACCAGGCCCCCTAAACCCCCGGCAATTCCCGAGATAAGCGTCATGAGCAAACCGATATTCTTTCTCCCAAACATATCACCTATAATTGCGCCCATCTGGGGCCCGTGAATCCCATAACCGATACCAAAGGCTAAAGCCCAGGCCCATAGCCAGCCAGGGCCGGCGAGCCGGAGTAAAATAATTATCCCCACTCCCATCAGCAAACCCGAAAGGGCCAGCATGTACCGGCGGGCATGGACGGCAGCCAATCCCCGGCGCACCAGGTAATCACCAAACAGGCCGCCGCCCAGCTTGCCCGGGAGGGCCAGCAATCCCATGATGCCAAAAATATAGGTGGCTGTCTCACGGGCAATGCCCCGCTCGACACAATAAGCAACGCCATGAACCGTGATAATGGTCAACCCGGCCAGCAGGCCAAAAGTTGCCAGCCCCGTGAACCAGAAGCTCCGGCTATGTATTGCCTCGCCTACTTCCCAATCGACGGCACCCGGAACCGCTCCGCCTTCCCTGGCAGAGATAGGTCCCAGGGGGTCGCCATCGGGGGCAAGGCCGATATCCTCCGGCGCATTTTTCACCACCACCGCCGCTACCAGCCCCACCAGGCAGGTCAGGGCGCCCAGAGCGAAAAAGGCACCCCGCCATCCCAACCTGCTTATTAAATATCCGGCCAGGGGCAGCACTACCAGCCAGCCAAAGGGGGTGCCGCAGCCGGCTATACCTAGGGCCAGGCCCGCTTTTTTCGCAAACCAGCGCCGGATAAGGCCGCTGGAGGTAAAAAAGAAGGCGCTCCAGCCCGCTCCCCACAACACGCCATAGGTCAGATTGAATTGCCAGAGTTCCCTGGTTAAACCGGATAAAATAAGCCCGGCCCCGCCCAGCAGGCAGGAAAGGGCAAAAGTGAGGCGGGCGCCGTAAACATCCAACATTCTCCCCCAGACCAGCCGGGCCGGAATGGCTACCCCGTACATCAACGCCGGCGCCACACTGATAGCAACCCTGCTGCAGGCGAAGGTTCCCGCCAGGGGCTCTAAAAATAGCCCGAAGGCGTAATGGACGCCGTACAAAAACTGGATTAAAAAACCTGCCCCCACGCATACCCAGCCGTAATAAAAGCGTTTTACCATGCCTTTTCCCCTCCTTCTCGCTTTCGTTGCCACATGCTTTCCTTAACCGCCGATATCCACCAGCAACCCCCTGGCCTCCAGTTGTTGTTGAAAGTTCTCCAGTTTACCTGTATCTATTGCTTGGGCCTCGAACTTCATTAAGCGGCCCAGCATGCGGTATTTGGGCTCGCCCATACCGTGATAGGGTAAGAGGTGGACCTCCCTGATCCCCAGGGAACAGGCCAGCTGGCCCAGTTCCTGGATAAAATCCCCGGCATCGTTAAAGCCGGGTACCAGGGGAGCGCTTAAAATTATCTCGACGCTGCCGGCTATTTTCCGCAAATTATCTAGGATCAACCAGTTGGGTACCCCGAGTTTGCGGTGATGCCGGGCAGCATTGGTATGCTTAACATCATAAAGGACCAGATCAACATGGGGAAGAACTTTTTCCAGGTTTTCCGGGGGAGCGTAGCCGGACGTATCCAGGCAGGTATGCAAACCGTAACGCCTGGCTTCCTGGAATAACGCCGCGGTAAAATCCGCCTGGAACAGGGGTTCCCCGCCGGAAACCGTAAGTCCCCCTTTGCTGTTGAAATAAAAGAGGCTATCCCGCAACACCTCATCCATCACCTCGGCCACTGTAAGCTTGCTGCCCACCGGTAGCAGGGCTTTATAGCGGCAGGCGTCTACGCATTGCAGGCAACGGGTACAGATTTTCCGGTTGATCAGGCCGGGAGCGCTCAAATCAATTGCCCCTGGCACCGGGCATACGGCCAGGCAATCGCCGCACCGGCTGCATTTTAGCTCCCGGAAAAGAATTTCCGGTTGCGGGTCCCATCCCTCTGGATTGCAACACCACGGGCAGCGCAGGGCGCAGCCCTTCAGGAAAACGGTAGTACGGATCCCCGGGCCCGCCCAGGTGGTAAAACGTTGAATGTCCAGCACTATACCGTCCGGGCCATCTTTCACTTGCGGGGCTGCTCCTTTCTCTTACATCTCTCTATAAAAAAGAGATTAGCAAGAAATATGCCAGAGCAAGAAGGTTCATTTTTAAAAGCCCTAGCTCCTGAAAAAAAGGTGGCGTTTATTTGCTTAAACGCCACCTGTTAACGAAATCAAACATTTTTTATTCTCTTTTACGCCTGGAATCCTACATGGCGGCCTGGCTCTTCCTCGCCATGATCCTGGCCCTGGCCCTGGTGCTGCTGGCCCTGGTAAAAGAAAAAGCCCGAGGTTAAAAAGAACCGGGCAATTTTTTAGTAGGAACACCCCCTATACTTCCACCCTATTTTTGCCGCCAGCCCGGTAGTTAGCAGGACAATTTTTGCAAGAGCACCCCCATATTTTCTGCCAGGCGGCGCAGGTTGTTTATCCCTTCTCTGTCCTGGGTTATTTCCCCCCGGTTGTAACCAAAAATACTGGTTTCATAGCAGGATCCTACTACGTACATCTCATTTACCAGCATAAAATTATACAAACCGGCCAGGGCGGCGCCGCCGCCAGCCCGCCGCGCAACCGTTAACGCCGCCCCCACCTTGCCCCGCAATATAGAAGAAGGGACATTAGCATAAGAAAAAACATATTCTTTCGCCGGTTTCGGCGCGGCCAGGATATGAAAATAACGGTTACCCCGGACCAGCAGGTTATGCATCACAGGAGTAATATTAAAGCTATACACGGGGCTGGCTAGAATAATCCCATCAGCCGCGGCCATTTTTTCCATTACTTCCACCAGATCGTCGCTTATAAGGCACTGCCGTACCTGCTTGCACCTGTCGCAAGCCCGACATGGTTCGATTTTTTTGC
Source organism: Moorella glycerini (assembly GCF_009735625.1). Lineage (NCBI taxonomy): Bacteria > Bacillati > Bacillota > Clostridia > Neomoorellales > Neomoorellaceae > Neomoorella > Neomoorella glycerini. The sequence continues at coordinate 2,580,493 of NZ_CP046244.1, read as the reverse complement.
CGGCCAGCGGCAGTATTTCGGTTTCGACACCAAACTCCGCCAGCTTAACGGCCATAATCCCCAGGGCCAGTTCAGTATTGCCGTTGCGGCGATGGCTCCCGGCCACCGCAACAACTTTAACAGCCAAGACAGCCATCCCCCCTGCCTGTGCTCCCCCAGCGGCCATCCCTCTCCCAGCCCAGCCGGGCCGCAATCCGGCTAAGGAGACCTTATCATCCAGCATTACGAGGGAAGACGGAAAGGTAAAACATGATACTTTTTCTTTATATAACTGGAAAAGGGAATGGTAAATTCTTCGGGATAGCGGTTGCCGTTCGCGGCAAACAGGACCATCAGCCTTCCCAGTTCCCAGGCCTGCTTCATGGCGTATTCATTTTGGGCTATATCGCCGGGCATGGTACCATAATGGCAGATGCATTCCACACAGTGCATATGGCCGTACAGGAAAAAGCGGCGGAGAACTCCGGCCACTGTATCCACTGCCACCCTTGCCCCGACGACAATCCCTGCCCCCACCTTATTGGCCAGCCGGCCGGCATAAAAATAAGGTAATACCCGGTCCAGAAAAGTTACTCCCAGCCCTCCTATCGTCCAGTAAGTAGGCACGCCGATAACTATACCATCAGATGCTACCAATTGCTCGCCAATCTCCTCCATGTCATCGCGCCAGTGGCAGCTCCCCGTCTTGCTGCAGTTCAGGCAGCCGTCGCATGGCTGGATATGTTTGTCTCGGATAAAAATAATATCCCCTTCCGCTCCGGCTGCGGCAGCACCGGCTAAAGCCTGCCTTACTAGCACCTCCGAGTTGCCCCCCACCCTGGGAGTACATACTACCCCGGTAATTTTCATGGCCAGCACCTCCTGTTAAATTTTCCCGCCCGTCCAGGCCCAGGTTGTTAGAGCCTGTAACCGGCAGGGCTTCTCTAATACCCTTCTATGCAAAAACCATGCCAGGCAAGCAAAACAAACAACCAGGCCCGCCGGCCTGTTTACAAAAATCAACCTGGCGTTAAGCAAATAAACCGGACAACTAGCTGCTTTGGCGGGGAAGTTATACCGACGGCGACAAATCATTCATTTGTGATACCCTCTAAGCATTTCTTCTAACTTACCCCCCAGGGCTATATTGGCTACAGCATAATCGGCATCACGTATAATTATACCCTCCATCGTCTGGGGGGCTACCGGCGAGGTATGAGTATGACTCACGATAAGATGGGCTATTTCGTCTGGTAATCCGGCTTGGATTGCGAAGACAGCGCCATAAAAACCGTGAGGAAACCTTTTCCCAATATTAGACACCTGTCTTCCATCAGGCGCCTCATATTCCACTAGTTTGGATACATCGTGTAACACCGCTCCGGCAACTACCTTATCAAGCTCAACTTTTATTCCATGGGTTGCCGCCATGATCTTCGCCAGTTGTATTGCTGCCTGGACAACTGCCCGGGTGTGTTGCATGAGGCTAACCCCTGGCACAGCACCGCTTGCAAAGGGTACATCATCGACCCTCTTCCACGAAGTATTCTTAAAGGCCAGCTGCCAGGTATTCACTACTCCATTTTTTAAGTATTGATCACCTATTAATTCAATTTCTGGTAAAAAATTTAGCAATTCCACTGAACTAATTTCCGTCATTTTATTATTGTACCTCCTCATACCAGTTTCGTCCTTCCGCAACCCGGCAATCGCGCCTTAGCTTGCGAGTTACGGGGGCGCCCTCATATTTGTCAACCTGCCGGGGGTCAGTTTATTTCCTGGCCCCCAGGTACAAACAGTCCTGCTCATTAGCATGTTCTCCGCATAGTAGCGTACAGTTACGGGAAGTCTTTCCCTCGCAAGAAGGACTTCCCGGAGCAGATAAAAAGCAGGACGGCAGCGAAGACCAGCCAGGCGGCAAAAGCCTGAAAAGCCACGCGGTAAGAATTAGTAGTATCTATAATCCAGCCAAAAATGGGGCTTGCCGCTGCAATACCAGCGGAGTTTATGGTCTGGCCTAAACCGCCGGCAAAGCCAGCCCGCCTGGAACCCAAAGCCTCGGTAAGTAAAGCGTAGTAGGGGCCAAACCAGGCCATGGAAGTAAAGCCCAAAACAAAGGTAAGCACAAGAACCAAATAGAAAGAACTGGCAGGGGCGAGCAACGAAAACAGGAGGGTTGCCCCCGCGACCACAAGTGCCAAAGAAAATAGAGAGGCCGGATGCCGTCCCTTAAAAAGATAATCGTTGACAAAACCATAAACCGGCCGGCCCAGGCCACCGCTAATTTGCACCAGGGCCAGATAATAGCCGCAGGTAACCTCTGAAAAAGCAAGCACTTCCTGGAAGTACGGCACGGTAAAGCCTTGAACAACATGCTGTACCATAATAAAGCCCAAACCGAGAACAATTATGATCACAAATACCTTTTTGCCCGGCCGGAGATATGCTGCCGGGTTGGAAGTTGCGGTAGCCCCACAGCTAAAGGTAGAAATATTTTTAGATTTAGCCGCCGGCCAGTATAGGGCTACGCTAACAGCACCCAAAATAAAGGTAAATAAAGCCGTCATGCGGACGGCAAACCGCCAGCCGCCGGCCAGGGCCAGGGGGGGCAAGAAAGCGGCCACCACGGCTGCTCCTACAGGTACTCCTGCCTGTTTGATGCCGATGGCCAGGGCCCTTTCGCTTGCCGGGAACCACACGGCTATGCCGCGATTAGTTAAGGGCAGGAGGCAGGCGAAACCAGTACCGATGAGCAATCCACTTAGAACCAGGGTAGCCAGCCCGGTGCCGCAGGAAAAAGCTACGAGACCCAGGACGACAATCCCTGCACCCAGGGGCAGGACGCTTTTCTCGCCGATCCTATCTGTTAGCCACCCCCAGAGAATAGCGGTAGTGATTGGACCCCAACTTGTCGACGAAAATACAAGGCCAAGTTCTATTTTGCTGAAGTGCAAATCCCGCATTAAAAAGGGAGCAAGGGGAGGAGCCATCATCTGCCCAGCGCTACAACCTATAGTTGCCAGCAGAAAAATGCTTAAAACATGCCATCTTTTTTTATTTTTCAAAGCAGCACGTCCCCTGTAATTAATATTGGGACCGGCGTCTTGCGCTAACTCTCCACCCGGCAATAATCTTCATCGGCCTCTCGGGCCAGTCTTCGCGGCGGTACTATCAGCAACGAAAACACCATTACCAGCAAACAGATAAGGACGGCCACCTGCAAGGCCACGCCATAGCTGCCGGTAAGGTCATAAATCCACCCTGCGAAGATGGGTCCAGCTATGCCTGCCAAACCCGGAGCCGTTCCCAGGAGCGTCATAATAAAGCCCAGGTTCTTCCTACCAAACATATCGCCCGTTATGCTTGCCGTCTGGGGTACATGAGCACCATAGCCGACGCCGAAGACAAAGGCCCAGGCCCATAATCCCCCAAGACCGCTAACCTTAGAAAGAATAATTATACCCAGGCCCATCAGGAGGCCGGAAATAGTGTACATGTACCTGCGCGCATGGATGGGAGGCATTCCTTTTCGGGCCAGGTAGTCCCCCAGGGAACCGAACCCCAACCGGCCCAGGATGCTAATCAGGCCCATCAGGCCAAAGATACGCGCAGCCACCTCCCTGAGTATACCTCGCTGCACACAATGAGCCAGACCGTGGACCGTCACCACGCTCAACACCGTAATCAGGCCAAACATCACCAGCCATAGCATCCAGAAACTCCTGCTCCGTACTGCCTCACCGGCCTCCCACTCTTGAAAGCCCGGGCTAGACGGAACCCTCTCTTCCGCCAGCGGCTCCAAAACCTCGCCGTCGGGGCCAAGGCCTATATCCTCCGGCGACTGCTTCACCACGATAGCAGTCACCAAACCAATAAGCCAGATGAGAATCCCCATCGACATAAAAGCGCCCTTAATGCTCACAGCATCCACCAAGTAGGCAGTTAAAGGAAACAAAACGACCCAGCCCAAAGGTATGCCGCAGACGGCTATGCCAAGAGCCAGACCCGCTTTTTTAATAAACCATCTTCTGACCACACTATTGGGAATGAGAAAAAAAGCGCTCCAGCCCGCGCCCCACAGCAAGCCGAAGGTCAGATAAAATTGCCAGAGCTGGGATATGAAGCCGGATAAGAAAAGCCCCAGCCCTCCTAAAAAGCAAGAAAGCGCAAAAACTATGCGGGGCCCGTAAACATCCAGTATTTTTCCCCACAATATTCCCAGCGGGATCGACACACCGCAGGCCAGAGAATAGGCCGCGCTCGTGGATGCCCTGGACCAGCCAAATTCGTTTACCAGCGGCTCCAGATAGACTCCAAAAGTGTAATGAACCTGGTAGGCGAATAAAACCAGAAAGGCCGCGCCCACACAGACCCAACCGTAAAAAAACCGGTTACCTAAGCTTTTTGCCACCATGCTTTTGGCCACCATCCTTTATTAAAACTCTAGATCTTTCCTTCATGCAAGAATTATGCCAACTTTATACCGGCGAGCACGATTACAATTGATGTTTACTTCAATCAATACACCGTTCACCAGCCTGAACTTACCGCAAAAATGGCCTGCTGCGGCAACTGTATATAGTAATGAAGAGGTGGTGGACTGAAAAGCGGTATCCGTGCCCGCTATATGGCGTTCTTCCGAGGTCAGCGCCGCCTCCACGCGCGCCTGCAGGCTGCGCTCGCCAGTATTCAGTTATCTCCCGCAGTTCTTGCTTATCTTCTTCTTTGATGTACGGCTCCGCAAGGATCTGTTCCATGGCCTGGTAGCTCATTTCCGGGTGTAGGGGCATCAACTTCGGCCGGCTGGCTCTATACCCCAACAGGACTCTCTTAGGTTATTTTATAGTGAGAAGCTTTTCCGGATTAATGTGAGAATCTACATTATGCCATTCCTTTTGCCCCCAACCTGCTTGCGCATATTACTGACACCTCCGATTGCTGCTTCAGTTGTCGTTAATAGCACGCTCCCGGCGATAGCACCTCCGGCGCGGTAAAAAAAGTGCCCCCGAACAGGGGCAGGATAAGTTTGCTCTTCACCGTTCGCCCGGCAGTAACGCCAGCAGGCTATCCCTTAGCATCTCATCCATAACATCATACGCTGAGTTCATTGCCCATTCTCACTATTTCCCGGCCCCCAGGTACAAACGGTCCTGGTCATTAGCGTGTTCTCCGCATGCCGTACAGCGTCGGGACCAATAAAGCTATTTCTTCTGCCTGTAGGCGGCCAGTTGCTGCTCGAGCTTTTTGATTTCTTCCAGGACCTGGGGCTTATCCTTAAACACTTGCTGGCGTATCTCGTCCTTGCCTTCTGTCCAGAGCTTCATCTCTTCCGGCGTCGGTTTATAAACTTTAACGCCCACTTCCTGCGCCTTCTTCATGATCTCTTCATAGTTCTTCATAGCAACGGCCACGCTCTTGCCTTCCACTTCTTGGGCGGCATCGACCAGGGCTTTTTGCTGTGCCGGAGCCAGCTTGTCGAAAAAGCCCTTATTAATCCCGATTATGGAAAATTGATTATAGCAGGGTACCAGTACCGCATAAGGCGCCACCTCGTAGAGTTTGCGCTCCACCGACGTCGCCACGACCGCGCTCGCCCCCTGGATCACCCCGCGCTGCAGGGCCATATAGAGTTCGGAGCCGCTTATATTAGAGGGATTGACCCCCCACTTTTTATACCAGGCTATATCCTCGGGCACGGTAGCCCGCACCGTCATTCCTTTCATCTCGGCGGGAACTTTAACCTGTTTAGTAGTTACAAAACAAAAATCTTCGATAGTCCACGGCAGCCAGGCCAGGGTTTTAACCCCTTTCTTTTCCATCTCCGCGTCTATTTTAGCCCTCAGCGGACCTTTAAGGCCTACATCATAAGCTTCCTGAGTCGAATTCCATAAAAACCATGTTATCATGGCGGCAGCCTCGGGTACATAGCGCGTATGATAGAAGATGTACGAGTGCCCGCTTTCAATACCGCCGGTCATTACCGCCTCCCAGACATCGGGATCTTTATAGAGCTGAGCTGACGGATAAATCTGAATTTCCAGGGTGCCGTTGGCTTTTTGCCTGGCCAGATCGGCCCAGCCTTGCATCTGTTTGGCCATCCAGTGGTGCTCGGGTAAAGCATGGCTGAAACGGATTACCGCTTTCTTAGCGGCAGCTTCTTTACCCGCCGCACCCTTGTCCCCGGTATTTTGTCCCCCGCAACCGGTTAAAATAATAAGCAGTAGTGTCAATAACAAAATAACAAACACAAAATATTTGCTAATCTTTTTCATGAAGCTGTACCTCCTCGTGCAAAATAGTTTTCCTTCTGGCCCGTTTTTCCACCGAGACCGTCTGGCAATTATACTTAATATATGGTGGCCTGCACCCCTTTTATTTCCCGGAGCGCAGGCCCGCCATCCTATCGCCCTAGACGTGCTCGCGGAAGTCAACTTCTCCTGCTTCAAAATGTTCGCAGGTCATGTTAAAGTAGTCGGGAATTACTCTTCTCCAGATGCCGCCGGTGGGGGTACGCATATACTGGCAATGGCCCTTGGAAGGATCGGTAGTATGGGCTGTGCCCCACCTGCATTTATAACAGGAGCGCGATGTGCCGGGCTCGTATCTGATGTCAGCGCTGCGGGTACCGCCATGCAAAGGGCTCCGGGTAGCCGGGTCGCTGGGCGTAATAGTTCCTGAAGCATAAATCTCGTCATATATATTCATTACTCAGCCTCCCTTCTTCCAAAAATCCGATTTTGTAATGATATTCAGGTCTAAATTTCCGCGTCCAGGAATTCCAGGTCCTGTGCCCCGAAGTCCTGCTCGGTCCTGGCGATGATGGTATCCTGGCCGTACTTGGAAATATCCACAAAGCGGGCGCTGTAGCCGGCCACCCGCACAATCAGGTCGCGGTGCTTTTCCGGTTCCCGCTGGGCGGCCCGCATCTGCTCGGCGCTGACCACGTTGAACTGGACGTGGTCGATGTTCAGGTCGTACCAGGTGTTCATGTAGCTGAGCCAGATCTTGAAGCCATGCTTGCTGCGCATGATGGACGGCGACAGCCGCTGGTTCAACAGTTCGGCCTTCTGGGTGGCGGCGTTGACCCTGGATACCGACTTCAGCACCGCCGTCGGTCCCTTCTTGTCGGTGCCCTGGTAGGGCGAGATGCCGCCGTCGGCCGCCGGGTCGCCGCCGTAGCGGCCGTCCGGCGTCGGGCCCATAGCTGAACCGACACCCAGGTAAGACCCTACCGCCTGGCCGCCGGGCGTCACCGGCGCCCCGGAGTAGTTGATGATCTTGCGCATCTCGCCGGAGATGATGTCTTCAAAGAGGGCCTTGCCGATGGCGTCGCAATAGGGGTCGTCGTTGCCCCACTTGGGCGCCTCCAGGAAGTCTTTATGCATCTTCTCGTAGCCTTCCCAGTTGTGGTGCAAAGCCTCAATGAGCTGGTCCATGGTGTATTTCTTCTCATCGTAGATCAGCTTCTTGATGGCCACCAGGGAGTTGAGGGCCACGACGTTGCTGATGGGGTTTTGCCAGGGGTTGGGCTGCTCGGATAGGACCATGGCGTCCATGCCGTACTCCATGCAGCCGTCGTCGATGCTGGAGACGAAGGGCATCTGCAGCAGGCGCCCCTCCATCTTGCGGGATGTATCTTTACACCGGATGGCCAGGCTCATGAAGTACTGGAACTGCTTTTTGAAAGCCTCAATAAGTTCTTTAAAGGTCTTGAAGTCGCGGGGGTCGCCGGTATGGGGGCCGATCTGGTCGTTGGCGTAGCTCCAGTCGTAGCCGTCACAGAGGGTGAGTTCCAGAACTTTATCCGTGAAGATGGAGCTGCCGCCTTCGCTCCGGGTCTTCTGGGTCTTGCGCCGGCCCACCAGGCCCGGCGACATGCAGAGGACGTTGGCCCATTCCTGGGCTTCTTCCGGCGTGGCGCCGTTCTTGTTCTTGCTGAACTGGCCCAGCCACAAAAGCTGCGCCGTATTGATGGCCTGGTGCTTGATGGAGGGGTAACCCAGGCCGTCGCGGAGGCACTCGAACACCAGGCGCTTGGTCTTCAGGCGGCACTTGGGGTGCCAGCGGAAGACAATGGAGGGTTCGGTGGTCCGGATATTGCGCGCCGCCTCCAGAATGGCATCGGTGCAGTCGGTGCAGTTGTCCTCGCCGTAGCGGTTCAGGCCGCCGATGGAGAGGATGAACAGGTCGTTGGCACCCGGCAACCATTCGCGGGCGTGTCTGGACTTGCCGGCGCCGTGGTTGGAAACCTTCAGGCGCTCGCACTCGAACAGTTCCACGGCATCGGCGTGGGTCATGGGCTGGAAGGTCTTGTCAATCACGCTGGCTTTATAATACGGCCACAATAGTTTGTCTTCCAGGTGGGCGTAGCCGCCGGCATAGCGCTCGATGGCGTGGCAGATGAGATAGGTAAACCACTTGGCCTGCATGGCGTCGCGTAAGCCCCGGCACGGTTCGGCCGGCACGCGGTGGCAGATGTCGGCGATCATCAGCAGTTCTTCTTTACGTTTGGGGTCCGTCTCGAAGTTTTCGGCCACAATGCGGCACAGGCGGGCGTGGCGCCGCGCCCAGACAATGACGGCCTTGTCGGCGATGATCATGGCCTGCCAGTTGTCGATCTTGTCGGTCAGCTCCAGCCGGTCGGCATGCCAGGGCAGTTCGGCCAGTTTCTCCCTGGCTTCTTTGATGTGCTGCTCCGCCATGGCGATGCGCTTCAACAGGCCGTCTTCCAGCACCGTCTCGTAGGGAGGCACGATGCTGTTGTAGCCGTTAGCAAAGCCGGGGGATTCGATTATAAAAGGGTGGTAGGCGGCCTTGAGCTCTTCCTTGGTAAAATAGGGCTCGCAGGCGGCCTGCAGGGAGTAGGGTTTCCAATACTCAGCAATTTCCCTGGCTTCATCCGCCGGCTCCGGCGCGTACTTGCTTTGCAGGTAATCCTGGATCTGCATGTAGGAAAGCTCCGGGAACATGGGTACCCACTTCGGGTTTTCGGCATGGTAGCCGACGATCAGTTCGTCTTCCATCAACAAAACCGTACACTTACGCAGGAAATTGTCCAACATCAGGGCGCGCCTGATGACATTGGGTTTACCGACGGACTGCTTATGGCTTTCGGTAATCAAGCGCATGCGTTCGATACCGGCTTTGACACCCTCGTCGACGAACTCGCCGGCCGCCGTGTGCTTCCAGCGGCAGTTCTCCTTCAGCCTCCTGGTCCGCGGCGTGCTCGGCCGGGCCAGGTGCTGGTGGATCTCCTCCGGCGGGATATCCTTTTCCGCCGGGTTTTCTAAAGGAAATTCGATCAGCCGGCCTTTATATTCTACCGGTTCATGGGCCAGGGCCATCACACTCAACCTCCTATCCGTTTAATAAAACCCGGGCACTTGCTCGCGTCCTTGTCGCCCATTACGGGTCTGGCCTTCCAGTATTTACCTTTGTCGTCCTGCTCTTCCCTTACGCAATCCCCTTTACCCGGCTCGAAGTCATCAGCATCTTCGGGAATGGCGAAAAAAGAACGACAGTTTTTGCAATAAACAGCCACCCTTCCTCCCTCCTTTCTCTCACGCTTCATCATTAAGATATAGCAAGAAGCGTGCCAGGCCGGTGAAGCCTGGGAATGCTGATTATAGCTGGAAGCGTGGAGACGGTTAGCGGAGGAAAATTTTCTTTTTTTGAATTAGTTATTTCAAACCTTGCAATGCCAGCGGGTCAAGTGTTATAATTTAAGTAAAAGCCTAACTCTATCTAAAATTCAGGAGGGTTCATCTTGAAGCCCCGCATAGGACTGCTCAGTCTTTCCTCCTCTCTTTCCGTAGCTATGCGGACAGTTGCCCAGGAGCTCAGCGAGGAAATAAAGATTATGGAAATCGAAGAACCGGATCCCCTTGATGAAGAGGCCATGCTTCAAGCAGCCAGGCGCCTGGCAGCGCGCTGTGATGTCCTTATCGGGCGGGCCGCAACCATAAATCATGTAGCACCCCATATATCTATTCCCACGGTAGAATGTCCTTTAACCCTTACTGACATCCTCGAGGCCCTGCACCAGGCTGGCTCTAAGGGGAAACAGCTAGCGCTGATATTATACCGCAACTGTGATTGCGACCTGGGCCGCTGGCCGGAGGTATTCGGCATTCGCGTCGGCAAGTATCTTGTAGCGTCACGACAGGAGGCAAACGGGGCTATCCAGCGGGCCAGGGAGGCAGGGGCGACGGTAATCGTGAGCACCTCCCTTATTTGCCGGTACGCCGAACTGGCCGGCATGAATTATCAGGTAATAGAGACGACGCGGGAAACTATCCTCCATACTTTACGCAAGGCAGTGGACATTGTTAAAGCAGTGCAGAAAGAAAGGGAGCATGCCATCCGCCTCCAGACCCTGCTTGGCTCGGCCCATGAGGGCATAATTCTCCTGGACGAAAACAACCGCGTTAGTTATCTCAATAACACTGCTTGCCGTCTCCTCAACTTGTCCAGGGGTAATGTAGCCGGCGGCGATATTATCAGTATCTTAAACAAATTGCTCGTCCCCGGAACCAGTAACCTGGAGGTAATATTTAAAAAGGAAACTGACCCGCAGCTGGGAAAGTTGCTGAAGTTGAAACCTAATAAATCCATTGCCGCCAATATTGTCCCCATTAAGGTGGCTGGTGAAGTAACGGGCAAGGTCATCACCTTGGTGGAAGCCGCGCAACTGCAGCAAATGGAGTTTAGCCTGCGCCGGCAACTGGCGGAGAAAGGACTGGTAGCCAAGTTTACCCTGGAAGATATAATCGGGAAAAGCCAGTCACTGGAGTACGTCAGGGAACAGGTAAGGGCCTTTGCTGTTACCGATGCCACGGTGCTGATACGGGGTGAGACAGGTACGGGAAAAGAGTTATTTGCCCATAGCATCCACCAACTGAGCCGGCGCCGGGCGGGGCCATTTGTAGCCCTTAACTGCTCGGCATTGCCTAAAGAGCTCATGGAAAGCGAATTTTTTGGCTATGAGGAAGGCGCCTTTACCGGTGCCCGCAAGAGCGGCAAGATCGGGATGTTTGAGCTGGCTCATAAAGGGACTATTTTCCTTGACGAGATAGGGACGATGCCGCTGGATTTACAAGCCAAACTTTTGCGGGTAATTCAGGAGAGAGAGATTATCAGGCTGGGCAGTTCCCGGGTTATTCCAATAGACGTGCGCATAATTGCCGCCACCAACTGCGACCTGGAAACGGCTGTCCAGAAAGGAGATTTTCGCCAGGACCTCTTTTTCCGTTTGAATGTACTGCCTCTAACTGTCCCACCTTTAAGGCAGCGCCCGGAGGATATACCTCTGTTGTTTGCGTATTTTGTTAAGAAATTATCGGACCAGCTGGGTTGCCACGTGGAAATGCCAGGCAGTGATGAAGTCAGCCTTTTGCAAACCTACAACTGGCCGGGTAATGTGCGGGAACTGGAGAACTTTGTTGAGCGATATGTGGCCCTGGCCAGTTACCGCCAGAATAACGCGGGGCTTTTAGAACAATTGCTGGCGGAAATAAAACAGAACCGGGCAGGGGATGCCGGCTCTTTGGCCGGCGATGCCGGCGTAACGCCGGCCGGGGAAGGCCTGGCGCCTTTTGAGGAAGTTGCCAGGATGCTGGCCAGAGCAGAACATGATATGCTCTGCTCTCTCGGGAAACAGGTGAACTGGAACCGGAAGAAAATGGCGGCGATGCTGGGAATAAGCTCGACTACTTTATGGCGGCGGTTGAAGCAAGCGGGCATAACTTTGAAGAGATAATTATCAAAATAAGCATGCTATCGGTAAGAATTAGTAGTATCTATAATCAAGCCCCACCACCTTTGCTTTTTTTCAGCTTCTTCCAGAGGGTGGTCCGGTCTATCCCCAGGGACCGGGCGAGGGCCGTTTTGGTCATGCCGCTCTCGGCCAGCACCTGCTCCAGCAGGTTCTTCTCCAGCTCCTGCCAGGTTTCTTTCCACCTGCCCTTCTCCAGCAGGTTTAACCCGTGGCCGGGGTTGAATTCCTGCCTGCTTTCCTGCAGCAGCTGTTTTAAAAGTTCGTCCTGGTCGCCCTGCTGGCCGGCCAGGGCTACAAAGCGTTCGCAGAAGTTTACCAGTTCCCGCACGTTGCCGGGCCAGTAGTATTCCTGGAGCAGATGGACGTTATGCAGGTTGTCCAGGTTGAGGCGCCGCCCCAGCCGGCGGCTGAAGGTGCGCGCAAAGTGTTCGAAGAGCAGGGGGATGTCTTCAGGCCGCTCCCTTAAGGGAGGTATATATAAGGGCAGCACGTTGAGCCGGAAGTACAGGTCCTGCCGGAACTCTCCCTGCCGTACCGCTTCTTTGAGGTCGCGGTTGGTGGCGACAATGATGCGTACGTCTACGGGTATCAGGCTGTTGCCCCCCAGCCGGGTGACTTCTTTTTCCTGGAGCACCCTTAAGATCTTGCTCTGCAGTTCTAAGGGCATGGTGCCGATCTCGTCTAAAAAGAGGGTGCCGCCGTGGGCGAGTTCAAACAGGCCTTCTTTGCCGCCTTTTTTGGCCCCGGTGAAGGCGCCTTCTTCGTAGCCGAAGAGCTCGCTCTCCATGAGTTCTTTGGGCAGGGCCGAGCAGTTGATGGCCACAAAGGGCCCGTTTTTGCGGCTGCTCAAATTGTGGATGCTCTGGGCAAAGAGTTCTTTGCCGACGCCGCTCTCGCCGTAGATGGCCACGGTGGAGTCGGTGGCGGCAAAGACGGCGGCCTGCTGTTTGACGGCGGCTATGGCTTTGCTCCGGCCGATGATGTCGTCCAGGGTAAACCGGGCCGTCATGGCCCGCCGGGCCAGCTGGCGGCGGAAGTTGTGTTCGAGGTTCCGGAGGCGGGCGGCTTCAAAGAAGGTGACTACCGTGCCGGCGGTCTGGGTACCCACCCGCACGGGGACGATGTTGGCCATGATGGAGAGGCTGTCCAGTTTGAGTAGTTTGCCGGTGAGGGGGCTGTCGACCTGGCCGTTGAGAATTGCTTCCAAACTATCGGAACTGGTTTTTAAAACTTCAGTTATTTTCCTGCCCATAAGTTGTTCGCGGGGTATTTTTAAGATTTCCGTGGCGGCGCTGTTGACATGGGCTACTGCGTTGTTGCCTTCCAGGAAGATTATGCCTTCGTGGGCGAAGTCGAGGAGGGCCTGCAGCCGGGCAGCCCGCTCTTTCTCTTTGTGGGTGGCTTTGACGATTTCGATGGCTTTTTGCAGGGACTGGAGAATGGTTTTGTCACTGAAAATAATTAAATGAGAAGGCATGCCCAACTGTTTCGCCGCCTCGACAGCCAGGGTTCCCCCTACTACCACTACTCCCTCCTCCCATATATTTCTTACTTTATTATATATTTCCTGGCGGTGATTGCATAATACCTTCATTACCTTAATACCTAGAACCCCGGGCCAGGGTCCCAGGTCGTGATCCTGGGAATGGTGCAGGATAAGCAAAATCTTTTCCCCTTTATCCCGGGCCTGGTACAGGGCATTGAGGATGTCGGGAAAGGTAATGGGACATTCGATTACCGGGACAGATACCTCCGGGGCCACCATGGGCTGCATGCCACCGCGGGCGATAAGCACGTCGCAGTCGGCTTCCAGTTTTTTAGCCGCCTGGATAAGGGTGGCATCGGCCAGAGGACTGGTTTCTTCCCATACGGTCACCGTGGCAGTGCCGGCAACCTCCCTGGCCACATGACGCACCTTTGTTGCCAGTTCCGGATATAAAGCCAGGAAACCTATCTTGGCCTGCATAGCGGGACTCACCTTCCCGTTAAATCAATATCGGTACGTTCTCGGTAACTCCCAACTGTTGCCATTCAAGCTCTTCAAGATGGGCTTTTATTTTTTCCTCAACCCTCATGAAGGAAGAGGTATTTTGCATTTTTATTATAATAATAAAAAAGCAACGGGTCTAACGTCAAGTACAACCAGGTTGCTGTTTTTCCTGCAACTTTCGCACAACGGGTGCGGAAAATGAGATAAAAACCGTCCACCGGCAGAAAGGTGGACGGTTAGCCCAGGCAAGATGCGGACGGCAGGAAGATAGGCAAGCAGCAAACCACCAGCCGCGGCAAGGAGCATTAGGGCAGGCGTAAGACGGTAAAGAACAGCCAGCAGAGAATAGAACCTACTACCGCCATGGACAGGCCCCAGGTGATCATCTGCCGGAAGAGCTTCTGCTTGTCGGTCCTCTCGCCGGCATTGGCGTAGAAAATGGCACCGGTGGCCGAAAGGGGGCTGAAGTCGACTAAGAAACCGCAAACTACAATTGTAGAAAGTAAGGGTATCAGGTCTGTTGCCGGCGCCCCCACCTTCTGCAGCAACACGGGGGCCAGGGGCATAAAGGCGGGCAAAACGAAACCGGTGGTACCGGCATAGGCAGAAATCGCCCCCGCTATAAAGCCTGCCACCAGGGTGATGGTCAGCGGGGTAGAAAGCCTGGCAATTATACTGGCAAACAGTTCCATGCCCCCAATCTTGCTCATGAGCTCAACAAGCACCATAACACCTGTTACGAACAGGATAATCCCCCACGGCATCTGCTTGAGGGCCTTGCCTTCGTCGGCAATCCTAAACATAGCCAGGATGGTGCCAAACAGGAAGCCGCCCAGGCCTACATCCAGCTTGAAGAAAGCGACGCCTATGATGAATACAATAATGGCGATGAGAGTTATCAGCTGATTGCGCGTAAAAGGCTCTACCTGGATATTGGCCAGGGCTTGCCGCTGGCCTGCGTCCTTAACTTTCCACAGCTTCAAGCCGCCGAAAATTATATAGGCAAGGATGGCGGTGAGAAAGTGTCCCACGGCCTGGTTCAGCCACAGGATGCCGCCCACGCCCGTAAGGCCCATCTTCTGGGTTATCCCCGCGACTATAATCCCGGCCAGGGCAATCGGGGATAAAGCCCCGGCCTGGACGCCGTTACTCGTTGCGATAGCTATAAGCATAGGGTGAATACCTGCTTCTTCTGCCAGCAGCATGACTATCGGCGCCATCACAAAAGAAGCATTTTGTCCCGGCCCGATGGCCGCAAGGAAAAAGGCCACAAAAAAGAAAATTATAGGCAGAATGGCAGTATTTCCTTTAACGCTTTTGAGGGTATATTTAATAATTTTGTCCAGGGTGCCGTTTACCTGGGCCATGGTAAAGAAATAGGTGATCCCGACCATCGCGATAAATAGGCTGGTGGGATAGCTTTTCAGGATATCGGCTACTTTCTGGCCACCTATGTAGTGGCCGACCACCAGCGCCATTCCCAATGAGGTGGCGCCGATGTTTATCGGCATTGTCATGGCAAAGACAATCATGAGTATCAGTGCCAGGAAAGCAATTACCGGTAAAGACATCTGGAACATTCCCTCCTCGAAAATAAATTATTTTGCCATACATGTATTCAAATCAAAATTTCACTTCCCTCAGATTTTACATAATAACTTGACGCCCAGGATACATTTGATCCCCGCTATCAGCTCTGCTAGCGGGACTTTCTTTCCAATATTTATGGCTGGTGGGTTGTAATTTGATCCGCTTATCTTCGTCCGGCATCCTGTCTGGAGCCCTGGCATAACAGGCGTTAAACCTCCCGGGCCGGCTATTTTCTGCAGCCCTGCGGGGAAGCCGGCTGAAATCAGGCCGGGACGACACCGCCACCGGTGGTGGGAGATTTAGCACGCTACACTGCATCACATCTCCCACCGCCGGGATCTGCTCCATAATAGATTAAATCTGTAACCCTACCTGGAACCCTTCATGCACCGCGTCCATAATCTTGCCCGGGCTTTTGCAGTCTCCTACCGCGTATAAAGCCGGTATCTGATCTTTTAATTCCGCTTCCAGGCTGTTATCAGCCTCTATTCCCACAGCGATGACCACTGCGTCCGCCGGAAGCAGTTCCTCTACCCCCTTCCTCTCCACCAGGACGCCGGCGCCGGTAATTTCCTTCACGCGGGTATTGGTAAGCATCCTGACACCGTAGTCCTGCAAATTAAGCATTAAGGGCACCTTGACCGCATGGGCCATATCCCCGGCCACTTCGGGCAGCATCTCGATAACGGTTACCTCTTTCCCTTTTTCCGCCAGCCACTCCGCCGTTTCCACACCGACCTGCCCGCCGCCGATAATGGCCACCTTTTCCCCGATATCGCTGCAATCATTCTTAAGGAGATCAACAGCCCAGTAAACGTTGCCCTGTTCAAGGCCTTTGATGGCCGGCCTGACTGGTTTCCCGCCCGTCGCCAGGATGACAACGTCGGGCTGGAAGGCTGTAACTGCTTCTTTACTGGCTTCCAAGCCTAATTCCACTTTTACACCTGCCTGTTCGACCTGGTGCCGGTAATAATCAATGATCTTCCTCAATTCGCCCTTGCGGGGCGGCTTTTCAGCCAGCAAAATAGTGCCGCCCAGTTCCTTTTCTTTTTCCCAGAGGGTAACATTATGCCCCCTTGAGGCAGCGGTAACGGCTGCTTCCAGCCCCCCTGGCCCGCCGCCGATTACCAGCACCTTCTTTTGCCGGTCCGGCGGCGCAGGGTTGACTTCGATCTCGCCTTCTTTGCCCGCCCGGGGGTTGAGGATGCAGGTAATGGGTACGCCTTTGAGCACGTGTTCCACGCAGCCCTGGCAACAGGAGACACAGGGACGGATGTCTTGATACCTGCCGGCGGCAACTTTCTGCACCCAGTACGGGTCGGCAATTAGCGGCCGGCCCAGGGCGATCATATCCGCCCGCCCCTGCTGTAAAACGCCTTCAGCAAAATCCACGCTGCGGATCTTGTTGGCCGTAATCACCGGTACGCTAACGCCGATCTTGATGTTTTCCGCCAGGGGCACGATGCAGCCTTCCGGCGTCCCTATCGGGGCTTCGGCGGAGATAAAATTCCTTTCTTGCAAAACGGCAGCAAAACCGGTCGAAACGCTGATGGCCTTGATGCCTGCCAGTTGCAACCTCCGGGCGATTTCCCGGATCTCCAGGAGGGAATTGCCGCCCTCCGGCTCCTGGCCGTTCATGCGGCAGATGAGGGGAAAATCGGTACCCACTTCCTTCTGCACCCTGGCAATAATCTCCAGCACAAAGCGCATGCGGTTTTCCAGGCTGCCGCCGTATTTATCCGTGCGCTTGTTGGCCCAGGGCGAGAGAAACTCGCCGCAAAGGTACATATGGGCACAATGAATGCTGATGACATCAAACCCCGCCTCAGCAGCCCGGCGGGCGGCCTGGCCAAATTTCTCCACGATCTCTTCAATCTCTTCTACCCTTAGCTCCCGGGGCACAACCTGCCCGGGAAAGGGGTGGGCCAGGACTGAAGGGGCAACGGGAAGCCGGCCGCGGGTAACCTCCAGGTAGCCGTTATGCAGGCTTACGCGCCCGGCCCTCCTGCCAGCATGGGAAAGCTGGATTGCCGCCCGGGCACCGTGCCTTTTGATAGCCGCGCTGAGTTTCTGCAGCATGGGAATATACTTATCGTCATCAATGGCCACCGCATTTTTGGCATTATTCCCTACCGGAAAATCAACGATGCCGTCTTCAACGGTAACCAGCCCCACCCCGCCTTTGGCTCTCTCGGCGTAGAAATGGAACATCCGCTCGGTAACATAGCCGTCCTGGGCATAATTGTTGGTCATGGGCGCCATGACTACCCGGTTTCTAATTTCCAGGTTGCCGATTTTAATGGGTGAAAGAAGCTTCATTGCCATCCTCCTTGCCGCTGCTGCAAAGTTAATATTGATATTTTTTGTGTTGCAAGAACCGTGCCAGCCAGGAAAAGTACCGGTTTTAACAGTAACGTTAGCCAAATACTACCCGGTAAGGAGGTGTCGGCAAGTTGCTTTAATTTCATTTATGAAATATGTATTACTTTATTGCAAACTTCATTTCAGGGTATTATAATCTTTTTAGAATTTTTATTCCGCGAGGTGTTGCTATGAAACCGCGCATAGGTCATATCATCTTTCACCCCAAGCTGGTGGAAATATCAGCTGCCGTAAGCCGGGAGATGGCTGCCGAGATCGCCGGCATCGAAATTGCCCAGCCCGACCCCCTTGATGATAAGGATATAATCCGGGTAGCCAGAGAACTGGAGAAAAAGTGCGACGTCCTTATCAGCCGTGTGGATACGATCAACCTGCTGGCCCCCATTTTATCCATACCGGTGGTGGAACGTTATCTCACTTTTGCCGATATTATGGAGGCCCTTTATCAGGCCAGCAAAAAAGGGGGTAAAGCAGCCCTCGTTGTCCATTCCGCCCAGGACTGCGACCTGGAGCCCTGGCCCGTGGTTTTCGGGTTGGAGGTTATTAAAGAACTATATCATTCCCGGGAAGAAGCGTTACCGGCAGTATTGAGGGCCAAGGAAAAAGGGGTCACAGTAATAGTAGGCGGGGTTCTTACCGAAAAGCATGCCGTTTCCTGCGGTCTCCAGCACCAGATGATCGAAATACACAAAGATACAGTCACCCAGTGCGTCCGCAAGGCCATTGACATCTACCGGGCTATTCAAAAAGAAAGGGATTACCTGACACGCTTTCAGGCGCTGCTCGATTTTGCCCACGAAGGAGTAATTTTCCTGGAAGGCGATCAAACAGTAGTTTATGTCAATGACCGGGCCTGCCAGCTATTGGAAGTAGCCCGGAGCGATTTGCTAAAAAAACCCCTTGGCAAAAGTCTTAAAGATTGCCTGCTGCCCGAGGGGAAAGAAACCCTGGAAAAAATCCTCGGGGAGAAATACCAGCACCCTCAGGCCGGCATACTCGTTAAATTTAAAGATAAGTCGATAGTGGCCAATATCGTGCCCAGTTCCCTAGTGGAAAATATGACGACGACGATTATCACTTTTACCGAAGCTTCCCAGTTGCAAAAAGTGGAGTATAATGTAAGGCGGCAGCTGGCCAGCAAGGGCCTGGTAGCCAGGTTCAACCTCAAAGACATCGTCGGCGCCAGCGCGGGTTTAGAATGCGCTAAAAAAGAGGCCCGGGCTTTTGCGGCCACGGATGCTACCGTGCTCATTTATGGCGAGACCGGCACCGGCAAAGAGCTCTTCGCCCAGAGCATCCACAATTTAAGCGCCCGCAGGAAGGGGCCCTTTGTCGCTATCAACTGCTCGGCCCTGCCCAAAGAACTTATGGAAAGTGAACTATTCGGTTACGAAGAAGGCGCTTTCACCGGCGCCCGCAAGACCGGAAAAGCCGGTTTATTCGAACTGGCCCACGGCGGGACCATCTTTCTCGATGAAATAGGCACCATGCCCCTGGACCTGCAGGCCAAGATTCTGCGCGTAATCCAGGAAAGGGAGGTTGCCCGGCTGGGCGGCGATAAAGTTATTCCGGTAAATGTACGTATTATTGCCGCCACCAATTGCAATCTTGAAGAAGCTGTCCGGAAAGGGGAATTCCGCCAGGATTTATATTACCGCTTGAACGTGCTTCTCCTGCGGCTACCTCCCCTCCGCGAAAGAATGGAAGACATCCCCCTCCTCTTTAAACATTTTGTAAAGAAATTCGCCACCCAATTAAACGCGGATTTGCAGCTCCCTGGCCAGGAAGATCTGGAGATCCTGCAACGTTATCATTGGCCCGGCAATGTGCGTGAACTGGAAAACTTCGCGGAAAGGTTCGTGGCCATCGCTACGTATAACCGCGACCCGGCCGGGGTACTGGAACACCTCCTGCAAGAAATTAAACCAGCTACTAAACAGGATTGCCCTGCTCAGGTCCGGACGGGGCCTGCCAGGACCGCCCCTCTCGCCGAAGCACTTGCTAATAACGAAGTGGAATTAATCCGGGCCGTCGGCGAGGAAGTCAACTGGAATAAGAAAAAGATGGCGGAGATTTTAGGTATCAGCCCGACAACCCTGTGGCGGAAGTTAAAAAAGGCGGGCTTGAATTCCTTGAAGCTTACGCCTGTAAAAGAATGATATTAACACCCAACGGCGGCTAAACTTACATTCCGCACCCCCGGGTAGATTTCCCAAAGAATTTTCGAAGCCTCAAAAAATCCACTCCCTTGCCGTTCCGTTAAGGGAAAATGGGAGGAAAAAGGTATATTTCCTTACTGAAACCGGCAAGTTCAAGAGCTCTAATCACCTCCGGCCCGTGGTAGTTGATTAACGCCCGGTCCGGACCCTGTTTAACCACCAAAAGATAATCAAACATTTGCAGGAGTGCCCACGCCGTAGGGTTAGTGCTTTTACGCTTCCCCGGAAGGACTAAAGGATTCTCCTCTTTCTCCAGGCTTTTTCTGACCCGGTATTCCAGGTAAGCAGCTACCAATAGGGCCTAAAACCAATTGAAAGACGAAAGACATGCTTCCACCCGGTTTTTGTTTTTAAGGAAGATAGGTCCCAGGAGGACCGGCTGTTTCAGAAAACGGAACTGCTTCTCGACGGCATGTTGTTCTTTATACTCTTTGAGCACTTTCGGGTCGGGATATTTTTCCGTGTCCATCAGATTGGTAATGAGGACGAAGGTGGAAGCCAGGTCTTTCTCGTGGGCCATTGCTTGTTGATCTTCTTCCACCTGGATGTGGGCATAATAAACAACCTTATTCTGGAGCGCCGTCCCTTTCCTGGGCCGCCCCGGTTTGGGGTAGCTGCTTACTAATTCTTCAGTAATTGTGTCATTTAAGATAAAAGGTTGATGGCGGTGTTCCTGGCGGAAAATTTCTATGGCCTTCCTGGCGTCGGCCTCGCAGGCGAAGGGACGATGGAAGTGGTATCCACATGGAGGCCAACGATGGGTACGTTATGGGTAGTGGCGGCGGTTAAGACAATAGAGGAGAACATCATATGGAAGGGCCTTTGTCAAGACCCTCCAAAAATTTTTGCTAAACCTTTTTTAGGACAAATATATCCCGCCACTGCCCAAGGCAGCAATTCAAAATTGGACGTCTCCGGGTTTATAATCCCTCCATCCCTCCTCCCAAAGTGCATGATATTATAGTTTCTGGGGTCACCCGTTTTACTAAGCTTAGGGATCTCTGGAAAACGCCGTCCGGTCCCCCCGGGATTTTTTCTTGATCTCTACAACCCCCCACGCTACAACCATTATACCGGCCAGAACCGGAATAGCCGCGGCCGCCACAACTCCTACATATTCTGCCAGCGCTAACCCCCCATCATGAAAGATCATCTTGAGCGCCGTATGTGCCAGTACACCAGCACCAACGTAAATTATGAGCGGGTATTTGTTCATCAGGCCCGCCAACCAGGTGCTTCCCGTAACTAATATGGGTATGCTCAACGCCAGCCCAAATATAACCAGCCCGACATTTCCATGAGCCGCTCCTGCCACTCCCATAACGTTGTCAAAAGCCATTGAAAGGTCAGCCACAATTATCGTAGCCACCGCGTTCCAGAAGAGCGTATTCGAAGCCACCTTTTCTTCCTTTTCTTCCTCTTCTTCCTGCTTAATTAACTTCCAGGTGATAAAAAGCAGGATAACTCCACCGATGGCGCTGAGATAGCGTATCTTTAGAAGCAATGTAGCTATAACTGTAAAAACCACGCGCAGTACAACGGCTCCACCCGCCCCTATAACTGCCGCTGTCTTCCTTTGTTCTACCGGGAGATCCTTTATAGCCAGGCCGATCACGGCAGCATTATCCCCTGATAGAGCCAGGTCTATTATCACTATGGCCAGCACAGCCCATAGGAAGGAGCCCACATATGTTAACGCCTCTCCCATTTAAGCTTGTCCACCTCCAAAAGACCTCGTCAATTAATCTGTATCTATATATCTAGCTAAGGCAGATTAGTCTTCCCCACCTGCCCAGATATGGAAGAGCCTTGTCAAGCCTTTCCGAAAATTTTTTTGATTAGCTAACCCCAAAAATCATTTTTGGCTCCTCGCAAGGGTGCGGAAGATGAGGCAAAGGCCACCGTTTAGCCTTCTTTACTGCATCATGTGCGACGGTATCCAGAGGGCCAGTTTGGGGAAAAGACCTACCAGAATCATAACCAGCCCATAGAACACCATAAAGGGCCAGCTGCCCCGGATAACCAGGGCCAGGGTGCTGGGAAATCCCACACCCCTGGCCACGCCGTCGATGGCGCAGAGGTTTAACCCCACCGGCGGGGTGAGCAGAGCCACTTCAACAGGGAAGTCCTTCTTTAGTAAGAAGGACTTCCCGAGGTCAATAAAGCTATTTCTTCTGCCTGTAGGTGGCCAGTTGCTGCTCGAGCTTTTTGATCTCCTCCAGGACCTGGGGCTTATCCTTAAACACTTGCTGGCGTATCTCGTCCTTGCCTGCTTGCCAAAGCTTCATTTCTTCCGGCGTCGGCTTGTAAACCTTTATCCCCAGTTCCTGCGCCCTCTTCATGATCTCTTCATAGTCCTTCATGGCGGCAGCCACGCTCTTGCCTTCCACCTCTTTACCTGCATCTACCAGGGCCTTTTGCTGTTCCGGAGCCAGCTTGTCGAAAAAGCTCTTGTTAATCCCGATTATAGACATTGTATCCCAAAAAGGTACCAGCACAGCGTAAGGCGCTACCTCATAGAGTTTACGCTCCACCGATGTTGCCACAGTAGCATTGGCCCCCTGGATTACCCCGCGCTGCAGGGCCATGTAGAGCTCGGAGCCACTTATATTAGAAGGATTGGCTCCCCACTTTTGATACCAGGCTACATCCTCGGGCATGTTAGCCCGTATCGTCAGTCCCTTCATATCGGCGGGAACTTTAACCTCTTTGGTGGTTATAAAAGCAAAGTCTTCTAAATGCCACGGTAGCCAGGCCAGGGTTTTAATACCCTTCTTTTCCATTTCCGCATCTATTTTGGCCCGCAAGGGACCTTTAATGCCTACTTGATAAGCTTCTTCTGTTGTATTCCATAAATACCATGCCACCATGGCTGAAGCCTCGGGCACATATCGTGTATGATTGAAGTTGTACAAATGCCCGCTTTCAATACCGCCGGTCATGATCGCTTCGTAAACATCGGGATCTTTATACAACTGGGCTGACGGGTAAATCTGGACTTCCAGGGTGCCATTGGCCTTCTGCATGACCAGATCGGCCCAGGCTTTAAACTGGTTGGAAATATAATGGTGCTCGGGTAAAGCATGGCTAAAACGGATTACCGCTTTCTTCGTTTGGGCTTCCTTGCCGGTTGAACCTTTATCGCCTGCAGGTTGCCCGCCACAACCGGTTAAAGCAAGAAGCAGCAGTATCGACAACAAAGCAACAAACGCAAAATATTTGCCGATCTTTTTCATTAAACTGTACCTCCCTGGCTGTTAATAATTTTCGGCGTGGTGTGTTTTCACCTTATACTTGTCCTTGCAATCATGGCCCGGTGATTTTAGCAAGTATCGCTCCTTTCGTATTTATTTTTCTGCCACCCTCTGCATCCCGGACTTTTTAATATTGGGTTTGCGATTGTACCACCCCTCCCGGTAAGTTGTAAAATGGTTACGCTACAAAGTTAAGGCATACAACAATTTTGCGCCGGCTAGATATCCCGCAGGGACTACTTCATTGTACTTGGCAGCCACAATGCCAGTTGCGGGAAGACTGCCACCAGGATCATGGCAACTGTATAAAGGATGAAAAATGGTATACATCCTTTCCAGGCAGTGGTAGAGGTGATCGGCAAGCGCAAACTCTTGGCGATACGCTCTACTGTCTGGACGGTAAGCCCCACCGGTGGTGATAGCAAGCTCAATTCAACGTTAATCAAAAACAGAACCCCATAAGCAATGAGATTGTAGTTATAAGCATGCAAGACCGGCGTTAATACCGGCATGGTAAGTAACAGCATGGAAGCCCCTTCCAGAGCAGTGCCGAGGATTACTAAATAGACCATGGTAATAATTAGAAAACCCCATAGCGGTATATTGTTGTTGACAAAGAATGCTCGGATCATTTCCGGTACGCCCAGTTGGGTGATGGCGTTACTAAGTAAAAGGGAAGTGGCAATCAAGTACATCACCATGGCCGCCACACTCAACCCCCAGCGAAAAGTGGGCAGCAGGTCTTTCCATGTGAGGCGCCGGTAAATAAACATGGTAATAATCAGGCTCCAGAAGCAGGCGACGGCGGCTATTTCCGTCACGGTAGCGAAACCGCCATAAATACCCACCAGCAGAAGAACAGGAACGGTAAGACCCCAGAAAGCCCTCTTGAAGGCCTGCCAGCGTTCGGCCCAGGTATGTTTTTCCCCGAGTGATTTATTCTCGCTGTGGTTAAAAGCCCAAACGGTATAGACAGAAAACAGCACTACTATAACTAACGCCGGGATCAGGCCGGCCATCAGCATCTGTCCTACCGATACATCAGTAATAGAAGCATATAGAATCGCTCCCACGCTGGCCGGCATAAGCGCCCCCAGCCCCCCGGCAGAAGATGGCAATCCCAAACTCAGTTCCAGGTTATAGCCCCGTTTACGCAAATTGTCAACAGCCATGGCGCCAATGGCAGCCGTAATGCCCACACTGCTACCGCACATGGCTGCCAGTACAGAGCACGAGAGTACGGTGGCTATGCCCGCGCCCCCCGGCAGGTGCCCCGCCAAACTATCGAAGAACTTGAATATTTCATCGCCTATGCCCCCTTTCATCATGATCGCCCCCATGAGGACAAAGAGGGGGATTGTCAGCAGAGTCATATCATTCAAAGAATCGAACATCACCTTGGCGGCTACCGACAACGCCCCATTGCCATACATGTGATACAACAATGCCATACCGGTGAGGCCCATGGCAGTGCCTATCTCTATGCCTAACAGCAAAAAGATAATCAATATTATTACTGTAGCAGCAATAATCATTTTCTGTCCCCCTATAGAATTTACCTGAGAGGTTTATAATCTCCCCTGGCTCTTCCTAAAGCTCAAAACCTTCATCTAGCTCTGTTTCTTCAGCCTTCCATTTGCCTTCAGGAAGCATTACTGCCGCCACCCCTTCGCTAAGTGCAACCAGGGCAAATAAGATCATGCCTAAGGGTAGGACCAGCATCAGCGGGTAAACGGGCCAACTCAAAAGCGGGGTCAGCCGTTGCGTCTGCCAGGCCACCTGGATGAGCTCAATAGCTTTCCAGGCTATAATTACGCTAAAAATAATATTGGCCACGGCCCCTATTATTTGGAATACTTTCTTCCCCAGGGGGGGTAACTTTTCCGTTATCAGTTCTACTTTCACGTGTTTCCCTTCATGCAGCGTATAAGCCAGGCCAAGGTAAATCGCCCATACGGTTGCATAACCGGTGACCTCCTCCACCCACACCATAGAATTCCCGGCAGCCCGGACGACAACATTGGCCACAATTGCCAAAAACTCGAATACCAGAATAATGGCGCCAAGCAAATGGCAGATACCGCTTATTGTCTGAAAAAATTTAAGCAGTTTCATCCTCGTTTCCCCTTTAATTTTTTATTTTGCCGGTTATTAGTTTTCAACCATTTTGGCAGGCTTCCTTTTTTCCCGGCAACCCCCCTATATTTTACCTTCAGAATTAGTCCATATATTTTAAACATTTATCACCCCCTGCCCTTGTTTACTTTTTTAATTTAACATCTGTGTTAACTTCCTAGCAAGAATCATGCCTTGTCCCCACCGGGAAAAATCAAAGCATTTTTTTGCTGGCCTATAACTTTTTGTTGTTATATATGAACGCCCTGTTGTTTAAAGTTTACGTTTCCGGCACTTTTTCCTTTAATTTTTTCCAGAGGGCCGTCCGGCTGATCCCCAGGGACCGGGCCAGGGCGGTTTTGGTCATGCCGCTCTCGGCCAGCACCTGCTCCAGCAGGTTCTTCTCCAGCTCCTGCCAGGTTTCTTTCCACCTGCCCTTCTCCAGCAGGTTTAACCCGTGGCCGGGGTTGAATTCCTGCCTGCTTTCCTGCAGCAGCTGTTTTAAAAGTTCGTCCTGGTCGCCCTGCTGGCCGGCCAGGGCTACAAAGCGTTCGCAGAAGTTTACCAGTTCCCGCACGTTGCCGGGCCAGTAGTATTCCTGGAGCAGATGGACGTTATGCAGGTTGTCCAGGTTGAGGCGCCGCCCCAGCCGGCGGCTGAAGGTGCGCGCAAAGTGTTCGAAGAGCAGGGGGATGTCTTCAGGCCGCTCCCTTAAGGGAGGTATATATAAGGGCAGCACGTTGAGCCGGAAGTACAGGTCCTGCCGGAACTCTCCCTGCCGTACCGCTTCTTTGAGGTCGCGGTTGGTGGCGACAATGATGCGTACGTCTACGGGTATCAGGCTGTTGCCCCCCAGCCGGGTGACTTCTTTTTCCTGGAGCACCCTTAAGATCTTGCTCTGCAGTTCTAAGGGCATGGTGCCGATCTCGTCTAAAAAGAGGGTGCCGCCGTGGGCGAGTTCAAACAGGCCTTCTTTGCCGCCTTTTTTGGCCCCGGTGAAGGCGCCTTCTTCGTAGCCGAAGAGCTCGC
Source organism: Moorella glycerini (assembly GCF_009735625.1). Lineage (NCBI taxonomy): Bacteria > Bacillati > Bacillota > Clostridia > Neomoorellales > Neomoorellaceae > Neomoorella > Neomoorella glycerini. Next base: position 2,554,159 of record NZ_CP046244.1, on the reverse strand, counting down.
TCTCCATGAGTTCTTTGGGCAGGGCCGAGCAGTTGATGGCCACAAAGGGCCCGTTTTTGCGGCTGCTCAAATTGTGGATGCTCTGGGCAAAGAGTTCTTTGCCGACGCCGCTCTCGCCGTAGATGGCCACGGTGGAGTCGGTGGCGGCAAAGACGGCGGCCTGCTGTTTGACGGCGGCTATGGCTTTGCTCCGGCCGATGATGTCGTCCAGGGTAAACCGGGCCGTCATGGCCCGCCGGGCCAGCTGGCGGCGGAAGTTGTGTTCGAGGTTCCGGAGGCGGGCGGCTTCAAAGAAGGTGACTACCGTGCCGGCGGTCTGGGTACCCACCCGCACGGGGACGATGTTGGCCATGATGGAGAGGCTGTCCAGTTTGAGTAGTTTGCCGGTGAGGGGGCTGTCGACCTGGCCGTTGAGAATTGCTTCCAAACTATCGGAACTGGTTTTTAAAACTTCAGTTATTTTCCTGCCCATAAGTTGTTCGCGGGGTATTTTTAAGATTTCCGTGGCGGCGCTGTTGACATGGGCTACTGCGTTGTTGCCTTCCAGGAAGATTATGCCTTCGTGGGCGAAGTCGAGGAGGGCCTGCAGCCGGGCAGCCCGCTCTTTCTCTTTGTGGGTGGCTTTGACGATTTCGATGGCTTTTTGCAGGGACTGGAGAATGGTTTCGCGTTCAGAAAGTATTAAATGGGAAGCTATATTTAAGGAAGAAGCGTATTCCACCGGCAGGTTGCCACCCACTACAACAGCGCCCAGCTCTTTGGCTTTTCTCACCGCCGCCCGGATTTCCTGGCGGTAATTAACCAGTACTTTAGTAATCGTTATACCCAAAACCCCGGGCCAGGGTCCCAGGTCATGGTCCTGGGAACGATGCAGGATAAGCATGATATGTTTCCCTTTATCCCTGGCTTGATAAAGGGCGTTTAACACGTCGGCATAGGTATAGGGAAGCTCAATAACAGGAACTGCAATTCTAGACATAATTTGCGAACGTGTACCACCGCGGGTAATAATAATATCGCAGCATTGTTCTAACCTTTTAGCCGCTTCAAGCGGGGCCTGGTCATCGAGGGGATCTGCTTCCTCAATTACTACCTCCACTTCCGGAAGCTCTGAACTAATATTACGTACCACGGCGGTAATCTGCAGGCATAAGGATAAGAAACCCACTCTAACTCTCATTGGCAACTACTCCCTTAAAATGGTGTGGAATACAAAATATTTTAACTTCCGATTCATATATTTCAACACAACGCTTCTTTTCCCTGCTTCTATTTTATAGCAAATTACATGCCAAAGTAAAAACATTCAATATTTATAGTCCTTGGCCCTGATGATGTTCACTTTGGTTTACATCTTGTTTATTTTTGTCTACATGCCTGGTACTGCATGGATAATTATCGCGTCCTCGTCTTCCTGCAAATCAACGGGTCCTTCCCTCCGGGAGCCGGTGGTCTGGAGTTGCCACCTGACATAATACTTTAAACAGGAGGTTAAACAGGGGGTCAGAGGCTGCGCTTCTCTTCGATAATTGCCAGCCTTGCGTTGGAAATAAAAATTATGTCCGGCTGGTAGGTTTCTTGATACTCGTCCACTTTTCCCTGATACCTGGCAATAACTTGCCAAAACAACCGGTAAAAATTAAAACTCCCTGCCCTGTAAGGACAAGGAGTTATACTCGTGGTATACTGTGCTTTGCTCACGAAAACAGCCTGCTTATTCAGGGTTTGAACCTGGCGCCGTTTTAACAGTGAGAAGCATTTTACAGAAAGCATCAGTACATTGCCGCAAATGACTTTCGACAAGGTAACGTGCTCTGGTCGCTTCCTTTTCTTCTATAGCCCGTAATATTTCGCCATGTTCTTGCACTGATAATTCCATTCTCTGGGAAAGAAAATCAATGCTTGCTGCAAAGTAACCCGTTGTAGCCCAGAAATTTTTTATCAGTTCTTCCAGCCGGGGCATTTGGGATAGCTGTACTATCTTTAAGTGAAAAGCTCTGTTACTAGCAGCATAGGCCACTCTATCATTACTGCTGACACAGGCGATACTATTATTAAAAATTCTTCTTAATTCCCCAATTTCCTTTTTGTTGGCATGAACTGTAGCCATTTCAGCAGCAAAACCTTCCAGAATAGCTCGTATTAAAAAATCCTCCCTGGCTTCTTGGGGGTCCGGATATTTAAATACACATCCCACCTGGGGAATAATATCCACTACCTTTTCCTGTTCAAGTTTTTTTAAAGCCAAAGTAATCGGTGTCCTGCTTATACCTAATTTACGGGAAAGTTCATAAGCCGAAAACTTTTGCCCGGGTTTTATTACACCGCTCAAAAGAAATTCCTTAATCTTATTATATGCCAGTTCACTACGATTATCTGCCATGGTTAAATATTTGTTACCCCTTTCCTTCTTATTCCTGCATGGTTCAACCCACCCTTAAATATAAAATACATTAAAGAGTGCCTCCTTAACAAGAAATTTTTTTACGGTGCCCCAAAAAGCAGCTAAAAGGATTGACAAATAATTTTATCTAGCTTAGAATTTAACTAACATGCTAGCATGTCATTTTTACTATTGGAGGGGATAGCCATGGGGTTAAAGTTCTCCGCCCAGGATGTTCGTGGTATCTACAATATTATTCCAACTCCAGCCACTCCTAATGCCCATCATATTGATGCAGACGATACAGTAAATTATGAGGCAACATATAAGCTCGTTAATATGTTGATCGATGAGGGTGTAGATGCTATTCTTACCAATGGAACCTTCGGCGAGGGAGCTACTCTAACAGAAAAGGAACATATCGCTTTTGTAGCCAAAGTTATAGAAACGGCCGGAGGTAGGGTGCCTGTTTTTGCCGGGGCCACAACTTTAAACACCCGGGATACTATACGTCGCGGGAAGCTCTTTAGGGAGATGGGAGCCACAGGTTTGTTTCTTGGCAGACCTATGTGGTGTGAATGCGATGATAATACTATTGTGGGGTTCTACAGTGATATTGCTACGGCCCTTCCTGATACACCTTTAATCATTTACGATAACCCTGAGGCTTTTAAGGGAAAACTCTCGCCACGGGTTTACAGCAGGCTGGCTGGTATACCCAATATTATAGCTTCTAAATATATTGCTATAGGGCCTCAGTATCTGGATGATGTAGAAGCATGCGGCGATAGTATTCGACTGTTACCTTTAGATTCAGACTGGTATTATGCCAGGAAATGGGTGGGAGAAAAAGCCCCGGCCTGCTGGACCGGCAGCGGGAATTGTGGGATGGCTGTTCTCCGGGCCTTAAAAAAGGCTATCGAATCCGGTGATGATGCATATGCTCTCGAAATTACGCGAGATATAAGATATACCTATAAAACGCTTTTCCCTCACGGCAGTTTCAAACTCTTTTCACTATATAACATACCGTTGGAAAAGGCTAGATTTGATGCTGCCGGGCTGGTAGAAGCCGGCCCCGCAAGGCCGCCATATCATCATGTCCCCCAAGATTACCTGGAAGGGGCCAGGGAAGCCGGCCGTAGATGGGCTGAGATCAATAAAAAGTACTCTGGTTAATGAACTTTGATGTGTCTCTTAGCGCTTGCGTTACAACTGAGAAATACTGCGCGTCTTTGTTTTCAATAAATTTACCTGCCCGGGAATAACCCCGGGCAGGTGAACCCCTTAATTTGCCGGATGAGTAACGCTAGTTCCTGGCTAAAAAATAAATTAATTAAGGAAGGGAAAAACAATGTTTAAAATAGAAAAAGGCGAAGGTCTAACTGCTTCTTTGCTCCAGTTAAGCAAATATACAACTCCCTCCGTCATTGGTGCTGCAATAGCTGCCGTACTATTTGGCGAAGGGCCTATCTTTATTCTTTTAAAGGCTGCTGCTGAAGCCGGGCTTCCCAATAATATAGCTATATCCTGGCTGGCTGTTTGCTTTCTGGTGGGAGGCCTTTTTACGATCTTGATGTCACTGTATTATCGCCAGCCCATTTACGTGGCCTTTTCCATTCCCGCCATTGTACTCATTGGCAACGCCCTCACTCGTTATCCCTTAAACGATGTCCTGGGCGCAATTCTTATCGCTGGTTTAATAGTTTTAGTTATCGGCATCTCCGGCTTATTTAAAATGGCAATAAAATATGTACCTATGCCAATTATTCAAGGTATGATCGCCGGCACCCTTGTTAGCTATGGCATTGCCATTATAGGGGCCCTTCCTAAAGCTCCGGTAGTCGCCGGGTCTACTTTACTTGCCTTTTTATTATTGAGCATCTATCCGGTAGTAGCGCAAAAGTTCCCACCGGTATTAGGGGCATTAATAATTGGCTTCATTGTGGCTATAACAGCCGGAAGTGTTGACTTGCAAGCAATATCTTTTAATATATCCACCCTGGTATTTGTCGCTCCTGCCTTTAATATCAAAGCAATTCTAGAGCTAACTTTGCCCTTAGCCATCCTTTCCATCGGCTTCGGTAACGTGCAGGCCCTGGGGATACTTTCTTCACAGGGTTACGTTCCCCCAACTAATGCTTTTGTAGCTGTAAGTGGCCTGGGTTCTATTATTAACGCTCTTTTTGGTGGACATAACGCTGTCATCGCCGGACCAAGCATAGCTATATGTGCGGCATCAGAAGTAGGACCTCAAGAAGGGCGGTATGCGGCTACGTTTATAAGTGGCATCTTGTCGATCATCCTGGCGCTGCTGGCGCCATTAGCCATCACTTTTACGCGGGCTGTCCCGGGACCATTTATTGATGTCCTGGCCGGTGTGGCAATGATCTCCGTTTTAAGCAATACTTTTGCCCAGGCCTTTGGAGGAAGTTTTAGGCTGGGAGCCCTGTTTTCCTTGCTTGTAAGCATGAGCAGGATTACCATATGGAATATTGGTGCTCCTTTTTGGGCCTTGATTGCCGGAACTATTATTTCTCTGCTTTTGGAAAACAAAGATTACAGGAATATGCTGGCAGCTATAAAAAAATAGCCCTTTTTAACGCCAGGGTCCTGCGCGGGCCCTGGCGTTTGTTGTCATCCATCAAAGGTTGTTTGTTTCTTTTCTCGCCTGGGTAAAAAATTCTACTCATGACAAGAATGCCCCTAGAACAAAAAGGGCACCCGTTTTTCAGGTGCCCTCTCCCATGGGAAGATATTGTTCCCCATCAAGGAAGGCCTATGACCACAAAAATCAGCCAGGAAAGGACTGTCCCTACAAATATCATGGCAATACCCCATAGCAGGAGTTGTTTAAAGAAAGTATTCCGGTCCATATTCTTTACTGAAGCCAACAACATGGCACCCTGGATCGACAGGGGACTCGTGTCCACCACGCTGGAGGCAATTACCAGGGAGGACACTGCTCCGGCGGCATTACCGCCCCCCACCGCCGCCAGAACCGCCGGGACCATGGGTATGAGTGCCGCCAGGACAGCACCTGTGGCCGAGTAGAGGGAAATCACCCCGCCCGCCCCGGCCAGTAACAGGGGTGCCGTAAGGGGCGTGGCCACCTGGCCGATGCCTCTAGCTATGAGGTCAATAGCCCCGACTTTGGCCATCAACCCCACCAGGGTTAAAATACCCGCGATCATGATAATTGTAGGCCAGGCCATCTGTTCCACAGCTTTACGTTCTTCTTTGGGGGCCAGCAAGGTCAGGATCACACCAATGGTAAAAGCGCTGAAACCTACATGATATTTGAAGCCCAGGCCCATGACAAAGAGCGCCGCAATACCCGCCAGAGTGGCCTGTTGCTGGAAAGTCAGGGGTTGCTCCGAACCCGTTTCCATTAAGGCCTTTAACTTATCGCTCATGACTTCTTCCCGCGACCGGCGGATCAGCTTAAGGCCACCAAAGAGGAGGTAAACAGCTACGGCGATGAGGATATTGAATACCAGGGAATTTAGAAATAATGTCCACGACAAATCGGGCAGGCCGGCTTTAGCCACGGCACCGTTGGCAATCACTCCCATGGGACTCACCGGAGAGTAGGAGCCTCCGTGGCTGCCATGGACCAGCATCACCCCTACCAGCAAGGGGCTGATGCCTGCTTCCGCCGTCACCTGCATGGCAATCGGCGCCAGCAGGGTGGTGGTTACCGCCGGGCCGGCCCCGATGGCGCTAATAAAAATGGCAATCAGGTGGAAAATCCAGGGTATTAAAGCCACATTGCCCCTTATCAGTTTAAGGCACGCCGACGTTATCCGGCTCATGGTACCGTTGATTTGGGCAATGGCGAACATATAAGAAACGCCGCCCAGGAGGATAAAGAGGTCGGTAGGAAATCCCGCCAGTACTTCCACCAGCTTAAGTTTACCAATGACAATGCCGATGATAAAGGTAAAGGCAAAGGCTAAGGTCCCTACATTTATTGGAACGAAGGCGCAAATAACAAATACCAGTACCAGGGCTATCAGCGACATTACCGCTATTGACATTAACAGTCCCTCCTTTCATTGTAAAGCAGGCAATTATCATTAAAAAACAACTTTTAACAAACGACTTCATCGAGGCAGCTAATTTTGGTAACCGCTGCGGGTGGTAGGTGGCACTCCCGTCCACCACCCGCAGCTTTATCTTATTTGACAACTGGCCGGTTACAGTTTTTTCGAATATTTCTCCTGTAATTGTTGCCAGCGCCGGCCACATTCCCGGGCGCTCTCCAGGACATCGGGCGGCATGATATGATAGGGAGGTAAGGCCGGCCCGGCTTTAATATAGCCGGCCGCATCAAACCTGGCCTTTTGGATGCCGATATTATAAATATTGAATATGACAAAGCTCCCCCGGGGCAAGAATTTCTCATAAGCCCAGTTGATTTCGTCGGTTATCTGCTTGGCCGTCTCCCAATCCCCGGTGTTCAGGGCTTTCTTGAGGGCTACGACGGGTGCCGGGCCAGCGGAAACACCACTGGACCAGCAGGCATCCATTTCTTCGGGATACCATTTGGCGGCATAATACCAGTCACAATCATGGGGCAAAAGTTTAATGTTCCCCTTCACCGCCCGCATATCAGCCACCAGAGTATCGCTGGCGATGCCGGCCAGGACGCTGCGATACTTGGAAGCCACCACCTGCGGGATTTTAGCTAGTTCCGCATAAACCCTGGTAGGGATTTTCCCTTTGAAGGCTTCCGGGTTATCATAGACAAGAATGTTCATATCCGGCAAAGCCTCGGCCACATCCTTATAGAACTGGACAATCATCTCCTCCGACATCTGGCACCACATGGGGCGTCCCAGGAAAAGCCCTTCGGCGCCGAGATCGCGGAAATAACGCGCCCGTTCGATGGTATCCCGGGTGTTAAGGGTAGTGGCCCCCAGGAATACCGGGATGCGCCCTGCAACTGTTTCTACTACGGTGGCGCTGAACTTCTTGAGCTCTTCCCAGGTAAGGGTAGCCGCCTCGCCAAAGGTACCGTTAACCAGGAGCATGTCGACGCCGTCCCTGACCAGGCTATCGGCACCACGGGCGGCCTCATCCAGATCAACTACATCCCGGCTGCTCCAGCTATTAGCCCCTTCCTTCACTGGCGTAGGCATAATGGCGACGATACCTTTAATATCTTTGGCGGTTAACTTGGGTAATTTAGCCATCTATTGATCATCCTTTCTTGTAATTATTATTTAATTGTTTTATACTTTCCCCCTTCTTCCGCCCTGCCAGTTCGCGTACAATTCTCCGGCCCGCTCACCTCCTTAAAATTAAGCGGGAAATATTTTTATCCACCTCTCACCTCCTGCCATCATAATTTACATTTTAACTTTTATCTTTTATAATTAATTGAACTTCTTTCTATTGGGAAAAACTATATGTTCCAGAAAAATGCAGACCAGCATGCTAACAATGGTTCCGTTGCTAGCCAAATAGCTGATCCATACCGGCAGGGCTTTGAAGGTATTGGCAGGTAAAAACATTATCCCTGTCCCGGCAAGGATGGCAATGCCTACCACAAATGTTTCCCTATCCGTAAATTTTACCCGCGCATATTCCTGGAGCCCGAAAATAAACAGGGTACAGGCCGTAACCAGCATGGCGGCATTGCTGACCGGGCCAGGGATACTGGCTAGGATCATGCCGATAGCCGGCTGAAAGCCAAGGAAAATGAGCAGGCCGCACGCCAGGATAAAGGGCAACCTGTCCGTCATACCGGTTACTCTGGCGAAGCCGGCCGAAGTGGCGGTGGGCACCGAGCCTACTGTCGCCCCTAGCCCGGCCAGGATATTAGCAACGCCATTAAAAAAGACACCGCGATTATGTACCTGATTATTGACTTTCACGCCGGTAACCTCGCCCATGGCCACTATACTGGCCACTACATTGGGTATAAGAACCACGCCGGCAATGACACAGGTTAAAACCATCCCCCCATCAAAGGCCGGCTTTCCCCAGGTCAGCAGCCGGGGTACCGCCAGGCTGGTAAAATCGATCCCCCGCGGCAGATCTGCATAACCCGCAAGCGCCATCCCCAGCCAGCCGGCTACAATCCCTGCCAGGACGCTTAAACTTTTTATCAGCCGGTTTCCCTTTAAAGATAGAAAGGTTATAATGCCTATCACAGCCAGCGAAGTAATAATGGCCACAGGGCTCAAGGGCTGGCCCAGGAAACCAACACCGATGACGCCTTTAATTATGCTACCGCTTAATTGCAAGGCCACCATCACCAGCACCGACCCTGTAACTACCGGCGTAAAAAGCTTCATGATCCTGCTTGTCAGGCCCGTCAAGCTCATCAAGGCAAGGACCGCGCCGGAAATAATCAAACCCATTTCCAGACTGCCGCGTAAAAGTTCCGGCGCGTAACCCCTGACTGCAGCCGCATTACCCATGCCGATAATCAGCGCCCACCATAAGGCGGCCGGGCCTTCAAAGATGGGCATTTTATGACCCGTGGTAACCTGGAGGAGGGAAGCCAGGCCGGTAAAAAAGAACAAACGCTGGGAGAGGGAGGCCATTCCCGGCCGATCGAGGCCAATTGCCGGACCTATCACCGTTGGTACCATTACAATCCACATGCTGTCAAAGACCAACCACTCCAGGGCTTGCAGAAGAACGCCGGTATATTTCTTTATAGCTGCGTCCGGTTGTCTTGCGTCGTCGGGGAAGGATTTTTTCTCCCAAACAGGTAAATCTTCTAACATATTCTTAGGCAATCTTATAACACTTCCTCTATTCTCTTTATTATAATTTGCGAAACACGATACCAGCGGTTACCTTTTAGTTCGCATCTTTCCCTAAAGGTTACGCAAACCTGCCAGGTCCTCGCCGAAGAAGTCCCTTATTTCGGCAAAACGATCCAATATATTCCACAGGTAGGCTTCATGAAGAATATAGTCCCGCACCAGGCGAATTATGCCCAGGCTCTGGGTCCAAAAGGCATGGAGCTCTCCCTCACCCAGGGCCGCCATGAGGGCGCTTTTAGTATCGGCCACTACCATCAGCTGTTGCCCTCGCTCGCTGCGGATATGGCCTAACGCCCGGTGCTTGATCAGCTTGCCATACGCAAAAGAATTTACATCAAAACCCACGAGAACAATCTCTACCCCTCTCTGGTGGGCAAGCTCCAGGGCCGGGGCCAGCCGGTCTAACTCCGGCTGCCAGGAAAGGAGATAGATTTTTTGTTGCGCTTCGGCGCAAAAGCTGGCGGCCCTGTCAATTATGTCCTCATACTTATGCAAATTCCATACATATTCCCTCGGCCCGCCCTGTTTCTTCAATTCCGCCAGGCCCATGGACAGTTCATCAAGCAACCGCGAATATTTATCCTTTTTCTGGCCGATAAATTCTTCCGGATCCATAGGGGCATAGTACGTGGGTTCCACATGTGTCTGGCTGATCATTCCTTTTTCTATCAGCCGGGCCAGGACTTCATATATCTTGGCCTGGGGTATGCCGGTGTTTTTAGCCAGCTCATAGCCTGTTTCTGGATGGTTCCTCAGCAGGCCCAAGTAGGCTCTGGCTTCATAGGTAGAAAGGCCCACCTCGTTTAGTGCGGCCACAAGATTATCTATTTCCATCTTTATCGCGCTCCGTTTCGTCGTCAGGCATAACTACCGCGGTAGTTATGATTGTAAAAAGATATTCTACATGATTTTTTGTTTTCCTGCCGGCTCGATAATTTTTTTTAGGGATTAACCCCCACTTGAGGAATACAAAAAGCCCCAGAAATCTATCGGCCAGGGATCCTCCACTGTCGAACACAAAAATTTAATCTTTTTATTAATTCAAGAAGGAATATCTCTTTTAATGCAGAATTATAATAACAACCACTCTAGTAGTTACTAAAAGCCTTATCCTGCGGCAGCAACCGTCCAGGCACCCGCGGACTGGGCTGGAAAGGAGCCATCTATGGCGGCAGCTAACATCAACGCAAAGATGAAAATGCCAGGAGTTGGAGGCATTAATCAGAAACTGACGCCGCCAGTTTCAACCATAAAACCCACCTCCCACTTCTCACCTCGCACAACCATATATTTAGGAGGGTTCTATAAATAATATGGAAGGCTATGCAGGCCGCATAGGTCGGGTAAACTTAAGCAACCGTTCCTGTTCCATTGAGCCATTAAATTACGAAGACGCCCGCCTGTTCTACGGGGGGCGAGGGCTGGGCGCCAAAATGTTATTCGATGAACTACAGCCGGGCGTGGATCCCCTAAGCCCGGGGAATAAGATTATTCTTATGACCGGCCCCCTGACCGGGACACCGGTGACGGCGGCCAACCGCTATGTAATTATTACCAAATCGCCCCAGACCGGCCTATTCCTGGACTCGTACGCCGGTGGCTGGTTCGGGCCCGAACTGAAATTTGCCGGTTTCGATGCCCTGGTGATCGAGGGGGTATCCCCCCACCCGGTTTATCTCCTGGTTGAAGACAACCGTCTCAGTATCCGGCCGGCCGGCCATCTCTGGGGGAAAAGGGCTTATGAAACCGAAACGGCGATTAAAAAAGAGCTGGGCGACGAAGACACCAGGGTGGCGGTAATCGGTCCTGCGGGCGAGAACCTGGCGAACCTGGCCATCGTCCAGAACGATTACTTTCATCAGGCCGGCCGGGGCGGCGCCGGGGCTGTGTTCGGCTCCAAAAGGCTGAAAGGCATAGCTGTCAAGGGGACCGGCGGCATTAAAATCAACAATCCCGCCCGGCTCGTGGCTTATTTAGCCGGGCCGGTGGAAAACAAATTTTCAGGTACCGGCGGAGGATTGCTGGGTTCAGTCGCCGACCGGATGAAGTACGGTACGCCCTTTACTTTAAACATCACCAATGCCATCGGCATTCTTCCCACCCGCAACTTTTTTTACGGCCAGTACGACCGGGCCGAAGAGATTAACGCCGAAGCCTTCCGCCGCAAAGTAGTTGTTGCCGATAAGAGCTGCTATGCCTGCAGCATGGCCTGCACAAAATTCAGCCGGGCCAGGACCGGCCCCTATAAGGGCGCTGAAGTGGGTGGTCCTGAGTACGAAACGAACGCGCTCTTCGGGGCCAACATTGACAACCCTTCCCTGGAAGCCATTGTTTATTTAAACCGCCTTTGTGACGACTTGGGCCTGGATACCGTAGGGGCCGGGAATGTAGTCGGTTTTACCATGGAGTGCTACGCGCGGGGGTTAATCACCAGCAATGACCTCGGGTTTACATTAAATTTCGGTGATGTGGCCGCCGTAGCTGAACTCCTTGAGATGATGGCCTACCGGAAAGGACTGGGTGACATCCTCGCACAAGGGGTACGTACTGCTGCCCGCTATTTTGGCCAAAATAGCGAAACCTTCGCCATGCACATTAAAGGCCTGGAGTACCCCGCCTATCGCCCCGGCCCTGTTTCTCCGGGGTTTGGCCTTGCCTATGCCATTGCTGAACGGGGAGCCTGCCACCGGAGGGCATGGCCGGCCCTGGCCGAACAGCAGCTCCCCCCTTTTTCTACGGCCGGGAGGGCTCAACTGGTGAAAATGCTGTATGATCAAAGAATCCCCTGGCACTGTGGCGTTAACTGTGACATTGGCGTCCAGGTTCCGGGGCTGGGTTTCGCGGAAGCAGCGGAAATGTATTCAGCGGTTACCGGTAGGGAAGTTACGCCGGCAGATATGCAATTACTGGCCGATCGAGTTGCCACTATCTGCCGTTGTTTCAACCTGCGCGAGGGGGCTACCAGGAAAGATGATACCCTAGCGCCGCGCAGCTTTATGCCGGAGGAAATAGGCCCCGGTAAGGGTAAGAGCCTCAGCAAAGATATGTTAGATACCATGCTTGATGAATATTATGCCCTGCGGGGATGGGACCGGGAAGGCGTCCCCACCGGGGAAACATTAGTAAAACTTTCGTTAGATGCTGTTGCAGAAAAAATGGCACAACTGGGTTTTAAACCTGCCCGGGGGATTAATCAGGGGATTAAAGGAGAGGAATACCGTGGTGCGCAAATTAATGGTAGATAGTTCTATCTGTACAGGGTGCCAGTACTGCGAGATTATCTGCTCCCTGCACCACAGCAAAGCGGGAGAGGTTAATCCCAAAAAGGCCAGGATAAAAATTGTCAGCGATATTTTACATGGCAAAGACAAACCTGTAGTATGCCGGCAATGCCAGCAGCCGGTGTGCCTGGCGGCCTGCAAATTTAAAGCTATCTATATAGATACCAAGCTAGGTATTGCCCTGGTCGATACCGCCAGGTGTACCGGGTGCGGTACCTGCGTGGAATCCTGTCCCTTTGGCGCCATGTTTTTCGATCCAGTAGAAAATGTCGCCCTCAAGTGTGACCTTTGTGGCGGCGAGCCTCAGTGTGTCCGTTTCTGTCGTACCTTCCCCCATACAGGATATCCGGCCCTGGCTTATGTTGAACCCCGTCAATGGGCTACCCGCAAACAGGGAACCGTCAGGCCAGGTGAACCATACCATGATACGGATTAAAGTAACGGCCGCCGGCCATCTCCCCATCCTTATTGCCGGTAGCGAAGGTGAAGAGGAAGTACCTGAAGGCTGCACCCTGCGCGACTTCATTCTCCGGCGGACTGGGCTGCCACCGGCCGGCACCCTGGCGGCCATTGGTGCCGGCCAGACCTGCCAGCATCCCCGGGTCATAATCATGTTAAACGGCCTTCGGGTTCCACCCGACGGGCTAGATATAAGGCTTCGCGACGGGGATGCCATCGCCCTGCTCCCCCTTGACCTGGTCGGCGGTTAGATGGGCACCACTCATATGCTTTCCGCTAAGTGTAAAACTCATATATTGGCTTGTCCCAATTATCAAAGCCCATAAATGGAGTATCAATATTTGCATCCAGCCTCCTGATGGCTGGTGGGAGGAGTAATTTGCTTTTGAAGGAGAAAGGAATTGTTGCCCTGTACGCCCTGCAATGGCTTGTCTATCATATCGGCATAATTATCTCGGCCCCGATAGTGGTGGGTAACGCTTTGGGACTAAATCCTGCGGAAATCGGTAAGCTGAGCCAGTTGACTTTCTTCTTGACCGGCATTGCCAGCTTAATTCAAATAAGGTTTGGCCACGGGGGATTGCTTATCGAAGGTCCGGCGGCTCCCTGGTGGGCTGCCTGTGTAATTTTGGCGGGAATAGCAAAGGAAATGGGGAGACCCCTGGCAAGCGTCCGGACAGATATTGAAGGGGCGATGATTGTTGCCGGCCTGACCCTCGCTGTACTTGGGTGGATTGGCCTGATTAAATGGGCGCGTTCTTTGTTTACCAACCGCGTCACCGGGATACTTTTAATGTTGCTGGGTTTACAGATCGGCGGCGTGGGGATTAAAGGCCTGGCCGGCGGCGGGCTAAAGCTCCTTATAATTGGTCTTTTGGTACTGCTGATGGTAATCTACCTTACCCTTCATGGCAGGGGGCTGCTTAAAAACAGTGCCATTATATTGAGCGTAGCTTTTGGCTGGCTGCTAAGTTTTTTGGCAGGTGAAGTTATCCTGCCGGGTGGTACCACATGGTTTTCCCTGCCGCCCTTATTTCCCTGGGGGCCACCTAGCTTTGAAATTGGAAGCGTAGTTTCATTCCTTTTGCTTGGCCTTTTACTGATTCCCAATGTTGTCGGCAGTATTGCAGCCCTGGAAGCTGCCACAGGTGAACGTTTACCGCTGAAAAAATACGACCGTGGGCTGGCCGTGAGCGGTACGGCCAATTTTTTGGCAGGCGTTTTTGGCGGAATAGGTACTATACCTTTCGCCATATCCGCCGGTTTAATCTCGTTTTCGGGAAATAAGTCGCCAAAGCCCTTTATACTTTCCTGTGTTATATTTATAGCCATGGGGTTGTTTCCCCCTCTAGGTGCCCTGGCCGGGAGTGTGCCCCAACCTGTTGCGGCAGCAATACTGCTGGTATCAGGCTGCTCCCTGGCAATGATCGGTTTGCAGGATATGGGACGCGAAGAGATTACTTTACGTGAGAATTTTATTATCGGCCTGAGCCTGCTTTCTGGCATCGGCGTCATGCTCCTGCCTCCCTCGCAGTGGGAGCAGATTCCGGGGTGGGCGGCAGGCGTATTGAGCAACGGCGTAATTGTAGGTGTCCTTGGAAGTATACTCCTTGAACATGTAGTTTTGAGGAAACCCCGGCAAAGCGTTTCACAATCTGTTACAGGCAAAGTTGGCCATAATTAGCAATTATCTCAAATATGGCTATGGATGGATATGTGCTGAAGGATGCCGGCGAACATGTGCTTGTATCCGCTGTTGAAATGGCGCTCAAACTTTATGCAGCCAGCGCCGACATTAAGATGTACCAGCGGATATTTGAGGATTCATTGACGGAGGTCTATCTTTTTTCACCCTGAAACCTTAAAGTTCATTGCTGTAAACCGCGGTGCCAGGGAAAATTTGGGTTATATAATGGAAGAACTGAGCGCCATGACACCCCTTGACCTCGAGCCCGAACTTGACCTGCAAAGTTTCAGGGCACTGCTCGAACCTCTGGTCAGGGGGACGCAGGAACAGATCCTGTTTAACACGGTACACCGGCGGAAAGACGGCTCCAGGAACCTGCTGCTCTTTCAAATGCTTTCGTGTTTTCATTGTTAGAATCCTCGTTATCTAGTAGATGGCGTAATTTTTTCCGTTCCGCGGGAGGGAGTCTTTTAATCGCCTTATAAATTTTTTCTATGGCCATAACTTACCACCCTGCCTGGGTATTTTTCCCCCTTGAAAGCCCATTCGGCTTCATCCCAGGCTTCCCACGCCTTTTCCATCTTGGTCCGGGCAAACAATTTTTTCAGTTCCATATCACTCATAGAACATTAATCCCTTCCCGGCTTATATTCTGGTAAAAAGGCCCCGCCCGAAACAAGGGGGATTGAAATTCCTCGAGATCATATACCAGGGCGATTACCGGGATCTCTTCCTTCAGGCTAATTTCGTAGGCTTCGTCGATGATGGTTTCACGGATTTTCTTGTCAAGCTTTTCAGTAACCACCAGTACATCAATATCTGATCCATGTTCATAATCCCCCCTGGCCTGGGAACCGAATAAGATGACTGATTTCACAGGGAGGTTTCTCTTCCTCAAAGTATCTACGTATAACTTAACAATATCTAAAGCTTTCTTATTTGGAGACATAAAATCATCGCCTCCAGGAAAAACTATGTTTGCCTTACACAATTCTTCCTTATACAGAATTTACCATTCCTAAATTTTATAGTACCATATACCATAGTAAAAAGCAACTAGCATAGTTTTCAATAATGGCTTTTTCAAACCACCAATATAAATCCATAATCATAACGGGATGCCTATTTTTTGATGGATTTATAAAAGTAAATTTCCCTGCCAGACGCGAACAAACCCCCTCATAGATTAGGGTGATTAAAGCATTGGTTTCGATATAGGCAATAGCACATTTCCTGGCCGCCATATAGTGTCTTTTCTGTTTGCCACCGCCAGGGGGTGGATAAAGGGTACGAAAAAAGCCACCTTTTTCCCTTACTAACTTATACAGCTTTTTACTATCAAAACCACAAAGAGCAAATGCGGGCGACCCGCCGATACATTGCCTACAGGAACCGGCATAAGACTGATGAAAAGATTCTCAAAGAACAGCGAAAGATACGGGTTGCCTAATATGTGGTATTTATTTCTAATATGATGTATGTCTTTTCTGGGGCGGCACTAGCTCCAGGTTATCAAACAAGGCCATTTGGTATAAGAACCAGAATTCCACCGCATGATTAAAAAGGTGCAGGTCCAAACCGGTCATCTTTTTGATCTTGGTTAAGCGGTACATAAGGGTGTTGCGGTGAATAAACAGGGCTTCCGCAGCCCGGCTAGCGTTAAGGTTTTCTTTACAAAAGATTTTAGCCGTATGTAGCAGTTCTGCCTCCAGGGCTCGATAATCCCGTCCTTTGCCAAAAACTTCAATGATGGTGCTCCGGATCTCCTTCGGTATTAAGCTGATTATTCTGGCCACGCCTAGTTCATCAATATGGTGGACCTTCTTATCATTATGCAGCCGCCTGCCCAGGCTAATAGCTTCCAGGGCTTCCCTAAAGCTCTGGCTGATTCCTGTAACCCCGCTCTTGATTCCGCCAATACCTATGGTGGCATCCAGTTCAAATCGGTTCTGAAGCTCCTGGACTATTTTCTGGGCATAATCATTGATCTCGGACTGCAGACTGTACTGGTCGCCGGTAGCTGCCGGACGTAATATAGCAAAGTGCTGGCGACCGATAAAAGATATGATCTCTCCGTATCTGTCGGTCCGTAATAACTGCAGGACCTCATCTTTCAGTAGGGAACTAAAAATTTCCGTGGATAAGGTATCCTTGGGGAATTTATACTTCTCCAGGGTCTTTTCTGCCAGATTGTTTACTTCCACCACCAACACGGCCCAGGGAATATCTATATTGTAACCTAGAGCCAGAGCCTCCCGCCTTATAAGTCTCTCCAGGCTGGGGTTGCCTTTATAGTCGCTATATACCAGATCCCGGACAAAGCTCTCCTGAGTCCGATTTTCCATCATCTTCTTGGTACTTTTAAAAGACTGATGGAGTACCATTTCGGTCATCGCCTTGGCCAGGCGGGCGATGGGGCGGGCTAGGTCGGGTTTACCTGAGGTAGCAATTACACCAACAATGGTGGCATTAAAGAAAACCGGCAAATACAGGGTAACCTGGTCCTCTGGGCCCCCACCTTCAACTTCTAAAGGATCGGCACGCTTTATAACCATGATGGCTTTTTGGTCATAAGCGTTCATTTTAGCGGGGCTAGTAGTGCCGATGATTAAGCCTTGGGCGTTGATAAAATCTATACCTACGTTGCTTAAAACGCTGGCAAAACGCTCAACAATTGCCTGGGCAATTTCCCTGGTTATTTGCATTTTGATTGCCACCCCTCATTGGCCTATTGGAAACCGCCCCAAAATAAGAATTCTAGTATACCTTGCCTGCTCGCTGCTAAACTGGTCTGAAAGGAATTCTTTAGGCCAGGCTAAACCCTGGTGATGGTACCTTCCCAGGTACCGATCCTGGTGTTTTCCATCTTGGCATCAAACCATCTTGAGGTAACGCATTTGGCTTCAGTATAGAAGGCTACTCCATCCTTCCCCAGAACGTGGAGGTCCCCAAAGAAGGAATTTTTGTGCCCGGCAAAGGGAAAAACCGCTATAGGCACTGGGATACCCACATTGACGCCCACCATTCCGGCCTGGGTCCGGCGGACGAATTCCCGGGCATAGTACCCGCTCTGGGTAAAAATGGTGGCCCCGTTGCCAAAGGGATTGGCGTTCATCAAACTTAAGCCCTCCTCAAAATCCCGGACTCGCTTAATACAAGTGACGGGACCGAAGACCTCATAATCCCCGATGCTCATTCCCGGTTTAACATGGTCAAATATAGTTGGCCCAATGAAATAGCCCCCTTCAAAGCCTTTAATCACTACGTTTCGCCCGTCCAGGATAAGCAGAGCCCCTTCTTCTATTCCTTTAGCAATCCAGTTAAAAATAAATTCTTTGTGCTCGGCCGAAACCACCGGGCCTAATTCGGTCTCCGGGTCATAGGCACAGCCTATCTTTCTTTCCCGGGCAAATTTCACCAGGTAGGAAACAAATTCATCGGCTACTACTTCTTCCACCACTACTACCGGCAGAGCCATGCACCTTTGGCCGGCGCAACCGAAGGTAGCGTTTACTATTACCCGGGCGGAATTCTCCAGGTCGGCATCTCGTAGGACCAGGCCATGATTCTTGGCTTCGCACAGGGCCTGCACCCTCTTCCCGTAGGCCGAAGCGGTGGCGTAAACATGCCGGCCTACGCTGGTGGAACCCACGAAGGAAACACCCCTAACATCCGGGTGCTTGAGAAGGATGTCTACCTCGTTACGACCGCAGGTAATCAGGTTAACTACCCCCCGCGGTAGCCCCACCTCATGTAATAACTCCAGCATCCGCATAGCCGTTAGGGGCGTAAGGCTGGCTGCTTTAAGGACAAAAGTATTCCCGGTGGTAATGCATAGGGGGAGCATCCATCCAAAGGGGATCATGGCAGGAAAGTTAAATGGAACTATACCGGCAAACACCCCCAGGGGCTCCCGGTACATAACCGTATCAAAACCCTGGGACACGTTCATCAAAGAATCGCCCTGCATTAAAATGGGGCAAGCACAGGCCAGTTGCACACCTTCAATGGCCTTCAGCACATCTCCCCGGGATTCGTCCAGGTTTTTCCCTAATTCTGTGGCCACCAGCAACGTGAGTTCCTCTAAGTGAGCTTCCAGGGCCACTTTGAACCGAAACATGATCTCTGCTCTTTCGGTCACAGGTGTTGATGACCACGCCGGGAAGGCGGCCCGAGCCGCCTCCACCGCTTCGTTAACCTCCTCCGCTGTACACCGTGGGACTTCTGCAATTATTTCACCCGTGCTGGAGTTAGTGACCGGCATATATTGGGTGGTCTTTGATTGTTTCCATTCCCCGTTGACACAATATCCTAACCTTTTTACTTCTACCATAGGCGGTTTCCTCCCGGAGAATAGTGCAGCTTTCACCCTGCCAGCCGAGGGTATTACTGCCTGGTCTTGATTTCCGTCTGGGCCAGCTTTTCATAGAATTTGGCCAATGCCCCGTGATCCTCATCCCCATGTCCGTCCACCTTCATGGCGTGCATCATTTCCAGGACGCTGGATGTAAGGGGCATGGGTACTCCCAGCTGGTGGCTTGTTTCCAGAACGTTGGTTAAGTCTTTAATATGCAGATTGATACGGAAACCCGGGTCAAACTTGCGGTTCATGACCAGCGGCGCCTTGGCATCCAGCACCTTGCTGCCGGCCAGCCCTCCTTTGATAGCTTCATACAGCACTGCAGGTTCCAGGCCGGCTTTGCAAGCCAGAGTAAAGGCTTCGGCCATGGCGGCAATGTTTATGGCAACGATGATCTGGTTGGCCAGCTTGGCAAGGTTGCCAAAACCAATGGGGCCCACTCGCACTACAGAAGAACCCATGGCCCGGAGTATATCATAGCAGGCCTGGAAATCTTCTTCCGGGCCCCCGACCATAATGGAAAGGGTGCCCTGTATAGCCGCGGGCTCTCCCCCGCTGACGGGGGCATCCAGCATCCGGACGCCTTTAGCCTGCGCTATCTTAGCTATTTCCATGGTGACCAGGGGTGCTATAGAGCTCATATCAATAATAATGGAGCCGGGCCTGGCCCCTTCCAAAACCCCGTTGGGGCCGAGGACTACCTCTTTAACTTCCGGTGAGTTAGGTAGCATAGTTATTATAACTTCCGATTTCTCGGCCACTTCCCTGTTGGATTGGGCCGGCTGGGCTCCCGCCGCCACCACTTCTTCCATTTTCGAGGCGGTCCGGTTATAAACTACCAGCCGGTAACCGGCCCTGAGCAAATTCTTGGCCATGGGCTTCCCCATGATACCCAGACCAATAAAGCCTATATCTTTCATCGGCGTCTCCTCCTAAGCAGCATCGAGAGATACGTTAACAAATTTCTTTTAATAATAATTTCTCCCTCGAGGGATTTAAGTCCTTCTTTTTCACCTACCAGCCCCTGGTGCTCAAAGTTCCGGCCAGGCTGTAGTAGCCTTTGGCCGCAGCCAATAGTTCATCCACCTCAATATACTCATCGCTAACATGGGCCTGGCTTTCCCGGCCGGGTCCGAACCCGACGGTGGGTATCCCCAGGTTCCCCATCGACCCGCTGCCGTTGGTGCAAAAACGGTAGGTTCCAAGGGGAGACTGCAGGCTTGCCTTGAAGAGGGCTTCCCGGGCTGCGGCCACTAGGGGGTGCCCCTTATCAATACACCAGGCCGGGGCAAATTTTAGGCCCCTTAAAGCCCTGCCGGTGTAAGTAGTAATATCCAGGGGAGCCAGCATGGCTTCGGCCTCAAGTTCCGGATCTTCAAGCCGGCTTGCGGAAATTATGGCTTGAAGGGGCGCCAGGACCTGGTCCGGTTCTTCCCCCACCAGCAGACGCCTATCGTAGGTTGCACGACAGCCCTGGGGAACTACCGAGGCTCCCGGGTAGGGCGACGAGATGATGTCCGTCAGTTCCATTATGGCCGGGCCCAGAAGGGGATCCATGGGAAGCTCCAGGTGACGGACGGCCTCTACCAGGGGCAGCATTTTATATACGGCATTTACACCGACTTCTGGGTTGGCGGAATGGGCCGGCCGGCCCCGGGTTTCGAGAATGATTTCCGCCCTGCCGCGCTGGCCAAAGTTGAGGTTTAGGCCGGTGGCTTCGCCGATAACCACTGCGGCCGGGCGTATTTTTTTTAAAATATGGCTCAAAGCAACTCCTTCAGCCACTTCTTCCACCACAGTACCGGTTACGTAGAGATCTCCGCCCCTATTTACGCCATCCTGGGCCAGGAAACCTATGGCACACACCATGGCGGCTAAGGCTCCCTTCATGTCGGCAGCTCCCCGGCCGTAGATTCTGCCGTCAACCAGTCGGCCCTGGAAGGGTGGGTGTTGCCAGGCCCCGGGCTCGGCTACATCCACCGTGTCCAGGTGGCCATCGAAGAGGATGGCAGGGCCCTGCCCCCGGCCTGCCACGCGACCTATCACATTGCCCAGCTCATCGATCCAGGTCTCGGTATAGCCTAAAGAAACCATCTCCTGCTGAACCAGGGAAGCGATATTCTTTTCCTGGCCGGTTATACTGGGGGCCTGAATCAAGCGGCGACAAAAGTCGATAATGCGCCTTTCCCTTTCAGTAGTTAACGTTTCAAAGCACCTCCCGCAAGCCTTAAGGTTTCCAGCCCAGTCTTGATGGTAACGTCAATGCCCTGGCCAAAGGCCGTCTTGGCCTCTCCGCATCGCTCCGCGTTCATGGTCAGGGCCGCCTGACAAACAATGGCCAGGTCCACCTTCTCTTTCAAAGTCATCTTCACCCCTGCCGACTACGAGGTCCAGTTATCCCCTTCTTCTCACCCATAAGTTCTTTTATTTTTTCTCGGGTGGCCGGAAGAGAATTAATCCTAACTCCAACAGCATTGTATATGGCGTTAATAATGGCCGGAGCCGTAGGATTAAGGGGCAATTCTCCCATGCCTTTGGCGCCATAGGGGCCGAAGGGATGGTAATCGTCCACCACTAGGACCTCTATTTCCGGCGTCTGGGTAATTTTAGGGAGTCTAAGCTTGGCCAGGGTGTTGGTTTCCACCTGGCCCCCCTTCAGGCGGAATTCCTCCGACAGGGCATATCCCAAGCCCATCATCACGGCCCCTTCGATCTGGCCTTCCACGGCCAGGGGATTGATGGGACGGCCCACGTCGTGGGCGGCAATAACTTTAAGGACCTCAACCTCCCCCGTTTCTTCATCAACCTCCACCACGGCCGCCTGAGTCCCAAAACAGTAAGCAAAATGCAGACGGTACTCCTCGAAATCGAATTCCTCATTATCGCAGCGTTCTTTAAGGGGGTAGGTCCGGGGAGCGATGTAGAAATACTCGGCCCTGAGTGCCTGGCCCCGCTCTTGAGCTAAAGCTGCAATTTCCTGAAGAGTTAAGGATATTCTCTGGGTGTTGCCCAACATCTCTACCCCGCCATTCTTGAGGGTCAGTTTTTCAGCCGGATAACCTATCTCTTGGGAGACAAACTCCAGCAAAGCCGACCGGAAGCGACCCCCGGCTATGCGCACGGCGTTGCCGGACACAAAGGTCTGCCGGGAGGCGGTAGTAACGCCGCCGTCCAGGGTCTGGTGGGTGTCGCTGGCCAGGACCCTGATGGCGCTAAAGGGCACACCAGTGGCCTCGGCGGCAATTTGGGCCATGGCCGTGTCCGATCCCTGGCCCGTATCTACACAGCCCACCTTCACCAGCAATTCCCCCGCGGTGGTGAGCTCCAGGATGGCGCCGGCGCCGTCGACCATACCGGACCCGAGCCCCACGTTCTTGACTGCCGCAGCAATACCGATGCCCCTCTTCCGGCCCGGCCGGGGCTGAGGTAAATCTTCCTTTGAGAGAGCTTCCTTGACCTTGGCCAGGGTTTCTTTAAACCCTACGCTGTGGTCCAGGATCTGGCCGGTCAACGTCTTTTTACCCACGTCCCACCCGTTGAGTTCGCGCAACGTAAAGGGATCCAGGCCCAGGGCCTCGGCCAGGCGGTCCATCATGACTTCCATGGCAAAGGTCGGCTGCGTGCTGCCGAAGCCGCGCATGGCGCCCCCCGGTGGATGGTTGGTATAAACAGCAAAGGCATCAACCTTGGCATGAGGGATCTCGTAGGGTCCCCCCGCAAAAGCCGCTGAACGGAAAAGTACCGCCTCCCCCGCTGAGGCGTAGGCCCCGGTGTCGCCTATAATCCTGGCTTCCAGGACCGTCAGCTTGCCCTGCCGGGTGGCGCCCAACCTATAGTGGAGGTATTCAGCATGGCGTTTAGTAGAGACGGCAATGGATTCCTCCCGGGTCATTACCATGCGCACCGGGCGGCCGGTAACCCAGGCTCCCAGGGCACACAGGATCTGTACTGTCGGCTCTTCCCGACCACCAAAGGCTCCTCCTGCCGGCCGGTATATCACCCTCACCTTTTCTTCCGGCAGGTTCAAGGTAGCGCAGATGTCCTTCTGGAAGGCAAAGGAGCTCTGGCTTGGGCACCAGACGGTGAGTACGCCGTCCTCCCCTACCCTGGCCAGGGCGGCTTCGGGTTCCAGGTAGCCATGCTCAATGAAAGGAACGTAGTAATCCCCCTCCAGCACCACATCGGCCTGGGCAAACCCGGTCTCGATATTGCCCTTGCGTACTTTGATGTGGGCCAGCACGTTACCTCCTTCATGCAGGTCCGGGGCGTGTTCCTCCAGGGCCCGGAAGGGAGAGTCTATTACTTCCAAGGGGCGATATTCCACTTTGATAAGTTTTAAGGCCTCCTCTACTTCCTCGGAAGTCTCCCCCAGGACCAGGGCTACCGGGTCACCTACATAGCGCACCCGATCTTCCGCCAGTACGGGCTGATGGGGAGTAATAAGGCCAAATGTTTTGCGGCCCGGTATGTCGGCCGCCGTCAGCACGGCTTTGATGCCGGGAGCCCGGCGGGCAGCCGATACGTCGATGGACAGGATCTCCGCATGGGGATAAGGGCTCCGCAGGGCGCGGCCTTCCAGCGCTCCCTCCAGGCGGAAGTCATCGGTGTAGAGGGGCTCGCCCTTCACTTTGGCCAGGCCGTCCACCCTGGGCACGGACCTGCCCACCACGTCGGATTCCTGGGGAAAAGCCAGCGACACAGCAGTCCGGCCGGACAAGGCGGCTGCCGCCATGCGCACCGCCTTAATGATTTTGACATATCCGGTGCAGCGGCAAAGGTTGTGCTTTAAAGCTTCCTTGATTTCGTGCTCACTGGGGTCGGGGTTCCGATCCAGCAGAGCTTTAGCCGCCATGATCATGCCGGGTGTACAAAAGCCGCATTGCACAGCTCCCGCCGCCAAAAAGGCTTCTTGCAGGGGGTGGAGATGACCGTTTGGCGCCAGGCCTTCGATGGTTTCCACTACCGTACCGTCCATCCTGGCCATGGGCAAGAGGCAGGAACGCCGGGCCTGGCCGTTGACTATCACCGTGCAGGCCCCGCAGTGACCCCGGGCGCAGCCGTTCTTGGCTCCCACCAGGCCCAGCTGGGTGCGCAAGAATTCCAAAAGGGTCATTTGGGGTTTAACCTCGGCCACTACTTCCTGGCCGTTAACAGTAAGGCGTACTGCTATCTTGTTCATGATTTGCTTTTCAATCCTTCCTCACTTCTTCATTGACCAGATTGGGCGGAACTTGATCATGAAGGGCGGCCAGCAGGTTGGCGGCCGCAATGCGGGCCATGGCAAACCGGTTTTCCCGGCTGGCCACCCCGATATGGGGTGTTAGGACTACATTGGGAAGATCGGCCAGGCCGGGCGCAAGTTGAGGCTCGTTTTCGAAGACGTCGAGGCCTGCCCCGGCCAGCCGCCCCTGCCTTAAGGCCTCAACCAAGGCCATTTCATCCACCACCGGGCCCCGGGCAGTATTGATCAGGTATGCCGTCTTTTTCATAAGGGAAAGCTCATGGGCTCCGAGGAGATGGCGGGTCTGGGGGGTCAGCCTGCAGTGGACGGATACGAAATCGGAGTCACGCAACAGGCGGTCCAGGGGCACGTACCGGCAGCCCAGCTCCTCCTCCCGATCCGGTTTGGGACCGCTCGCCGAGTAATAGATTACCTTCATGTTAAAGCCCCGTGCTCTCCTCGCCACGGCCGCACCGATATTGCCCAGGCCGATGATACCTAAGGTTTTGCCGTAGATATCGCCGCCCAGTAACACCGTCGGGGCCCAGCCTTTAAACCTGCCCTGCCGGACGTAGGCATCGGCTTCGGGGATACGCCGGGCCACGGCCATGAGCAGAGCCCAGGTAAGGTCCGCCGTGGTTTCCGTCAATTCGCCGGGGGTGTTGGTCACCAGGATGCCGCGCCTGGTGGCAGCGGCCACATCAATGTTGAAAGTGCTTTCGGCAAAAAGGGTAATAACCTTTAATTTTGGAGCCTGGGCTATGATTTCTTCATCAATTACGTCGTTTAGCAGGCAGATTAGGCCATCTTTATCCCTTACGCGGGCGATTATTTCTTCTTTACTGGCCGGGCGCCCGCTGATATTTACATCCAACTCGCAGGTGGGACACAGCATTTCCACCAGCGGCTGGGGATATTCAGTAGTACAGTACACTTTATACATTTCCGGGCCACCTTACCTTAAGTTATTTAGCCGGCAGTAAAGCCTCCATCCATAACAATAGAGGCACCGGTCATGAAGCTAGACTCGTCAGAGGCCAGGAACACAGCTGCATTGGCTATTTCTTCAGGCTTTCCAAAGCGCCCCAGGGGCCGCATTTTAGAATATTCTTCCTCAAATTTTTGCGGATCCTCGTGGGTGGCGATGATGGCCTGGGTCATGGGCGTATATATAACTCCTGGGCATATATAGTTGACGCGGATGTTGTATGGGGCGTAATCCAGCGCCATGTTCTTGCTCAAGGAGATGACCCCACCCTTGGAGGCGCAGTAGGCAGCCAGACCCCTTAACCCTACGAGACCTGCCGGCGAAGCCGTGTTGATAATGGAGCCTCCGCCATTCTGGATGAGGGCCGGGATGGCATATTTAGAGCATAGAAAGATGCTCTTAAGGTTCACCGCCAGCACACGATCCCAATCTTCTTCCAGGGTTTCGTGCAGGCGGGCAGCGTGGTTGATACCCGCATTGTTGAACAATACATCCAATTTACCAAAATGCTCGAGGGCCGTATTAACCATACGCTGGCAGTCGGCGGCTTTAGTTACGTCCACCCTAACAGCCACGGCCCGGCCTCCTCGCTCCTTGATGGCTTCCACAGTGGCCCGGCAAGTTTCCTCGTTAATGTCGGCAGCTACTACCCGGGCACCTTCACGGGCAAAGGCCAGGGCACTGGCCCGGCCGATGCCAGAACCGGCTCCCGTGATAATAGCTACTTTCCCGGCTAAACGCATCGTTAAACACCTCTTTCAGAACTCCATATTCTGCTACCCGGCTGCCGGCCGAATTCCCGCCCAAAGGGAACCCGCTCCAGTACCCGCTCGATAGCCGTGTTGGCTGCCTCAACGATATCGTTACCTGCGCGCATAGTCAGTCGGCCATGGCGGTACAAGATGCGCCCTTCAACCAGGGTGGTATCCACATCACCAGCCTTAAGGGAGTACACTATCTGAGAAGGCAGAGGCACCCGTTGCCAGGGGCTACTATGGAAACGGTCCCGCCGCACCAGGGTCACATCGGCCTTCTTGCCCACTTCCAGGCTGCCGATTTCTTTCTCCAGGCCCAGTGCCCTGGCGCCCCCCAGGGTGGCCATTTCCAGCACTTCCTCGGCAGGCAGGGTCCGTGGCCCACAGCGCGGCTTATGGATGAGGGCGGCCAGGCGCATCTCGTTAAACATGTCCAGGTTGTTGTTGCAGGGTGCTCCATCGGCGCCCAGGGAAACATTGATACCCCTGGACCGCATTTCCGGTATTTTAGCAAACCCGGAGCTGAGCTTGAGATTGGCTGAAGGGCAATGGGTAACCTTAATACCGGTGGAAGCCGCCAGTTCCAGTTCTTGTTCGTCCAGCCAGATGCAGTGGGCCAGTACCAGCCGGGGACTGGCGAGGCCCAGGCGATGGAAAAGCACCACATCCCTTACACCCGTCTCCCGGGCCACCCTCTCCGCCAGGGGCCCGTTTTCGGCCGCATGGCTGTGCACCAGGAGTCCCTCCTCAGCCGAAAGGCGGGCTATTTCGGACAGCAATTCCGGAGAACAATTCCTGGGGCCTCGAGGAGTCAGGGCATACTGGAGCCGGCCATTATCCCGGCCGTGCCAGCTTCGCCAGAGCCGCTTGCTCTCAGCCAGGACGGTGCGGGAATCCTGGCCTTCCATTTCCGTTCCCGGCTCCTGGACATCCATCATGGCATTACCGGCCACGGCGCGCATTCCGCTCTCCAGCAGGGCCTGAAACACGGCATCGGTATGCCTGGTGGTCTCCATGGCCAGTATGGTCGTGGTGCCTCCCGCCAGGAGTTCGGCTATGCCCAACCAGGCCGAACAATAGATGCTCTCCTCATCGTGGGCGTTTTCCAGGGGCCAGATACGGTGCTTTAACCAGTCTACTACATCTACGTCATCGGCCAGTCCCCGAAAAAGCACCTGGCAGAGGTGAACATGGGTCTGGATAAATCCGGGCAACACTATCATCTCGCTGGCATCGATGGTTAGCCGGGCCGGCCCCTTGAAGTGGCCGATGGCCTTTATTATGCCATCTTCTATCAATAGGTCCCCCTGCTTGATTTCGCGCTGCCGGTTCATGGTGACCAGCCAGCCACCTTTGATCAAAATTGAGGCTTTGTTCTCAGTCACTGACATCACCTGTAAGAATTCAAGTTTAGACACCGTAGCCCAGCAGGTAGCCTCAAGCACACTACAGTCCCCAGTTATTCTTTACGGTAGGGTTTACCTATGGCTGCCGGAGGCATTGCCCTGCCTATGAAGCCAGCCAAGGCCACCATGGTCAGGACATAAGGAATCATCAATAGAAAATTCTTGGGGATAGGTATACCTATGGCCTGTGCCGTCATCTGCAAGCCGTCGGCAAAACCAAACAAGAGGCAGGCCAGGAATGCCCCCAGGGGAGTCCACTTGCCGAAGATCATGGCGGCCATGCCGATAAAACCGCGGCCGGCAGTCATTTGCTGGACGAAGAGGGACAGTTGCCCCAGGGAAAGGTAAGCGCCCCCCAGGCCAGCGAGGACACCGCTCAAAATGACGCAGACATAGCGTATGGCAAATACGTTAATACCTACCGTGTCCGCGGCCCGGGGGTGTTCCCCCACTACCCGGACATGTAGTCCGAATCTGGTCTTGAACAACACTATATGCGCCAGGGGCACCAGCAGGAGGGCCAAATAAACCAGGGGGTTGTGTGTCCCCAAGAGGGCGCCCAGTACCGGTACTTCCTTTAAACCCGGAATAGTAATCTCGGGGAGGGAAGGCACCAGGGGTGAACGGCCTGGATTGCCCCAAAGGCGCTGCAGCACCAGGGCCGGGACCCCCACGGCCATGATGTTGATAGCTGCTCCGCTTACTACCTGGTCAGCGCGGAAATGGATGCTCATTATGGCGTGGAGGGTGCCCATGAAGCCGCCGGCTATGGCGGCGGCAAGGACTCCCAACCAGGGGTTGCCTGTGAAAAGGGAAGTCAGGGCGGCTGCAAACGCCCCCATGAGCATCATGCCCTCGGCCCCGATGTTCATGACGCCGGAGCGTTCGGAAAACATGCACCCTATGGCGCCGAAGATCAGGGGCGTAGCCATACGGAGGGTAGCCAGCAAAAGGCCAAGGCTAAACAGCCCGCTTAACGCTGCCATGGTCTCTGCCATCTATGCTCCCCTCCTTCCTGGCTTTCCACTGCAAGATGGTAATTACGCTCCATTTGGCGGCCACAAAGAAGATCACCAGGGACTGCAATAGCCGCACTAGCTCCCTGTTGGTTCCGGCCAGCACCTGCATACTCATGGCCCCGGTCTTCAAGGCGCCGAACAAGAGGGCCGCCAGGGCTATGCCCACCGGGTGGTTGGCCCCCAGCAGGGATACTGCTATGGCGTCAAAGCCGTACCCCGGTGAAAAGGAATCGTAGAAGCGGTAATGCAGTCCGGCTACTTCCACTATCCCGGCCAGGCCGGCCAAACAGCCGCTTAACATCATAGCGGTAATTATACTCCGACTCACATTGATCCCTGCGTATTCGGCAGCCAGGGGATTAAGGCCGACAGCCCGGATTTTGTAGCCCTGGCGGCTCTTCCACAGGATTACCCAGACCAGAACGGCTGCCCCCAGGGCTATGAAGATACCTGTGTTAAGCCTGGTGCCCGGGACCAGTTTAGCGAGACGGGCCCCTTCTGCTATCCAGGGCGTGGCCGGCAGTTCCCCCGGGGCCCGCAAGGGGCCATCCGGGCCTACGAGGTAGCTGGTGAGGTGGATGGCAATATAGTTCATCATGATCGTGTTGATTACTTCATGGGCCCCAACCTTAGCCTTGAGAAGGCCGGGCAAAAAACCCCACGCAGCGCCAGCTGCTGCCCCTGCCGCGAGGGTTAAAGGCAAAAGCACCAAAGGTGGCAACCCGCTAAAGGTGAAGCCCACGTAGGCTCCTACTATGGAACCTATATACAACTGGCCTTCAATCCCGATATTGAAGAGGCCACACCGGAAGGCCACGCCAAAGGCCAGGCCGGTCAACAGCAGGGGAGTAGTGGCCAGAAGCGTCTCAGTTAAGCTCCGGAGGTTGCCGAAGGCTCCTTTAAATAGCGCCCGGTAGGCCAGCCCCACATCATTGCCTAAAGCAGACACCACCACGGCCCCCAATGTTAGGGCGATAATGATGGCGACAATTGGATCCAGTAAGCTGCCGGCCGCCTCCCAAAGGTAAGTTGTTACTTTCATCTTGTTTTTTCGCATGTTTCCCACCTTTTATCCGGCTTTAGCTACCGAACCCCCGCCCATTAAGAAACCGAGTTCCTCCGTGGAAACCTGTCCTGCCTGGAAGCCGGCCACTATTTTCCCGCCGTAGATTACCAGGATGCGGTCGCTTAAATTCATGATTTCATCCAGTTCATACGATACCAGCAAGACCGCCGCCCCGGTATCCCGCTGCTTCAGCAACTGCTGGTGAACAAATTCAATGGCACCCACATCCAGGCCCCGGGTGGGCTGGGCGGCGATCAATAGCTTGGGTTGCCGCGCGATTTCGCGAGCAACGATTACCTTCTGCTGGTTGCCTCCCGACAGGGTCCGGGCCATGGACTTTATGCTGGGTGTGCGAACGTCGTACTCTTTTACTAGCTTTTTGGCGAAATCCTGGATGCTGGCATAGTCCAGGAGCGGGCCCCGGCTGAAGGCGGCCGCATCCTCAAAACCCAGCAGCAGGTTCTCCATGATGTTAAAATCCAGCACCAGCCCCCTCTTCTGCCTGTCCTCCGGGATATGACCCAAGCCCAAACCCATCAACTGGCGAGGCTGCCCACGGACTATTTTTTGACCGCCAAAATAAATGTCGCCTGCCGTGGGCTGGCGCAGGCCCGTGAGCACTTCCACGAGTTCCGTCTGGCCGTTGCCTTCTACCCCGGCCACACCCACTATTTCACCGGCCCGGACTTCCAGGGTAACTCCCTTTAGTGCTGGAAGCCCCCGGTAATTGTTGGCCTCCACACCCTCCAGGCGTAGCACCACCTGGCCGGGTTCCGCCGGCTTTTTGTCTACCCGCAGCATGACTTCCCGGCCCACCATCATCCGGGCCAGTTCGCTTTCGGAGGTCTTTTTGCTGTCCACCGTGTCTATATTACGACCATTGCGGATAACCGTAACCCTGTCGCTGAACTGCCTCACTTCCTTGAGTTTGTGGGTTATGATGATTATGGTATGGCCGCTGGACCGCAGTTTCTCCAGTATGATATGCAGCTCGCTTATTTCCTGGGGGGTAAGCACGGCAGTAGGCTCATCCAGGATGAGTATTTTAGTACCTCGATAAAGGGCTTTCAGGATCTCCACCCGCTGCTGCATGCCTACCGAAATGTCTTGAATACGGGCCAGGGGATCGACCCTGAGCCCGTATTCCTGGGAAATTGCCTCTACTTTGGCAACGGCTAACCTGAGATCCAAAAAGGGACCCTTGACCGGTTCAGCTCCTACCACCAGGTTTTCTGCCACGGTCAAAGTCGGCACCAGCATAAAATGCTGGTGGACCATACCTATACCGAGCTTGATGGCCTGGTCCGGGCTATGAATCGCAACTTTTTGGCCGCGGAGGCAGATCTCGCCAGCATCGGGCCGGTACAGGCCATATAGAATATTCATCAACGTAGTTTTTCCGGCCCCGTTTTCCCCCAGGAGGGCGTGAATTTCCCCCTGGCGAACTTGCAGCGTTATTCCATCATTGGCCACAACTCCCGGGAAACGCTTAACTATGTCACGCATTTCCACAATGTTCATCCAGCCCAGCCTCCTCGAGGTAGTCCCTTTTGGTCTAGGCTCACTGCTACTTTAAGCTGGGGGGAGTAAAGGTCTTGACTTCTTCCCTGCTCTTGGGAACCTGGAGCTGGCCGTCCAGGATCATCTTTTTTAGCTTTTCTACCACCGCCATGGCCTCGGGAGTGGCCTTTTCCTTGGTGGTTTCCGGCAGGCCCATGCCGCCTTCCTTCAGACCAAGTTCATAGATGCCGCCTTTAAAGGTACCATCCTTCACCTTTTGAGCTATTTCAAAAACGGCATTATCGATGCGCTTCAAAACCGCCGTTAGCTGCCGGCCTCCGCCGATCTTAGACTTATCCCGGTCAACTGCTACATACAAATTGCCTTCCTTAGAATTTTTGGCCGCCTCAATGACTCCCAAACCGCCCAGGCCTGCCACTTCAAAAATGATGTCGACGCCCTGGTTGTACTGGGCCAGGGCAGTCTCCTTGGCTTTGCCGGGGTCGTTGAAGCTGCCCACATAGGCCACTGAGGTTTCCGCTTTGGGGTTGGTGGTTTTGATGCCCGCCAGCCAGCCCGATTCGAACCTTATGGTCGGCGGTGCCTCCATACCGCCCACATAACCCAACTTATTGGTCTTGGTGGTTAGCCCCGCTAAAGCCCCGGCCAGATAAGCCCCTTCGTTTTCCTTGAAGACCACGGAAGCCACATTAGGACCTTCTACTACCCCGTCAATTATTACAAATTTAGTATTTGGGTAGCGGGGTGCCACTTCCTTCAAGGCATCTACCAGGAGAAAGCCTACGGCCACTACCATATTATAACCCTGTTCGGCTCCGGCTGCCAAATTGGTGGTATACTGGGTCATCTCCGATGACTCGATGACCTTGATCTCGGCTCCCAATTCTTTTTCGGCTCTTTTTAGGCCGGCCCAGGCCATGTCGTTGAAGCCTTCATCCCCTACCCCCGCCTGGTCCGTAACCATTACAAAGCGAAGCTTCTTTTCCCCCTGGTTCCCGGACGCAGTGCTTTGACCGCCTTTCTGCCCGCCCTGCTGACCGGTCTGGCCGCCGCAGCCCACAAAGGCTACGCTTAAAAACAGGGCTAAAATCACGACTAACAACTTTTTCATTATCCTTCACCTCCTGTGTTATTGGGCACCTGTTTCTCCTATGGTACCGGGCCACCCTGCGACCTTTAACCATGCTTTCCTCCATCCCCCCTTTATCGCAGGGCAATCCCGCCACGGGCCATTAAAGCAATTTTACCTGGCCGGCGGGGCAATGGCGCCCCTGGGGCAGGTAGTAACACAAACCCCGCAACCGGCACATTCCTCAGTTGCGACTACCATACCATGAGCCCCTTCATTTATGGCGCCTTTAAAGCAGGACCTCAAGCAGAGGCCGCAGCCATTACAGAGCTCCTGCCTTATGCTGGCCCTCCAGTCGTAGATTTCCGACTGCTCTGCTAACCTCCGATGGAGCAGTCTCCTTAGTTGCCCAAGGTTTTGGAAGCCCTTGCCAACCAGATACTGTTCCAGGTCACTGGCTATCTTATCGAAGATGCCAGGCCCCTGCAGAATGGCCGCCGAATGGAGGCCTACGGCCGTAGCTCCGGCCATGATCATCTGAAGTACATCCTGGTAGCCGCCCACTCCGCCTACACCCACTACCGGAACCTTAGCATGACGGCTGATTTCGGCTATATAATGCAGGGCCAGGGGGAGGATTGGGGGTCCAGATAAATATCCGCTGCCCCCGGGACCTCCCAGGAGGGGGGCTCCGGTCTCAATATCGATGAGCAGCCCGGGACCTACGGCATCCATGGCTGCAATGGCGCTGACGCCGGCCTCTTCCAGGCGCTGGATTAACCGGTTTAGGTTGGGCACAAAGGGGGGCAGTTTAACCATTATGGGCACCTGGACCCTCTGGCGGGCCCGGCTCACCACTTCCACCAGGTTTTCCACTTCATAATCCGAAAACGTCACTATGCTGGCGCCGCAATCCTGCAAAACGGCAGCGAACTCGGCTGCTTCCCTGGGGGGCACATGGTTGGTAGCTACATTGGTGATTAACGGTACCTTTATTTGCAGCTGCCTAAGCTCATGGCACCAGGCCTTGAATCCCATATCGCTCCAGTCAGCGTTGAGCAACCCCCGGCCGGCCTTGATCATATAAAGGTTGGGCGACTGGGCCTTTTCCTGGCGTATGCTTTTGGTGATAATGGCGCCCACCCTGTGCTCGGCCACCTTTTCGATGAGCCTGGCGCTTCCACTTAAAGGCCCTTCGCTTAAGATCAGGGGGTTAGCCAACCGGACGCCGGCTAAATCAACTGACAGGTCAATACTGCTAACCATTAGTACCTCCTCCTTGGGAAATCCCGGACCAACTGCACCCCCTCCGGTCGCCAGGCTTTAAGTGCACGGTACGGGCAGAACTGGCGAACTGGATGACTGCGTTAACCGACCGGGGCAAGTATTATTCCTTCTCTTTTCGAGCCAGCTTGTCGTGTACACGCTTTTCTGCTGCTGTGAACGAATGGCGCAGGCTCTGCTTCCAGAGGCCCTTAAACAGGGGCAGGCCCGCCTGTTGTTCCAGCATCCACTCCTTGGCAAAGGCTCCGGTCACGATTTCCTGCATGATCTCTTCCATTACCATCCTGGTTTTGTCGGTCACCATGCGTCGGCCCCGGGTCAACTGGCCGTACTGGCTGGTGTGGGAATGAAGCACCAGTTGATGGAAGAGACCCATTTCCGTCATGGCCCGGACCGTTTCCTCCCGCTCACCGGAAGCCACGAGCTCCAGGATAGCGGCCTCCTCACTTATGCCGTTGGCCACCATAATCTCATAGGCGGTCCGGATCATATAAAGCAACCCGCCGGACAGCTGCTCGCCGAAGAGGTCGCAGCGGGTCTCCTCTTCAAAGCTGGATTCTACGGCACCCACCCGGGTGGAGCCTATTCCCTTGGCAAAGGCCAGGGCCCTCTCCCAGGCCTGGCCGGAATAATCCTGGTGAACGCCTACCAGGCTGGGTCCACCACTTCCCTGCACGAAGAGGTCCCGCACTGAGCGACCGATCATACGGGGTGCTACCATAATCACGTCGATGTACTCGGGGAATTGGAT
Organism: Moorella glycerini; assembly: GCF_009735625.1. Taxonomy (NCBI): domain Bacteria; kingdom Bacillati; phylum Bacillota; class Clostridia; order Neomoorellales; family Neomoorellaceae; genus Neomoorella; species Neomoorella glycerini. The sequence goes on along the minus strand of NZ_CP046244.1, from coordinate 2,520,124 downwards.
GAAATCATAGGTAACATTATAGCCGCTGGCAAAATCCAGGACCTTTCCTTCCTTGAGATGAGGCACAATGCTTTCCTCATAAACCTGGGGAGCTATTTCGTCAGGTACCAGCAGGGCAATGACATCGGCCCTCTCCACGGCCTCAGCCACCGGATAGGTTTCAAAGCCGTCCTCCTTAGCCTGATCCCAGGCCCGGTCCCTGGTATTGCCTACGATAACGTTAATGCCGCTATCCCTCAGGTTCAGCGCCTGTGAGCGGCCCTGGTTACCATAGCCTACAATGGCCACCGTTTTGTCCTTCAGATAGGAAAGATCGGCATCCTGGTCGTAATAAATCCTGGGCATAGTGTTTATCTCCTTCCCTTAAACCTGGATTTTAGAGCCAGCCAGGGTTAACGGCAGCTCCTTTATCGGCAGAGCTAGCCACCCTGGCATAAAGGCCAAGATACCCCCTGGTTATCCGGGGCGGAGGCGGCTGCCAGGCCCGCCGCCGCTCGTTCAGCTCTTCTTTCGACAGGCAGATATCCAGGGTACGCCTCTCTAAGTCAATCTCAATCAAGTCCCCCTCCTGAACCAGGGCGATGGGACCGCCCTCGGCTGCTTCGGGCGAGATGTGGCCTATGCATATACCCCGGCTGGCCCCGGAGAAACGGCCGTCGGTGATCAGGGCTACCTGGGTGCCCAGCCCTGCTCCATTGAGGGTGGCCGAAGCCGTCAACATTTCCCGCATGCCGGGCCCGCCCCGTGGCCCCTCGTAGCGCACTACCATAACATCCCCCGGGGAAATGCGGCCGGAAAGTATGGCCCCGGTGGCTGCTTCCTCAGATTCAAATACCCTGGCCCGGCCGCAAAAATGCCGGCTGCCCAGGTCTATAGTGGCGGTCCGGACCACGGCGCCCCGGGGGGCCAGACTGCCCTTGAGGACCGCCAGCCCCCCCTCCGGTGCCACCGGGCGGGCCCGCGGCCGGATCACTTCCGGGTTCAAAACCCTTTTCCCTGCCAGGTTTTCTCTCACCGTACGCCCGGTTCCGGTCAAGGCCTCGCCGTTGATGAGGTCGCCCAGTTCAAGCATAACAGCCTGGACTCCGCCGGCTTCGTCGAGATCCGGTATGACGTGGGGGCCGCCCGGGTTGAGGGTACACAAGCGCGGAGTGGTGTGGCTTAGGGCGTCGAAAAGGTCAAGATCAATCGTTAAGTCCAGTTCGGCGGCAATGGCTGGCAGGTGCAAAAACACGTTGGTGGAGGCTCCCAGGGCCATGGCCACCCTGATGGCATTGACAAAAGCCTCGCGGGTCATAATGTCCGATGGCTTAATACCTCGGCGGAGCAGTTCCATTACTTTAATACCTGTTTCTTTAGCCAGCCACAGGCGCCGGGAGTAGACGGCCGGGATGGTCCCCGAACCTGGTAGAGTCATTCCCAGGGCTTCGGCTACACAAGCCATGGAATTGGCAGTCCAGACTCCCAGGCAGGACCCGGCAGTGGGGAAAGAGGCTTCTGCCAGCGCTTTAAGTTCGGCTGCCTCCATTTCCCCGCGGCGCAGGCGCATCAGGCTCTCCAGGACATCGGTCGGGGCCACCTTCTGGCCCCGGTGGGTGGCCTGGAGCATAGGGCCGCCCGTTATCATCAGAGTGGGGATGTTCAGACGCCCGGCTGCCATGAGCTGGGCCGGGAGAATTTTATCGCAGGAGCCTATAAGTACCAGGGCGTCAAACTGGTAAGCCTGCACCGTCAGCTCAATGGCAGCCGTAATGACTTCGCGGCTGGGCAGAACATATCGCATCCCTTCGTGCCCCTGAGCCAGAGCGTCGCAGATGGCCATGGTGTTGAATTCCATGGGAGTGCCGCCGGCCAGGCGTATGCCGTCCTTCACGGCCTGAGATATGCTGCGCAGGTGAATATGACCCGGGCAGATTTCATTCCAGCTATTGGCTACTGCCACCAGAGGCTGGGACAACTCCAAATCGGTAAAGCCACAGGCTTTAAGGTTGGCCGACCAGGGAAGGCGCTCTGGTCCGCTCACCACTTTACGGCTACGGAGTTCCATGGGTGCCACCTCTTTTAACATGCTGAAATCCCTCTAAGGCCTCCAGAACCATCCTTTCCTCATCCGCGGTCAAATCGCGCATAGGAGGCCGTACCTCACCGCCTGGCAGGCCCATCCACTTTAAAATCTTTTTACAGCTAGCGTAGTAAGGGCCTTTTTGGAGGGCTTGCTGCAGGGCCCGGGCACGGGTCTGGGCCGACCGGGCTCCTTCCTTATCGCCCGTCTGCCAGAGGCGGTAAATATCCAGCATGGCCCAGGGGAATACCCCGGACAGGCTGCTCACACAACCGGCGGCGCCCAACTCCAGGGCCTCATAGACTAGACCATCCCCGCCTACCAGCACCACCTGGCCCGGCTCCCGTTCCTCCACAAAGCCAGCCAGGATTTCCAGGCTTTTACTACTGTCTTTTAGACCCATGATGTTATCGCATGCCTGGCTGACCCGCCGGAAAACCCGTCGGCTGATGCTGTTTACGGCAGTGGCCGGATTGTTATACAGGAAAACCGGCAGCCGGGGCACGGATCGGGCTACCGCCACCAGGTGGTTCACCAGGGCTTCCTCGTCCAGGGGATAGAAGTAGGGTGCTATCACTGCTACGGCATCGGCCCCGGTGGCGGCGGCATGCAGGGCCAGGTCACAGCTTACCGAGGTGCTTATATGCCCTACATGCAAGATCACCGGGATACGCCCGGCCACCTGCTCCACCACTGCTTCAGCCGCCCGTTTTCTTTCTTCCGGTGACAGTAACAGGCCCTCGCCGGTGGTGCCCAGGGGGAACAGGCAGTGTATCCCGGCTTTTATCTGCCACTCGCACAACCCTTTAAGGGCGCCCATATCTACTTCCTGCCCGCCCCGCGTAAAAGGAGTAAGGAGGGCGGTTATAACTCCTTGAAACCGGCCGGGTTGGTCTACTCCGGGCATAGTTTACGTGCTCCTTTCAGAGGTGGCTTCATCCCAAACCCGCGCCGCCAGTTCGCGCCGCCGGCTACGGTTATAGACTTCCTCTTCCACGTATTGTAAGGACCCGCTGGGGCAATATCGGGCGCACTGGGGGTCCCCACCACAGAGGTCGCATTTCTGCACCGTCTTCTGGCCGGGCAACTGCCGAAGGGCGCCAAAGGGACATACCTGCAGACACAGGCGGCAGCCGCGACATTTTTGTTGTTCCACCCGCACGATTCCGTCTACCCTGCTAATGGCGCCGTAAGGGCATACCGCCTGGCAGACCGGCTCCTCGCAGTGGGCGCAGACCAGGGGGATGAAGGCACCTTCCTTTTCCCTGCGCACCACATTGATGAAGCTTAAGAGGGGGTTGAATTCTCCGCTCCGGGAAGAACAGTGCATCTCGCAGGAACCGCATCCGGTGCATTTGCTATAATCAACGAGCAACTTTTTCAATTCTCTTTTCCCCCCTCTGATAGGGTTAACCCCCTGGCCTCAGCCACTTGCAACCCTGCGTCCAAAAGTCCCAGCTCCTGCAGCTTGGCCCTGGTAGGTACCCCCTGGGCATCCCAGTGGCGGACCCGGTAGTATTCGGCGACCATGGGTTCGATTTCCACAGCTATTCCCTTGGCCGGGCCTTCCGGCATGGGTTTGGTGAATTTCAGGCCAACGATGTCGTCCGCCGCCGTAAGGCCCTGGCGCAGATTAAACAGGCGCTCCACGTTGGTGATGCGCTCCCCGCACAGCATGAAGTACTCGGGAGTTACCTCCCGACCGGTAAGGGCGGCATAGGCTTCACAGAGGTCTTCCGGCAGGAAGACCGGGTAAGCCGTGACATACTTGCAAAGGCCCAGGGCATCCACGGCGCTCAGGAAATTCTCACACCAGTTAATAACGTAGCCCTTATATTTGGGGGAGTGGCTGTCCAGGATTTCCGGAAACTTTTCCCTGCCAAAAACTTTCTCCACTGTCTCCCGGTCCCCAAAAAGGACCACGTTGGCCAGACCGCGCAAATGGTCGCAGCCCCGGCTGGCCACGGCCCAACCCAGGGCATGCTCCAACTGGCCCCGGATGTCCCCGCCGACCATTTCCAAACCTTTAATATCCGTCTCCAGTTCCCTGGCAGCATCGCCCACGTGTTGTGCCAGCCGGCGCTCACCTTCGGCCAGGAGATCACCCAGACCCTTCCGGAAGGCTATATCCTGGACCAGGTTCACCAGAAGCTCGGGATCACCCCACTTGAGAACCTGGCCACCGGTTTCTTCAGGGGTCAACAGGCCGGCCTGGAAGAGATCGATGGCAAAGGCAATGACGCCCCCTGCCGACATGACGTCCATCCCATAAAGGTTGCAGAGATGGTTGGCATAGACTATGGCGTCCAGATCGTCGATGTCGCACCGGGGGCCGAAGGCGGAAATAGCCTCATACTCCGGCGCCCGGCCAAAGAGGCCCCGGTATTGGCCTTCCAGCACCACCAGGCGTTTATCGCACCGATTAACGCAGTTGGCACAGGCCCCGTTGGTCATCCGATAGCGGCTGCGAAAGGCCTCTGCATTGATCTTCCGCCAATGGGGGAAAACCCCGCTGGCAAAGTTACGGGTGGACATGATGCCCAGAGGCGCGCACAGGTCCACCAGCATAGCCGTACCGGCATCCCGAAAGCTACGCAGCCAGGGGCTGGCCATGTTCTTCTGGTAAGCGACTGCAACTGCCCGCTGGAAACGCTCCATGTCGGCCGGGCGAACGCCCTGGCTACCCCTTACGGCAATGGCTTTTAGATTCTTGGAGCCCATGACTGCGCCCATACCGGTCCTGCCGGCGGCCCGGTAGTAGTCATTCATTACGGCTGCAAAACGCACCAGGTTCTCGCCGGCCTGCCCGATTCCGGCTACTTTAATTTCAGGGTCCCCTAGCTCCTCCCGAATCAAGTCGGTAGCCGTAATGAAATCCTTGCCCCATATACCTCGGGCGCTCCTCAAGCTCACCTGACTGTCGTCAATGAAAAGGTAAACCGGTTCCGGGCTCCGGCCCTCAATTATCAGAGCGTCATAACCCGCCCGTTTAAGTTCTACCGCCCAGAAACCTCCTGAATTGGCATCGCCCAGGATGCCTGTTAGAGGTGATTTGGCCGCCACGGTATAGCGGGAAGAAGAGGGCCACGACGTGCCGGTAAAGGGGCCGGTAGCGAAGAAAAGTTTATTCTCCGGACCTAAAGGATCAACCTCGGCACCTATTTCCTCCAGCATAAGGCGAGAGGTAAAGCCACGGCCCCCAAGGTAATCAGCCACAAAGTGTGGGCTCAATTTTTCGATCCTGCTCTGGCCGGTGGACAGGTTTACCCGTAACACGGTGTCGCCTTTAACACTCTTCACTGCCCAAAACTCCTTTCATACAGGCTGGCAGCAGCACTCTGCACCTGATGGAAGGCCCTATCTTCATCAATGGTTAAAACTTTTTTGTCTTCCATAAGGAGGCGGCCATCCACAATAGTGGTAATTACGTCGTCAGCCCTGGCCGAATACACTATCTGCTCCACCACATTGTCGGCCCGGTCTGTATAAACAGGCCACAGGTGGGGCGCCTTAAGGCTTAACACTATAATGTCCGCCTTTTTTCCCACTTCCAGGGAGCCAATTTCCTTATCCAAACCCAGGGCAGCAGCGCTACCCATGGTGGCCAGGTGCAGCATCCGGTAAGCCGGCAGGATCCCGGCATCATTATGAGCCATTTTCTGGATGTAGGAACCCCATCTCATTTCTTCAAACATATCTAAATTGTTATTGCTTAAGTTTGAATCCGTACCTAACCCCACCCGGCAGCCTTTGGCCAGCATCTGGGGAACCGGGGCTATGCCGGCCGCCATTTTAATATTGCTCGTGGGATTGTAAGCAATCCCCACCTTCTGCCGGGCCAGGATATCCATATCCTCTTCCGAGAGGTGCACGCAGTGGGCCACCACCGAGGGGCCGTCAAAAACTCCCAGATCAAAAAGATGCCGGGCCGGAGTCTTGCCATATTTCTCGGCGATAAGGCGCACTTCATCGCGGGTTTCCGCCAGATGAGTGTGGAGGCCCACCCCGTAGCGGTTGGCCAGTTCCCGGGCCTGGCGGTAAACCGCCGGTGAGTTGGAATAGGGCGCATGCACTCCCACCCACACCTGGATCCGGTTGTCGCAGCAACCGTGCCACTCCTTTATGAGCCTTTCGGTGCGGGGCAGGGATTCCCCAAAGGAGGAGAACTCGTCAATAATCTGGGGGGAGAAGATGGCCCGAAGGCCCGATTCCCGGGCCACCGCTGCTGCGGCATCCGCAAAGCGGAAAATATCGATAAAGCAGGTAATGCCTCCTCTTATCATTTCCAGCTGGTTCATGAGGGCTGCCGCCTGCATATCTGCGGCGGTATAATTCTTCTCAAGGGGATAACAGATCTCTTGCAGCCAGCGCATCAAGGGCAAATCCTCGGCCAGGCCCCGGGTAAGGGTTTCATGGGTATGGGCATTTACCAGACCGGGCATTATGATAGCACCGGTACAATCAATAACTTTGTCGGCCACAAATTGAGCCTTTAAGGCCTCCGCCTCGCCCACGCCTACCAGGCGGCTCCCTTTAATGGCCACCGCTCCTTTAACCAGGCGCTCCTGCCGCTCATTCATGGTTAGCACATAGCCGCCGGTAAGCAACAGGTCCGCCTTCTGGGGAATTGCCGACAATGCTCATACCTCCCCTCCGCAAGCCTTAAGGATCAGGCGGGCGTAAACCTCGGTGCAGGTTATCAGTTCCTCCACCTCCACCCTTTCCTCAGAGGTATGGGCCAACCTGGAGTCGCCTGGCCCGTACTGGATGGAGGGAATGCCCAGGTCGTTTACCAGAAAATCCAGTTCGTTATAACCATCGGTAAAATATAGCACCGGGTCTTTCCCCAGCACCTGCTGGTGAGTCTCCCGTACCAGGGAAACAACCGCCGAGTCCACCGCAGTCAAAGCGGGATTCAGTCCGCGCTTCCTGATGGGCTCCCAGTTCCAATCGGGACGGGCGATGCTGACATCCGCCTTTAAGTCCGGCACCTCTTCTCTCGCCAGGGTCAGGACTTTTTGTATTTCGGCCATTACCCCTGCTGGGGTTTCGCCGGGAACCGTCCGGCGATCCAGCCATATAGTGCAACTGGCAGGTACCATGTTGTAGGCCACTCCGCCCTGGATCAGCCCTACATTCAAGGACCCCCGGATACGGCCCAGCTCGGGCCCCAGATCTACTTCCGGGTAGGTAAGCTCGAAAAGACGCTTCAAGATTGGCAGCGCCCGGGCCACTGCGTTGATTCCCAGCCAGGGCCGGCAGCCGTGGGCCGCCCTCCCCTCCACCTCGATTTTCAGGGGTACGGTGCCCTTACAGCCCGGGACTATCCTCAAGCTTGAGGGCTCAGTCACTATGGCCATATCCGCCTTCAGGCCGCTTTGTACCAGGCGGCTGCTCCCGCGATGTTCAGCCTCTTCATCCACCACGGCGGCCACTACAACGGGCTTGCTCGGCTTAAACCCCAGGCTTTTTACCGTCGCCACCGCCATGATGGCTGCTGCCAGGCCCCCTTTCTGGTCTACAGTGCCCCGGCCCCAAATATAACCTCCTCTGACAGCTCCCGAGAAGGGCTCCTCCATATCGTAGGGGGCAGCCGTATCATAGTGAGCGTGAAGCAGAAGGCCTGCTGTCGCGACTGCGATCTCTTCAATGGGTGGCCATATCCCGAGGACATTAAACCTGCCAGGGGCCACTTCCTGGGTGACTACCTGGAGGCCCAGAATTTGGAAGAGTTCCCGCAGGTATTCCCCAAGGCAGCCCTCTTCCCCGTTTACGCTGGGAATGGCGATCAATTTGCTGGTGAGCTCCACAACCTGCTCCCGGGATATCCCGCCGGGCCGTCCCACAAGGGTTTCCGGTTCCGAAATCGTTTTGACGTCCGCGTCCGCCGCCTTTACCCGGGGTTTGTTCATGGGATAGGCCACCCGTTCCGCTTCCAGAAATCTTTAGCCCTTTCCCGGCACTCTTCGCGCATGGCGGCCTCATCCACCAGTTGGTGTTTCTTATGGCGAACCACCACCTGACCATCCACCAGAACCGTATCCACATGGGAACTATCAGCTACGCTGACCAGGAAGTTGTATACGTTCCCTTCGAACACCGGCACCGGGCTAGTGTTATCCAGGAGCACGATATCAGCTTTTTTGCCCACTTCCAGGGAGCCGATTTCCTTTTCCTTCTGGAGGCACCGCGCCCCGTTCATAGTAGCCATATTAAAGACCTCGCTATCGGAGAGCAGCTCCAGGTTCTCATAGCGTATCCGGTGAATCATTTGGGCCGCCCGCATAATTTCAAACATGGATTGGGTCATACCGTCTATGCCCAGGGCCACCGTTACCCCGGCGCGAATTAAGGGTACCATATTGGGCCAAAACCCGAAGATGGCATTGGAAACTGCCTGGTGGGAAATCTTGCAGTCATATTTGGCCAGGATCTCAGGGTCCTGCAAAGGGTCGATATAGCTGGCGTGAGCGAATAACACGTCAGGCCCCAGGAAGCCGATGTCTTCCAGATATTTGACGGCCCGCTTGCCAAAGCGTAAGGTGGTATCAAAGCTGTGCCAGCGGTCATCGCATAAGTGCATCTGCAGACCGCAACCCAGGCGGTCGGCCTCCCGACGGGCGGCCTGGATGAGTTCAGTGGAGCAGGTGTAGGTAGTGTGGACGCCGATACGGCCCTCGATGCGTCCGGGGTTCTTACGCATGGCTTCGACAAAATTGATATTTTCCTCCAGACCCAGCCTGGCGTTTTCCTCGCTTATCCGGCCGGTGGTCTCAAAGGACAGGACGGCCCGCATACCGGATTCTTGAGCTGCCTTGCCGGCCGCAAAAAGGGTTCCCGGGAGGGCATTGGGGCCCTCCACCGTATCAGCCGTGGTGGTGATGCCGCGCTTGACCTGCTCCATGCAATTGATCAGCGTGCCTATATATACATCGTCGTTATTGACCTTGTTTTCCAACTTGTCAAACCAGAAACGTTCCATCCAGGAGACGAAGGAAAAGTCCACGTCATCATAACCGGAATAGGGAAGACTCCGTACAATGGCGCTATAGAGGTGGTTGTGACAGCACACAAATCCGGGAATGGCGATCTGGTCATTGGCATCAATGACTTCGGCTCCCGGAATCTCCTGGTCCCTCAATTCCTCCATAGGGCCCAGAGCCGAAATGTGATCGCCGTCCACCTGGATGTAACCGTTGCGGATGACGGTATGATCCTGGTCCTGGGTTACAATTAGCGCATTTTTTATGAGTATCATTAGAAATTCTCCTCCTTGAATTCACTAAATAATTTGCCCGGCCTCTCCCATCAGCTAAGGGCCAGGGCTCTTTCAGGACAGGCGGGGACACACGCGCCACAGCCATCGCACATTACGGCTTTTTCGGTGGCTCTGTCCAGCATAATCCGATTACAGATACCTTGACATATACCGCAGCCGTCACACAACTCAGGATCGATGGTAACCTTTTCATCCTGCTTGTGGATGGCTCCCCTGGGGCAAGCGCCTACGCACCGGGGGCGAGAACATTGAACGCAATACCTAGCTTCTATCTGCAGGCAACCCGTCCGGTATAACCGGATGCGGCTGTGTTCGGGATTGTAGGCACCCCCGTGGGCCAGAGAGCAGGCGTATTCACAGGTGCGGCACCCTGTACAAAAATTCTTATTTAACTTAAGGCGTGCCATTGGCTTTCACTTTCCTCCCGGTACCTTAAGCTGTAAACCCAGTTCTTGCAGTTTTGCGGCCGAAGGTATGCCGTCTTCATCCCAGCCGCGAAGCTGGTAGTAGCGGTCCAGCATTTGTTCCTGCAAAGGGTAACTCAAGGTCTTGCCTCTGGATAACCCATCAGGTAAGGGTTCAATGCTAAACTTGAGAGGCAAAAGGTCATCCTTGCGGCTCAGGCCCTCCCTTACGTTGAACAGCCGCGCCAGATTCCAGATTCTCTCGCCTACCCGGCGAAAACTATCCACTGTGAAATTGGTTCCTATGGCCGCATTCAGCAAATTAATGAGTTCGTCACCCAGTAACCCTATGCCGTAGGGGAACTGACACACCCCCAGGCACTCCTGGGCTGCTTTCTCATCCTGCTGCCGTTTGACGAATTCGGGCTTGCCCTCAATGGAGTTCCGCGGCGGCAGCTCGCCGCTTATCTCCCGGCCGATGGGCCAGGTCCTGAGGTGACAGGCTCCCCGGTCCGAGGTCTGGTAGGCCAGGCCTATGCCGTAAGAAGCCCGCGGGTCGTAGGCCGACATTTCCATGCCCTTAACCTGGGGCGCCGTATCCCCCAACCCCAATTCTTCCGCCATACGCCGGGAGCCCTGGGCCAGCAGGTCTCCGCAACCCTGGCGCCGGGCGATAGCGTTAACTAACCACAGCACCAGCTCTACCCCAGTCTTGTTCTCCGGCAACCCTAATTGGTTTTGGGTCAACTTCCCCTGGCGCAAACCGTCCAGAACCAGGCCGATAACGGCACCCGTGGAAATCGTGTCTAGACCATAGTTGTTGCATAGATAGTTGGCTGCGGCTATAGCCTGGGGATCGGCCAGGCCCAGGTTGGCCCCCAGCAAAGTGATGGTTTCGAATTCCGGACCTTCGACTTCTCCGCCGGTATAAGTGGTATCACGGTAGCCTTTAGAACAGGCGACCGGGCAGGTGGCGCAGGCCAGCCTCCTTACCAGGCCGCGGTCAAAGGCTTCGTGGTTAATCCGATCTACTCCCTCAAAGGTAGTAGCACTAAAATTATTCACCGGCCAGATGCCCTGCTGATTCATTATTTCCACGGCTTCAGAGGTGCCCCAGCGGCGCTTCAAGGCGACCCATCCGTTCTGCATGACCCAGGCTACGGCGGCCTTTACCGCCTGCTCAAACAGTTCCGGCCGGGCCACCTTTACATCCTGCCAACCCCGCACAGCGATGGCCTTAAGATTTTTGGAACCCATTACGGCGCCGGCACCGCCTCTCCCCAGGTGCCGGGAATAATCATTGGCGATGCAGGCATAGCGCACCAGGTTTTCCCCGGCCGGGCCGATAGAAGCGCACCGCACCCGGGGATCCTTCAAGCGCTCACGAATAATGGTCTCTGTCTCGTATATCCCTTTGCCCCAGAGGTCCTCGGCCGCAATAAAGCTTACTTTGTCATTCTCAATATAAATCCACGTCGGGCGCGAGGCTCGGCCTTCGATGATCACCAGGTCGTGACCCGTGGCCTTCAATTCTGGCCCGAAATGGCCACCTGAGTTGGTATCTAAGAATATACCGGTTAGTGGCGATTTTGTAACTACAAAATATTTGGAAGCGCCCGGTGCCGGCGTCCCGCTTAAGACGCCGGGCGCCATAAATAATTTGTTCTCCTCACCTAAAGGGTCGCAGCCCGTGGGAATTTCATTAAAAAGGTACCAGGCTCCCAGCCCTTTACCGCCTACGAACTGCTCCAGAACGTCCGGGTTGATCTCTTCTTCCCTGGCCTGCTCAAGGGTTAAGTTAATGCGCAGCAGGGTACCAAAACGGGCCATGATCTACACCTCGATGCACGGGTTTTAAGTCTTAGCTACGCCAGTAGGGGCGTTTGCCTCCCCAGGCTCCCCGCAACAATGCCTCGGTTTCCGGGCCGGCATTATGCACCAGTTCGGCAGCAGCCTGTAGAGCCCGTTCTTTGATGGCTTTTTCATCCACTGTCAGGACCTTACGGTCTTCCATCACTATTTTGCCGTTGATTATTACCGTCCGCACATCACTGCCTTTAGCACTGTAAACCAGTTTGGGAACTACCCGGTTAATAGGCAACAGGTGGGGACTATCAAAATCCACTAGGATCACATCGGCTTCCTTCCCTATTTCCAGGGAGCCCACTTGGGAATCGACCCCCAGAACCCTGGCCCCGCCAATAGTTGCCATCTCCAGGGCCTGTTCCGCGGTCAACAGATCAGCCGACATGTTGTGTACTTTTTGGATCATGGCAGCAGCTTTCAACACCTCAAAAAGATCATAGGTGTAGCTGGCTGCCCCATCGGTGCCCAGGCCCACGGGGATGCCTGCCGCCAGCATGGCTGGAACTGGCGCCACCCCGTAGCCTAAGAGGGCGTTGGCCACCGGGCAGTGGACAATGCGGCTGCCTGTTTCAGCTATGATGTTTATTTCTTCGGGGGTTAACCAGACGGCATGCACAAAGACCGAGGTGGGCCCGGTGAGACCGCGGCTATGCATGAATTCCAAATCCCGCATTCCGTATTTTCGGTAGCAGTAGGCCAGGATATCCTGCCACCCGGCCAGGTGGGTGTTCACCTGGATGCACAATTCATCCGCCAGTTCCTTGGATTTAATCAACAAGGCCTCCGAAGCATCCTCACTCGACCCGGCGCCGATGGAAACTATGGTGCGATTGCTGCCGTGCCATTCCCGGACAAAATCGCGGGCGTCTTCAATCAAGTTGTCCTTGTCGTGAATCATGGTCATATATTCCGAATTGATACGCTCGCCGGCAAAGGTCTGGTCTAGCAGGCCGTAGATGATGTTGGCGCGGATGCCGCTACGATCCAGGGCCTCGGCCACCTGGCGTATGTTTTGAAAGGAAGTGTGCATATACCAGTGGTCACATACCATAGTGGTCCCCGACTTTATCATCTCCAGGCTGGCTAGTTCCGCACTTATAGCAGAATGTTCGGGGCTCATGCGCGAAACGATGGGAAATAAGAAACGCCAATTCCAGGGTTCAAAGTGCATGTCGTAGCCAATGCCTTCGATGAGGGCTTGATAAATGTGCGTATGACAATTTATCATGCCTGGCATAACCACGCAATTAGTAGCATCAATAGTTTTACTTGCCTCTAAATGGTAACAATCGCCAATAGCCACAATTTTACCGCCATTGATTGCCATTGACCCGCGAAATACCCGGCGTTCTTGATCCATGGTTAGCAAGATGCCGTTTTGAACTATAAGGTCAACCATAATTACCCTATCTCCTCCCTAACCACAATTCCAGTATAATCCTTTTTCCTGTTTTCCCAGTTGGCGCCAATACAGGAAAGGAGAAAGCGTTTATCGCAAATTACACCTCTATTATTCTTCCTTATATTGAATATCTCCTTCGTAGGAATTTCCAAAATAGCATTCGCTCCAGAAGATATTTTTCGGCATTTTTGACAAATCGATACATGGCCCTTGTAACAGCCAGTCACCCTAAATTCCAAAAAAGCTTCCCATTGTTTCCAAAAAGTTGGGATAACAATAATCATCGCAAATACTAAGGATAAGTTTAGTGGACATAAATAAGTGCTGGATCCTTAAAATCATTTTACAACCCAAAAACAGTAACTATAAATGCCATTATGAGTGCCAATTTATTTATATGGAATCTCTAGCGAAATCCAATATATTTTTAATATAAAAAATGCTACCAGCGGGTTTCTTGAAAACCCACACAGTAGCACCTTCGCTTAGCCACACTTAATTACGAAAAAAGTTACCCGCCTTCTAACAACAGGTAACCTCATCGTCTTGTAAGCATCTTTGCTTATCCAACTTATTAACTTTTAGAACTATTATAGTTCCACGTTTCTATAATGTCAATAGGTTGATGGCTCTATGTGTAAGCGGACTGAGAAAATGTCACTATGGAAGAGAAATCTTTTTGAGTGTCAAAGAGTCGCGCAGGTGTTTGTGATTGAACAAGTCATAAAAGGCAAGATTACCAACAGGCAGGCTGCTGAGGTCCTGGGCTTAAGTGAACGCCCCCGGGCCATTGCCGAGCTGGGTATTAACCATATACCCGCTTGCTCCTCCCAGGCTAAAGGGCGCGTGGAGCGCCTCCGGGGCACTCTACAAGGCCGCCTGGTGGTTGAGCTCCGCCTGGCTGGTATTTCCACCCTGGAAGAGGCTAATGCCTTCCTGCCAGGTTTTATCCAGAGGTTTAACCGGCGTTTTGCCGTTACACCAGCCTGCCCGGAACCGGCTTACGCCCTTGCCCTTCTCCGGCTACATTAAAACAAATTTTATCTTTACGACAAGAGCGCAAGGCTTCCCGCGGATCTTCCTTCTCCTATTCTTGCCATATCTACCAGTTGGTAGATATGAAAGGCTCCGTGGTCGTTTTGCGCCCGGGGGCTAATGTGGAGGTGCTAACCCACCTGGATGGTTCTTTAAGCGCCCTCTATGGCGGTAATCGCTACTTATTGCGGGAGCTTACCCAGCCACCAAAGGTGATGGCTGAAGAGCCTAAGAAAGCCCCGGCAAGTAGGGCTTATAAGCCAGCGCCAGACCATCCCTGGCGTCGTATGCCCATCAACCCGGCTAAAAAAGCGATTCCTTTACCCCACAATAATCTCTTACCTGCCAGTCAAGGGGGGTGACATTTTCTCTGTCCCGTTAAGGTGTTTTTGGGGTGACATTTTCACTGTCCTTTAACATAAGTTGATTTCCTAAGCATCGGTGGACGACGTATCGAAAAGTATTGTATTGCATTGCATAGTTTAGCTAGAATTAATTTCCCATGAGATAGCTTATTTTTATTTAAAAAACTAGCCTACGATTGTAGACTTTTGGTGTATATAATTCGACCAACACTCTCACAAACCGGCAGGCCGTTGCTGATATCGACTTCTACCCTGACCCTGTGCCCCTCCAGGCCTACGAGGACGACGGAATTGACAATGGCTAGCATAGTTAACCCCCTGATGGTTTTCTACCCAACTTTTGCTATTCGCCTGCTATTCGCCGAAAGACACGGGAGTTACTGCTAAGGTGGTGAAAAAGACTAATCATAATATTGTACGTGTATAACGTCTTTTGATGGTCACCTTAGTAAAAATTAAATTTTACCACCGTCCAGGCTAGAGTTTTGCTAATATGGAACAATGTGGCATCTATAGGGCTTACACGGGCATTATCCATGACAATTGTCTCCGCTTCGCTCCCACCACGGAAAAGTTAAAAGACAAATGCTTGCCTATATTTGAAAATAAAGAGCCAATTTAGCCCAGCTTTTTCATGGCTCAAGCAATGACAAATTTAAGGGACAACCCGATCCGGGTTGCCCCTGCCGTTAATAATTAAGCTATAACTTTAAGCTCATCGCCGGTTACAGGAGCTTTTTGCTCCCCGGGACCCTCGGCCAGGATAATCCTGGCTGCGAGAATATAAAGCAAAGCGCCAAAGGCAAAGATGCCAGTAAAGATCAGCAGTTCCACCCAGGTAGGCACATACTGGCCGGCCGTCGACCAGACCCTGGGGTAGTAACGGCTGAATTCACCTGGCGGCAGGGCATAGCTGCCCAGGGTAACGCCCGGGCCGTAAGGGATGAGGGGCAGCATCAGGGCCGAAAAGAGCAACCAGATGCGCTTGCAGAACACCCCGACCACCACCAGGGAAGCCGCCAGGCCCACCAGGCTCTTTCTCTCCCGGTTGGAACGAAAAACGAGAATCAGGAAAGGAACTGCCGCCAGGACAATTTCTCCCCAGAAAAAGGGAGCCAGGCTACCGATCAGCAGCAGATTGATATACTTCATCAAACGTTCTTCGGCCGGGTAGAGGGCGGTAAGCACCTCGGAAAAGATGAAAAACACATCTACGGCAATCAATACTGCCAGCAGGCCGCCCAGGGTGGCCAGGAGTTCCTTCTCCAGCTTATACCATCCCAGCCGATCCAGGATGATTAAAACCACCAGCAAAAGGGCCAGGCCCGAATCCAGGGCGGATACGACAAAAAGGGGCGCCAGCAAAGCGCTGTGCCAGGTTGGCCGGGCAATTTGCAGGCCGAAAATCCAGGCGGTTACCGAGTGCACCAGGATAGCTACCGGCAGGGCCAGGGCAGAGATGACGCGGTACCTGTTTTCTTCGAGTTTGGGGCGGGAAGTTAACCACAGGTAATAGAGGGAAATTGCCAGGTAAACTGCTATTACCACCACATCCCAGATGAGGGGTGAATTAAATTTGGGCGTGAGCAAGAGGTTGAAAAAACGGTCCGGCCGGCCGAGATCAACAAAAATAAACATGACGGCCATGATTATACATACGGCGGAAAGCAATATCGCCGGTTTGGCGGCGGGCTTGAACTGGCGGATGTTGAAAACCGTAGCTGAGGAAGAAACAATCAAACCACCAGCCGATAAGCCGACAAGAAACATGAAAGCACTAATATACAAGCCCCACGAAACGATGTTTCGCATCCCGGTGACAACCAGGCCGTTAGCCACTTGATAGATCCAGGCTAGCAGGCCACCCAGGGACAAGAGCAGTAAAACACCAAGCCAGAAGTAGTATCTTTGCTTGTTCATGTCTTTCCCCCCTTGCTAACGCAAATAATAAACCTGGGGTTTTGTGCCCCTATCTTCTAAAAGCCGCTCGCCATGTCGTTCCCTGATGAGGCGGGCCACCTCACTGTCTGGATCATTAAGATCGCCAAATTTCCGTGCCCTGGCCGGGCAGCAGGTGACGCAAAAGGGTTCCCCGCCCGCATTGACCAGTTGCTCGCAAAAGGAACACTTCTCTACTATCCCGCGTTTTCTTTGGGGCACACCGGCTGAACCGTAATCGTGAGCAGGAATGCGCACCGGTTCCTGCCAGTTGAAAACCCGGGCATTATAAGGGCAGGCGGTCATGCAGTAACGGCAGCCGATACAGCGCTCGTAGTTGATCAGGACCCGCCCCTCAGGGTCTTTATAAGTCGCCCCTACCGGGCATACCTTGACGCAGGGCGCATTTTCGCAGTGCTGGCAGGCTACCGGCAGGTATTCGCGGCTAAGATTAGGGTAGTTCCCCTGGGGCAGGTCTATACTGCTGGCCTCCCTGGTTAAAACCCGGTTCCAGAACATACCCATGGGTACATTATTTTCTAACTTGCAGGCGACGGCGCAGGTATGACAGCCTATGCAGCGTTTAAGATCAATAACCATGCCATATTTTTTAGCCATCCGGCTCCACCTCCCTTAAGCTTTTTTCACATCTACCCTTACATCGAAAAACGAGTAATTCAAGGTATTGGCTTTAAAATTAGCATGGGTCAATTCCTGGTGGTGGCCTGCCGGGTAATACCACCAGCCCTGCTGGATATGCACCACTCCGGGAGGAATGGCTTCATTATAACGGCATTTTAAAACTACATGACCACGGTCGTTAAATACCTCTACCATGGCGCCGTCGGCAATACCCCGTTTTTGCGCCTCGCCAGGATTCAAATCTGCTACCGGTTCAGGATTTAATTCCCGCAGCCAGGGTTGATTTTCATACTGGGAATGGATGCGGAATTTTTCATGGCGGGTAATCAGAGTTAAAGGATATTTGGCCGCCAGGGGGTTATCCGGTCCCGCCTCCAGGGGCCACTTGAAGACCGGCAGTTCCTCCCCTTCCTTAACCTTCTTTTCCAGGTAAAACTCCAGCCGGCCGGTAGGCGTTTTGAATTTGCCATCCTGCCAGGGTATATAGGGTTTGGGCAGGAAGCGGATGGCCTGTTCTTGCCGTAAGCGCTGGTAGGTAATTCCCTGCTGGCGTAAAAGAGGCACATCCAGCCACTTCGCCGACTCTTCTTCGATGGTACCGAAGTATTGACTAAAACCGAGCCGGGAAGCTATCCCTTTATAAATCTCCCAATCAGGTTTTGCCTCCCCCACGGGGTCAACAGCCTTCTGGCGGTACATGATATAGGGAACGTCACCGGCAAGGACGACTTCTTCTGTTTCATAGTAATGGGCCGCCGGCAAGATCAGGTCGGCATAATTTAAGGTATTATTAAAGAACTGGTCGACAGCAACAACGAAATCCACTTTAGGCCAGACCTCTTTGAGCCATTTATTACGCTCCGTTGTCTGCACCAGCAGGTTGGAGCAGGTAATATAGAGGGCTTTTATGGGGTAAGGGTTCTGTTTGATAATGGTGTCCTGGAGCTGGATGAGAGGCAAAACCTTGGGAAAGGTCCCGGCCGGGAAAAGCCAGCCGGCATTATACACCATGGGATCGAAGCCGGCGAAGAACATGCCTAAAATATTACCCGACTTGCCGATGTTCCCTGTCAGGCCCAGGAGGGTAATCAGGGCCTGGCCCAGGAGATCGGCGTGGTGATAACGGTCGGCGCCAAAACCGAATTTGATACCTCCCGGACGATTGGTCGCCAGCAAAGTGGCTACTCGGGTGACCAGTTCTGCCTTAACACCAGTAAGTTCTGCCACCTTCTCCGGAGTGTAATCACGAACGTTTTCCTTTAATCTAGCAAATACCGTCCGGCATTTAACACCGCTAACAGCAAAATCGCCTTCTAAAGCAGGTTTTATTCCCGGCGTATCGAAGGGGACGGCCCGGCTGGTAACCGTATCCCAAACGAGGGGTTTTTCCTTTTCCCGGACAAAAAGCCTGGTATCTTCCCTCACCAGGAAAGGCGCGCAGGTATTGTTTAAGGCATAATCCGCATCATATAATTTATTACTGATAATTATATTGAGCATCCCCAGGGCAAAGGCCGTGTCGCTACCCGGGCGCAGGTTGACCCAGGTCCGGGCCTTTTGCGCCGTAGTCGTATATATGGGGTCAATTACCACCAGGTGGGCGCCCTTTTCCACCGCTTCCTGGATAAAATGCCATTCGTTGATTTGCGACTCGGCACAGGCGCTGCCCCACAAAATAATGGTCCTGGCATTAACCCAATCGGCGCATTCGTTAGAATAAGCGTCGAAGATCCCCATCCCCAGGGCGGCAGCAAATCCCGTAGGAATAGCCTGGTCCACACTGCCTGAGGCCAGGACACTTTCCAGGATACCGGCAAAGCGGTAAGCACCAGCGTAACCGCCATTTAAGACACCGTAGTTGCCCGATTGGTGGACAACTGCAACGGCCTGGGGCCCGTACTGGCTGCGCAATTCTTTAAACTTATCGGCAATCATATTAAATGCCTGGTCCCAGCTGATGCGCTCCCATTTCCCTTCCCCCCTCGCACCGGTCCGGCGCATGGGGTACTTCAACCTGTCCGGGTGGTAAATGCGCTGGATGTGGCTCAGGCCCCGCAGGCAGATGCGGTCGTATTCCCGATCGGGCATGGGTGCCGGGGCCGTCTTCACTACTCTGCCATCCCGCACGGTAACTAAATGATTACACGTCTGCCAGCAGTTAGGCGAACAAATGGTTCGTACTACCTTTTCTTGCACCCCGGGCGGTGCCGCGGTAGCAGGTTGCAACCATCCAGGTGCCTTTAACCCGGCCCAGCCGGCGCCTGCTGCGGCAGCCACCGCCGCCGTGCCCTTTAAAAAGCTGCGCCGCGAAAGTTTAAAATTGGTACTCATACGGTTCATATCCCCTCCTCCATGGGATTTCTTTCACGTATTTCTCGCTGCCTTCTCGATTTACCTTTATGGTTATGGACAAAATAAAAGAGGCGCCTACTGTCCCTGAAGACAACAAGCGCCCCCAATGGAGTAACCTTCAAGGTGCGGTTTGGAGATGCATCACCTGGAGGGCCAGGTAGAGGTTAACCATGGCTTCCACTTTATTAAGGTTCAAGGCTGTGATTTCTTCGATCTTTTTTAAACGATATTTGAGGGTATTGGGATGAATAAACAGGCGGCGAGCTGTTTCCTGCTGGTCACCGTCACAACGGAAATAAATTTTGAGGGTTGCCAGGAGTTCCGATTCGTGCTGGCGATCATATTCCCTTAAGGGTCCCAGGATGCTCTGCCAGTAATCGCGTAACTCCAGTTCACCCATTTTGTAGAGCAGGCGGATAATGCCGAGTTCGGAAAAATAAGTGAGGCTTTCCCCGCCTTTAAATAGGGTTCCCAGCTTTAAGGCCGTTTTCGCCTCTTGAAAAGCGCGGTACAATTCGGTAACGCTGGCGTAAAAATCAGCAATACCCACCGAAAAAGATGTATCAGGGAAACGTTTTTTAACCTGATTACGGAGTTGGGCCACCAGGTTTGCCAGCATCGTTTTTATTTGGGCTTTATCCTGTTCCCGCCGGTAAGGCACCAGGACTATCATCTGGTTTTTGTTGTCTATGGTTATGGCTCCCCTTTTCTCTAAAAATGAAGCAATTATCTTATAGAGGCGAGCCAAGTTTTCCCGGCCGGCGGGGCAATTTGTTTCTTCGTCCCCTTGCAGGACCATTAAAGCCCAGGGTTCAGCCAGATTCCATCCCCAGGCTTTTCCCCTGTTAACGATTGTCTCATAGTCTTCAAAGTTATTGTAGAGTATTTCCAGGACAAACTCCCTTTTATATTTCTGCTCTATCTCCAGGAGCGCTTGTTCTTTTTTAATCTCGATCACTATCGGCAGGGCCGCTTCCAGTAGAGCGCCATTTAAGTTGTCGTGCCAGCTATTGACGACTTCCAGGACAAAGATAAAACCTTCCAGTTTTTCCTCGCCTAAAGCTACGGCAATATACGGAGTAGGCGGGTGCTCTGCGGCAGATAAAGTTCCCCGGTTGATCTTCCCCTTTATTTCCGGCCAGCGTTGCCGGGAATTAACAGGTAAAGGCAGGTAGTCATGAAAGGGGCAAGAACCGGCGGCAAAAGACTGGGCGGTCAGGATGCGATAGATGGCGTCGGTAATTATTACCGGGTTGCGGAAGTATTCTGCCAGCAGCCTGGCCAGGGCCGTTAAGCCTTCATTCCGGGCTATGGTCACCAACAAGCTGGATAATAATTGTTTCGGCATATCCCCCCTCCTTCCTCATAGCAGATCTGACAATGCTCCGGGTTAATTGGTTGTCTTTTTTAACATAATTTTGAACGGTCCCGAAAGAATAAAGCGTATGGAAGGACCGGTAAGATGGGGTTCAGGAAAGCCCGGCACCTCTTGGACACTATCTGCCAAAATTGCCTCGCCTGCTGTCACCAAATGCAAAGCACCGACAGGGCAGGCTTCAACGCAAACCGGTAACAGGCCGGCATCTACCCTAGAATAACAAAGGTTGCACTTATCAACTTTCCCTTTATGTTCATCATACTGGGGAGCTCCGTAGGGACAGGCCTGGACACAGCGCCCGCAGCCATCGCATCTTCCTGTTTCGTGCAGGACCACCCCGTCCCTTCTTTTCCGGTAGGTCCTGTTAGGGCACACCCGGAAGCATTCAGGATGTTCGCAATGGTTGCAGGCCAGGGAAAGATAATACACCACTAACCCTTGAGTTGTCTGGCGCTCTATTTCCTGTACCCGGCGGAAAAGCTGCCGTTCACCTAAATGATACTCATTCTTGCAGGCCAGTTCACAACTGCGACAGCCCAGGCACCGGTCTACCTGGAAAAGGAATATTTTCATGTTAATCAACTTTTACTCCTTCTATAAAGGGACAATATTGACAAAGGTATCAAAGAAAGCCGGCGCCGGAGCTCCCGTCGCCCAGGACCCCATATCGGTACTTACATTCCCCAGCAGGCGATTCACGGCTTTTCCCATTCCGCCCTGGTAACATACTACTATATCCGGCGGGACAGTCGCCGTTATCCTGGCCGGTAGTATTATTTCCCCCTGGCTATTATAGACACGGACCTTGCCGCCGTCTTTAAGCCCTACTCTGGCCGCCACTTCTGGATGCAGGCGCAGGACTGGCTCCTGGCTGCCGACTGCAAGCCAGGAGAGGTTATAAAACTGGGAATTATTGCTGGCCTGCATGTGAGGCGTGAGAAGACGATAGGGATAAGCAGGAGGAGGAGATAAAGGAGGCTTGAATTCCGGTAAAGCTGGCAAACCCAAATCCCCGGCCTGAGCGGAATATAGCTCGTATTTCCCTGACGGAGTGGGGAAAGGGCCGTTTTGCCAGGGTGGAGGTAATATCTGCAGCTTACGGGGTCCGGCTAGGAGTTCCCGATAATCCCTGATGCCCAGCAACTTGTAGACCCTGGGGTTGAACTCTGCTGCCACCCATTCCTCTTCTTCTCCGCCAGCAGGAAAGCGGCAACACCCTGGCGAGAGATCATTAAGCCGGTGAGATAAGGCCCAGGCAATTCGCAAATCCGACCTGCTCTCCCCTACCGGGTCAATGGCCGGCTGATTAATTGCCACCCAGGAGTGCCAGTAACTGATAACAATATCCCATTCTTCAAACTGGGTGGTACAGGGCAAAAATATATCAGCTATAGCAGCAGTAGGGGTTAGAAACTGATCAACCAGGACCACCATTTCCATGTCTTTGATTGCTTTTTCCATAAGGGCCAGGTCTGTGCCTTGGGAAAAGGGGTTGCTGCGCGCCAGCCATAAAAACCTGACCGGCGGATCAGCAGCTGCCAATAATTCCCGCCCTGTCCTGTTGATGTTTAAAAACCGGTGGGTAAAACCACCCCCGGGGGCCGGAATGCCTTGCATATTCGCCGGGGGTGACCAGTTGCGGGCATGATAATTGAATAAATCCCAGTTCTGCAGGCTGGCATAGTATAACCCCCCGCCATACTGACCCAGGTTGCCGGTAATGGCAGCCAGGGCGTTGATGGCCCTTACATTTTGCCCGCCATTACTATAACGTTGCAATCCCATACCTTTCCAGATAACCGCAGGACGGCGCTGGGATAAAAGTTCTGCCAGCAGGCCGATTTGCTCTCTTGTTACTCCGGCCAGCCGGCAAACTTTTTCATAATCTATTTCCTGCTGGAGATAGGTTAGGAACTCATCCCATCCGGCAACGCGGTTGGCGATAAATTCCTGATCACACCAATCCTGCTCTATTAAATATTTGGCCACACCCAGGGCCAGGGCCCCATCGCCGCCCGGTTTAATCCTGATATGGACATCAGCCCGGGCAGCAGTCGACGTTAACACCGGATCGATAACTACTATTAGAGCTCCCTGTCGCCGGGCCGCTTCGATAATATGCATTTGATGCAGGGCTGTCCACGCCGGGTTAGCCCCCCAAACTACAATCGTCCGGGCAGCTGCCATTGTTTCCGGATCGGGCTGGCAATTGGTGCCCATATCTAATAGGTTGGCCTCTAAACCGGCAGACCAGCACAAATTACCATTAATTTTACTTATATACCCCAGTGCATCGAAAAAACCTTCCACGGCCTGGTGCAACAGGCCGATATTACCATAATGAGCATAAAGCGCTACCGGCAAAAGGGAATTATATCTACCCTTAATCTCTAAAATTTTCCTGGCAATTATATCTAAAGCCTCGTCCCAAGAAATACGCTCCCAGTTGCCTGAACCCCGGGGTACCTGGCGCAGGGGAAAAACCACACGTTCGGGTGAGTAGACCCGCTGAACATAAGCATAGCCTTTGGCGCAAAGCCGGCCCTGGTTGAAACCGTGCCGGGGATCACCCGCTACTTTTTCCAGCCGCCCGTGACGGACATAGGAAAGGAGGCCGCAACTGCAGAAGCAGTTGCGCGGGCAAACATGCCGGTAAACCTGGTAGCCGTCGATAGAGAACACCTCTCTTAATGGCTATGATCATAATCGTGTTCAGGTTTACGGGCCTCATGAATGATCCAGGTGCCGCAGGACCTGGCCCTGAAGGACGATAATTAGCCTATAATTCATCTGCCTGATACCTGTTAAGCATCTATTTCGCTACCGTCAGATTTTTTCCTGCTATCCTTTAGCTGCAACTTTTATCATTTACCTGCCGGATGATTTTTCTTTTAGCCTCTTCCCGTAACCTGCGGCGGCAGACGGCCACACCCTCACCGGCGCCCCGGGGTCTTATACCCGGCCTTTTAAATTGCACTTAACCGGTTAAGACGAACATCACCGTACCATCGCCGTACCCACTCCGTTTAATGAACGCAGCGACCATAAAGCTATATTTAAGTACCCACCCTATTTTCCCCGGCCGCCCTCTCCGCAGCGGCCGTATCACCTTTTCTGCCGCCTTGATTACCTCCGGGACCGAATAGCCCCGGCCGCTGCCCGGGTTATAGACTGTTCCCGCTCTCAAATGCTTTCGTATTTTCATTAGTTAGAATCCTCATTATCTAGGGGGAGGCGTAATTCCCCCTCATATCTCCGGTAGGCCTGCCAAAAGTTGAGCGATTGTCGTCACTTAGGACGGCACATCGCTCAGGCAGTTCTACCAAAACTTCAACTACAAACCGGAATCAACCATCTCTGAGGCACAGGAGCCTCCTTTGGGAAAGAAATCTTTGCCGGTACTTTAATCTGAATTGCTCCGACAGCTGTCTGGATACGAAGGCGCAAGTAGCCCACAGGAGTTTCCAGCCCTGCCAGTAGACCCTGTCCCCCGGCCCGTTAATCCGGTAGTAAAGTACGCCCAAAAAGACCACCACGATACCGATAATAATGATCCCACCGGGAATAGACCGCCCCAGAGCAAAGACGAGCAGCCCTAAGAATAACGCCACCGCCAGTTTTTCCAGGTAAGGGTGTTGCGCGTAGAAGAGGGTATATTCTTTACCGGGCGTTTTACCGTAACGCAAGAGGTAACGCCCCTCCGCGCTGTAAGAGGCAACGTATATTGCCAGGCGCTGGCAGTAGACGAGGAGGCAGGGGAAAAACAGCGGCCACACTCCCGTTATGGCGCATAACCCGGCGGCAAACCTGACCACGGAACCGCTGGCTGCCACCCCGGCGTTAAGCAGCGGCAGCCTTTTGACGGTGTCGTACCAAAGCTGGATTGCCGGCAAAAGCAGCGCCAGGGGCAGCATCTTAGGCTGGTGCCAAAGCAAAAAAATGATCCCGGTTATCATACGTAGAGCAGCCAGGGCGGGCAACCACTTTACCGGCAAATCCCCGCCCGCCGCAGCTCGCTCCCTTTTCCGTGGGTGAAGCCGATCGCTTGCGGCATCTTTATAGTCGTTAAGCCAGTATTTGGCTTGATTGACCAGAAACTCGGTTCCCAACCAGGCAACGGCGATATCAACTACCGAAAAGTGGTGGCTCTGGGCTACCCCATAGGCAATGCCACCCCAGAAGTAGATCGCGCCGCCTGTAATAGCTCCCGGACGGGGCAACAAGAAGTATAAAGCGAGACTTTTCAATTTATCCTGGTGCAAATTTTGATAATCCCTCTTAACTATGGCGGCTCACCTACTTCTCCTCACCCCGCTGTAGCAGCCGGTCTACCTTTTCTTCCAGCCGCAACAGGTCGTCCCGGGAGGGCAGGTTTAATTCACCCAGCACCCGCTCCATTTCCTGGCGGATGACTTTTTGTACCTCTTCCCGCTCTTTTTTACCCCGTTCCAGCAGGTCATTTACCAGTTCCCTGGCCTCTTCCTGCCCCATTTCCCCTTTCTTCACCAGTTCGTCCACCAATTTTTCCGCCGCTTCCCTGGTTAAGGCTATGGCTCCCCAACCCAGGGCAAAGGCCTTGCGTACCAATTCTTTCATGTGTTACTCCTCCTCAATTTTTGTAATGCTAATATCTGTGCAATCCCTCATCAGGTAACCCAAATATCCCCTATATCCCCAAATATCTTGCCAAGAGAATTAAGTGGCTTTTTCCCACATCTCTTCCAGGAAATCCATAAGCAGGGCCTGTTCGGATTGGCTGAGCTTGGCCAGATTCCCCTGGAATCTGGCCAGATGGCCGGTCATCTGGGACAGCAGCGGAAACTGGGGGGCTGTTTTCAGCATACTGCCCATGGCGGCGCCGGCAAACATGGCCAGTCCCGTTTCCGCCTTGGTCGCATTCATCACCATGCTTTTAACCAGTCCGAGGCTCTTTTCACTGAGGGTTTGTAGTTGCGCGATTAAAAAGGCGATCATGTACGCGCTGAAAATCAAAGGGCGTTCCAGGCCGGGCAGTTCCGCCATCAGTTGTTCGATCAATTCCCTGGGATTGTTCTTTTTCAGTTCTTCGCACAGGGACAACAACCGTTCTTTAACTTGCCGCCATTCCTTAACAGGAACCTTCTCCTCCAGGGTTTTCCCTGACAGCACCGCCTCAGCCAGGCGGGTAGGCGCGAACAGCACCATCGCCCGGCCGGGAAACTTTTCTCCCTGGTTCACTTCGTACTGGCTGGCCAAAAAACCTTCCTTTTCCAATGTTTTCAGCATCTCGTAAGCGCTCCACTTGCTGACTCCCAGCAGTTCGGCCACCCGCGCGTAATGCACCGGCAAGTTGGTAGCTTCGTAAAGCTGTTTAATCTTTTGCAGGAAGTCCAGGCGCCGCCGGGTGATGCGCATTATATTTTCCTCCCCCAGGTTAGTTATTGCTCTCAATTAATATTATCACCCCCCTGTGCCGGCCCCGTCAAGGGCGGTATCATTTTAACGAAATAAAGCATGTTTTCAGGTCAGGATACGGTCTTCGAGGCTTGCCGGGACCGTAGCTCCGCTACCGCCTCCGCCCAGGATAGTTGGTTTATAAGAAGTTGCCGATGGGCGATAAGATAAACCACAATTTCCCCAATTTCCCCGTTTTCTTAACTATAATACGCCTTCTGAATGATGTCAAGATGGCTAACAGGACGATGTGATCCATCAGTGATATTTTGGTGCTCTTTTCCGGCCTGCTGAGGATTTAAAGTCGAATATATCCCGAAAAAGCGGCATGATAGCGAAATGGAGTGGCGGGATATATGGATATGGATAAGTTGGAAGGAACTCAAATTTTTATAAATTATAACCAGGAGTGTTAAATATAGGATATATGGAGAAATTATGAAGGAATAATATGGCGGGTAACCGGAATGGTAAAGGTAAACCTGGTACCCTGGCCAGGCTGGCTTTCGACCCAGATTCTACCCCCATGGGCTTCAACGAAACCTTTGGCAATGGCCAGGCCCAGCCCCGCTCCCCCCTGGGCCCTGCTCCGGGACTTATCGGGCCGGTAAAACCTTTCAAAGACATAGGGGAGATCGGCAGCTGCGATCCCCGGGCCGGTATCAGCCACTGAAACGCTAACTTCGCCGGACTTCTCCTTGATGGTTACCCCTACCTGGCCCTGCGGGGGCGTATAACGCAGGGCATTGCCCAGGAGGTTAATTAAGACCTGGGTAAGGCGGTCCCTGTCCCCTTTTACCTGTATTTCCTGTCCCTCAGCATTAAGGGTTAGAGTAATATTTTTACCTTCAGCTTCAACCTGGAAGAAATTCAACACCTTCTGCACTGCCTCAACCAGGTTGAAAGTTTCCTGGTGCAGGGGTAGTTTTTTCGCTTCGGCCAGGCTCAGTTCCTGTAAATCATGAACCAGCCGGGAGAGGCGCAGGATCTCATCATGCAAGGACATTATTACTTCCGGCTTTGCCTCCAGGGCTCCTGCCTGGAGGGATTCCAGTTGACCCCGCAGGACGGTTAGAGGTGTGCGCAGTTCATGGGCCACATCAGCAACCAGGTTGCGGCGCATGGCCTCATATTTTTCCAGCCGGGCAGCCATGTCGTTAAAGGCTGTCACCAGCTGGACGATTTCTTCATCGCCGGTTAGGACCAGGCGCTGTTCCCAGCCGCCGGCATCCAGCCTGTGGACTGCCTTTGTAAGTTTGCTCAAGGGCCCGGCTATCCGCCGGGCCAGGAAAAAGCCTGCCAGGCCGGCCAGGATTAATACCGCTATACCTGCCAGGATGATCGCCACGGTAACGGAGCGGGTAAAAAGGTCTTCCTGGGACAGGACACCCGGTGGGGTTGTAGTAGTCAACCACAGGGTACCCACCCTCTGGCCATTAACGATAATCGCTGTACCCTGCGCCAATTCCTGTTCGGACAGTCTTTCACCTAACCTGAGCCCATAAGTATCAGCAACAACAAGGCTACTGCTATCGGCCAGGATCACCCTTTCTAAACCGGTCCGACCCCAGCCCAACCCCTGCCCCCGCCCCATACCCTGCCCCCGGACCATGCCCTGGCCCCGGCCGCCGTGCCATGGGGTATTAAAAAGCTCCTGGACCCCGGTCCAGTCCCCTCTGTCGCGGTAATAAGCGGTAAAAAAATCGGCCCACACCTGCTGGCGTTTCCAGGCTACCTCATCCAGGTACCCATGAAAGAAAGTCCTGGTGGCCCAGCCTACGGCAACCGCCAGGGTCGCTACCGCCAGGAGAACTACCATGATAAAGGCCAGGGTTAACCTGGTCCTGAGTTTCAACCCGCTCACCCTTTTCTGCCCGGAATCTATCCTTCGCCAAATTTATACCCCACACCGTAAACGGTGAGAATGTAGCGCGGATTGGCCGGGTCGTCTTCGATTTTACGGCGCAGGTTGCTGATATGGGTGTCAATGGACCTTTCATATCCCTGGTATGCTTCGCCCAGGGCCGCATCCAGGAGCTGCAGCCGGCTGTACACCCGGCCCGGATGCTGGAACAAAACAGATAAAAGATTAAATTCCGTCGGAGTAAGGTTCAGGGGCTGTCCCTTTTTGTATACCTGGAGGCCACTAAAATCTATGGTCAAATCGCCCCTGGTCTGCACCGTATTTTTGGGCTGTTCCTGGCCACCGGTACGGCGCAAGACGGCCCGGATACGCGCCGCCAGCTCGGCTAAACTGAAGGGCTTGGTGATGTAATCGTCGGCTCCCAGCTCCAGTCCTAAAAGTTTGTCTATTTCCTCAGCTTTAGCCGTGAGCATGATGATAGGGACCTGGCTTTCCTTCCTGATTTCCCGGCAGACATCGAGACCGCTCAAGCCCGGCAGCATTAAATCTAAAATAATCAGGTCGGGCTTTTCCTGGCGCGCTTTTTTTAGCCCCATGACTCCATCAGCAGCTATTAAGACTGCAAACTGTTCCTTAAGTAAATATTGCTGGATCATAGTGGCTATTTTTTCTTCATCTTCGATGATTAAAATTTTCTTTTTATCCATCCTTTTCCTCCCCGGGGAGGCTATGTTATTAACTGTTTCGCTACCAGCAGTGTTTTTCCTTTATTTCTCCTGGTTTAAGAATACCCAGGGGGTAATCCCCCTGGGTAGACACAACTACGGGAACCTTCCTGAAAACCTTTAACTGGATGGTTAAAACTACCCGTACAGGTTACTGTTGACTGCTAGCCTGGCCGCGGCCAAAGCCTGCACCCTGGCCGGCCCGCCCCCTTGGCCCGGCCTGCATCCCCTGGCGGGCTCCGCTATTGCCCGGGGCACCGGCCTTCCAGCCGCCCCGGCCCTGGCCATTGGGACCAACTGTCGTCCGTTCAAGGTTCTGCCCAATCCTCTCCTTCATGTTTTCCAGGCAGTAACTGGCCTGCTCCGGGGTTATCTGGCCGGCGGCCACCTTTTCATCCAGGAGCTTTTGCCGTTCAGCCGTTATCGTGTCTACCAGCTGGTCTTTACTAATCCCGTGTTCAGCGGCAATCCCGGCTATGGATTTACCGGCCTGGCGCTCGGCCCTTAAGTCTGCCAGGTCCAAGCCCAGGATTTTGCTGAGTATACCGAGCATCCCTCCCTGGGCTCGCCCCAACCCCAAGCCTAAACCTGGACCATAAGTAGTCTGGGTGGACTGAACCGGGGTACCTGCGGCTGCCAGGGAAGACCCGGGCTGGGTTGCCACCAGGAATCCTCCCAGCACCAGCGGGGCTGCCACAGCAGCCAGTATCTTTTTGCCCTTCGTCACCTTACATCATCCCTTTCTTTTTTTCTCGAAACAACCAGGCCTGTTGTTTCTTGGTTTAGGAATAGCATACCCCAGGAGTCTCAGGATATTATCGAGAAAATGTTAAGAAGTTCTTAAGATCAAGGGATATAATGCTTTTTATCTAAAGAATAAATAAAGACTTTCCGCAACGATAAAGGCCTCAGAGGCCTGCAAGGAATCTGGCTGGGGCGGGATGCCCCGCCTCTAATTATAACTGGATTAGATGAACTGGTTACAGTTTACACCGGGCGGGAAAAGCTTGCAAGGGTTTATAACCCAACTTTGACACTAAAACTTCTATTTCAAGGGCTTAAAGACCACCAAGACTAGTAATATCAACGATCTTTCTCTACCGAAGTCGGCAAAACGTAGTGAAAACAAATCTGCCTTAGAGTATTTTCACGCCGGGCATCTCTTGGTATAATAGTAATGACGATAACCGAGGTGATGCCCCTTTGTTCCCCCGTATTATCACTACCAGGCGCGGCGGCCATACCTACCATTATCTGGTCCTGGTAGAATCCTACCGGGAAAAAGGCAAGGTAAAACAGCGCCAGGTTGGGCATTTAGGCAACATCGACCAGTATTCCCAGGAAGAGATACAGCGGCTTATTAATAAACTGCGGGAATTCCTTAAGGAAGATGAGCTGGGCACTGTTAAGGACCTCCAGACCTTCGGCACCAAGCATTATGGTATCCCCTATGTGGTGAATTTTTTCTGGGAGCGACTGGACCTGGACGCCTTCTTTAAAAACTATCTCCAAAATCGTCAAGTAGAGATGGATGTGGCCTTATGCACCAAGATTATGATTTTAAACCGCCTCATCGCTCCTAAAAGCAAGCTTGGAGTATCCCAATGGTTAAGGCAAATTTACCTGCCGGAACTGGAAGAGAAACAGCCTGAGTTGCATCATTTTTACCGTACTCTTGACGTCCTGGAAGAAATGAAGGATTATCTGGAACGCCACTTGTACAACCGGCTTACGGATCTCTTGAGTTATCAGCTTAACCTGGTGTTTTACGACTTGACCAGCAGCTACTTTGAAGGTACCCATTGCCCCCTGGCCAGGTTCGGTTATTCCCGCGACCACCGGCCGGACTGCCGGCAAATTAATATTGGCCTCCTGGTGACTCCGGAAGGCATGCCTATTGCCCACCAGGTATTTGAAGGTAATATACCTGATAAAGTAACCGTGGCTGGCGCCATCGAACAACTTAAGCAAAAGTTTGCCATCAAGAGCTGTATTTTCGTGGGCGACCGGGGTATGCTGACCAGTCATAATTTAGAAGAACTCAAGGAGGCTAACTTCCGTTATATCCTGGGCTTTCATAAACGCGGCCGGGAAGTGAGCGATGAACTACTGGCCAGGTACCAAAACCTCGAAGAATACCAGCTAATAGACGGCGATAACCCCCTCTTTTATGTGGAAGTACCACCAGAGCAGGTACAGGCTCCCCCTAAAGAAAACTTGGTAGAGGGAGAAGAGGAAGAAAAGGAAAACTTCGAGCCTCCGGTTCGCTATATCCTTTGCCACAATCCTCTCAAAGCCCAAGAGGATTATGAATTTCGGGTCAAAGCGATAGAAGAAGCCAGGATAAAATTGCAAGAGCTGAAAGACAGGCTGGCCCGGGAAACCCCGCGGCGGGGGCGCAAGCCTACCACAAAAGGAGTCATGCTTAAAGCAGCTGCTATCCTTAACAAGAAGGGCCTTGCTCCAATTTTTGATATTACTTATGACGGCAAGTCTTTCAACTTTGAAATTAATGAGCCGGCTCTGGCTAAAGAGGCTTTGCGGGACGGCAAATTTTTAATCCAGACTAATGCTGACCTGCCAGCTGAGGAGGTAATTGCCGCCTATAAAAACCTGCTCCAGGTAGAAACCGCCTTTCGCCATATCAAGGACTTCATTCGCTTGAGGCCTATCTACCACTACAACGAAAGTCGGGTTAAGGGACACATCTTTATATGTGTGCTGGCTTATCTCTTTGAAAAATGGCTGGAGGTGATACATCGCCGATATATTGAAGATGAGATTTTTAAGGCGAAACAAATCCCTGATCCTGAAAGTCAAGAAAGAGAGTTACGCCGCTGGAAGGTTGCCCATAAAAGCGGCCGCCGTATCCTGGAATTATTAGAAGAGATAAAGGCTGTTGACCAGCAGTTTCTTGATAAGCGGATTTATAGTATCACCCAGCCCGGACAAAGCCAGAGTGAATTGTTAAAAATTTTGGGCCTTCCACTTCCACCTAAAATTTTAACCTTCAGGTAGCCACTAAGAGCCCCAGAAAGGGGTTGTAGTGACAATTGTCCCTATGGACCCCTTGATTTTTAAGGGGCGGTGTCAAAGTTGGGTTATAAGCTCCATGGAGAAGTCAGTATTGACTTAGAAATCTACTGGAAATAAAAAAGCCCTGCCTACTACTAGCAGGCGGGGCGTTTTTGCATGTCTAAGGGGACAGCGGTTGCGCCCAGAATAGCGCGGTTTATTACTGATACTGCCTTATCTGGCCTATACCGGCCGGGCTGTAAGTATTAATCATGGTGCTTGTCGTTACGTCCTTCATGGTCGGTACCTGGTAATAGCCTTTTTGATTCATGTACTGCCATACTTCATAAGCCTGCTCGGCGCAGTTAATGGCCCCCTGCTGGATCATGCGCCGCAGTTCCAGGTCAGCACATTCTAAGGAAGCCATCATTCTAAAGGCTGCTGAAGCCTTATGGCATCCCAGCATGCCGCTGGCTACATCCCGGTCATCCATGTCGTGAATAGAGGTATTCGGCATTTGGGTTTCCGGGTTATTTAAGCCGTAAACCGGGGTAGCCGTTCGGGGTACGCGGTAAGGCACCGCCTGGGTGATACCGCGCTGGTTGATGGCTTGAACCATGTTATTGTACTCCTGGGTCATAAATTGCAGCTGTTTGTCCAGGATAGAACGGAGCTGGTGGTCTTTGACGTGGGGGCGGTACAACTGGAATTGATTGATCCCATCGATAGTGTCGCTCAAAACTTCATGGATTTCCATTACTTCATGGGCGCCGTACTGGGCCGCCATAAAAATCTCCTCCTGAAAAAGATAGTTTGGGTCGAAAGTTATTATGTCCCCCTCCCGGGTAAATTATTTAACCAGTCTGGCCGGAAATCCCTTTTCCTCCAGGGAGTACGCTCTGTCAACGTGCCTTCCCTTTCCGTTATACATTCTGTCACCCTAAGGCTTCCTTTTTATATCCCAAAGGATTAAAATACAGGTAGTGTGTCAACAATGCAAAATAAAAAGGAAGCGTAAAAGTGGCAGAACAAGGGACAATGGGACTGGCCCGCTCAGTAGCTATCATGAGCCTGGCTGCCGGCGTGTCACGGATTCTTGGTTTTTTACGCAATACAGCTATTTCCGCCCTGTTTGGCCAGAACCAGCTGACCGACATGCTCAATACCTCCTTTGTTATCCCGGATACCATCTATTTAATTCTGGTGGGCGGCGGGGTTAGCTCGGCCTTTATCCCGGTACTGGCCAGTTACCTGGCGGAAGAGAATGAAGATGCCGTCTGGCAAACAGTAAGCATTGCCTTTAATCTGGTCCTGACCCTGGTAGGAGTAGCCGTAATCCTGGGGATGATCTGGGCTCCCTGGCTGGTACACCTGATAGCCCCGGGCTTTGAGGCTGAGCAAGTAGCTTATACCGCCTATCTGACCCGGATTGTCCTCCTGGCCATCCTTTTTCACTGCCTGAATGGGGTCTTAATGGGGACAGAGTACGCCTACCAGTCCTTTATAGGGACGGCCATTGGCCCCCTGGTATATAACGCTGCCATTATCGTTTTTGGCCTCGCCCTGGCCGGTAAATACAGCATCGCCGCCTTTGCCATTTCTACCCTGATTGGCGCGGCCCTGAATTTCCTGGTGCAGGTCTGGGGGGTATGGCACCTTAAGCCCCGCTACCGGCTGGTCCTGGACCTTAAGAACCCAGGCATCCGTAGGATTTTTAAACTAATGCTGCCGGTAACCATTGGCCTTTCCATTGCCCAGTTAAACCTTTTCTTTAACCAGACTTTCATTGCCTCCTACCTGCCCCGGGGTTCCATTAATGCCCTGACCATCTCCAGCCGGGTGGTGCTGGTGCCCATCCTCTTCGCCTCATCCATGGGGATTGCCCTTCTGCCGGCCCTGACCCGTATTGCCATGGAGGGGGATTATAGTTCCTTTACCCGTTACCTGGCGGGCTCTTTAAGGGCCGTGGTCTTCATCTCCATCCCGGCCACGGTAGGTCTAATTGCCCTGGGGCAACCGGTGGTCAGGGTCCTCTTCCAGCATGGCCGCTTTACCAGTGCCGACACCCTGGCCACTACCGAAGCCCTGGTCTTTTATTCCCTGGGGATAACGGCCTATGGTGCCTATGAGATCTTGAGCCGGGCCTTCTATGCCACCCAGGATACGGTAACCCCCCTGAAGATTGGCCTGGTTACCCTGGCAGCAGGTACCGCCTTGAACTTTACCCTGGGACCGGCCTTTGGTATCCGCGGCCTGGCCCTGGCCTACTCCCTGGCCGGTTGCGTCAACGTCGCCCTGCTGCTCTATTACCTGCGGCGCAAGGTGCAAACCTCCCTGGAAGGTCGCCGGTTGCTGCAAACTGCTATGAAAAGTCTCCTGGCAGCTCTGGTCATGGGCCTTCTCCTGACCCTGGCAGCCGGCCATCTTTTGCTACCGGTAACCTGGCCCCGCCTGGTACGGGAGGGACTGGAACTGGCCCTGCTGATTACCCTGGGGATTTTAAGTTACGGCGGCCTGACGTGGTTGTTGCGCATGGAGGAACTGGCCATGTTTCTAAATATCCTCAGCCGCCGCCTGCACCGTTCCCGGGCCGCAACGGGCTAGAGGTGGTTGAAAAGATGTTCCGCACTTTCCTGGCTATCTGGACTGGTCGGCTGGTTGCCCTGGTATCCCGCTGGTTGAAGCGAGGGGGTACCTCCCTGCCGGGCTATCTAGCCTTGAAGATTGACCCGCAGTTAATGGGCCGTATAACATCCAGGTATGAAAAAGTTATTATCGTTACCGGGACCAACGGCAAAACGACGACCACCAACCTCCTGGCGAGTATTTTACGGGCCGCCGGGTTAAAGGTGGTTCATAATAGCGAGGGGGCCAATATGCCAGCCGGCGTGGCCACGGCCCTCCTTGCCCGGCGGGGGGAAGTTGCTGTCCTGGAAGTAGATGAAGGCACCCTGGGCCTGGTTACCCGGCAGGTCAAGGCCGATATGGTGATTATTACGAATTTATTGCGGGATCAGCTGGACCGCTACCATGAGCTGGAACAGCTGGCAGCGGCCATCAGCCGCGCCCTGGCAGCCATCCCGGCGGCTACCCTGATGCTCAACGCCGATGATTCCCTGGTAACCTCTTTAAGCCAGGTAAGGGAGAATGTCCATTATTTTGGCCTGGCCCGGACCCCCTGGAGCCAGGCGACAACCAGTGAAGTCCTGGAGGGCCATATCTGTCCCCGCTGCCGCCGGCCCCTCCAGTTTAATTTCTACCATTACAGCCACCTGGGGAATTATTACTGCCCGCAGTGTTCCTACAGCCGCCCCCCGGCCGATTATGAAGCCCGGGAATTAGAGCTAAGTTCCGCGGGCGCCCGGTTTGACCTGGTTTACCCGGCCGGAAAACTGGTCCTCCGGACCCCTATGCCGGGGATTTATAATGTCTATAATGTCCTGGCCGCTGCCAGTGCCGCCCTGCTATTAAAGATTGACCCGGTAACCATTGCCTGGGTGGTGGCGACCTTCCTCCCGGGCCAGGGCCGGGCTGAAACTTTTAGCCTCAGGGATAAACGATTGACCCTGATGTTAGTAAAAAATCCTACCGGCTTGAGCGTGGCCTTAAAAACCCTGACTGCCGGCCGCGGGAAAGCGACTTATCTCCTGGCCATCAATGACCTGGCCGCCGACGGCCGCGACGTCTCCTGGCTGTGGGATGCCGATGTCAGTCCCTTGTTACAGGCTCCTTACAACCGGATTATCTGCGCCGGCCTCCGGGCCGGCGATATGGCCATTTGTCTCAAATACCAGGGGGTAAAAGAGGCGGACCTGAAGGTTATCCCCGACCAGGAAGAAAGCGTCGACTTTTTACTGGGAGAACCAGTCGACGAAGGCCTGATTCTCTGTACCTATACCAACCTGGCCCTTTACCGCCGCATCCTGAAAGCAAGGGGGGCTGTCAGTGAAGTTACGCCTCTGCCATCTCTATCCGGAACTCCTTAACCTCTACGGCGACCGGGGTAATGTCTTAATCCTTCGCCGCCGGGCCGAGTGGCGGGGTATTGAGGTGGAAGTGACCCGGATCTCCCTGGGGGATAAGCTGGACCCGAAGGACTATGACCTTTTCTTCCTGGGTGGCGGACCCGACCAGGAGCAGGGGGTGGCCAGTGCCGATTTAGTTGCTAAAGGTCCCTGGCTCAAAGAGGCGGTAGAAGCAGGCGCCGCCCTGATGGCCATCTGCGGCGGCTACCAGCTCCTCGGCGAGTATTACCGCACCAGTACAGGGGAAACATTACCCGGCGTAGGCCTTTTTGCTGCCTATACCGAAGCCGGGAACAAGCGCTTGAAGGGTAATATTGCCATCCAGGTGGAGGAGTTAGGTACGGACCGGCCGGTGATTGGTTTTGAAAACCACGGCGGCCGCACTTTCCTGAAGGGAGCCCGGCCCCTGGGCCGGGTAATTTACGGCGATGGCAACAACGGCACCGACCAGACGGAGGGAGCCCGGTACCGGAACGCCATCGGCACCTACCTCCACGGCCCTTTATTGAGTAAGAACCCGCACCTGGCCGATTATCTCCTCCGGCTGGCCCTGCAGCGTCGTTATGGCGAAGTAGAACTGCCACCTCTGGACGATACTTTGGAGCTGGCTGTCAATCAATCAGTTTACCAGCGCTTCTTGCCCAAAAAAGGCAAATGGTAAACAATTTGATCATTAACAACAGCGCCCGGGATCGCACCTCCGGGCGTCATTGATACCACAACATCAGTTTTTTGCGGCTACGCAATTTTACAGTTTCGTACGGCTTCTGCCATGGCCAGCAAGTTTTCCGGCGGCACATCCCCCTGAACATTGTGGGCAGGGGCCAGAATAAAACCGCCCCCGGCGCCCAGGGTGGCAATATGTCACCGCAGGAATACAGTAGCACCTTGCCTTGGGGGTTATACTTGTGCAAGGTTTCCCTGGCAAAAGTTATTAATGTTTTAAGGCGAGGTTTAACCTTCATCATAAGGATCGGGCCATGGATATCTGGCCAGATCTTCCACCTGGGCGTCTTTCAAAGGATGCCCAACCATTTCAATGTAGTAAAGCCCTCAGCCAAATCAACCCGCTGCCGCGTGATACCCCATTCGTCGACCATAGTACCATCGGCGTTTATCTTTACCGGGCGCTTCTTGGGCCCTTTAGCATGGACTCTGATAAAATCGACCCCTAAAAGGGACAGTACCTCGGGTTCAACCTAGGCAATGTCGCTGGCGGGCCCAAAGGGCGTTTCTACCTTGACGAAACCCAGATGCTCCCGCAATCTATTATAAGCTGCAATTGTAAGGGGCAAATCGAAGGGGACCCGATCGGGAACTTGATGGTCCAACGCGGTTAGGACCCGCTGACGTGGGGTCATTGTTTCCACTTAAACTCACCTCCGAGTAATTCCCATATTGGGCTTTTCAGTACACGCTCCACCTTGCTCCTTATAAAATAACCACATCTTCCGCGCTTATTTGCTCTGGTTTCTGTGGAAATTTTTACCCAAATATTTCCACCAAATTCTTTTCAAAAGGCGGGTAGATTACACCCTTTTCCGTAATGATACCGGTAATCAAGCGATGGGGCGTAATATCGAAAGCAGGATAGAGGGCTTTGGTACCAGGTTCTGCAATGGGCTGTCCCGCTAGAGTTAACACTTCTTCGGCAGGCCGCATCTCTACCGGAATAGTATCGCCGCTGGGTGTATTCAAATCAATGGTATGGCTTGAGGTAGCCGTATAAAAGGGCACGTTGTTGTCGTAAGCCGCCAAAGCGTGAAGGTACGTTCCGATTTTATTGGCCAGATCGCCGTTACGGGCCACCCGGTCCGAACCTACCACCACCAAATTAACCATACCCTTTTCCAGGCAAAAGCCCGACATGTTGTCGGTAATCAAGGTAAAGGGAATACCCAGGCGTTTGAGCTCCCAGGCCGTAATACGCGCCCCCTGCAGGTAGGGGCGGGTTTCATTGACCAGGACGCTGATTTTTTTGCCCTGTTCCCAGGCGCGCCTGATAACAGATAACGCCCGTCCGCCGTAACCGGCTCCGGCCAGGGCGCCGGAGTGGCAATGGGTCATAATGGTATCCCCGTCGTGGATTAAGGCTGCACCGGCCTCACCCAGGGCCAGTTCAAAATTCAACTGCCGGTGGACGATATCTATCAACCGCTGTACCACCTGTTCTTTAAATTGCCGGGGATCTAGATCGGTCCCGATTTCATCCACGGTTTTGGCCAGGTTAACTGCCGTTGGCCGGGTAGCTTTAAGGGCAGCCAGGTCCCTTTGGAAGGCTTCCAGGTTGTCGTTCTTTAAGCTGGCCAGATAGGCTCCCCAGGCACCGGCAAGCCCTAGGGCCCCGGAACCACGAATGGTCATATCTTTAATTGCCGTGCATAGCTCTACTACGGTATAAATTTCAAGGTAAACTGTCTTAAAGGGTAACCGGGTCTGGTCAAGTAAAACGACCTTTTCACCTTCACCCCAGATAGGAAGAAGTAATTCTCGCTCTCTTAATTCTTGTACCAGCGCATTTACCAGTTGCGTCATAATTTTCCCCCCAGAGCCTTAATCTGGAGCATCGCCAGGGCCGTTTTGGCGTTATCCTCCAGGTAATCCATTAAATCATAGGCTTCCCGGAGGTTTTTCCCTACCGTTACGGCCCCGTGTTCAACCATGGTAATGGTGTTAATACCGGTGCCCTGGTACTGCTCAATAACCAGCCTGGCCAGTTCTGCAGAACCAGGCTGAGCAAAAGGTATATTGGGCACCTGTTTCAGGTAAGCCCGGGCGGACACTGTAACCAGTGGTAAGGAGCCGTAGGTGTTGGCAAAGGCTATAGCATAGGGCGGGTGGGCATGGAGGACAGCTCTCACTTCCGGCCGGCAGCGATAAATACCGAGATGAAAGTTAATCTCTTTGGACGGTTTTCCCTGCCCTTCAACCAGATTGCCGTCTATGTCTACTAGTATACAATCTACCGCCTGAACCCGGCCCAGGGAACAGCCGCTCCTTTTAATCAGGACATAATCGCTATCCGGGATGCGGACGCTGATATTACCTCCGGAACCGCTGCTAAGCCCGCGTCTATAAACTTCATGACAAACTTCAATTAATTCATCACGCAATTGTTCCAACATCTTTTGTATCCCCCCGCTTTTATTTAATTAAGACAAGTAATAGGCGCGGTAGGCGGCCTCATAAGCTTCCCGCAAGGCATCCGTTTGCGCTAGAACCGGGCGCGAGCGTTCGACTAAATTCCTGCCTATCTCTACGGCTTCCCGGCGCAAGTCTTCTTCATCAAAAGCAAGGATACGCCCTTGTACCATTACCGGCCGACCGTCTATGAATACATCACGAACAGCAAGCCTGGTTTCATTCAAGATTAACTGGGCCGGTATATTGGTAGCCGGTGCCAGGGCCGGGCTATTATTAGATACAATTATTAGATCAGCCCGGTAACCGGGTTCTAATTTGCCAGTCACACCTCCCCAGCCCGTTGCCGCCGCGCCATTTACCGTAGCCATCTGCCAGAGATCACTAACCCCGGGCCATAACTTATAATCCGGCTCCTCCAGGCGTGCCAGCAAGCCGGCCCAACGCATGGTTTCTAACAGATTATGGCTAGTACCGCAGTTCAAGCCATCCGTGCCCAGGGCGACACGAATATTTTCCCGCAGATAAGCAATCAATGGCGCCCGCCCGCTGCCCAGCATGGCATTGCTGGCAGGGTTGTGGACTACCAGGCTGTCCCGCTCAGATAGTAATGCCCGTTCCTTTTCCTCCAACCAGATGGCGTGGGCGACTGCCGTTTTCGGTCCCAGCAACCCCGCTCTATCCAGCTTTGCAACCAGGCTGCTACCAGCCCGGCGGGCTGCCATCGCCTGCCATTTTGTTTCCAAAAGATGGGTATGGATGGTTAATTCATATTTCCTGGCCAGTTCGGCAGCCATTTCTAATAGTTCCATGCTGGCCCGCTGGGGAGCATTGGGACCCACCACAACCTGCATGGTGCCCCGGGGTTGGTGATATTCCTGTAGTGCTGCTAAATAAAATTCCCTGAAATCTTGAACCGATCGGGGTGGCGTCGCTTCAAGATTGCGGCGTAATTCCCGGGGTAACCGTTCGGCTACGCCGGGAACAACTAAATGCTCGTAAACATCGCTTAGCATTGGGGCCAGGCTAACCCGGAAGCCGGCCTGATTATAAGCCCTTGCTGCCGCTGCCAGCCGGGGTAAGTGAGGAAAATGGTCGAGACAGCTGGTAACGCCGGCATGAAGCATTTCCGCTACCCCGACGAGAACGCTAACGGCAATCTCCCGGTCGGTTAAAAGTCCTCCCAGGGCCACGGTAGCTGTTGACCATATTTCCAGGGGTTCCCCCCAGGTTGTACCTTTTAACAAGTTGGTATAGGAGTGATAGTGGGCATTAACCAGGCCGGGTAATAAGAGGCAATCCTTTACATCCCAGATCTCTTCCCCGGGTAGAGGCTTTATGCCGGGTGCCAGGGCATCAATATAAGCACCGTTAAGGCGTATATCGCCAGGCTGAAAACTTACAGTGCCGCCCTTAAGCTGGAATATATACCCGCCCTGCAAAAGCATGGTCATTTTGACAGCTGGCTTGCCCGGGCAGCCAGGGCGCTCTCATAAATAGCCTGGCATTGACAGCTACGTTCTTCCGGCACCAGGGTAATTGCCTTTAATAATAGCTGGCTCAGTTTAGCGCGGTTTTCCTGTACCACTCGTTTATGAGTATCCAGGTCCGGCGGCACATCGGAAATTCCCGCCGCCAGGTCGGTTACAATGGCCACAATGGCATAGCAGATTCCCAGTTCCCGGGCCAGGACCGCCTCGGTGGCATTGGTCATACCGACGACATCCATCCCCCACTGCCGGTATAACTTTATTTCCGCACTCGTTTCATACCTGGGACCATCGACACAAATATAGATGCCTTTTTCATGAAGGGATAAATCTATTTCTGTCGCCGCTTTCAGGAAATAAGCGCGTAGTTCCGGGCAATACGGCTCGCTCATATCTACTGAATATTTGTTAAAGCTTTTGGGTCTATTGGTGGTCACATCAACAAATTGATCTAATAAAACTAAATCGCCAACTTGCATCTGTGGGTTGAGGGAACCTACCGCCGAAGTGCCTAAGATCCGGGTAATCCCCAGTTCTTTGAGGGCCAGCATATTGGCCCTGTAATTTACCTGATGGGCCAAAAATTCATGGTTTTTACCGTGCCGCGGTAAAAAAATAATTTCTTTACCTTGATAGTGACCCCGCACTAGTTCAACCCTACCGTATTCATTGGTTACCTGCAGTGGTCGAACTTCATCTAAGAAATTATAAAAACCAGTTCCGCCAATGACCGCTATGGGCATCGGTTAACTCCTCTCCTTTATTTCAATAATCCCGGGAAAAAATATTTCTTACCGGCTTCTTGCTTTAAGGCATCCCATTCAGCAAGTAAACGCACCGCTTCATTGGCTGTTGCCACCGCCTTTTCAATTCCATCTCTCTTATACACTAATTCATCTTTGACCCGGTTGGCCACTACGGCAAAAACTGCCCCCGCCCGTAACTTAAAAAGCTGACTTAAGGTAAGAACCGTGGCAGCCTCCATCTCAAAATTGAGAACACCGGCTTTAATCATATCTTCAACAATATGATCCATAAAACTCTGCCGATAACCACCAAATCCGGGCCGACCTTGCCCGCAGTAAAAGGAAGCAGTCGTACAGGCCAGGCCAACATGATAAGGAATATTAAGGTTTTCCGCTGCTTGTATTAGGGCCAGTACTACCTCATAATGGGCCAGGGCCGGATAGGCAAGTTCTACGTATTGCGGACTGGTACCATCATGGCGCACCGCCCCAGCACAAATAATCAAATCGCCACAATTAATTTCTTCTTGTAAAGCTCCCGTAGTGCCAACTCTGATAAAGGTTTTTGCCCCCAGTTCGGCCAGCTCTTCCAGGGCACTGGCAGTAGACCCTCCCCCCGCACCGGTAGAACAGGCAGAAACTGGCGTCTTGCCAATTGTTCCCGTATAGGTCACATGTTCCCGGTAGCTACTTATAGCCCTTGAAGTATCCCACTTAGCTGCTATCAAGGGAACACGCTCTGGATCCCCCGGCAGGAGGACATATTCGGCAATATCACCGGGACGGCAGCGAATATGGTATTGAACTTTGTCCTCCGTTTGCGGCCTTAGAGCTCTGGTATTCCAGTTAACATTTTGTGTCACTTACATCACCTTTTCCTTTATAGATGCATACAAGTCTAAGATTGTTAGGGCCGTATCAATAATACCGTACGGCACCAGTTTACGGCTGAGTTCAGTTATCTGGGGGGGCAATAAACCGGATCGCTGTAAGATGCTATCGTCTTTAAACACTTCCCGGGGTAAACTGTCAGCAATAATTTCGCCATTACTCATTACTACGACCCGTTTATTCAATTCTCCCACCAGCATCATATCATGGGTAATAATTACTACTGTATGGCCTTCTTTTTCTAATTCGCAAATAAACTTCAACAGCTGCTGGCAGCCGGCATAATCCTGGCCCGTCGTCGGCTCGTCAAGAACAATTATCGCCGGGCGCATGGCCAGTATTG
Organism: Moorella glycerini; assembly: GCF_009735625.1. Lineage (NCBI taxonomy): Bacteria > Bacillati > Bacillota > Clostridia > Neomoorellales > Neomoorellaceae > Neomoorella > Neomoorella glycerini. Next base: position 2,477,728 of record NZ_CP046244.1, on the reverse strand, counting down.
AAGCAATAGCCACCGTCTTACGCATACTGAGGTTAAGATCATAGGGATTGTCTTCCAGCTTATCTTTTAAATTAAAACGAATTACTACCTCTTTTACTCGTTGTTTAATCTCCTGTTCCGGTAATTTGAGATTCCGGCAACCAAAACTCAGCTCATCCCTGACTGTGGGCAAAAAGGTCTGGTGATTGGGGTTTTGAAAAACATAGCCTACTACCCTGGAAAGCCGGGCAATACTTACTTCTCTGGTATTCATTCCCTTTACCCAGACATTACCTGAAGTAGGCCTTAGGAGCCCGTTAAAGTGCTTAACCAGGGTCGTTTTACCAGAGCCGTTTTGCCCCAGTATGGCTACTACTTCTCCCTGCCGGACTGCCAGGTTAACACCTTTAAGGGCTTTAACACCTCCAGGGTAAACATGCACCAGGTTTTCCACCTTAATGATAGGTTCCATGTTTAACCCTCCCCATGGTCTTTTCTTTGCAGGTACTGCGCTAAACCTGCAACAGCTCCTTCTACGGTCAGGAAATAGTCAATGCCCGGGTATACATCTTGCTTCAATAAATGAGCTAGTTCCGTAACCTGAGGGGAACGAATGCCACAGGCTTTGAGCTTGTCTACCTGGGAAAATACTTCTTCAGGTGTACCAAAAGCCTGTTGCTCACCATTTGCCAGGACAAGGACCTTGTCACAGTATAGCGCCACCCGCTCTATTTCGTGTTCGATAATCACACCGGTAAATTTCCTGGCTTTAAGTTGGGAAAGAACTGTAAAAACTTCTGTTTTACCAGCAGGGTCCAGCATGGAGGTTGGCTCATCGAAAATCATTATCTTGGGTTGCATGGCCAGGACGGCTGCAATGGCCAGCCGTTGTTGCTGCCCTCCCGACAGGGCCAGGGGATTCCGCTCTTCAAAACCACTCAGGCCTACCATGGCCAGGGCTTCTTTGATGCGCTTAAGCATTTCATCTCGCGGTATACCGAGATTGGATAACCCCAGGGCAACCTCTTCCGCTACTGTCGTCTGGGAAAGCTGTACTTCCGGTTCCTGGAAAACAAGACCTGCATGGCGTACCATTTCGGCAATGGCGGTTTGAGGTACTTCTAAACCATCAACCTTTACGGAACCTTTTAATTCGCCGCCGATGACATTGGGGATTAATCCCATCAGGCACATGGCCAGGGTTGTTTTACCGGCGTTGTTGGAGCCAATAATTCCCAGGACTTCACCATAATCTATTTCAAAGGTAATATTTTTCAAAGCTGCTCCGGTGGTATCAGGGTAGAAATAGGTTAAATGGTCCACCTTAATTGCTTTGGCCGGCAAGACTGCCACCACCTTTAGTTACTAGTTTAGCTAGCCAGCTGGTACCAAAAAGAAGGGCAGTTACAATCCAGGACCCGTATAAAATGTTAATTAACATACCGGCGGTAGGCATAAAAGCAACGTTCCCAATAACTATCCTTAAAATAACTAACCCACCTAATAGAATACCAAGGATCAATAAAGTTACCCAGTCAAGAACTTTAAAGGCAACTTCATATAAATAGGTGCGCTTACCTTTAACGCTAAAGCCCCTGCATTCAAGAACATATGACAGGTCACGCATTTTAATAAAGGTAATTATAAATAGAGGTACAAAAACTGGAATTAAAGCTTTTATTCTATTAATCAAGCTGGAAGTAACATCCACACAACGCGCCTGCTGGGCCTCCATGACATTTTGGGCTTCCTTGAGCATCAGGGGTATTATTTGTAACGTTGCCAGGAGCATAAAAGCTATTACACTGGGAAAACCGCTTTTGATTAAGGCTGTCGACAGGTCGCTGGGTTTAGTGCTTACTACAAATAGCGCAGCGACAATACCTATGACCATTAAACGGCAGGCCATCACGGCCCCGTAAAGCAAGCTTTCCTGTTTGAAGGCCAGAGGGCCAAGCTGCAAAATAACGGTTTTACCGGTAGCGTTAAATAAACCATGAACAGTTAAGATAAAAATTGCAAAAAGGAGCATAAATTTGGCCGCTGAAATTAAAGCTTGCTGTAGCCTGCTAATTAAAGCCAGGAGAACCAGGCCAGCTAAAATGATTAATTGCATAGTAGGGTCATAAAAAAGGAACACAGCTATAATAACAAATAGCAGGAAGATAATTTTTGTCCTGGGGTCAAGGCGGTGCATCAAACCGTTTCCCGGTATATATAAAGTACCCACTTAATATCCCTCCAGGGATGGCTGGAAAGGAATTTACAATTCCTTTCCAGCCATAATCATTTTTTATTCTTCTCCTATTTCTAGCGACCTGGCGGTGAGTAAGCTCTTAATTTCTTTGGCATTGGGCAGGTATTTGTTGGGGAAGTATTTTAGGATTATCCAAACTAACCAGAACTGGATAGCCTTATCAACTACTGTAGGTCCGAGATTGGCCAGGAAAGAGGCGCTAAATACTTTTTGCCCGGCTGCCATTAGACCGGCAGTAAAGATATCGATGGTATTACCAGTAAAACCACCAAAAACATAGGTGGCGACTACAGCAGAAGCAGCAGAAGCTATCACCCCATCAATTACACCACCGATAATTACAAGATAAACTTTTCTAAACCACCCTATCCGGAAGAACATATAAGCCAGCAATAAGATAACCCACCCTACTACAGTAAAGGGGAAATAAGTCCAGCGAACTGTCAAAGCTAAAATTGTATTAGTTAGTAAACCTGTAACCATGCCCCAAATTGGTCCCAAAACAATGGCATTAATAATCGAGCCCATGTTATTTAAAAATAAAGGGATTTTAAGGGCTTCAACGACATAGTTGGCTACCCAGTTAAGGGCCACACCGGCGGGAATCATCGCCGCTACAAAGGTCATCCGGTTATTTTTCATCCTTATTCCTCCTCTGTCATTTTTTATAAGTTTGTTTATCATTATAATTTGCTAACCTATCTCATAAACATCACCTCCTAACAGGTCCAGTTGAATCCCTTACCACCAGTCGGGGTAAAAGGGTAACAACTTCTGGGGAACTACGGCGTCCATGAATTCTTTCGATAACCATTTCAGCCGCCCTGGCACCCATCTCCATCATAGGCTGGGCCACAGTAGTCAACTTGGGATAAGTTATAGTTGAAAGGTTAATATTATCATAACCAAGGATTGAAAGTTCGTTTGGTACTTCTATTCCCATTTCCCTGGCGGTCTCCAGGGCACCTATAGCTATTAAGTCATTGGCAGCAAAAATGGCTGTTGGAGGATTTTCCAGTTGTAAAAGCTCTTTTGCTTTTTGATAACCATTTTCAATTTTAAAAGCGCCACCCAGGATGAGTTTACTATCTCTTTTCATTCCGTTTTCAGCCAGATAATGATGGTAACCAGCAAGGCGCTCTCTGGAAGATAAGGTTGTCGGTAAACCGTAGATGAAACCAATGCGCTTGTGGCCCAAAGATGTGAGATATTTCATGGCTTCTGTTGTACCAAGATAGTTATTTACTAAAACGGTATCGATAGCACAGCCTTCTATCCTGCTCCCTATTAACACCATGGGAAAATCAGGTTGTTCCTGATAAAGCTTCTTTATGTTGTTATTGTTAATTTCCGGTGTAGTAAAAATGATGCCATCGATTCTTTTTTGGCGTAAAATGGCAATATAAGCAGCTTCTTTTTTAAGATTATTATCAGTGTTGCAGACAATTACGTTGAAATGATTCTCAGCCGCTTTATCTTCTACCGCCCTGGCTATCTCGGCATAAAAAGGGTTGGCAATATCGGCGATAATCAAGCCCAGTGTATGGGTATTTTTTTTCATCAGAGCTGCTGCGAGTAAATTGCGTTCATATCCCAGTTCTTCTATCGCCTGTAAAACGCGTTCCCGGTTACTTTCCTTTACCCGGGAACTGTTATTTAGGACCCGGGATACGGTGGAAATTGACACCCCGGCCTTTTTGGCCACGTCATAAATAGTTGCCCCGGCCATAGCCCTTCCTCCAGAAAGCGCTTTCAGTAACTGGTAAAAAAATTTACGTAATGAAAGCGCTTTCTTTTCTTTGTAAAGAATGTATTCGACACTATTTAAAAGAATCCTTCTTTATTTGCTAAAAAAATTAATCCATGGTTAACAAAAGGAGTCCTGGCCAGAGATACAAGAAAACAGAAATATTTAAGCCGAAAATACCTGCAGGGGCCGTGTTTCCCGGCGGTAGAGGTGCAACAAACCCAGGGCCGGAGCTACCAGGTCCTGCAATTTACCGCCTGGTACCAGGCCATATTCCAGCAGCGACTGGTAGAGGATAAAATTAATAAACTGGCTGTATCTTAAACCGGAAGCCATGGCCATGGTCGTTAAGGAAGCCATAGGACTCAAGGAGGGAGTCCCGTTCACATCAATGATATAGACCACTCCCTCGCTATCAGAGCGCAGGTCAATCCTTAAGGCATCCTTGGCTCCAATGGCCGCCAGCACTTTGACGGCCAGTTCGCTTAAAAAATTATAACGCCTGTCCTCCGGGAAAATATTTTCTATTTCATTCGGCTTCCCCTTGACGGTAGTAGTCCTGACTTCCCGGGAAAGAAATGCTAAGGGAGGCAAGACGTAGCAGGGCGACCGGCCAATAAGGCCCACGGTAAACTCCTGTCCCGGGAGGTATTTTTCTACCAAAACAGGCAGCTCACCCAGGGTTTCCCGCAGGCTATTTACCTGGCGCTCCAGCCGGGAAAAATCATACACGACCGAAGCGTCACTGATGCCAATACTGTTACCGCCGCCATTGGGTTTAACAAATAGAGGGAATCCCAGTTCCGCCACTGCCCGGGCCAGCTGTTGCCGCAGCAACCCCCGGGCCGGTTCTAGCACCCGGTAGGATGGTACCGGCAAACCGTGTTGCTGTAAAACTTGATAGGTAAGGTTTTTGTGGCGGCATATTTCCATGGCCGCCGTGGGAGAATGGCTGGTAGGAATGCCGTACTGTTGCAGTAAAAACCGGACCGTGGCAGCGCCGCTCCCATCATACAGGGTATGGGGCTCGTCGAGAAAACCTTCGGCCAGGACAAAGGCCAGGTGGGGAGCCGGCAGGCGGGAAAGGGATTTCTCCAGCTGGTGACGGCTGCGGACATTAACAGGGTAAACCTCGTTGCCGCCTTCCAGTAACGCCCGGTAAATCTGGCGTACTGTCTCCCAGGAGAGACAATCACTGTAGGGTCCCCGGCGCTCCCGGGCGGGGACAGCATTGAAAAGAAACAGTATGCGCAGCAAAAAGTTCCTCCTCCCTGCTTTTACCGGTAACCTGTTGTTGATAAAACCACCATATTATACCATATATATGGCAGCCATTTAAATATTTGCTCGTCCATAGCTTAATTGGCATTAATTGTCAGGTCCAAATACAAATTAATAACTGCTGCAAACCATTTTTAACAAAAATACAAAGACGCCCGGAGTAGTCTTACCGGGCGCAGTCTTTAATTTTAAAAGGCGCATCTTTCACCTAAGATTTAATCTTGAGGAGCACGACCTGGAGTAAATTATTTCTCGCTAAACACCACGTTCAGGTTAGCCTGTAAAAAACCTTCTTTCATTGCAACAAAGCTATAACTCCCGGCCACCTTGGCCGTAAACCGTATTTTACCTGCAGCATCCGTTGCGCCCAAGTTGCGGCTGCCTTCCTGGACAATAACATACTCCCCCGCTACATAGCCTTCCCGGTCGTCCTGGAGGCGCACCTGCAGCCAGCCATTTTCCAGCCTGGCCAGGATAGCCAGCCGGTAACCTTTCGGTACCTGGGTAATGGCTTTATGCCCAGTTCCCGGACCTGTCCTTACATAGAGGGCTCGTGCCGTTACCTGGCCTAATGTCGCCGCTGGCTGGATTTGCTGGACCACCGCCCCCGCTACCGGCGCACCGTTGTGGCGGACGACCAGGGTTACCTCCTGCCCGGCTACGGGCTGGCCATCTAGAGCCAGAGCCAGCTCCAGGGCGGGGTTGATTGCAGCTACAGCTTCCCGGTCACCCAGCCTGACCTTGACCCAGGCATTACTCGCTATCTTGGCCAGTACCAGTTGCCCCTTTTCCGGGTCAAACCGGCCCAGCCCTTCGCTGGCCGTCCACCGGTACAAAGAGCTGTCCACATAGATTTCGTTGCCTCCGGCATCAAAGGCCGTTACTGTAAACTGCTGGACAGCACCGGGCTGCAGGGTGGCAATGGCCGGGGTAATTTCCAGCCTGTATACCTTATCGACGACAGTAACCCTGGAGGTAGCTTTTACCATCCCTGCCCGGGCGGTAATCTCACCCTGGCCGGGATGTTCGGCCTGGAACAGGCCGGGGGAGATAAAGCGGCCCACATTCCCCGCCACGTGCCAGGTCACACCGGCAGGTACCGGGGCAGGGTTATAATAATTATCCTGGGCCTTGAGGCTGAATTGCACTTTACTGCCTTTATACACCTTTATTGCGCCCGGAAGAAGGTATAAATGGCTGAGTTGACCCCGGGGGGCAGTAGAAAAAACCACCAGGCCATTGGTAACCGGCCTTTCCTGACCGTCGGAGGGTTTGTTTAAAATCGATAGCTCGTACTCGCCGGCATTACGGGCCGCCAGCACTGATGAACCGCCACCATCAAGGTTCAGGGCCGCAACCATCCCCCTGGCCTGCATAAATGCGGCCAGTTCGTAAAGGGTCATACCATTACTGTAGCCGGGCTGGCGGCCATCGGCTACCACTATCTCGAGGCGCCCATCCTTCGTGAGGCCAACAGCCGTCCGGGGGTGGCGGGACCTTACCAGGGGGTCCGTGCTGTTCGCGGGCAGGACGACCTGCCCGTTTTGCAGGATAATCTCATGGCCGCCCACGGCCTGGATAACATCATGCCAGCGGGTATCGGTAAATCTGATGGTGAAATTAACCTTGTCGCCAGCATGAAGCTGTTGTAAAAACTCCTGGGCCTTCCCGTGGCCGGAGAGTACTACCCCGTCCGGCGGGATGGGGTTATTACCCTTGGCGTCAATCCTGGCGGCCACGGTGCCGGTATATGTACGGCCTGCTTTAACGGGCAGGTCAACACCTTTTAGAATTATTTCCGTGCCGTAGTCATTGGTACCGGTGCGGGCCGCAAAGGCCGGGGTATAGAGGACCAGCATGTCGGCCCCCCTTTCCCGGTTGACGTGGGCGATGGGGTAAGTGTAAACCACCCGGGCCACGCTTCCTCCTTTCCCCGGTATTTCCCTGGTCACCGTCAGGTAGGCGGCCATGACAGGAGTACCGATAATGGCTTTTTTATCCCTGGTCAACCCCAGGGCTGGAAACCCCTGGGGGCTGATTAGCAGCTCGCCGTTGCTTATTTGCAGGCCGATGGGCAAGTAAGGCACCTGGGTGCTGTAGAAATCACCATTTGTTGCCGCTACTGCGGCCTTACCTTCCTTAGCCAGCCGGGCAGCCATAGCCGTGGGTCTTTCCTGGTCAAGGGCCAGGTTGCCGTGAGATAAGACTGTCTCCAGAACCGTAAACCTGTCCCGGGGATCGATAGTTAAGACCTTCAGCGCTTCCTTATAGTCGGGAGTACTGATTTTATAGGCCGAATACTGCACACCTGTGGCCAGGGGGACTTCCTCTACCTCTGGTACTACCTGCCAGGCAGCGGCTGCCAGGGATAACAGTGGGTTGGCCAGTAAGCCGAAAGCCAGGAAAATAACCAGCAAGATAGATGAAAACCTTTTGCTATTATAACTCATAATTATTCCTCCGTCTTTGACCCGAACTGCTCCCTGCTTTACTCAGGCCGCTCCATCGCTCGCCGTCAGACTAAAGCCGGCCCTTATTTTCATACTTTTCGCCGGAAGGGGCAGAAATATGAAGACCCTGCATTTATATTAGACGTTCTCAGGGGCCGGTAGGTTCCCTAAAAAATTGGCGACCTGTCCGGAAGCACGGACAGGTCGCAATATTAACAGGATACCAGAACCGGGGTAAAATTTACATAATCGGCAGCCACCAGGTGAAAGTTAATGCCCCATTCCTTCCCCACCAGGGCCCTTTCCTGGTCGGCGCCGTGGAGGTGACCGTAATAACAGTGACTGACGCCATAGCTCTGCATTAGCGTTATAAAATCGGTCGCTTCACCGCGGCAGGCCGGGGGAAAATGCATCATCACGGCCAGGGGCTCTTCCCGGCGTAACTTCTGCACTCCATCCAGGGCCATCTCCAGGCGCAAGACCTCCCGCCGGTAAACTTTTCCATCAGTCTCTGCATTAAAAAGGGGGTGCCGGGGAACCAGCCAGCCCCGGGTGCCGCAGACGGCCACCCCGGCAATGATTTCCGGCTTTAAAAGGGCAACATCCGCATCAAGGATGGTCGCCGCCATCTTGCGCTCCGTCTGCCACCAGTAGTCGTGGTTCCCTTTCAGGATGCGCTTGGACCCCGGCAGGGTCTTGAGGAACTGCAGGTCGGGCAGGGCATCCTCGAGGCGCATGCCCCAGCTAATATCTCCCAGGATTAAAACTGTATCCCCGGGGTGCACCACCCTCTGCCAGCGGTCGGCCAGCTTGGCCCGGTGGTTTTCCCATGCCGGCCCAAACATGGCCATATCGCGGCCCAGGTGCAAATCAGCGATGGCAAATAATGCCACTCCTACCCCTCCGCCAGGTAGCTACGCCTTCTCCAGCTCCCTTACTATGGCGTCGGCCATCTCGCTGGTACCGGCACTGCCTCCCAGGTCATAAGTCAGGTATTTTCCTTCGGCCAGGACAGCCAGGATGGCCTTTTGAATCCTGCCGGCAGCCTCCTTTTTGCCTAAATGCTCCAGCATCATCACCCCGGAGAGGATGGTTGCCAGGGGGTTAACCTTATTCTGGCCGGCATATTTGGGCGCACTGCCATGTATAGGTTCAAAAACGGCCGCCCGGTCGCCGATATTCGCCCCCGGGGCCACGCCCAGGCCGCCTACCAGGCCGGCGCAGAGGTCGGAGAGGATATCGCCGTAGAGGTTGGGCAAAACCAGGACATCATATTGGTCCGGTTTCTGCACCAGCTGCATGCTCAGGTTGTCCACAATGCGGTCGTCAGCAGTTAAATCGGGATAATCTTTAGCCACTTCATAAAAAGTCCGCAGGAAGAGACCATCGCTGAATTTCATGATATTGGCCTTGTGCCCGGCCGTCACCCTCTTCCTGCTATTACGGCGGGCATATTCAAAGGCCGCCCGGGCAATACGCTCGGAACCTTTGCGGGTGATGATTTTGATGCTTTCCGCCGCTTCTTCTCCTACCATGTGCTCTATGCCGGCATAGAGATCTTCCGTGTTCTCCCGGAAAATAACCAAATCGACACCCTGGTAACGGGAGGGTACATTGGGCAGGTTACGGGCCGGGCGAATATTGGCATAAAGGTCAAGTTCCTTCCGTAAAGCAACATTGACGCTGCGGAAACCGGTACCCACCGGGGTGGTGATGGGCCCTTTGAGGGCCACACCGTTTTTACGAATGGAAGCCAGGGTTTCCTCCGGTAATACGCTGCCGTGCTTCTCCAGGGCCGTCTCCCCGGCCGCCATTACTTCCCATTCCAGCCCGGCCCCGCTGGCATCCAGGACCCGCCGGGCCGCAGCAATCACTTCCGGGCCGGTACCATCACCAGGTATCAGGGTAACAACATGCTTCAACAAAAGCCACCTCCAGAAAATCTCATTACCCCATTATTATACGGTTTTGTCCGCCCGGAGAACAAGCCCCTGTACGGCGTTAACGCCCACCATCAGAGAAATAAAAATAACAGGCTGGCATTTGTTGGGAGCGAATAGAAACAATGCCAGCCTAAAAATCGTCCCCCGGGCAATATAATTTACCACCTACAATCTATTTTACCGGCGCTTGAGGATGACTATAGGGGTCTGCTCATCTTCATTACCAAAGGGGTTATCCCGTAAGGCCTCAATTACTGCTTGCCGGTAGCTGTTATCAGTGATGCCCAGGATGTCCACACACCTTTTATCATTGACATCGGCAATCACGGCTTCCGCCCCGGTGGCTTTTTTAATGGCCTGCACCAGGCGGCCCGGGTTTTTAGGCCCCATAACGATATGCCGCTCGTAGGGGTACATGGTACCGGCTATATCGTCGATCAGGGCCAACTCGCGCCCGGCCACAATGTAGAAAAGGCCTTTTTTCTTGATTAACCGGCCCAGGGCGGCAGCGGCACACCCGGCCAGGATGCGCGCCGTACCTACTTCTTCGATGGCCAGCTGCATGGCCGGCGGGGTGGCGAGGCTCCCGTCTTTACCGGGGAAACGGCTTAAAAAACGGGCCAGCCTGCCGGGGCGGACCGTTTCCGGTAAAATGGCCCGGCCCTGGGTAATGGCCACGACGCTTTCCGCCAGGCAGATAAAATCGCCGGGCGCGGCAATGCCGGCGCTATATTTCCGGGCCAGGTCAACTACATCATCTTTTTCAGTAACGATGTGGGTGCGGATGGGTATTTTATGGAAAAAGATTTTTGCCTGCTTCCTGGCCATAGGCTTATTTCCCCCGCCGGAAATGTTGTTTGATAGCCACGGCGGTAGCCAGGGCTACCTTCTGGTGGAAATAGGGGTTGCGTAACAAACCTTCATCGACCCAGCTGGTAATGGCTACCGGTTCCAGCCGCAAGCCAGGTACCTCCCCGAGGCGGGCCAGCTCCTCGTCGGCTTTTATCCCCCGTACCGGGGTCTTAACCCTGGCCACAATTCTCTCTAAAACCTTAGCCGCCAGTTCCTCATTACCCCGTGAGGTGGGATTATACAGGACGGCCGTCCCCCGCTGGCCTGCATCCGCCGCCCCGTGCTCATGGACGCTGATAAAGCAAAAAGTTGCCGGGGTAACTTTCAGCAGGCGTTCCTCCCAGGAGGGGTTCTCCTCCTCCGCGCGGGTCCAGATCACCCGGGCTTTGAACCCTTCCAGGACCCGCGCCAGTTCCAGGGCGGTCTTCCAGGCCATATCCCGCTCCCAGAGATTCACCGGTCCCCGCCAGCCGCCATCGGTCCCCCCGTGGCCCGGGTCAAGGATAATTACTTTATCCCGGTAAAATTCCTGCAGGGGCCGGCGGCTGAAGCGCAACACCACCCGGTAGGGAATCCCTTTTACGGCAGTCAACGTCGCCCGGACGGCTTCATCAAGGGTAATGTTAAAAGTAACCTGCCCTTCACCCGGCTCAACCGTTACTTCCCGGAGAATACCGTCCTGGACATAAAGGGGGCCAGGGTACATATTCAGGAGGGCCCGCAGGGTCACCCGGCAGGCACCCGGTTCAGGGTAGTCGATTACCACGGCAGGCGGGGCAGTAGCTTCAATGGTAACGGTGCTGAACTGCTCTTCTCCCTCCAGGATTACCTTGCTATAGAGATTGGTCAGCCGGGGGGTGGGGGGCAACTTCTTCACCTCGCTAACAATGTTCACAGGCAGGCGCTGGACCACCCGCTATCATTCATATGCCAGGAGTCCCCCTAAAAGAATAACTGGTGTATTTTACAAGCTTCAATTATACTCTTTTCATTAATATTTTCAAGTTAAACCCTGTAAACCGCAGAAAATAATTGGCCGGTAGCGCAATATCCTTGCAACTCCAGGCTTAAAGTTCTAAAATAAACCTGGAGGCGAGGTAAATGTTTGTAGGACTGGATATGGGTGGGACCCATACCGATGCTGTCCTCATTGCCGGGGGCCGCATCCTGCGCCACTATAAAACAAATACCGACCCGGAAGACTACCTCGGCACCGTTACCCGGGCCCTGGAAGCTATCCTGGCCGGTATCAATCCCTCCTCAATCAAGCGCCTCAATTTAAGCACAACCATCTGTACCAACGCCATCGTTACCGGCCGCTCCAGCCCCGTAGGTTTACTCCTGGAGCCGGGGCCGGGCTTAAATCCCGCTCTACTCGCCTGCGGCCAGAAAAACTTTATCCTTTCGGGGTCCATCGACCACCGCGGCCGCCCTACCAGCCCGCTGGTAGAGGCGGAGATTAAGGCTGCCGACAGGGAGTTGCAGCAGGCCGGCATCCGCCACCTGGCCATTGCCGGCAAGTTTTCCACCCGTAATCCGGAACATGAACTGGCTATAAAGGAGGCCCTCTCCCCTGGCTACGATTTTATAACCATGGGCCACCGCCTGTCAGGTTGGTTAAACTTCCCCCGCCGGGTCTTTACCGCCTACCTGAATAGCGCCGTCGCTGCTACCTATAGTTCCTTTGCGGCCGCCATTGAAACTTTTACTACCAAAAAGAAATTACCCGTTGCACCCGATATTTTAAAGGCCGATGGCGGCACCCTGTCCCTGGAGGCCTCCCAGTCCTTACCCGTAGAGACTATCCTTTCCGGCCCTGCGGCCAGCATCATGGGCGCCCTGGCCCTGGCGCCAACTTGGCAAGATGCCATCATCCTGGATATAGGCGGGACAACCACTGATATTGCCTTCCTGGCCGGCGGTGTGCCTCTCTATGAACCCCAGGGCATAAGTCTCGCCGGCTACCCAACCCTGGTGCGGGCGCTGTTCAGTTACTCCCTGGGCCTGGGGGGCGACAGCTGCCTGCAGGTACAGGAGGGCCGTTTAACCATCGGCCCCGGCCGCCAGGGGCCGGCCCGGGCCCTGGGCGGCCCGGCCGTTACCCCTACCGATGCCCTCATTACCCTGGGCCGCCTGGACCTGGGGGATAAGGCTGCCGCTCGCCAGGGCATAGCCGAACTGGGCGATAAGCTGGGACTTGGTACACTGCATATGGCCGCTGCGATCTTGCAGCAAATGGCGGGGGAAATTGCCCGGCAAAGCCGCGCCCTGCTGGCTAAAATCAACAGCCGGCCGGTCTACACCGTCCGCGAAGTGCTGGCAGGCAAACAATTACAACCCGCCCAGGTGATTGTCATTGGCGCCCCGGCACCCCTCCTGGCGGCCGAGCTGGAAGCTGCTTTCGGCCTCCCGGTCATCGTCCCTCACCTGGCCGGGGTAGCCAATGCCATTGGGGCAGCTTTAAGCCAGCCCACTACGGAATTGACCCTCCTGGCCGACACCGAACAGGGATTGCTAACTGTTCCCGAAGAGGGCCTCCGGGAAAAGATCCCCGCCGGCTTTAACCTGGAGCGGGCCCGTAATCGCGCCCTGGAGCTTTTACGCGAGCGTCTCGTGCGCCTGGCCCCGGAAGTGGCCGGCACCGAGCTGGAAGTAGTGGAAGAACAATCCTTTAACATGGTTTCCGGTTTTTATACTACCGGTAAAAATATCCGGGTAAAAGTTCAGGTTAAACCCCGGGTCACCCCCCTGAAGGGAGATGCGGATGATGTATAAAGCCGCCCGTCGCCTGGGCCTGGTCTTTTTCCCGGCCTTTGACTGGGCCATCAGCCCTACCCACCCGGAACGGGAAGAGCGGCTCCTCTATACCCAGGACCAGGTCCTGGAAGAAGGCATCCTCGATATCGACGGCATCTATGAATACCGCCCCCGCCTGGCAACAGTGGCCGATGTGGAAAGGGTGCACGTCTGTGTTCCTGATGTCATGTCCCGGGTCACCGCATCTCACCTGATAGCCGCCGGCGGCGCTATAGTGGCTGCCGAAGCCGTCCTCAAGGGTGAGGTAGATAAAGCCTTTGCCATTGTCCGGCCGCCGGGGCACCATGCCCTGCGCATTGTCCACGGCGCCCGGGGGTTCTGCAATATTAATATAGAAGCCATTATGATCGAATATATCCGCCGCCATTATGGTAAAAAGCGCATCGCCATTGTGGATACCGACTGCCACCACGGCGACGGCAGCCAGGACATCTACTGGCATGATCCAGACACCCTTTATATTTCTTTGCACCAGGACGGGCGTACCCTCTACCCGGGCACCGGTTTCCTGGATGAGTTCGGGGGACCGAACGCCTTTGGCTATAATTTAAACCTGCCCCTGCCGCCCGAGACAGGCGAAGAAGGCTTCCTCTACGCCCTGGACCATTTCATCCTGCCCGTACTGGCCGATTTTAAACCCGATCTGGTCATCAATTCCGCCGGCCAGGATAACCATTATACCGATCCCATCACCAACATGCGTTTTTCGGCCCAGGGTTACGCCCGCCTGAATGACCGCCTGCAACCGGATATCGCCGTCTTAGAGGGTGGCTACTCCATCGAAGGTGCCCTGCCCTATGTCAATGTGGGGATTATCCTGGCCCTGGCCGGCCTGGATTACTCCGGCATCCGCGAGCCTGACTACAGCCCGGCCAGGGTGGCCCAGTCCTCCCGGGTCAGCGATTACATCGCCCGCCTGTGCGATGAAACTTATAAGGCCTGGCAGCAGCGGGAAACCTTGCGGGCGGCCTATGTCCGGGATAAAAAAGAAATCAGCCGCCGGCGCCAGATCTATTACGACACCGAGGGGCTGATGGAAACCCAGGAAGAAACAACGCTAGTATGTGATTCTTGCGGCGGGCTGACCTGGATCGATTCCCGTACCGACAGGGGCCGGCACATCCTGGCCATTTTTATCCCCCGCGACGCCTGCCGCCGCTGCCAGGAAGAAGGCCACGCCCTCTTTGAGCGCGCCTCTGCCGGGGCTTACAGGGACGGTATCTACCTCCAGGACCGGGTGGCGGATCAGCTGTTAAAGAAATAATTTTGGAAAAGCCTAAAAAGCTCCCTTTATAACTTCTATCCCCGTCACTCTCTCCTGCCGGTCCAGCCATACGGCCACCACATCAAAACGGCAGGGACGGTTGCTCAAACCGTGCTTGCTAAGGTAATAATTAGCCAGGCGGCGCAGGCGCATTTGCTTGCGGCCGTCAATCGATTCCTGGGGTGTACCGAAGGTAGCTACCGAGCGGGTGCGTACCTCGACAAAAACAACTGCCTCGCCGTCGGCAGCAATAATGTCTATTTCCCCCAGGGGGCAGCGGTAATTGCGCGCCAGCAGCCGGTAGCCCCTGCGCTCTAAATAAGCAGCGGCGGCTGCCTCCCCTAGCTGGCCGCGCCGCCGCCGCGCCATAGTCATGGCTATGCACCTCTTCTCAAGGTATCTTCTCAAGGCATAAAGAAGGACACTGCCGAGTTCATGGCATAATCGGTCAATGGGGTCGGGTAAATCCCCAGGAGGAAGAGGACCAGCAGGGATACCACCATGGCTACCTGGAGGCCGGGAGCGACCCGCAGCGGTTGGCTCCCTTCCGGCGGGTTACCCAGGTACATGGCCTTGGCCACCAGCAGGTAGTAGTAGACGGAAACCATACTCATCAGGATACCAAGGATGGCCAGCCAGATATAACCCCGGGAGATAATGGACATGAACAGGTAAAACTTGCCCACAAAGCCGGCCATGGGCGGTATCCCCGCCAGGGACAGCAGGGAAAAGAGCATTACCGCCGCCACCAGGGGCGAGCGCCTAGCCAGGCCGGCATAATCCCTGATCTCATCGCTCCCATCGGTGTTGTAGAAAGCCGTGGCCGCCATAAAGGCGCCCATGTTGCCGAAGACGTAGAGCATAGCATAGTACATGATAGCGCCAATGCCCAGGACCGAGAAGGAAACAATACCCAGGAGCAGGTAGCCGGCCTGGGAGATACTGGAATAGGCCAGCAACCGCTTGATATTGGTCTGGGGGATGGCCACCAGGTTGCCCAGGACCATGGTCAGCACTGCCAGGGCGATAAAGAGCTGCACCCAGAAGTTGTGCAGGTCCGGCAGGGCGCCGAAAAACACCCGTACCAGGGCAGCAAAACCGGCGGCCTTGGAAGCCACCGACAGGAAACCCGTCACCGGCGTCGGCGCCCCCTCATAAACATCGGGAGACCACATGTGAAAGGGTACGGCCGTTACCTTAAAGGCAAAACCAGCCAGGAGAAAGATGGTTCCCAGGAGGAGGGCCGGGCTGGCACCACCGGCCGCTACCGCCTGGCCAATCTCCTTGATTACCGTGCTGCCGCTGGCCCCATAGACCAGGCTCAAGCCGTACAGGAGAATGGCCGAGGACATGGCCCCCAGCAGGACGTACTTGATACCGGCCTCGGCCGATCTGGCATCATCGAGGCGATAGGCGGCCAGGATACAGAAGGTAATGGTCATCAGTTCCAGGCCCAGGTAAAGGCTGATCAGCTCGCCGGAAGAAGCCAGGACCATCATCCCCAGGGTGGCCAGCACCAGCAAAGCATAATATTCTCCCTGGTTAAAGCCCATCTTTTCCACATAATCAAAGGAACAAACAGCAGTCAGGAGGGCCGCGGCCAGGAATAAAACTTTGAAATAGGTGCCGAAGGAGTCGATAACATATCCACCCAGGATTACCCCGCTGGCATCCCGCATGCTAAAGGCAGCCACCATCAGGCCGGCCAGGCCGGCAGCTGCTACATAGCCAATACCCCGGCGATCGCTTTTAGGCACCAGGAGGCCTAATGCCAGCAGCCCCAAACCCAACGCTGCCGTTAAGATTTCCACCGTCAGTAGATAAAGATTCGCCATCAGAAAATACCCCCTATCGCCTTCGCAGCTTCTATTTTAGCTACGAGCGGGGCTACACCGCTGTTGATCATGTCAATCTGCAGGGAAGGCAACAAGCCAAAGAGGATCAGGGTGGCTACTAAAACGACAATGGGCACCATCTCCACCCCGCGGGCATCCTCCAGGTGATCCCATTCGGCTTTCCGCGGGCCAAAGAAGGTATTCTTGACCACCCGTAAAACATAGGTGGCCGTTATGACAATACCCGAAATGGCCAGGATGGAAAGGAACCGGTAGGAGAGGAGGCCGCCCAGTAAAGACTGTTCCCGGGTAAAGGAACCCATGAAAATAAGAAACTCGGCCACAAAGTTGTTAAGGCCCGGGAGGCCCAGGGAGGCCAGGCCGCCAATGAGGAAGCCGGCCGCTACCCGCGGCATCTGGTGGGCCAGGCCGCCAAAGCGGGCAATTTCCCTGGTATGGGCCTTATGGTAGACATTGCCTACCAGGGCAAAGAAGAGGGCCGTCATGATGCCGTGGGCAAACATCTGGGCTACCGCCCCGTTCAGACTCAAGGTATTGAGGGCGGCTATCCCCAGCAGGACGTAACCCATATGGCTGACGCTGCTGTAACCGATAACAAACTTGAGGTCTTTCTGGACCATGGCAATCATGGCCCCGTAGACCACATTCACTATACAGAGAACGGCAATGAGGGGCGCCCAGTATTTGGCTCCTTCCGGGAAGAGGAAAACGCCCACCCTGATGAGACCGTAGGCCCCCAGCTTCATTAAGACACCGGCATGAAGCATACTGACCGCCGTCGGTGCAGCCACGTGGCCGTCCGGTGACCACAGGTGCAGGGGCCAGATGGGCACCAGCACCCCAAAACCGATCAACATCAAGAAGAAGACAAATTTCTGGAAGCCCAGGTCATACTTGACCGTGGCCAGGGTCTGGATGTCAAAGGTGGCATGACCCAACTGCTGCGCAGCGTACAGGAAGGTGGCAATAATACCAATCAGGGCAAAGGCGCTGCCGACCAGGAGGTACAGAGTCAGCTTCATGGCCGCGTATTCTTTCCTGGTACTACCCCAGATACCTATTAAAAGGTACATGGGGATCACCGCTACCTCAAAGAAGAGGTAGAAGAAAAAGAGATCGCGGCTGATAAAGACGCCGAAAACCCCCGTCACCAGCATTAGCAGGAAAATAAAGAATTCCTTCACCCGTTTGGTCATATCCCAGGATGCAAAGACGCCGGTAAAGATAACTATGGCCGTCAGCAGTACCAGGGGCATGCTCATCCCGTCGACACAGACGGAATAATTAATGCCGAAGGCCGGTACCCAGGGAATATCCTGGAGGAATTGCAGTCCTCCCTGGCCGTGATCATAAAGCACGTAGGCCAGGATGGCCAGCACCAGGGAAACAAAGGTGGCCACAGCGGCGGTAATCTTAATGGTCAGCTGTTCCTTTTCCGGAATTAGCAGGATCAAGAGCAGCCCCACCACCGGGGCCAGCATAATGGCCGTTAAGATGGGAAAATTCACTGGATCACCCCTCCTAACACCGGTGCCGCCATCCAGAGGGCAATAATCATGACGGCGGTGAAGATCACCAGGGCATAGGTCTGCAGGTTCCCCGTCTGGAGCAGGCGCAGTTTCCGGCCCGCGATGCGGGTCATATCGCCGACACCGTCAAAGATGCCGTCAACTACATGGCGGTCGTGCCAATTAAAGGCTTCCGACAGGCCCAGGACCACGCGGCGGAAAAGCCACATATAGATTTCGTCGATATAAAACTTGTTCACTAATAACGCATAGATGCTGCGGTAGCGGGTCGCCAGCTTTTCCGGCACGTCGCTGGGACGGCCATAGAAGAGCCAGGCCAGGCCGATACCAGCCAGGGCAACAATTACTGAAACAAGCATCACGGCGTAGTTGGGTTCCACATGGTGGGGCTCGCCATAATAGACAAAGGTACTGAAGCCGTGGCCGGCAAAGGGAGTCCCCACGAAACCCGCCACCACCGAAAGTACGGCCAGGATAAGCAAAGGTATGGTCATGGTTAAAGGCGACTCATGGCCGTGGAGGCCGGCGCGCCGGTCGCCAAAAAAGGCCACGAAGATCAGGCGGAACATATAAAAGGCTGTCAGGAAGGCTACCAGGGTACCCAGGATATAAAGCCCGATAAAACCATGGTCAAAGGCTGCGGCCAGGATTTCATCCTTGCTCCAGAATCCGGCCAGGGGCGGGAGCCCGGCCAGGGCTAAAGCAGCAATGATAAAGGTACCGGCGGTAATCTTCATATCCTTGTATAAGCCACCCATGCGGAAAATGTCCTGTTCTTCCAGGGCATGGATCACACTGCCGGCTCCCAGGAAGAGGAGGGCTTTAAAGAAGGCATGAGTCATAAGGTGGAACATGCCGGCCGTCATGCTGCCTACGCCCATGGCCATGACCATGTAACCCAGCTGGCTCATGGTCGAGTAGGCGAGTATCCGCTTGATGTCCCGCTGGGCAACGGCAATGGTGGCCGAAAATAAAGCCGTAAAGCCGCCCACATAGGCCACCAGCAGCATGATGCCGGGCAGGCTGGCAAAGAGGACATAGGCCCGCGCCAGTAAATAGACACCGGCAGCCACCATGGTCGCGGCATGGATCAGGGCGCTCACCGGCGTGGGGCCTTCCATGGCATCAGGCAGCCAGACATGGAGGGGAAACTGGGCCGACTTGCCGATGGGGCCGATAAATACCAGGGCTGCCGCCAGGGCTAAAAAGCCGGTATTTTGATAGCCGGGAATGGCTTCGGCCAGCTCCCGGAAATTAAAGGTCCCAAACATGGCAAAGAGGAAGAAAAAGCCCAGCATAAAACCGAAGTCGGCCACCCGGTTGGTCACAAAAGCCTTTAACCCGGCCCGGGCCGCCGCGTGTTTATGGTAATAGAAGCCAATAAGAAGGTAAGAACAAAGTCCTACCAGTTCCCAGAAGAAAAAGATCATGAAATAGTTGTTGGCCAGGACCAGGCCCAGCATGGAGGCGCTGAAAAGGGACAGGTAACTGAAGAAGGAAGAAAAGCCCGGGTCGCCGTGCATATAGCCGACCGAGTAAATTTCCACCAGCAGGGCCACCAGGGTAACTACCAGGAGCATTACTGCGCTCAAGGGATCAATTAATATCCCGGCCTCAATCTTTAAAAGTCCCGGGATCTGGAGCCACGGGACAGCATATTCCACCGGTTTCTCCATGGTTACACCCAGGAGGAAGACTTCCCGTAATACCCCGACGGCCATGACAAAGCTGGCGCTTATGGCGGCAATGGCCACCAGGGCGCTTAAAAGGCGCACCTTGCGCGTCAGGAAGATAATGATGGGAAAGGCAACAGTGGGAAAAACCGGTATCAACCAGGCATATTTGATCACGGGATATCACCTGCCTTATTGACGAATTACCATCTCAGCCAGTCAAGGTCATCCACGTTGCTGTCCAGGCGCCGGCGGTAGATATTTAAGACCAGGGCCAGGCCTACGGCTACTTCCGCTGCGGCTACGACAATGACAAAAATGGCAAAGATCTGGCCTGTCACCCGGGCCGGCTCCAGGAAATGGTTAAAAGCTACCAGGTTAATATTGACCGCATTGAGCATAAGTTCGATTCCCATTAAAACGGCGACGGCGTTTCTTTTAGCCAGGGCACCAAAGAGGCCGAGGCAGAAAAGCAGGCCGCCCAGGGCCAGGTAGTGATTTAAGGTAATCACTGGTCCTGTTTCCCTCCCCTCGCCAGGAGAATAGCTCCTACCATGGCCACCAGTAAGAGCACGGCTGCTATTTCAAAGGGGATAGCAAACGGGCCCAAAAAGGCATCGGCAATAGCCCCGACATTACCTGCCGGCGCATGGCCTGGATTAGCCGTCCAGGCCATGCGGCCCGTGGCCAGGATGATCACGATAAACAGGGCCAGGGAAACAACGGCTGCCGCCAGGTAATTGACATTAAACAGGTTGCTGGCCCGGATGTCTCCCCGCCGGGTGAGCATGACGGCAAAGACAATGAGAATGGCCACCGCCCCGGCGTAGACCAGCAGCTGCACGGCTGCCAGGAACTCGGCGTTGAGCAAGATATAGAGCCCGGCGACGCCGGCAAAGGTCAAGACCAGGTACAGGGCGCTGTGCACGATATTTTTTAAGAGGACGACCGCCAGGGCGGAGGCGATGATGATAGCCGCCAGCAGCCAGAAGAAAAGGGCGCTCATATCAGGCACCTTTTTTCACCTCCGCCGCCGGGCCGGCCAGCAGATCCTGCTCGGTATCCTCATAGCGATAGCAGGCCAGCTCAAAATCAGGCTGCCAGTGCAGGGCATCCTGGGGACAGCTTTCCACACACAGGCCGCAGAAGAGGCACTGGCCAAATTTCACCCGGTAACCGGTAAGCCGGCGCTTCTTCTGCTCGTCGCGCTCGCTCTCGATAATAATGACATGATTGGGACAGGCACTGGCGCACAGGCCACAGGCAATGCATTTCTCCCTGTCCAGGCGCAAGGAGCCGTGGGAAGCCGGGGGCAGGTTGGGCCGCCGTTCTGGATACTGTTCCGTTACTGCCTTGCCAAAACAAAAGTGCCAGGTAATACTTAAACCCTTCAGCAAACCTTGCCCGAACATCCTACCACCTCCCCAGGGTTAGCAGCTGGTAAATCTTAATGCCCACACCGGTCACCAGGATGTTGGCCAGGGACAGGGGTAACAATACCTTCCAGTTAAAGCTCAGCAGGTGGTCGATGCGGATCCGGGGGAAGGTCCAGCGCACCCACATAAAGATGAAGATCATAATATAGACTTTAATCAGGAACCATAACCACGAGGGCAGCCACGGCCCGTGCCAGCCCCCCAGGAAAAGGGTGACCGCCAGGGCGGAAACGCTCACCAGGTTGGCATACTCTGAGAGATAAAAGAGGGCGTAGCGCATGCCGGTATATTCCGTATAGGGGCCGGCGATTATCTCCTGTTCCCCTTCCACCAGATCAAAGGGGGCGCGGTTCACTTCCGCCGTGGCCGCAATAAAGTAAATAAGGAAGGCCACCGGCTGGAGCAGGATATACCAGATCCTTTCCTGGGCCGCCACTATCTGGGAAGTCTGCAAGGACCCGGCCAGCATAATTACGCCCAGTATAGAAAAAGTGAGGGGGATTTCATAACTTACCATCTGGGCCACCGAGCGCATACTCCCCAGCAGGGCGTATTTATTGTTGGCCCCCCAGCCGCCCATTAAAATGGCTATGGTTGTGGTCGAGGCCACGGCCAGGAAATAAAAGACGCCGATATTTAAATCAACAGGTATCATCCCTTTGCCAAAGGGAATGATGGCATAGACCATGACCGCCGGGATGAAGATTATTATCGGGGCAATAATAAAAACCCATTTATCGGCCCCGCGGGGTATGATATCCTCCTTGCCCAGGAGCTTTACGGCATCGGCTACCGGCTGGAGGAGACCATGGGGACCCAGGCGATTGGGCCCCAGCCGCTGCTGCATATAAGCGCTTACTTTCCGTTCCAGGTAGATCAAATAAATGGCATTTAGAAAGATAAAGGCTAAGACACCCACCAGGTACATAAGTCCCATCCCCAGGGTCTGGACCCATGGCGGGGCCCCGGCAAGTAGCCCCCCTATATAGGCGGCCAGGCCAGTAAAGATATTTTCCATAGCCATCTATCCTCTCCCTTAAGCAAAACTTCGGCTCAACGGTCAACTTCACCCAGGACGATATCAATCGAGGCGATGTTGACGACAAAATCCTGGATATTACCGCCCTCGGTTATTCTGGGCAAAGCACCTAAATTAACAAAAGAGGGGCTGTGAATGTGCAGGCGGTAGGGCTTATTGCCGCCGTCGCTTACCAGGTAAAAGCCCAAAATTCCTTTAGCGCCCTCGATCTGGTGGTAAACTTCTCCCCTGGGCGGTTTAATCACCCGGGGCACTTTGGCCATTACCGACCCGTCGGGGAGCCCGGCCATGGCCTGGCGGATAATGCGGGCGCTCTGTTCCATCTCCAAAAGGCGAATAACAAAGCGGTCGTAGCTATCCCCGTTGTTTAAAGTGGGAACATCGAATTCAAACCGGTCATAAATACCGTACGGCCGCGCTTTACGCAAGTCAAAGGGCAGCCCGCAGGCGCGCAGATTAGGCCCCGAGATGCCATAGGCCAGGGCCGTCTCCAGGTCAATCTTACCCACGCCCTGGCAACGGGCCTTAAAGATTTCATTGCCGGTAATCAAGCCGTTCATTTCCGCAATCATCCCGGGCAGGTCATTTAAAAAGGCCTCCAGGGCCGGTAAGAAGCCCGGCGGGATGTCGGCGGCGACGCCGCCGATGCGCATATAACTCACCGTCAGGCGCGAGCCGCAGGTCATCTCGAAGAGATCAAGTATCCGCTCCCTTTCCCGGAAAGGGGGAAACCACGCCGTCCAGCCGGATACATCCAGGGCCATGGAAGCCACCATGATCATATGGCTGGCTATCCGGGACAGCTCGGCCATGATAATGCGCAGGTACTCGGCCCGCTCCGGCACTGCAATACCCATGAGCTTTTCTACCGCCTGGACATAACCCAGGTTGTTGAGCATTCCCGCCAGGTAATCGAGGCGGTCGGTGTATGGGATGACCTGGGTGTAGGTGCGGTCTTCAGCCAACTTTTCTATGCCCCGGTGCAAATAACCAATTATATTTTCGACTTTGACTACTTTTTCACCATCCAGGGTTAAAAGGGCCCGGTAAACGCCATGGGTACTGGGGTGCTGGGGGCCCATATTAAGCTCGATTTGCTGGGTCAGCAAATCTTCCCTGGCAACGGCCATGACCTATTCCCTCCCTTCTTCCGCCTTTAACCGGAAATCCTTGCGCAAGGGATGACCGGTAAAATCATCGGGACAGAGGATGCGTTTCAGGTTGGGATGCCCTGGAAAAGCGACCCCCATTAGATCATAGACTTCCCGTTCCTGGACATCGGCTGCCGGCCAGATGGCAGTTAGCGAAGGAACTTCCGGGTGCCGGCGGTTGAGGTTCACCTTAACCCTTAGCTCCCTGGCTTCCGGCACGGCCAGCAAATGGTATACCATTTCTATCTGTTCGTCGTTCTTGTAATCTACCGCCGTGATGTCGGCCAAAAAATTAAAACCCTGCCTCTCCTTTAACTCCTTCATTACCGCCAGCAACTGGTCGGCCGGTACAACCAGGGCCGGCATGTCACCGCCTTCCTCCCCTTGAAGACCAGGGAAGAGGCGCTGCAATTCTTCTATTAAACCGGTCATTTCACTTCACCAGCACTACTTTAGGATTGATCACTTTTTTCTTTAGCTGCAGGAGGCCGTTAATCAAAGCCTCCGGCCGTGGAGCGCACCCGGGAACATAGACATCCACCGGCACAATAGTATCTACTCCGGGCACAACGTTATAAGAATCCACAAAGGGGCCGCCGCTGATGGCGCAGCTCCCCATGGCGATAACCCACTTCGGCGCCGGCATCTGCTCGTAGAGGCGCCGCACAAGGGGGGCCATTTTTTTCGTTACCGTTCCCGCCACAATCATCAAATCAGCCTGGCGCGGCGACGGACGGAAAACTTCGTAACCAAAACGGGCAATATCATAACGGGCGCCTCCGGCAGCCATCATTTCAATGGCGCAACAGGCCAGGCCGAAGGTTAGCGGCCAGAAGGAATGGGCCCGGCAGAAATTGAGCATATAATCCACTGTGGACAGGATAACATTATCAGGTAATTCAGGCTCTGGCGGTTTTAATCTGGCTACAACCACTTTAACGCACCCTCCTTCCAGGCATACCAGAGGCCAATTACCAGAATGCCGATAAAAATAATCATTTCAATAAAGGCGAATAATCCCAGACCTTGAAAGCGTACCGCCCAGGGGTATAAAAAAACAGTCTCAACGTCAAATAACAAAAATACGAGAGCATAAAGAAAATAACTGGCTTTAAACTGGACCCACGTTGGTCCCCGGGTCTCCAGGCCGCATTCATAGGTGGCCACCTTGTCCCCCACCGCTCTTTCCTTGGGGCGGAGGAGCCAGTTGGTTGCCAGGGCGGCGATGGCCGTAGCTGCCCCGCCAACCAGGAAAATGGCTATTATCCCGTACTGCTGCAACACCCTTGGCACCTCCTTTCCATGATGGGCCCCCTCACCTTTGGCAATACTCTAATACTTATTCGCCATATTTATGGAAATCCCTGCTTTTGACTACCAAAGCGTTTTTAAAACTTAAGCGGTGCAGTGAAGTGGGACCCAGACAGGCCAGGGCACGCCGGTGCTCCGGCGTTGGATAGCCCTTATTTTCAGCCAGCCCATAACCGGGGAAAACGGCGTCGTAGGCCACCATCAGTTCATCCCGGGCCACCTTGGCCAGGATCGAGGCGGCCGCAATGGAGGCGCTCAACGCATCGCCGCCTACCAGGGGCGTCTGCGGTACAGGCAGGCCCGGCAGCGTCATGCCATCAACTAGAACGTGGTCCGGCTTGATGGGCAAAGACATCAGGGCCCGCCACATGGCCCACCGGGAGGCCACCAGGATATTCAGGCAATCTATCTCTTTCACCGAAGCCCAGCCAACAGCCCAGGCCAGGCTGGCTTTTTTAATTGTCCCGGCCAGTTCCTGCCGTTTGCGGGGGGGAACTTTTTTCGAATCATTGAGGCCGGCGATAAACAACCCCGGTGGTAAAATAACGGCCGCAGCAGTTACCGGCCCGGCCAGGGGACCACGGCCGGCTTCATCCAGGCCGGCTATATATACGGCACCCTGGCGCTGTAAGCGCCGCTCCCAGGCGTAAAGGGCCTCTACCCGCTCCTGCTCTTCCCGGGCTACACCCTGCACTGCGACCACCTGTTTTACCACCTATATAAGATTACCACCACTTAAGCCATGTTTCAAGGCATAAAGGGCCGCCTGGGTACGATCGCTAACGCCAATTTTATGAAAGATATTCGTTAGATGGTTTTTTACTGTTTTTTCACTGATATATAAGTCCCGGGCGATCTCGCGGTTTGATTTCCCCAGGCTGACGTGAACTAAAATTTCCCGTTCCCTTCGCGTTAAAGGTAGCCCCGCTCCCGCTAAAGTAGCAGGCAGTTCCTTCTTCTGGATATAATCAATTACCTTGGGGGCGATACCGGGGTGAATTACCTGGTACCCCTGGGCTACCTGGAAAATAGCCTTGACCAGCTCTTCCGCGCCGATATCCTTAAGGACATAGCCGGAAACCCCGGCCCTCAGCAATTCAATAACATATTCCTCGTCATCATGAATGGTCAGGGCTAGGATGCCGGTTTGGGGCAGTTCCCGGCGGATCACTTTGGTGGCTTCGATACCATTTAAACCCGGCATGTTAATATCAATTAAAATTACATCCGGACGGTGGCGCCGGGCCATGGCAATGGCTTCCTGTCCGTCCCTGGCCTCGGCAACCACCTGGAAACCCGGCTCCAGTTCCAGGATCTTGCGGATGCCTTCCCGTACCAATGGGTGGTCATCAGCGATCACAATGGAAATCTTACTGGCTGGCACAACTTCCACCCCATCCCTGCTATCGGGTTAACCATGGCAACTGCCTCGTTAAAATAATGACGCCCTTCAGCCAGTTTGTGCCGCAGCTTGGTTTCTTCTTAGCAGGCTTTTTAATCAGGGAACTGGCGTAACCACTTCCTGCTAGCCTTCCACCTCTACCATCCCACCTCCCACTTCTATTTACACGGTAGCTCCAGGGTAAAGCGCCCTAAGTATCCTGCCCGGAAATCATTAACCAGGGCCAGGGCCGTCTTTTCCTGGTCAACTGTACCGCCGGGCAGAAGATAACCCCGCCGGCGACCGATGGCCTCGAGTAAATCAGTACCCTCTGCCTCCTGCCTGGTGATACCGTATCTTGTCACCAGGACTTCCGGGGCTTTGCCGATTAAAAATGCGCCCACCAGGCCGGCTATCTCGGTAACGGGCAGGATACCCTCCGGGACACAGCCAATGGCTCCCAACCACAGGGCCGTCCCCGGTTCCTGCCAGTGGGACCAGAGGACACCCGGGGTATCTAAGAGTTCCATATTGTCCTCAATACGGATCCACTGGGGCCCGCGGGTAATCCCGGGCCGGTCACCGGTACGGGCCGCCCCCCGTCCCGCCAGGCGATTTAACAGGGAAGATTTACCGACATTGGGAATCCCCAGGGCCATCACCCTTAATGGCCGTGCCCGCAACCCCTTTTGAGCCAGTTTTTCCCTTTTTTCCTTCGCTGTGCCGGCCAGTTGCTGGCGTAAAGCCCGCATACCCTCCCCCGTCCGGGCATTGAGGGCTACGGCCGGCGTCCCCCCCGCCTGGAAGACTTCCAGCCAGCGCGCTGTGGCCACGGGGTCGGCCAGGTCGGCCCTGGTTAAAACCAGAATCCGCGTCCTGTTGCCAAGGATTGTCCCCAGATCAGGGTAACGGCTGGCAGCAGGCAGCCGGGCATCGGCTACTTCCAACACAATGTCAACAACCTTCAGGTACTGGCGCAAGGACTTTATTCCTGCCGGCATACCGCCACCCACCCTGAAAATGGAGGTCTGAGCCTGGTAGTCACGCCCCAGGCGTCATGGGTGTCTACCTGATAAGCCCGATATGGTTTAAGGGCCAGAAAACCAAAACCGCTTTGCCGATAATCAGCTTCCTGTCCAGGGTCCCCCATACCCGGCTGTCGGCACTATTATTACGGTTATCTCCCAGCATAAAGTAGCTGTTGGGCGGCACTTTAATAGGGCCAAAGTCACTGTAAACTATCCCCGGCGGTAAATAGCTTGCCATTGGCTGGGGCTGGCCATTGATATAGAGAACATTGTTCCGCGCCTCAACGGTATCCCCCCCGACGGCTACCACCCGTTTGATATAATCGCGGCTGGGATCAAGGGGGTAACGAAAAACCACTACATCACCGCGCTGGGGTTCCCCCAGGCGGTAGGCCAGGCGGTTAACAATAATCCGGTCCCCGGGGTAAAGGGTGGGTTCCATGGACGGTGAAGGAATATAAAAAGGTGTAAAAAGAAAACTCCGGATGATTAAAGCTAAAACAGCGGCGATTACCAGGGACTGGAGTAAATCCCACCAGGCCGAACCCTTACTTTCCTCCAATGATTGACGCCCCCTATTAGTCAAACACGGGACTGATTGGAGCACCAGTCCCGTTGTTCGACTATGTTACCTCTCTTCTTTAATCCGGGCAGCTTTACCGGCCCGCCCGCGCAGGTAGTAGAGCTTCGCCCGCCTGACCCGGCCATGCCTTACCACTTCAATGCGCTCAAGACGCGGTGAATGGACGGGGAAAATCCTTTCCACCGCCACACCATAGGAAACCCTGCGCACGGTAAAGGTTTCATTTATACCCCGCCCCCGGCGGCCAATGACCGTTCCTTCAAAAACCTGGATCCGCTCCCGGTTACCTTCAATGACTTTGACATGCACCCGTACCGTATCCCCGGGTTTGAAGTCGGGTATATCTGAACGCATCTGTTCTTTTTCCAGGGCCTCGATGATATTCAACTTAACCCCTCCTTTCCCTGCCAGTAACACCAGCGATTATTATACCACAGGTTTTCACCAGGAAACAACTTTCAACCGGATCATAGGGTCAGAGAGCAGCCAGGCCGCCAACCAGTACCGCAAGAAGTTTATTCTCCCGGCAGGTCTTCATTCCCGGCTCGGCGGATAATATCCGCCAGGAGGCGCCGGTCTTCCGGGCTTAACTCTAGCTTTGCCAGCAAATCCGGCCGCCGTCGCCAGGTCCGTTCCAGGGCCTGCTGCCGCCGCCAGAGCCTTATCTGTTCATGATTTCCACATAGCAAGACTTCCGGTACCTCCAGGCCGCGAAAGGAGCGGGGCCGGGTATACTGGGGATATTCCAGCAGGCCCATGGCAAAGGAATCCTCTGTGGCCCCTGCCGGATCTCCCAGTACCCCGGGCAACAGGCGGGTAACGGCGTCGATAATCACCATGGCCGGTAGCTCGCCGCCCGTCAGGACATAATCACCAATCGATATTTCCCGGTTTACCAGGAACTGCCTGACCCTTTCATCGACACCTTCATAATGGCCGCAAATGAGGATCAAGCGTTCCTGTCCGGCCAGTTCACTGGCCAGGGCCTGGTTAAAGACTTCGCCCTGGGGCGATAAAAGGATAATGGGTGGCCTGACCGCGCCTGCCCCGGGTAACAAAGCCTCCACAGCCAGGAAGATGGGTTCGG
The DNA here is from genome assembly GCF_009735625.1 of Moorella glycerini. NCBI lineage: Bacteria > Bacillati > Bacillota > Clostridia > Neomoorellales > Neomoorellaceae > Neomoorella > Neomoorella glycerini. The sequence continues at coordinate 2,449,064 of NZ_CP046244.1, read as the reverse complement.
CCTGCATGACCATCCCCGGTCCGCCACCAAAGGGATAGTCGTCGACGCTGCGGTGCTTATTCCGGGCGTAGTCCCGGATATCAACCAGGTTAACGGTTAGAATACCCTGTTCCCGGGCCCGCTTGATGATACTGGTATTTAAAAACCCGGTGAACATTTCGGGGAAAATGGTCAGCACATCAACCCGCAAGGGTCAGGCCTCCTAGTCCAGCAAACCCGGTGGCAGGACGACGCTGATTTCCCTCCTGGCCAGGTCAATTTTCTGCACGACCTCTTTTAAAGCCGGTATGAGGATTTCCTTTTTACCGGCGCCCTCGACGACATAAACGTCATTGGCGCCGGTAGTTAACACCCCGGTTAGAGTTCCCAGGAAATCGCCACCGGAAGTATAGACCCGGCTGCCCACTAACTGGAATATATAGTAATGCCCTGCCGGCAGGGGTTCCACTTCCCAGGGCTCCACCTGGAGAAGCGCCCCGCGCAAGGCCACGGCCTGGCCAACCTCATCAATTCCCGCCAGCTTCAGGATCAGGTAGCGGCCATGGCTGCGGGCACTGGCCACGGTCACCGGCCTTACCTCTTCTCCCTGCTGGAGGAGCAGCCTGGTCCCGGACCGGAAGCGACCGGGAAAGTCCGTCCAGGGTTCAACTTTTACCTCCCCCCGGACGCCGTGGGTAGCCACAATTTTACCGACGCCGATCCTCTCAGGCCCCATTGCTACTGGATAATCTCCACCACTACTCGCTTGCCCTGGTGGGCAGCGGCGGCTTTGACCAGGGTGCGGATGGCCCGGGCGATGCGCCCCTGCTTGCCAATGACCTTACCCATGTCCTCCTGGGCCACCCTGAGCTCCAGGATCACCGACTTTTCTCCTTCTACCTGGTTGACGCTGACCTGGTCGGGATGATCTACCAGGGCCTGGGCCAGGGTTAATAACAATTCTTTCATTGCTTACCCCCCTACTTGGCTTCCCTGGCAGCAACAAATTTCTGCCAGACACCAGCTTTTTTCAACAGGGCGCGCACTGTTTCTGAAGGTTGCGCTCCCGTACCCAGCCAGCGCAGGGCTTTATCCTCATCAACCTTGATTTCAGCGGGTTGTTTAACGGGGTTGTAATAACCGATCTCTTCAATCACCCGGCCATCGCGGGGTGAACGGGCATCGGCCACTACCACCCGGTAAAAAGGCGCTTTTTTAGCTCCCATGCGCTTCAGGCGGATCTTGGTTGCCATCTTAACACTCACCTCCTTAAATTAAAAGGGGAAAGGAAGGCGGCCTTTCATTTTTTTCTTGTTACCGCCTTCACCGAAAAGTTGCATCAGTTTCCTGGCTTCTTCAAACTGGCGCAGCAGGCGGTTCACATCCTGGACCCGGGTACCGCTACCGGCGGCGATGCGCTTCTTGCGGCTGCCGTTAATGATGGCCGGGTTGCGCCTCTCCTCCGGGGTCATGGACTGGATAATGGCTTCAGTATGGAGCATCTCTTTGGGATCAATCTGGAGATCCTTTAGCTGCTTCATTTTCCCGGCCCCGGGCAACATGCTTAAAATTTCATCCAGGGGGCCCATTTTCTTCACCTGTTTCATCTGCTCCAGGAAATCTTCCAGGGTAAACTCTTGCTGGCGAATCTTCCTCTGGAGCTCCTTGGCCTTCTCAACGTCAAAATTGGCCTGGGCCTTTTCGATGAGGCTCAGGACATCCCCCATCCCCAGGATGCGAGAAGCCAGGCGATCCGGGTGGAAAGTCTCCAGGGCCTCTGTTTTTTCTCCCACGCCGGTAAATTTAATTGGGCAACCCGTAACCGCCCGGACGGACAGGGCGGCGCCGCCGCGGGTATCGCCGTCCAGTTTGGTGAGTATTACCCCTGTCAGGCCCAGTTGCTGGTGAAAAGCAGAAGCCACCTGGACGGCATCCTGGCCGGTCATGGCATCTACTACCAGGAGGATCTCCTGGGGATTAACAGCCTCTTTAATCGCTGCCAGCTCAGCCATCATGGCTTCATTAATATGCAAACGGCCGGCCGTATCCAGGATCACCGGGTTGCTACCGAACTTACGGGCGTGCTCCACCGCCGCCCGGGCAATATCAACCGGGCTGTTTCCTTCTCCCATACTGAAAACCGGAACTTTTAACTGCTCTCCCAGGACCTGGAGCTGCTTGATGGCCGCCGGGCGGTAAACATCGGCAGCCACCAGCAGGGGCCGCCGGCCCTGGTTTTGCACCAGGCGGGCCAGTTTGGCAGCCGTAGTTGTCTTGCCGGCGCCCTGCAGGCCCACCAGCATAATGACCGTGGGCGGCTGGCTGGCCCAGTTGATTTTACTCTCGCTGCCGCCCATGAGGGCTGTCAGCTCCTCATGGACAATCTTAACCACCTGCTGGCCCGGAGTCAGGCTCCGCATGACTTCCTGGCCGACGGCCCGCTCCTTGACCCGGTTGATAAAATCTTTGACCACCTTGAAGTTGACGTCGGCTTCCAGCAGGGCCAGGCGGATTTCCCGCACGGCCGTGTTGACGTCGGCTTCGGTGAGCTTACCTTTAGCACGCAGCTTCTTGAAAGTTTCCTGCAGTTTGTCGGCCAGGGAAGCAAAAACGGCCACCTGATTCACCCCCCGGGTTGGCTGGTCTGGGGAGTCCAGGAGGCAAACGAGTTAAGTGCTACTTAACCGGTCACCCCGGACCCTCACCCTACCATCGCCGTTCCATCTCCGTTTTTTGGACAATAGTAAAATAAAATTACATTTAACCATGTCCCGCTAACGCTACGGCGCAAGTCCGCTCTTTTAACCGGGTTGGTACCACGCCGTCCAGGAACACCGGTTTCTTTATCCTATTGTTCCCGGCTGACGTTACGCTGCCATACTACCTGCGCCATGCTTAATTTTTCCCTGTACTGCCTTCCGGCAGTTCCAGGAGCCGCTGCAGGATCCGGGAAGCTTCGGCCAGCTCCCCTTCCCCACCACCATGGCGGTAGTTTTCCAGGTGCCTGACGGCTGCGGCCAGCTGCTCCCGCAGGGCGAGTTCCCGCTGCAGGTAACCCAGGCGGGCTTCATAATCCTCCAGGGCCTTGATCGCCCGCTGCAGACCGTCGTAGACAGCCTGCCGGCTGATCCCCTCTTCCTCAGCTATTTCCCCCAGGGAAAGGTCATGGTGGTAGTGGAGTTCCAGCCACTGCCTCTGCCTGGGGGTGAGAAGGGGGCCGTAAAAATCATAGAGGCGCGCCACCCGGGCCAGTTCATCAAGCATGAGTACCACCGAAAAGAATTATAGGGGACTTTCCTGGAGGTGTCAAGGGCAGGGCTTTGACACTAGATCATCCTGATGGCAAACTGCGGGCACACCTCGGTGCAGTAGCCGCAGAGCAGGCATTTGGCGCGGTTGATCCTGGCCTTGCCGTTAACTAAAGTTATGGCGTCGTTGGTACAGGCCTTCAGGCAGGCGCCGTCGCCGCTGCAGACGGTCTCCACCACGGCAAACTCCTTGGCGGCAATCTCTATTTTCCCCGGGTCTTCGCCGTTAAAGTAGCGCAGGTTGTAATCCACCTCCGCCTCGCTGACCATGCCTACGGCGACGGCGGCAATACCCGGTACCCGGCGGGCAAAGTCAATGGCCTCCTGGTAGTTGTCCAGCAGGTTGCCCCCGGCCAGGGCCTTCATCAGGTAAACTCCCTTGCCGGCAGCCACGGCCGCTGCGATGGCGGCCAGCATGTCTGCGCGGCTGCCGTCGATGATGCCCATGCCCTTGATATTTACCAGGGGAAAGATAACATCTATTTCTTTTTCGGTGGCCGCTTTCCGCACGGCCGCCACGCCGTGGGTGGAAATACCCACAGCCCCGATCAGCCCTTTCTCCCGCGCATCGAGGAGGCAGCGCAAAGCGCCCGACCTTTCCTCGAAAATTCGCTCCGTTGCCCGGGCGGCGTGCAGGTGGAAAATATGGATATAATCCAGTTCCAGCTTCTCCCGGGCCTCCTGGATCGCCCGCTCCATGTCCTCATAGGTGGCGGCAGTGGCCTTGGTGGCGATAATTAATTCACCGTCATAGGCGTGCACAGCCCTCCGGATTGGTTCATAGGTCTCGTATATTTGCGCTGTATCAATAAAATTAACCCCGCCCTCCAGGGCCCTTTTGATAATCCTGGTACAGGTGTCAACATCGAGGTTCTTCTGGCGCGGCCCCATGGGCAAAGCGCCGAAACACAGCTCGGAAACCTTCATCCCCGTATTACCCAGCTGGCGGTATTCCACAGGTTACTCCCCCCAAATTGAAGTTTGGAATTCAGGAAAGTCTTCTGGAAAAAACTATCTAGTGTTACCATTAAGTTTTATGTTAACAAAATAGGGTTTTAATGCTACAATAAAAATGCCATCAATTCCATCCTTTCTTCCACCAGATCGCCGAATTTCCTCGGTGGGAAACGGGGGAACCACTTTTAAGGGGTTAATCCCAGCACTCAGAAATCTGAGTGCTGGGTAGGGCCATCCTTGGTCCGCACCCGGCAGCTAACCTCGTAGGCGTGGAAGGAGGTGGAATTTTTTTTGCCCTTTACTGGTCCTCCTAATTACCTGGGCGTAAATTTCGCCAGCATCCAGGGTCTTTACTTCCCCGGCGGCCATGAGAATTTTCCCGTTTACAATCACCGTATCTACATCGCCCCCCCGGGCGGCATAAACCAGATTGGCTGCTACATCATGGGGCGGCATTAAGTGGGGCTGGTGCTTGTTTACCAGGATCAGATCGGCTTTTTTCCCGGCCTCCAGGGTGCCAATCTCCTTTTCCAGGCCCAGAGCCCTGGCGCCGTTCAGGGTGGCCATAACCAGGGCCTGGCGGGCGGGAACTACCGTGGGGTCACCGGTAATCCCTTTGGCCAGCAGGGCCGCCGTCCGGGTCTCAGCTACCATGTCCAGGTTATTGTTGCTGGCGGCACCGTCGGTACCGATGGCCACCGTCACGCCGGCGGCCAGCATCGCCGCCACCGGGGCCACGCCGCTGGCCAGCTTCAGGTTGCTCTCCGGGCAGTGGGCCACACCGACCTTTTTCTCGGCCAGGATGGCAATATCTTCCGTGGTCAGGTGGACGCAATGGGCGGCCAGGACCGGCAGGTCCAGCAGGCCCAGCTTGTCGACCAGGGCTACCGGGGTGGCCCCGTAACGGGCCTGGATATCTGCCACCTCTCCCTTCGTTTCCGCCAGGTGAATATGTATGCCCACCCCCAGGCCGGCTGCCGTCTCGGCTACTTTAGTAAGGTATTCCGGCGGGCAGGTGTAGGGGGCATGGGGCCCCAGCATGGTGGTCACGCGGCCGTCACCGGCGCCCTGCCACTCTTTTACCAGGCTGACGCCGGTTGCCAGGCGCTGGCCGCCGCTGTCCTGGAAGCCAATGAGACCCTGGCTGAGGCAGGCCCGCAGCCCGGCTTCCACCACTGCTTCGGCCACGGCATCCATGTGGAAATACATATCGGCAAAGGTGGTGGTGCCGGAGCGGATCATTTCCAGCAGGGCCAGCTTGGTGCCCCAGTAAATATCCTCCCGGTCGAGCTCTGCTTCCCGGGGCCAGATCTTTTCTTCCAGCCACTGCTTGAGGGGGAGATCGTCGGCGTAACTCCGCAGCAGGGTCATGGCCGCGTGGGTGTGGGCGTTGACCAGACCCGGAAGGGCCACCATATCCCCGGCCTCGATAACGGTATCCGCCTGCCAGCCTGGCGGCAGCCCTCCTGCCGGGCTGACATAATAAAGGCGGTCGTCATTAATGGCGATGACCCCCTCCTCAATTACCGGACCGCTAATTGGGACAATGGTACAATCCTTGATTAAAATTCTGCCCACAGTTATTCCTCCTTCTCCCCCGCCAGGCCGCTGAATAAGGCGGCGGCAAATTCCCGGGGTTGAAATTCTTTCAGATCGTCCAGGCCTTCGCCCAGGCCCACCAGCTTGACGGGGATGCCCATTTCAGCCGCAATGGCCAGGACCACGCCGCCTTTTGCCGTACCGTCGAGCTTGGTCAGGACGATACCGGTGACGCCCACCGCCTCGCTGAAGAGCCTGGCCTGGGACAGGGCATTCTGGCCGGTAGTGGCGTCCAGGACCAGGAGCACCTCATGGGGCGCCCCCGGCAGTTCCCGCTCCATGACCCGGCGGATCTTCTTTAGCTCTTCCATAAGATTGGTTTTAGTCTGCAGGCGGCCGGCCGTATCCACCAGGACCACGTCGGCGCGGCGGTTGCGGGCCGATTGTATAGCATCGTAAACTACAGCCGCCGGGTCTGCCCCGGCCTGGTGGCGGATTAAACTGGCCCCGGCCCGCCCGGCCCAGATGGCCAGCTGTTCGCCAGCCGCAGCCCGGAAGGTATCGGCTGCCGCCAGGATCACCTTTTTCCCTTCCCGGCCCAGCTGGTAGGCCAGCTTGCCGATGGTTGTCGTTTTCCCCGCGCCGTTGACCCCCACCACCAGGATCACCGTTGGCGGTGACGGCGCCCAGCTTAAACGGGGCGCCTCTTCCCCCAGCATCCGGGCGACTTCTTCCTCCAACAGGCTTCCTACTGCTGCCGGGTCGGTTATTTTGCGGTCCTTGATCTCCCGGCGCAGCCTCTCCACCAGTTCCATGCTGGTCCTGGCGCCGACATCGGCCGTCAGCAATATTTCCTCCAGCTCGTCAAAGAAATCGTCGTCCAGCCGGCTGCTGCCGGCCAGCAATGCACCCAGCCGCTGGGTCAAATTCTGCCGCGTCTTATTTAAACCCTCTTTAAGCTTGCTGAAAAGGCTCAATGGTAATCCCCCTTGCGCTAATATCAAAAGGCCTCACCCCTAATTTAACAGAGGCGAGGCCATTTGTCCAAGGTTTATTTAACGCTACCGCCGCTTATAGCCCACAAAAAAGTTTAGCGCTACCGCGTACTTAAATATCCCGCCGGTTAAAGCTGTAAACCGCCGCCGCCAGCAGGACCACAATATAGGCAACGGTATAAAGAAGCATCCAGTCGCTGGGGGTAGATTGACTGCCGAAGGGACCCAGCATCGACTGGGGATTGATAAAGTAGGGAACGTCCTGGCCGTTACCTACGGGCATCCGGTCCACTACCGTCGCCACCAGCCGCCGGTAGATGGCGTCCGCCGGCAGGATGAGGCTGGTGACCACGCCGGTATAAACGGCAGCGGTACTCTCCATCAGGGCGCCAATCTGTTCCATCATGCCCCCGACTACTGCTATGGCGTAGAGGGCGAAGGCCAGGACGCCGTTACCCAGGGTGGTGAGCCTGGTGGTCCCCAGCATGGTCACGGCCAGGAGGACCAGGGGTTCCAGGGTAAAGAGGCCCAGGGCCGGCGCCAGCCCGGGGATGACCAGGCCCGTCTGCCGGTATACCAGGCTGGCCAGGGCCAGGAAAAAGAGGGCGGCGTAGATAACCAGCATGGCCGCCAGGCCCAGGAATTTACCCAGGAGCAGGTCGCGGCGGGAGAGGGGTCGTACTGCCAGGGTGTACAGGGTGCCGTTTTCGATCTCCCCGGCAATGCTGCCTACGGCGGCCAGGATAGCCAGGCCGGCCACCAGGAAGCTGGCCAGGTAGATCCCCATGACAAAGAGGGTAATTGATTGCATCATGGCAAAGTAACTCCTGGCATTGGCAGCGGGATTGGCCGTATTCACCATGTCCCTGGCAATAAAGTGCAGGCCGGTACCGTAGAGGATCAGGAAGGCCAGGGTCAGGACGCCGGCCACCAGGACGACTTTCTTGCGCCAGGCTTCCCGGAAGGTAAAGGCGGCCATCAGCCACATACCTGCTCCCCCTCCCGTACCAGGTGGACGAAGACGTCCTCCAGGGAATTATGGCCGGGCGTCACTTCGTAGATGCGGCAACCCCCGGCCACCAGCCGGGCCACCAGATCGGCGATCTCCTCCTGGTCACCCAGGGCCAGGGTCAGCCGGTCAGCTTCCAGTTGCAGGTCCGGGTAACGACGGCGTAGTTCCGCCACCAGTTCTCCTGTCAGGCCATCCAACCTGATGGCGACCGTCGCCGGGCCGGACTGCAGTTCCACCAGCCGGCCGCTGGCCACCACCATGCCCCGGTTGATGATGGCCACCCGGTCGCAGACCTGTTCCACTTCGCTCAGTAGGTGGCTGTTTAAAAAGACGGTCTTGCCGGCCTCCTTCAGGGCCAGGAGGATTTGGCGCACCTGGCGGCGACCCAGGGGGTCCAGGGCCGAGGTGGGCTCGTCCAGGAAGACCACCCGCGGGTCGCCCACCAGGGCGGCAGCCAGGCCCAGGCGCTGCTGCATCCCCTTGCTGTAATTGGCCACCAGCTTCTGGCCCTCCCCGGCCAGGCCCACCAGTTCCAGGACCTCGGCGGCCCGTCGGCTGGCGGCCCTGCCGTCCAGGCCCGCCAGCCGGGCGTGAAAGGTTAAGAGCTCTTCCCCTTTGAGCCAGCCGTGGAGGCGGAAGTTCTCCGGTAAAAAACCCACCTGGCGCCGGCCCCTGATGTCCTGGGGTGAGTAGCCGGCCACCCGGGCCTCCCCGGCCGTGGGGTAGACCAGGCCCACCAGCATCTTCACCAGGGTGCTCTTGCCGGCGCCGTTGGGGCCTAAAAGGCCGAAGATCTGCCCTTCCTCCACGGAAAGGCAGATCTCCCGGCAGGCCGTTTGCCGGCCGTATACTTTGGTCAGGTTCCGGGCTTCAATAATGGCCATTACTTGACCTCCGCCGCTACCCGCAGGGCTTCTTCCAGGGGCAGGCCGCCGATGGCCCGCCAGCTGTTGCCCTGGCGCCAGGCCAGGATAACATTGCTGTTGTTGGTTGCACCATCACCGAAGTAGACTCCCTGGTTGCCGTTGACCGTGATCTCCCGCGCCAGCATATTCCTGGTCTCGGGGATGGGCAGGGTGTGCTGCCAGTCGTTGATGGCGGCCAGTTGCCGGCGCAAGCTTTCGGGCAAGAAAGGCAGGTTCAGCAGGGCCCGGCGCAGGGCGACCAGGTCGACGCCCTGGGGGGCGTCAATGGTCAGGTCGCGGGCGGCGTAAAGGGTAAAACCTTTGCCCGGCTGGCCATAGTCTGCTATGACCAGGGGCGGGATGCTTAAGGTGAAGGACTTGCCCGCCAGTTCGGCCGGCAGCAGGACGCCGCCGTGCTTCTGGAGGTAACTGTTAAGCTTCTCCACATCGGGGGTGAAGGTGATGGTCGGGGCCTGCTCAATGTATATGGCTACCCTTTCCCGCCCGGCCAGGGTGGCGGGCAGTTCCAGTTGTAAACCGCTGAGGGCTGCCGCTTGGTCCGGCTCCACCTGCTTCACCTTTAACTCTGCCTTATCTGGCTTTTGGACCTCTACCCGGCCGAAGTTCTTGATGTCCACCCCGCCCCCCTGGCCGTTAAAGAGTTCTTCCAGCTGGGCCATGTCCTCGGGGGTGATCTTGACCACCTGGATCTTTTCCATGCGGAAGATGTTCAGGAACTGGGCGGCCAGGCTGCGACCCGGGGCCCAGCTTAAGAAGACGGCCAGGGCCAGGACGGCCGCGGCCACACCGGAAAACCATTTGTGCTGCCGGAGCATGCTTCCTATCCCCTTTAGTTTAGTCAGGGGCTGGTAGCGGGAGGCCGCCGGCCCGGCCCGGGGCACCCTTAAAGGACGGGCTACAGCCTCCATCCCCTGCCGGTAGGCCTGCAGGGGTGCAGCCACGCCGGCGGCTAATTCCTCTAAAGCAGCCAGCCGCAGCCGGCAAGCGGCACACCCGGCCAGGTGGACCGCCAACCTGGCTGTCATGGCCGTATCCAGTTCCCCGTCAAGATAGGCCTGGAGAATTCCTTCTTCCGGACACATGGTCATCCCTCCCCTCCAGTTCCTTATACAGGGCGGCGAAGTGACGCCGGGCCCGGGCCAGGATGGTTCCCACTGAATTCTTATCCACCTGGATGACCGCGGCGATCTCGGCATAGCTGTGGCCCGCGTTCTTTAACAGCAGGCAGATGCGGTCCCGGGGCGGGAGCTTGGCCAGGCATTGATGGACCAGCCGGGCCTCCTGGCTGCGGATGACCGCTTCCTCCAGGGGGATAACGCCGGCCTCCTCCCTGACCTGGTTCTCCTCGCGGCGGCGGCGCCGCTCTTCGCCGCGGAGGTGGTTATAGGCCAGGTTGGCGGCCACCCGTAAGAGCCAGCCACCCAGGTTGCTATTATCCCGGGGCGGCTGGTGGTACAGCTTGAGGAAGACCTCCTGGGTCAGGTCCTCGGCCGCCGCCCGCTCCCCCAGGAGATAATAGAGCCGCCGGTACACCAGGGGATAGTAGCTCTGAAACAGGGCCTCGAATTCAGCGGGTTTGATGACCCATTCCTCCCTTGCAACCCCTGCTATAACTATAACACCACCGGGGGAGGTTCTGTGACAGGGAATCTGTTACTAATGTAAGAGTCCAGGTTTCTAGTTGTGATATTAATATTCGTTACTAACGATCTGGCGCAGGCCGAACTTTTCAAAAGTAAAGCGGGCATCAAAGGCCAGGGCTTCTTCTATACCCAGGCTCTCCATTATCGCAAAACTGGTACAGTCAGTAAAGGAAAAATCCTGGTCTTTAAATTCCAGGAAGATTTCTAACGCCCTGGATAAAAAATCAGGGGCCACAAAGATTATTCTGGCTGCTTTTTCACTCAGCAGTTCCTCGGCCAGGGTAGCTGCCACCTGGTGGTTCTTCAGCCGGACTCGGGTCAGGGTGATCGCTTCGTCAATAACGTAATCAGAAGTATAGCACACAACTTTGCCGGCCAGGTTTTGAAAGAAACGCACAGCATCCTGGTGATGGGCATCATTTTTATTTTTCAGGGCATACCAGGCCCCTGTATCAATAAAAACCTTCTTCATCGATACAATACCTCATGATGGTGGACTGCTTCTGCGGGACCGGCTACTGCCCCCCGGGCCATTCCCAGGGCACCCCTTGCCTGGGCCAGAGACAGTTCTTCTTGTTTTTCTTCAATCAAGTGACGAACAACTGCGGAGATACTTATCTTTTTTAAACGTGCTTGTTCTAAAAGAAAGCGATGCTGTTCTTCCTGCAAAAGTATCTGGGTACGTATCATATTTACACCTCCCAGGGATAATTACACACTTACATTATATGGTACCGTAAAAATATATGCAAGTTTATCATCAGGGGACCAGTGCTGACGCATGAAAATATATAAAGACAAAGTTCAGGGACCAAAATCAGGCGAACGAACAGTGAGAACTCAAAAAGGGGAGGTAGGTACCCTCTATAAACGATAAAAAAGCTCCGAACAGGAAAAAAGAGGGGTAAAATTGAGTACAGCAAAGCAAGCCATCTTTATGTAAGCGGCTATAAGCTACTTGAAGGTAAAGAATTAAGTTGTCGCTGACGCAGAGATTAAAGTTTCAAAAGGCCAAGCGTATTCTGGGCGGCTTAGTGCAGAGAGCCAACAATTGGTCGCGATCAATCCAGGGGTTGCTCCAAGTCTCCCGGAGGAACTTAAGGGTTCCCCTGAAGCCCAATTGTCGAACTTTCTCCACCAGGGCTTCCGTATGTAGTGTCAAGATATTTAACAGATGTCCCAGGTGCATAAGCAAATGCCAGTTTTTCATTGCCGTCCAGTTCAGAGAGAAAGCATGTTCATACTGATAACCTTGATGTTTTTCTACCAGGATATTTTCTTCAATGTTCCAGCGGTGGCGGGCCCCATGATTGCAGCGGGCGATGATATTCTTTTTGGTGAAAGGTCGCGAGGATACCCAGGCCCAATGGGCTTCCTTTTTTTCGCCTTTCTCTTCCCACGTCTCTGTACATCCCGCTACATGAATTTTGAACCGCCGCCAGGCTCCGGAAGCCTCCTGGAACTCATAGTCGATATCGTTGGCCCACCAGAAGTTTTGCTCTCTGTTCCCCCAATGATACTTGAGTTTCTGGTCCTTTTCCAGTTTTCTAAGGCCTCCCGCCTCTTCCCAGACACTTTTCAGGCGGTCCTGGGGTAGGATAAACATAAAGTCCAGATGTAATTGGCGGCACAGGGCCATCATGGGTCCATTGGCGTACAGGCCATCGGCTACTACCATGATACGTAGCTTGGGAAAGGCTTTGCGCAGGCGTGTCAGCAGCCTTTTGCCGGCTTTTAGTTCGCAATCCTGCTTGGTGAAGGCCTCTTTTTCCCCTATAGGGTTCTCGCAGAACTCGGTGAGCAGGGGGATGGTTACCCCCTGGGGACCGACCAGAACTGCTTCTACCGTATAGGCAATATATGATACCTCTTCCCCATGTTGCCGGTGGAGGGCTTCTTCAGCAAAAGGTAAACTGCGCACCAACTTCTGGGTCCCATCAACGGCTATGATATAATGCTTTTCTACCAGTAAGGCCTGCAGCCGGCGGTTGCGCAGCAGTCGTTTGATGGTTTGTATCAGCACTTCTTCTAACTGCTCCGGATTGATCTTTGCCAGCAGACGATTAACGGTGTCCATATGAGGGATAGTGTCAATCTCCGGAAAAACCTCCCGCAATAGCTCCCAAAAGACGGGCCGGGTCAGTTCCCGGTTGGCTTCCCTCCTGGAGTTATAGGCGAAGACGAAGAGAAATAGCCCAAAGGTCAACAGGACAGTCAGTTTATGCTTAATACTCTGGGGACGGCGGGGGTCGGGTATGCGCGCGAATTTCTCGAGCAATACTGGTAGATACGCCCGCCATACTGGTAGCTGCGCTGCTAAAGCCCCTTGCCGGTCGTCTTTCTCTTCTTGGCTGGTGGCATAGGCGCTTTTACAAGTGGGCAGGGTAGACGGGTGGATGGACCCGGGATGCCGTAAGGCCATGCTTATTCCCCTCCCTCGTCCAGGGTTTCTTCAACAGGCTCCGGGAAGGGTTCCACCAGCCGCCGGCGCCAGTCCCGTACCAGGGGATATACCCAGATTGTTTTAACCGTGACGGCATATTGCTTAAAGGCGTCCTGGCGGCCTCGACCTGCGGTTTCGCCAATTTTAATCCAGTTGGCCGCCCGGTAACAGGTGCCCTGATACTCGGGTTCAACAAAGGTTTCTAATAAAACCGGTTCATAACCATAGCGTTCCCGCCAGTCCGCCCGAATGCGCCGCGCTACCAGGGAAAGGGAGTGGCTGGCTAGATGGGGAATGTGCACCTCCGGCAGAATCAAAAAGCGGTTGTTGTTGACTATACGCGGGCGATAGCGCCGGCGTTCCTCAGCTGTCCAGCCAATCCACTTATCCCGCGCCGCCACCGCCTTGGCAGCAGCTCCAAACAACATCGCCCCTACTATCTCCCGGCCTCTCACTCCCTTTACCCTAATCCAATACCGCTGTTGCGCCCCGATGGCCCGCAGATACCCTAAAGGATGGTAAGCCGCCATGGTGGCGTTCCAGTCCGCCCTCTCTAAAGGGGTGACCGGATCTATGGTAACCGGCGCCACTTCTTGAAGTTTAGCCTTAAGCCGGGTCTGTATCACAGTTCCCAGTCGCTCCCCGCCGACTTGGCGTACCTTATTCTTTTGCAGCGGTGGTAAGGTAATGACCCCTTTTTGTTCTAATTCCAGCAGCAGCTTTCTGCAGGCTTCCATCTTTAATCGTCCGTTCGGGGCCTTCCAAGGCAAATTCTCGCATATGGTCGCCGCGATCTCTTCACGGCTTAAATGGAAAAATTCCTTTACTGTAATACGTATTAAGTTGATATCCGCCTGGGTAAACTCTCGGTCGCCAATCGAAAAAGGCACGTCCATCTGAAATTTCACCTCGCTACTTTCCCAAGGCCATTATCTCAGATCGGCTCGTGCCTGTCCAGTCCTATTTGCGATAAATTTTTTTCGAAACCTGTTATTTATTCAGGCGTCGCAAAGCCTTCTTTGTTGATGCGTCAGCACTGTCAGGGGACTTCCTTGCCGTTGATGTTGGCGGGGATACCCCCCGGGGATGGCGTTTCCGCACCGCTTATCAATGAGCCCCAATATTTTTACGCCGGCAGTTGTTCCAGCCGCACCGAAACCAGGCGGGAGACGCCCTGTTCCGTCATGGTCACACCGTAAAGGACGTCGGCAGCAGCCATGGTGCCCTGGCGGTGGGAGATGACGATAAACTGGGTCTGGGCGGCAAACTGGCGCAACAACCGGGCAAAGCGCTCCACATTGGCTTCATCCAGGGCCGTATCCACCTCATCAAAGATACAGAAGGCGCTGGGTTTGACCTTTAACAGGGCGAAGATAAAAGCTACCGCCGTCAGGGCCTTTTCCCCGCCCGAGAGAAGGGCCAGGTGCTGAAGTTTCTTACCCGGCGGCCGGGCAACGATCTCCAGGCCAGCGGCCAGGATATCCTGGCTACCGGTCAGTTCCAGGCGGGCCTCACCGCCATCGAAAAGTTCCTGGAATATGGCGGCAAAGTGTTCCTGGACCGCGGCCAGGGTAGCTTTGAGCTGCCTGGCCATTAATCGTTCCATCTCGTTAATTACCTGGTGCAAGGCCGCCCGGCCTCCCTCCAGGTCCTGCTTCTGCTGCTCCAGTTCATCAACGCGGGCCTTTAAGCGTTCGTAAGCCGCCATGGCCCCGGGGTTAACTTCCCCTAAGCTTAACAGTCTTTCCTTTACGAGTTCCCGTACAGCCGCTGCTCTTTTTTGCAGGTGCGGGCGGGGTTTTTGTAATTCCGCCTCCCACCGCGGGCCAAAACGTTCCTCCAGTTCGGCGAGACCGGCGGCCAGGGCCGTTTCCAGGCGGGCTAAATTGATCTCTTCCTGCTGCCGGCGGGCAAGCAGTTTATCTTTTTGCGCCTGTAACCTATCCTGTTCCCGGGCCAGTTCTTCCTGTTTATCAACCCGGGCAGAGGTCTCGTCTTCCAGGCGCGTCAAGCCTGCCATGGCCTGCTGGCAGGCCCCCTGGAGCCAGTCCTCTTCCCCGGCCAGCTTTTCCAGGTTAGCTTTAAGCTCATTTTCCAGGGCAACTGCCGTCGCCCTCCTGGCAGCCAGTTCTTCCTGTTGCCGCTGCCAGTTTTCCTGCTGCCGGGCCAGTTCCCTTTCCCGGAGATTTAACTGTTCCCGGGCGTTGACCAGGGCCTGAAGGCGGGCTTCATTGACTGCCAGTTCCTGCCGGCAGGTAGCGAGATGCTGCTGGCCGGCCGCCCCTCGCTCCTGGAGACCGCTCAACTGGCGGTTTAGCTCACCTTCCAGGGCTTCCAGCCGGGCCAGGAGTTCTTGCTTTTCCGCCCGCTCTTTGCCCAGGTCCAGGGAACCGCTAGTGCCCTGGACCAGTTCTTCCTCCAGGACGGCAATCTTTTCTTCCAGGCGGGCCAGGTCTTCTTTGCGCTCGCTCAGGCGCTGCAGTAAATTATGGAGCTGGCTCCGGCAGGTAAGAATCCCTTCCGTCACCTGGTGGTACTCCTGCCGGTTCCCGGCCAGCATCTTTTGCAGCTGTTCCTGCTGCTCCTGGCCCTTTTTTATTCTGGCTACCAGGTTAGCCAGTTCGGCCTCACCCTGCTGGATAGCCAGGCGCCGCTGGAGATAACCGCCCTGCTGCCTGGCCACCCCGCCCGTCACCGGTCCCCGGGGCTGGATTACTTCCCCTTCCAGGGTGACCAGGCGCACAGGTGGTCGCAGGCGCTCCCCCAGGGCCAGGGCGCGGCGGATGTCGGCTACAATCAGGATCTGCCCCAGGAGATACTCCACCGCCGGCCGTACTTCAGTCTCGCATTGGACCAGGCCGGCCGCTATCCCCAGGACGCCGGGTTCCTTTAAGACCCAGCTGGCCCAGGCCGGCCAGCGGCGCGGCTCCAGCCAGGCCAGGGGTAAGATGGTGGCCCGTCCCCGGCCCCGGGCTTTAAGGAACTGGATAACCGCTTCCGCCTCGGCCGCCGTCCTTACCAGGATTTGTTGGGCCGCCCCGCCCAGGGCCACTTCCACGGCCTGGGTGAGTTCGGCCGGTACCGCCAGCTTTTCCACCACTACTCCCAGGACACCGGCACAGGCAGCTTCACCCCTGCTCCTGGCCTGCAGGATAAACTTCACGCCTTCGGCGAAACCTTCATAGTCGGCCTGGGATTGACGTAAAACCTTTAGCTGTACGGCCAGGGCACGTTGACGTTCCTTCCAGCCGGCCAGTTCCTTTTCGCGGGTGGCCAGCTCAGCCTCCTTTAGCTGCATCTCCATTTCCAGGCCGGCCTTTTTCCCTTCCAGTCTTTTTAATTCCTCTTCCAGCTGCTGCAGTTGTTCCTGACCGGCCTGCAGGTGGTCCAGTAAATGCTCCCTTTCCTTTTGCCATTCCTGGAGCTGGCGCCGTTTTTGCTCTAAAAGCCGCTCTACAGCCGTCTGTTTTTCCTCCAGGCGCACCAGTTCATTATGACAGCCGGCCCGTTCATGGGCTACTTGAAAGAGGTTGCTCCTTACTTTTTCAATCTCTGCGGCCAGCTCCCGGGCTTCCGCCTGGAGTTTTTCCTGCTCCTCCCGGCCTTTTATTATCTCCTGCTCCAGCCGGGCCTGCTCCTGAATGTTCTCCTCCCTTTCCCGGGCCAGCGCAGCCAGGGCGGCTGCCAGACTGGCTTTTTCCTCTTCCAGGTGCCGCTGCCGGGTAGAGTCTTCCTCCTGCTGCCGGGCCAGCTCAGCCAGCTTTTCCCGGACCAGGTTTATTTCCCCCCGGGTTCTGACCAGCTGTTCCCTTAAACTTTGCAGTTCCGCCTGGTAACGTTGCCTCTCGGCCTGGTGCCTCTGCTGCTCTTCCTGCAGTTCCCTGGCTTTTGCCTGGAGCTGCTGTTCTAAAGCCTTCAGTTCCTCCATGGCAGCCGTCAGGGCCTGTAAACGTTCCTGGCTGCGCTGCTGGCGACGCCTGGTTTCTTCCATTTCTCCGGCCTTGAGGAGCAGTTCCACGAGATTTAAAAGCCGGCTTAATTTCTGGTAACGCCGGGCCCGGGCTGCTTCTGCAGCCGCCGGTCCCAGCTGTTCCTTTAGCTCGCCGATTAAATCATGTAAGCGTAATAAATCTTGCTCAACACCTTCCAGGCGCTGCTCCGCTTCTTTTTTGCGCCACCGGTAGCGGGCAATGCCGGCCGCCTCCTCGAGCACTGCCCGCCGCTCCTCCGGCCGGGCGGAGAGGATCTCTTCCAGGCGGCCCTGGCCGACAATGGCCAGGCTCCCCCGGCCGGAACCGGTATCTAAGAACAGCTCCTGGATATCCCGCAACCGGCAGGGAACCTTGTTGATATAATACTCGCCCTCGCCGGAGCGAAAAAAACGCCGCGTCACGGCTATTTCCTCAAACTCCAGGGGCAGGCTGCCGTCGCTGTTATCGAGGTGTAAAGTTACTTCCGCCATACCCACCGGCCGCCGTTTCTCACTGCCGGCAAAGATCACATCGTCCATGCGCGCCCCGCGTAAAGTCCTGGCGCTCTGTTCGCCCAGGACCCAGAGGATGGCATCGGCAATGTTGCTCTTGCCGCTGCCGTTGGGGCCGACAATGGCCGTCACCCCGGGGCCAAACTCCAGTCTCACCCGGTCGACAAAGGTCTTGAAACCCTGGATCTCAACACCCTTTAGATACATTTTTGCCTCCAAAAATAAATAAAGAAAACTGCTCGGAGAGCAGTTTGCCGTTACCCTTAGCGGGGTTCGACAATAAATTTAATTGCGGTTCTTTCTTCACCATTGATGTTAATTTCCGCAAAAGCAGGAATCATTACCAGGTCGATGCCATTGGGGGCAATAAAACCCCGGGCAATGGCAATGGCCTTGACGGCCTGGTTAACTGCTCCTGCCCCTACGGCCTGGACTTCGGCCTTACCGTATTGACGGAAGACGGCTGCCAGGGCTCCAGCTACGGCTTTGGGATTGGACTGGGCCGAAACCTTTAGGACCTCCATTGCTTCCTCCTCCCTATCTTTACCGCCCTTTAAACCCATATGTTATTCGACATGAGAGGCACCAATTCCTTCCTGAAAGAATGGACTGAAAAAATTAAATTGCAAATTAACCCTGGATCTTTATTAATGCCAGGGCGGCCCGGGCGGCTTCCTGTTCGGCCTCTTTCTTGCTGTGCCCTTCGCCGGTAGCCAGGAGGCGGTTCCGGAAAAATACGCCGGCCTTATATTGCTTGGCGTGGTCCGGCCCCCATTCCTCCAGGATTTTATAGGTCACATTGTCCGGTCCCCTTTGCTGGATTAATTCCTGCAGGGCCGACTTGCTGTCAATGACGCCGGTATCCTTGAGTATTTCCAGGGCAGGGGTAAAGATTTGCAGGATAAAATCCTGAGCTATTTTTAACCCCCCGGCCAGGTAGAGGCTACCAATTACTGCCTCCAGGGCATCGGCCAGGTTGGAGGGCCGCTGGCGACCCCCGCTAATTGCTTCTCCCTGCCCCAGGAGAAGCAATTCCCCCAGGTTGATCTGCCGGGCGACTTTAGCAAGGCTCGCCTCACAGACAATGGCCGCCCGCATGCGGGTCAAATCCCCTTCCGGCAGGTGGGGAAATTCCCGGTAAAGATAGGTAGCAATCACCAGCCCCAGGACGGCATCGCCCAGGAACTCCAGCCGCTGGTTGTCGTGGGGCAGCTGGTGTTCATAGGCGTAGGTAGGATGGGTCAGGGCCGTATTGAATCCTTCCAGGTCGTCAATATCCAGGTGAAAACGGCGCAAAAACTGTTGCAGCTGCTCCCGTCTTTTGTTATCCAAATTTTTTTCCCTGCCTTATACGGAATAGAAGTCAGAGGCAAGAAGTCGGAAGTCGGAATTCTCGTAGAAACTGGCTGCGCCAGTTCCCGATTGCAGCCTCCAATTCCCTCCGTTTTTGTGGCTTCAGCAATGGTAGAAGTATAATGTCAACAAAACCCATATTTTTTAGCTTCCGCGGCCTCAGACCGATAACGCTCCCAGGGCCGGCCAGGGCTAGATTTTACGCAGCACCACGGTGACGTTATGACCACCGAAGCCAAAGGAATTGGAGATGGCCGCCCTGACCTGCCGCTCCCGGGCCACATTGGGCACATAGTCCAGGTCGCAATCGGGATCGGGTTCTTCGTAATTAATGGTCGGCGGGAGGACACCGGTGTGCACGGCCAGGGCCGTTGCCACCAGCTCAATGGCCCCGGCAGCTCCCAGGAGATGGCCGGTCATGGACTTGGTCGAACTGACGGCCAGCCGGTAGGCATGATTGCCAAAGACTTTTTTAATGGCCAGGGTTTCCTGGCGGTCGTTTAGCTCGGTAGAAGTACCGTGGGCATTGATGTAATCAATATCCTCCGGCTTTAGACCTGCATCCTGGAGGGCCAGGGCCATGGCCCGGCTGGCCGCCGCCCCATCGGGGGCCGGGGCCGTAATATGATAGGCATCGGCCGTGCAACCATAGCCGGCCACTTCCGCATAGATGCGGGCACCCCGGGTTGCAGCATGTTCCAGGGTTTCCAGGACCATTACCCCCGCGCCTTCGCCCAGGACAAAGCCATCCCGGCCCCGGTCAAAGGGGCGGCTGGCTCTGGCCGGCTCTTCATTGCGGGTAGAGAGCGCCTTCATGGCCGCAAAGCCGGCCACCGTGAGGGGAGTTACACTGGCCTCGCTGCCACCGGTGACAATTACATCGGCGTCACCCCGCTGCAGGGTGCGGAAGGCCTCGCCGATGGCATTGGCCCCAGAAGCGCAGGCATTGACTACCGTAAAGTTTACCCCGCGGGCGCCTAAGTTAATAGAGATTTGCCCGGCGGCCATATTGGCGATCATCATAGGGACAAAAAAGGGGCTGACCCGGTTGGGGCCTTTTTCCAGGAGAACCCGGGTTTGTTCTTCAAAGGTTTCCATGCCGCCGATACCCGTAGCAAAAATAACACCTACCCGCTCCCGGTCCTCTTTTTCCAGATCGAGCTTTGCGTCTTCTACCGCCATGCGGGCTGCGGCTACCGCATACTGGGTAAAACGATCCATGCGCCGGGCTTCTTTGCGATCAAAGAAGGCTCCCGGGTCAAAGTCCTTTACCTCACCGGCAAAACGGACGGCCATTTCCCCGGCATCAAAGCGGGTAATGGGGCCAATGCCCGGCTGCCCCGCCACCAAGGCCTGCCAGAATTTATCTTTACCAGTACCTACGGGGGAGATGGCTCCCAGGCCGGTGATAACGACACGCTTTTGCAAAGCTATCCCCCATTCTAAGGGGAAGTCCCGTTAAAGCACGGGACTTCCCTTTCTGGTTTTATTTGCTGGTATGTTCTTTAATATAGGCTACCGCGGCCCCTACTGTCGTCAGCTTTTCTGCATCCTCGTCGGGAATTTCCAGGTCAAATTCCTCTTCCAGGGCCATGATAAGTTCAACGATATCCAGGGAATCGGCATTTAGATCCTCAAAGGAAGTTTCCATGGTAATTTCGTCTTCCTCGACCCCGAGTTGTTCGGCCACAATTGCCCTGATCTTTTCGAAAACGTCCACTGACCTCACCTCCTTCTTATATCCTCATCTTTTCATACCTGGCTTATAGAGCCAGGGTAAGGCCGCCGTCAACAACTATTACCTGGCCGGTAATATACCTGGCCGCTGGCGAAGCCAGGAAAAGAATAACTTCAGCCACCTCCTCCGGCTCGCCGGGGCGACCCAGAGGGATATGGCGGTAAAATTCTTCCCGGGCCGCCTCGTTTAAAGCCGCCGTCATTTCCGTAGCGATAAAACCCGGGGCGACGGCATTAACCAGGATGCCCCGCGAGGCCACCTCTTTAGCCAGGGCTTTGGTAAAACCGATAACCCCGGCCTTGGCGGCGGCATAATTTACCTGGCCGGCATTACCGCGCAGGCCTACCACCGAAGTCAGGTTGATTATTCGTCCCTGGCGCTGGCGGAGCATGGGTTTTAAGGCGGCCTGGCAGCAATTGAAAACGCCGGTCAGGTTGGTCTGGAGAACGGCAGCCCAGTCATCCGGTTTCAAGCGGGCTGCCAGGTTATCCCGGGCTATACCGGCGTTGTTCACCAGGATATCCAGCCGGCCGAAATGATCCAGGGCCGCCTGGATTAAATTCCTGGCCGCCTCATAATCGCCCACATCGGCAGCAACGGCTACGGCCTGGCCACCGCCGTCCTGGATGGCGGCCACTACCTCTGCCGCCGCCTCCGCCTGGCGGGCATAATTGACCACCACCCTGGCACCGGCCCGGGCGAGTTCCAGGGCCGTAGCCCGGCCTATCCCCCGGGAAGCCCCGGTGACAACTGCTACCTGGCCTTGCAATTCCATTTTATTTTGCCTCCTGAAGTAAAGCAAGGGTTTTATCCAGCGTCTGGATATTTTCTACCTGGCTGATGGTTGCCTGGCGGTCAATGCGCTTGATGAGCCCGCTTAAAACATCGCCCGGTCCTACTTCGATGAAAGTGCGGTAACCATCGGCCAGCAGGCGGCGGATACTCTCCTCCCAGCGCACCGGGCTGGCTACCTGCTTAATCAGATTCTCCCTGACCTGCGCCGCCGTGTAGACATAGCCGGCCGTGACATTGGTTACCAGTGGCACCTGGGGATCGGCCACGGGAACCTCTGCTAAAACCCGGGCCAGTTCCCGGGCCGCCGGCGCCATCAGGCTGGAGTGGAAGGGACCGCTCACCTGGAGAGGGACCACCCTTTTAGCTCCTGCTTCTTTAGCCAGGGAAGATAGGGCCGCCAGCCCCTCCCGGTCACCGGCAACTACCACCTGGCCCGGGGCATTGAAGTTCGCCGCCTCAGCTATGCCACCCTTTACCTCCCGGCAGAGGGCGGCTACTTTTTCTGCCTCCAGGCCCAGCACGGCCACCATACCGCCCTGGCCTGCCGGTACAGCCGTGGCCATGAGCTGCGCCCGTTTGGCCACCAGTTTGACTGCCTCGCTAAAGGTAAGGCTGCCGGCAGCCACCAGGGCGCTGTATTCCCCCAGGCTGTGGCCGGCTACTGCCCCGGGCCTGATCCTGTGGGCCGCCAGGACCCGGAAGCAGGCAATACTTACCGTCAGCACTGCCGGCTGGGTGTTTTCCGTCCGCGTGAGTTCTTCCGCCGGCCCTGCAAAGCAGAGCTTATCTACCGGCCACCCCAGGGCCGCCCCGGCCTCTTGAAAAACCGCCGCCGCCTCGGGGTAACGGCCGGCCAGCTCCTGGCCCATACCTACATACTGGGAGCCCTGGCCGGGGAAGACAAAGACTATGCCTGACATAAAGAGTTCCTCCGAAGATAGAGTTCTGCCAGAATGGCGACTGCTGGTTGATCCGCGCTCTAACTTCTTTGGGCTGGGGGTACAGGCTCCAGGCTCCGGTGGTTCTCGGCTAGCAAACTTAGCGCTCAGCTTTGCTCGGCGGCGGGGGTGGCTTGCTGCAGCTTCGCTGAGTTTGCTGACGCCTCGAACCAAGTCGCCTTTCGCCTGTACCCCCCAGCCCTTTGTTCAGCCTGCATTTTCCTTGTTCGTGGAGCGGGCGCCTGACCCTCATGAATGGGTCCACTATTCGCGGCTCCGGGACATATCCCAACCATAATCGCCGCCTACCTGCGGCTTCGCGCAAGTATCGCCGAGAATATTTTTATCTCACCAGCGTGCCCAGGCGAGAGATGATCGCTTCTGCTTCAGCCATTACTTCCTCGATTATCGCCGCCGCCGGTTTGATTTCCCGCACCAGGGCCGCGCTCTGGCCGGCCATGAGGGAGCCGTACTCCACGTCGCCTTCTACTACTGCGGCCCGGAGCTTGCCGGTACCCAAACGATCCATCTCTTCCCAGGAAGCACCCCGGGCGGCCAGCTCTTCAAACTGCCGGGTTAATTTATTTTTCAGCACCCGCACGTAGTGCCCCGGCATGCCGGTAACCACGGCGTCTCTATCCCCGGCCTTTAAGACGGCCTCTTTATAATTGGGATGAACGGTACACTCTTCGGCACAGATGAAACGAGTCCCCATCTGCACGCCGGCCGCCCCCAGGGCCAGGGCTGCTGCCAGGCCGCGGCCGTCGGCAATCCCGCCGGCAGCAATCACGGGAATATGTACGGCATCTACAATCTGGGGCACCAGGGGCATGGTGGCGATTTCCCCGATATGACCGCCGCATTCCATACCTTCGGCTACCAGGGCATCCACCCCCAGCCTTTCCAGCCTTTTCGCCAGGGCCACGGAAGCTACTACCGGGATTACCTTGACGCCGGCGGCCTTTAATTTGGGCAGGTGTTTACCGGGATTACCGGCACCGGTAGTAACCACCGGCACCTTTTCGGTACAAACAAGCTCAATCAGTTCTTCCACATAGGGTGACATATAGTATATGTTTACACCAAAGGGGCGATCCGTCCGTTGGCGCACCTTGTGGATCTCCCGGCGCACTGTTTCCGGGGGTGCATTGCCGGCACCAATAATACCTAACCCCCCGGCGGCCGAAACTGCTGCCGCTAGCTCCCCGGTAGCCACCCAGGCCATGCCGCCCTGGATAATAGGATAGGTAATCCCCAGGAGATCGCAAAGGGGCGTATGTAACATCCCAACTTCACTCCTTTCCGCGACATCCCCGCAAAATAAGTTATACCAGGCTCCAGCTTAATACAGTTGCCCCCCAGGTCAGCCCGGCACCAAAGGCCACCAGGACTACTTTATCGCCGCGCTTTAGCCTGCCTTCCCGGTAAGCTTCATCCAGGGCCACCGGGATGGAAGCGCTGGACATATTACCATAGCGGTCTAGATTAACGTAAACCTTCTCCGGCGGCAGGCCCAGGCGTTTGGTGGCCGCTTCGATAATGCGGATGTTGGCCTGGTGAGGGATTAGAAAATCCACCTCTTCTTTCCTTAAACCAGCCTGTTCCAGGGCCTTCAGGGAAGCTTCTCCCATGACCCGCACGGCAAATTTAAAAACCTCCGGGCCGTTCATATGGATGGTATGCAGCCGGTTCTGGACGGTACTGGGACTTGCCGGCAGGCGGGAACCCCCGGCCGGGATACTGAGGAGGGACCCGCCGTTGCCGTCGGCCCCCAGGTGCAAACCCAGAACACCTTCCCCTTCCGGTACGGCCTGGAGAACGACTGCCCCGGCCCCATCCCCAAAAAGGACACAGGTATTGCGATCCTGCCAGTTGATAATCTTACTCAGGATCTCGACACCGATCACCAGGGCCGTCTGGTAAACCCCGGCAGCGATAAACTGGCTGGCGACTGCCAGGGCATAGATAAAACCGCTGCAGCCGGCTGAAAGGTCAAAGGCGGCAGCCCCCCTGGCTCCCAGGCGCTCCTGGACCAGGCAGGCCGTCGCCGGGAAAAGGGTATCCGGGGTTACGGTAGCCACAATGATTAAATCCACGGCCTCTGCCGGAAGCCCGGCCATGGCCAGGGCTTTTGCTGCGGCCGGGACGGCCAGGTCGGAGGCAGCCGTATCGTGACTTGCTATCCGGCGCTCCCGGATACCGGTCCGGCTGCGAATCCATTCATCGCTGGTATCAACCATCTGCTCCAGTTCGGCATTGGTCAGGATGCGTTCCGGCAGGCAGGATCCCGTACCGACAATCCCGACCGGCCTTAAGAGGGCTGGCATTTAACTACCTCCCCTGCATCGCCGGCTCCCGGCAACTGCCCCAGGCCTGTCACCAGTCCCTGCTCGACACAGCGGGCGGCCACCTTGATGGCATTTTTTATAGCCCGGGCGTTAGAGCTGCCGTGGCAGATGATGCTGATGCCCTGAACGCCCAGGAGGGGGGCACCGCCGTATTCGGTATAATCTACCTGTTTCTTCAAGCCCCGTAAAGCAGGCAACACCAGGGCGGCACCGAGCCTGGCCCGGAAACTGTTTTTAATTTCCCGCCCGATCATGGTGAAGAGGGTCTGGGCCATACCCTCACCAAATTTCAGCAGGACGTTACCCACAAACCCGTCACAGACAATGACATCCGTCTCGCCGGCAAAAATATCCCGGCCTTCGATATTGCCGGTAAAGTTTAAGGGCGCTCCCTTTAACAGATTATAGGCCCCCAGGGTCTGTTCATTTCCCTTGCAGGCCTCGGTCCCTATATTGAGCAGTCCCACCCGGGGCTCGCGGATACCCATTATCCTGGCGGCATAAAGATTGCCCATTAGGGCAAATTCATAAAGGTGTTCGGGCCGGCAATCGACATTGGCCCCGGCATCGAGTAAAAGCTTTGGCCCTTTCAGGGTAGGGATAATGGTGGCAATGGCTGGTCGCTGGATTTTGCCGCTGCGACCTAAAATCAGGAGGGCTGCTGCCATCTGGGCCCCGGTACTACCAGCCGAAACAACGGCTGCCGCCCGCCCTTCCTTGACCAGGCGGGTGGCAACGATTATTGATGCTTCGCGCTTGCGCCGCAAGGCCAGGGCCGGCTGTTCATCCATCGCTACAACCTGTTCGGTATGGACAATTTCTAAATTGGCGGGGGGATGTAAGGGCTTAAGTTCTGGTTCCAGCCGCCTTTTATCACCTACCAGGATAATACCGGCTATCTTTTCCCTGGCGGCGGCCACCGCTCCCCGGACAATTTCCCCGGGAGCGTGATCGCCCCCCATGGCATCAACAGCTATTTGCAATCAGTCCCGCCTCCACTTATATTCTCCGGCGTTATGATTATAAACTGGCCTTTAAAGACGATCTCCCCGTTAACCCGGGAATGAACTGATACCAGGCAGGTTGAATCCTTGTTAACCTTGACCATGGCCCTGGCAATAACCCGTTCCCCGGCATAAACCGGCCGCCGGTAGCGCACCCGGGCGCTGCTGGTAAGGACGACCTCGGCGCCAACAGTTGCCAGGGCCAGGGAATGGGCCTGGGCAAAAAGGTAATGGCCGCGGGCAACGCCGGCCGGCTGGACCAGCATCTGGGGAGTAATCTCCAGGATGGAAATGCCCATCACTCCTGGCTGCAGCTCGACCAGTTCGCCCATCAGTTCTTCCGCCGTTACTCCCCGCATCCGCGACCTGGCTTCCCGGGCCATAGCCATGATGCGCTCCCTGACCTCCGGGATCCCCATGGCCAGGCGGTCCAGGCGTATGGTGGGTACGCTGACTTTAAATTTTTCCGCCAGCTCTTCATCGGTGGCGAAGGGGTTGTTGCGCAGGTAGCGGCGCAGGGCCTCCTGGCGCTCTTCCTTGTTGCCTTTCCGGCCTACCAAAAATCTCACCTCATACCTGGTACCAAATAATATTACCAGGCCATAGTTATAGTATAATGGTCATGGTAGATTTATGCAAGTAAAAAATAACCGGCAATAATTGCCGGTTGCCATTAACCCATAATTTTATTACTCTGCTACTTTGATAACTTCCCGCCCCTTGTAGTAACCGCACCTGGGGCAGACCCGGTGGTTAAGCTTTAACTGGTGGCACTGGGGACACTCCACCAGGGAGGGAGGGGTCATCTGGCTCCAGATGGAACGGCGTTTATTTTTCCGGGCCTTGGAAACTCTTCTTTTCGGTACTCCCAAGCTAGTTCTCTCCTTCCTTTTTGCGTAGCAATTCTTCTAATACAGCCAGGCGCAGGTCAACTGGCCGGGTATCACACTGGCATTGTCCCTCATTTAAATTCTGGCCGCAATGGGTGCACAGGCCCCGGCAGCTTTCCCGGCAGAGCCATTTCATGGGCAGGGCCAGAATGAGGGCTTCTTCTACCGCTGGCTTTAAGTTGATAAAATCTCCTTCCAGGGGCCGCACCTCACCGGGTTCCTCATTTTCCCCTGCAGCGGCTTGACCTGCGGACGCCCCGGCATATTCCTCTTCCAGGGACGCCACTACGGAATACCTGAACTTCTCCAGGCAGCGATCACAGGTTAATTCCAGCGTGGTGGCTACCTGCCCTTTAACCAGTAGTATCCTCCCGGTATTGGTTACGTTACCGCAAACACGTACCGGTGCTACGATAGGGATCCTGCCGGTAGCCGTGGTTAAGTAGGACCACTTTTCCTGGGCCTTAAATTCGAGTTCGCTTCCCGGCCTGGCCTTTAAATCGCTAACGCCAATTTTCACCACATTCACCGGGTAGATTATACCGGAAAGGCCAGCCGGGTGTCAACCGGCCTGGACAAAGGCCATGGTTTCCCGGGCGATCATTAATTCTTCGTTGGTGGGAATAACAAAGGTGCGTACCCTGGCCCCGGGAGCCGTAATTTCCTTTTCCTGGCCCCGGACCCGGTTTTCCCCGGGATCAATCTTGATCCCCAGGTAATCCATATCCCGGCAGATGGCTTCCCGGGCCTCAGGGGAATTTTCTCCCAGGCCGGCCGTAAATACCAGGACATCAAGGCCGTTTAAAACAGCCACATAGGCACCAATGTATTTTTTCGCGGTATGGACAAAGATATCCCACGCCAGGCGGGCACGTTCATTGCCCTCGGCCATGGCGGCTTCAATATCCCGGAAATCGCTGCTCACCCCGGAAACTCCCAGCACACCTGACTGGCGGTTCATGAGGCGGTCCATATCAGCCGGAGTATAACCTTCCTTTTCCATGAGGAAGGTAACAATAGCCGGGTCAATATCACCACAGCGGGTACCCATGGTTAAGCCGGCCAGGGGGGTAAATCCCATGCTGGTATCCCAGGATCTACCGTTTTTAACGGCGGTAATGCTGGAGCCGTTGCCGA
Organism: Moorella glycerini; assembly: GCF_009735625.1. Taxonomy (NCBI): domain Bacteria; kingdom Bacillati; phylum Bacillota; class Clostridia; order Neomoorellales; family Neomoorellaceae; genus Neomoorella; species Neomoorella glycerini. The sequence goes on along the minus strand of NZ_CP046244.1, from coordinate 2,421,576 downwards.
GGTGACAGGTAATTACTTTTAATTCTGCTAGCGGCTTATCGACGAGGTTGGCTGCCCGTAAAGCCACGTATTTATGGGAGGTACCATGAAATCCATAGCGCCGGATGTGATGGCGCTGGCAGAGTTCATAAGGAAGGCTATAGGTATAAGCATGAGGGGGCATGCTTTGATGAAAGGCTGTATCAAAGACGGCAACCTGGGGCGTTGCCGGTAAAATTGCTTCACAGGCTTCAATACCCCGCAGCCCCGGGCCATTATGTAAGGGAGCCAGTTTTACCAGATCGCTGATTATCGCTTTAGTCTCCTGGGTAATCAATACCGAATCACAAAAGTCACCGCCATGGACAATCCGGTGACCTACGGCGCCAATTTCACTATAATCTTTAATAACACCATGTTGCTGATCGGTTAAGGCTTCCAGGCAGAGGCGGACAGCCGCCTTATGATCAGTAATTTCGGCCTCGCGCACCAGTTTATTTTTGCCGGTCGGGCGGTGGGTCAGGACTGAACCGGGAATACCAATCCTTTCCACCAGCCCTCGGGCTAAGACCGTCTCATCGGCCATATCAAAAAGCTGGTATTTAACTGAGGAACTACCACAGTTTAAAACTAAAATCTTCATGTATTAAGTACCTCCTGCAAATATTGCCCACTACCTACAATGGTACTTTTAAGCTGGCAAAAGTCAATCCCCTTGTTAAAGTTCGCACAAGGGTTTCAATTCTTGCAACAAAGTTTACTTCTAAATTACCGGGTGCCGCGTATATTGCATAACAGGATGTCCTTTCGAGGTGACCCCCGTGCGCCACCAGGTACTTATCATTACCAGGGGCCTGGGACCCATCCTGACCGTCGTCGCCGTCATGGTCCTGGCTCTGGCCATTATCTTGTTCCCCCAGCCGGTTTTCCAGGCGGCCCTGCGCGGCCTTAAGGCCTGGTGGGAAATTGTCGTTCCGGCTCTGCTCCCCTTCTTTATAATATCCCAGCTTTTTATGGGCCTTGGTATAGTTCATTTCCTGGGCGTACTCCTGGAACCGGTTATGCGGCCCCTTTTTAATGTACCGGGAAGCGGCGCCTTCGTCATGGCCATGGGGTACACTTCCGGTTCCCCCATCAGTGCCATGCTTACAGCCCAGTTGCGCCAGCAGGGCCTGGTTACCAGGGTTGAGGGTGAAAGGCTAATTTGCTTTACCAACAACGCCAGCCCCCTTTTTATGCTGGGAGCCGTAGCTGTAGGCATGCTCCACAACCCGGCCCTGGGGCCAGTCCTGGCTGGCGCCCATTACGGGGCTAACTTCTGCCTGGGTATCCTGTTTCGCTTTTACGGTCGCCGGCAACCGGTCTCCCCGCCGGTAAGCTACACCCTCCTGGCTTTACCCCGGCGGGCCTGGCAGGCCATGCTCCAGGCCCAGCAGAGAGACGGGCGCCCCCTGGGCCAGCTCCTGGGAGATGCCGTCAACCGTTCCTTCCTGACCCTGATTACCATTGGCGGTTTTATTATCTTATTTAGCGTCATCATCCAGGTGGCAACCATCCTGGGCCTGCTGGAACCCCTGGCTAGAATCCTTCTTTATGCCGGCAGTCCTTTCGGTTTAAGCCGGGATACATCTCTACCCCTGGCCGCCGGCCTCTTTGAAATGACCATGGGCACTAAATTTGCCAGCGAAGCAGCCGTCCCGATAACAGAGCGGCTGGTGGCCATTAGTCTCATTATGGGCTGGGCCGGGCTCTCCATCCTGGGCCAGGTGGCGGCCATGGTCAGCCATACTGATTTACGCCTGGGTCCATTTATCGTTGCCCGCCTCCTCCACGGCTTCCTGGCTGCCGCGCTGGTCCGGCTCTGCCAGGGGCCGGCCCGGCCCGTCCTGCTCTTACTGGCCCCGGAAATAACCCTGGTCCCCAGGGCTCCCTGGTTTACGTTGTGGTTATATTACACAGGTTTCGCCCTCACCCTGGTGACCGTCCTTTTTCTCCTGGCCGGGCTGGGACTGGGCGCCCGCTACTTCCTTTACCGGCGCTCCTGAGTCTCCGTCTTTTCTGGCGTTGCTGCCGCCGCTTCCCTGCCCGCACTTCCTCCGGCCGGATAGGCCTGGAGTTCCTGACGGCCCTGGCGCACCTGGGTCAGGGCCTGGTTGAGGCTCGCCTCCAGCTGGCCCAGCAGGCCGTCAGCATAACTTAAAGCTCCAGCCTTCATTTCTTCCGCCAGGCGCTGGGCCCGGGCCATAATTTCGCTGGCCTGGGCCCTGGCTTTACGGACCAGTTCGTTTTCCCCGGCCATCATTTCTGCTCGCTTCTCCGCTTCGGCCAGGAGGCTCTGGGCCTTAAGGCGGGCTTCTTCCAGCAAACGCTCCTTCTCCTGGCGTATCCACTGGGCCTGGCGCACTTCCTCGGGCAACGCCGTCCGCAACCGGTCCAGGTAATCAAGGAACAGGTCACCGTCAAGGAAAACCCTGCCTGTCAGGGGAATATGGGGACTCTTCTCGATTATTTTTTCCATTTCCTCAATCAGGGTCATGAACTCCATCAGCAAGCCCTCCTGCCCTTTGATAGAAATTTAAAGCTGTATCACCATAAACCCTCCTGGCCATCAATACCATATCGGCTATTTCTGGCGCTGCTTCAGAAGTTGCTGTTTCCAGGACAACCAGGCCAGCCGGTGATAACAAAGGAACAACTGCCGGCAAGATAACATCGCCCCACCCCTGGTAGTAAGGTGGATCGCTAAAAACCAGGTCAAAGACCAGGCCGCGCCCGGCTAAATGAGCCAGGGCCTGGCGGGCATCGGCGGCGATAATTTGCGCCTTATCTTTAAAGCCAGTTGCGACCAGATTGGCGGCCAGACACGCCAGGGCCTGGCGGTTATTTTCCACAAAAACGGCCTCCCTAGCCCCGCGGCTCAAAGCTTCCAACCCCACCGCTCCCGAACCGGCAAAAAGATCCAGGAACAGGCTGTCAATGACCCGCGCTCCCAGGATGTTAAATAAGGCCTCCCGCACCCGGTCACTGGTGGGGCGGGTAGCCCGGCCCTTCGGGGTACGTAAACGGCGGCCGCGGGCCTGGCCGGCAATTATTCTTAACATAAAATTCCCTCACTGAAGCTATTATAGCATGAAATGCCACCGTAGCTCCCACTATCCAGGTCATTCTAAAAAAATTTTTCCCGGATAGGTATAAGCTTCCCGCATGGCGTCCATAATATTAACCGGTAAATCTATTTCCAGATTTACCATGAAGAGCTTAGGGTTATTTTATTAACCCTCCCCCATGAGCTCTTCCTCCGGTTTCTCCTCTCCCAAGCCGCCGGTTACCCGCCGGCGGCTGAACTCTGGCCGTTCCTCCCGGAACGGCATTTTTTTATCCTCCTGCCTGCCATCTCCGGTTTGTCCGAATAAGGCACCAGGCTGAAATTTTTGCTGGACCGATGCCAGGGGATATGCTATACTTTCTTACAAGCAATTTTTTATGTTGTGAGCCTAGTTCAGCCTGATCAGTGTTAGCAGAGCCGAGGATAGCAGGCAAGCTATAACCGGGCTGCGGCCCGTTTTTTTGTGCCTTTAAGTCTCAAGGGGAGAGAGCAAACCGTGCCAGTATTGCTGATGGGTAATGAAGCCATCGCCCGGGGAGCCCTAGAGGCCGGCATCCGGGTTGCTACTTCTTATCCTGGTACCCCGGCCTCCGAAATAATGACGGCCCTGATGCATTTTGGACCAGAAGCAGGTGTGTACACCGAATGGTCGGTTAATGAAAAGGTAGCCGTGGAAATTGCCGCCGGGGCTGCCTATGCCGGCGCCCGGGCCCTGGTGAGCATGAAGCAGATGGGCTTAAATGTCGCTGCCGATGCCGTCATGAGCCTGGCCTACATCGGCGTCAAGGGCGGCCTGGTCCTGGCAGTGCTGACGCATGAAAATATATAAAGACAAAGTTCAGGGACCAAAATCAGGCGAACGAACAGTGAGAACTCAAAAAGGGGAGGTAGGTACCCTCTATAAACGATAAAAAAGCTCCGAACAGGAAAAAAGAGGGGTAAAATTGAGTACAGCAAAGCAAGCCATCTTTATGTAAGCGGCTATAAGCTACTTGAAGGTAAAGAATTAAGTTGTCGCTGACGCAGAGATTAAAGTTTCAAAAGGCCAAGCGTATTCTGGGCGGCTTAGTGCAGAGAGCCAACAATTGGTCGCGATCAATCCAGGGGTTGCTCCAAGTCTCCCGGAGGAACTTAAGGGTTCCCCTGAAGCCCAATTGTCGAACTTTCTCCACCAGGGCTTCCGTATGTAGTGTCAAGATATTTAACAGATGTCCCAGGTGCATAAGCAAATGCCAGTTTTTCATTGCCGTCCAGTTCAGAGAGAAAGCATGTTCATACTGATAACCTTGATGTTTTTCTACCAGGATATTTTCTTCAATGTTCCAGCGGTGGCGGGCCCCATGATTGCAGCGGGCGATGATATTCTTTTTGGTGAAAGGTCGCGAGGATACCCAGGCCCAATGGGCTTCCTTTTTTTCGCCTTTCTCTTCCCACGTCTCTGTACATCCCGCTACATGAATTTTGAACCGCCGCCAGGCTCCGGAAGCCTCCTGGAACTCATAGTCGATATCGTTGGCCCACCAGAAGTTTTGCTCTCTGTTCCCCCAATGATACTTGAGTTTCTGGTCCTTTTCCAGTTTTCTAAGGCCTCCCGCCTCTTCCCAGACACTTTTCAGGCGGTCCTGGGGTAGGATAAACATAAAGTCCAGATGTAATTGGCGGCACAGGGCCATCATGGGTCCATTGGCGTACAGGCCATCGGCTACTACCATGATACGTAGCTTGGGAAAGGCTTTGCGCAGGCGTGTCAGCAGCCTTTTGCCGGCTTTTAGTTCGCAATCCTGCTTGGTGAAGGCCTCTTTTTCCCCTATAGGGTTCTCGCAGAACTCGGTGAGCAGGGGGATGGTTACCCCCTGGGGACCGACCAGAACTGCTTCTACCGTATAGGCAATATATGATACCTCTTCCCCATGTTGCCGGTGGAGGGCTTCTTCAGCAAAAGGTAAACTGCGCACCAACTTCTGGGTCCCATCAACGGCTATGATATAATGCTTTTCTACCAGTAAGGCCTGCAGCCGGCGGTTGCGCAGCAGTCGTTTGATGGTTTGTATCAGCACTTCTTCTAACTGCTCCGGATTGATCTTTGCCAGCAGACGATTAACGGTGTCCATATGAGGGATAGTGTCAATCTCCGGAAAAACCTCCCGCAATAGCTCCCAAAAGACGGGCCGGGTCAGTTCCCGGTTGGCTTCCCTCCTGGAGTTATAGGCGAAGACGAAGAGAAATAGCCCAAAGGTCAACAGGACAGTCAGTTTATGCTTAATACTCTGGGGACGGCGGGGGTCGGGTATGCGCGCGAATTTCTCGAGCAATACTGGTAGATACGCCCGCCATACTGGTAGCTGCGCTGCTAAAGCCCCTTGCCGGTCGTCTTTCTCTTCTTGGCTGGTGGCATAGGCGCTTTTACAAGTGGGCAGGGTAGACGGGTGGATGGACCCGGGATGCCGTAAGGCCATGCTTATTCCCCTCCCTCGTCCAGGGTTTCTTCAACAGGCTCCGGGAAGGGTTCCACCAGCCGCCGGCGCCAGTCCCGTACCAGGGGATATACCCAGATTGTTTTAACCGTGACGGCATATTGCTTAAAGGCGTCCTGGCGGCCTCGACCTGCGGTTTCGCCAATTTTAATCCAGTTGGCCGCCCGGTAACAGGTGCCCTGATACTCGGGTTCAACAAAGGTTTCTAATAAAACCGGTTCATAACCATAGCGTTCCCGCCAGTCCGCCCGAATGCGCCGCGCTACCAGGGAAAGGGAGTGGCTGGCTAGATGGGGAATGTGCACCTCCGGCAGAATCAAAAAGCGGTTGTTGTTGACTATACGCGGGCGATAGCGCCGGCGTTCCTCAGCTGTCCAGCCAATCCACTTATCCCGCGCCGCCACCGCCTTGGCAGCAGCTCCAAACAACATCGCCCCTACTATCTCCCGGCCTCTCACTCCCTTTACCCTAATCCAATACCGCTGTTGCGCCCCGATGGCCCGCAGATACCCTAAAGGATGGTAAGCCGCCATGGTGGCGTTCCAGTCCGCCCTCTCTAAAGGGGTGACCGGATCTATGGTAACCGGCGCCACTTCTTGAAGTTTAGCCTTAAGCCGGGTCTGTATCACAGTTCCCAGTCGCTCCCCGCCGACTTGGCGTACCTTATTCTTTTGCAGCGGTGGTAAGGTAATGACCCCTTTTTGTTCTAATTCCAGCAGCTTTCTGCAGGCTTCCATCTTTAATCGTCCGTTCGGGGCCTTCCAAGGCAAATTCTCGCATATGGTCGCCGCGATCTCTTCACGGCTTAAATGGAAAAATTCCTTTACTGTAATACGTATTAAGTTGATATCCGCCTGGGTAAACTCTCGGTCGCCAATCGAAAAAGGCACGTCCATCTGAAATTTCACCTCGCTACTTTCCCAAGGCCATTATCTCAGATCGGCTCGTGCCTGTCCAGTCCTATTTGCGATAAATTTTTTTCGAAACCCAACTTTGACACCGCCCCTTAAAAATCAAGGGGTCCATAGGGACAATTGTCACTACAACCCCTTTCTGGGGCTCTTAGTGGCTACCTGAAGGTTAAAATTTTAGGTGGAAGTGGAAGGCCCAAAATTTTTAACAATTCACTCTGGCTTTGTCCGGGCTGGGTGATACTATAAATCCGCTTATCAAGAAACTGCTGGTCAACAGCCTTTATCTCTTCTAATAATTCCAGGATACGGCGGCCGCTTTTATGGGCAACCTTCCAGCGGCGTAACTCTCTTTCTTGACTTTCAGGATCAGGGATTTGTTTCGCCTTAAAAATCTCATCTTCAATATATCGGCGATGTATCACCTCCAGCCATTTTTCAAAGAGATAAGCCAGCACACATATAAAGATGTGTCCCTTAACCCGACTTTCGTTGTAGTGGTAGATAGGCCTCAAGCGAATGAAGTCCTTGATATGGCGAAAGGCGGTTTCTACCTGGAGCAGGTTTTTATAGGCGGCAATTACCTCCTCAGCTGGCAGGTCAGCATTAGTCTGGATTAAAAATTTGCCGTCCCGCAAAGCCTCTTTAGCCAGAGCCGGCTCATTAATTTCAAAGTTGAAAGACTTGCCGTCATAAGTAATATCAAAAATTGGAGCAAGGCCCTTCTTGTTAAGGATAGCAGCTGCTTTAAGCATGACTCCTTTTGTGGTAGGCTTGCGCCCCCGCCGCGGGGTTTCCCGGGCCAGCCTGTCTTTCAGCTCTTGCAATTTTATCCTGGCTTCTTCTATCGCTTTGACCCGAAATTCATAATCCTCTTGGGCTTTGAGAGGATTGTGGCAAAGGATATAGCGAACCGGAGGCTCGAAGTTTTCCTTTTCTTCCTCTTCTCCCTCTACCAAGTTTTCTTTAGGGGGAGCCTGTACCTGCTCTGGTGGTACTTCCACATAAAAGAGGGGGTTATCGCCGTCTATTAGCTGGTATTCTTCGAGGTTTTGGTACCTGGCCAGTAGTTCATCGCTCACTTCCCGGCCGCGTTTATGAAAGCCCAGGATATAACGGAAGTTAGCCTCCTTGAGTTCTTCTAAATTATGACTGGTCAGCATACCCCGGTCGCCCACGAAAATACAGCTCTTGATGGCAAACTTTTGCTTAAGTTGTTCGATGGCGCCAGCCACGGTTACTTTATCAGGTATATTACCTTCAAATACCTGGTGGGCAATAGGCATGCCTTCCGGAGTCACCAGGAGGCCAATATTAATTTGCCGGCAGTCCGGCCGGTGGTCGCGGGAATAACCGAACCTGGCCAGGGGGCAATGGGTACCTTCAAAGTAGCTGCTGGTCAAGTCGTAAAACACCAGGTTAAGCTGATAACTCAAGAGATCCGTAAGCCGGTTGTACAAGTGGCGTTCCAGATAATCCTTCATTTCTTCCAGGACGTCAAGAGTACGGTAAAAATGATGCAACTCAGGCTGTTTCTCTTCCAGTTCCGGCAGGTAAATTTGCCTTAACCATTGGGATACTCCAAGCTTGCTTTTAGGAGCGATGAGGCGGTTTAAAATCATAATCTTGGTGCATAAGGCCACATCCATCTCTACTTGACGATTTTGGAGATAGTTTTTAAAGAAGGCGTCCAGGTCCAGTCGCTCCCAGAAAAAATTCACCACATAGGGGATACCATAATGCTTGGTGCCGAAGGTCTGGAGGTCCTTAACAGTGCCCAGCTCATCTTCCTTAAGGAATTCCCGCAGTTTATTAATAAGCCGCTGTATCTCTTCCTGGGAATACTGGTCGATGTTGCCTAAATGCCCAACCTGGCGCTGTTTTACCTTGCCTTTTTCCCGGTAGGATTCTACCAGGACCAGATAATGGTAGGTATGGCCGCCGCGCCTGGTAGTGATAATACGGGGGAACAAAGGGGCATCACCTCGGTTATCGTCATTACTATTATACCAAGAGATGCCCGGCGTGAAAATACTCTAAGGCAGATTTGTTTTCACTACGTTTTGCCGACTTCGGTAGAGAAAGATCGTTGATATTACTAGTCTTGGTGGTCTTTAAGCCCTTGAAATAGAAGTTTTAGTGTCAAAGTTGGGTTAAATGGAAAAATTCCTTTACTGTAATACGTATTAAGTTGATATCCGCCTGGGTAAACTCTCGGTCGCCAATCGAAAAAGGCACGTCCATCTGAAATTTCACCTCGCTACTTTCCCAAGGCTATTATCTCAGATCGGCTCGTGCCTGTCCAGTCCTATTTGCGATAAATTTTTTTCGAAACCTGTTATTTATTCAGGCGTCGCAAAGCCTTCTTTGTTGATGCGTCAGCACTGTGGTCCTGGTGGTAGCCGACGACCCCGGCCCCCACAGTTCCCAGACGGAGCAGGACACACGCCTTTTTGCCCGCTTTGCCAAATTGCCCGTCCTGGATCCTTCCTGTCCCCGGGAAGCTTATGAAATGACAAAATATGCCTTCGAGCTTTCAGAAACTTTAAACCTCCCGGTTATCGTCCGCCCCACTACCCGCGTCAGCCACGCCTGCCAGGAAGTGGAGGTGGGTACCATCCCACCACGGCCGCCGGTGCCGGGGTTTAACAAAGACCCCCGCTGGGTCATCATGCCCTCCCTGGCGGCCCGCCAGCATGTCTGGTTGAATAAACAGCAGGACCGGGCCCAGGCCGAGTTCGCCGCCAGCCCCTTTAATGTAGCCCGCCTGGCAGGCCCTGTGGGGGTCATTACCAGCGGCCTTTCTTACTTTTACGTCACCGAAGCCCTGGAACGCCTGGGTGTAAAATTATCCCTGCTTAAAATCGGTACCCCCTATCCCCTGCCGGAAGAGCTGGTAAGGGAATTTCTCACCCGTATGGAAAGGGTCCTTATCGTCGAGGAGCAGGAGCCGGTTGTTGAAGACCAGGTCATCCACCTGGCCTGGCGCAGCCGCCTGCCGGTGGAAATTTCCGGCAAACATGACAGCTACCTGCCCCGGGAAGGCGAATTTAACGTCGACAGGGTCACCGCGGCCCTGGCCCGCTTCTTAAAGCTGGAGCAGGAAAATCCAGTTCCCGGCCTCCCGGCGCTGCCGCCTTTACCGGCGCGGCCGCCTCTTTTCTGCGCCGGTTGCCCCCACCGGGGTTCCTTCTATGCCTTTAAACAGGCGGCCCGGGATCAGGAAGTCATCTTTACCGGTGACATCGGCTGCTATACCCTGGGGGCAGCGCCACCCCTGGCCGCCATGGATACCTGCCTGTGCATGGGGGCAAGTTTAGGCCTGGCCCAGGGCCTGGCCCGGGTCCAGCCCGGCACCCGGCTGGTAGCCTTTATCGGGGACTCGACCTTTTTCCACGCCGGCCTGCCGCCCCTGGTCAATGCCGTCCACCAGCAGACACCCCTGGTAGTCGTCGTTCTCGATAATGAAACCACGGCCATGACCGGGCACCAGTCACACCCGGGACTGGCCACCGGCACCGGCCAGCGGGCCGTTGATATTGCCCGGGTGGCCCGGGCCTGCGGTGTAGAAATGGTCCTCACCGCTGATCCCCTGGACCTGGAGGCCACCATGGCAGTTGCCCGCCAGGCCCTCGCTGCTCCCGGCCCGGCCCTGGTAATCCTCCGTCACCCCTGCCCCCAGGTAGCCAGACCTGTTACCCGCTACCGGGTGAATGCCGACGCCTGCACTGGCTGCCATACCTGTATTGACGAACTGGGCTGCCCGGCCCTGGTGCCGGCTGACGGCGCAGTAATGATTAATTCTACCTGTACCGGCTGCGGGCTCTGCGCTCAAGTGTGCCCGGCGGCAGCCATGGAGGAGGGGGTCTAGATGGATATTCTCATTGCCGGTGTGGGCGGCCAGGGCATAATCCTCGCCTCCCGGGCTCTTGCGTCGGCCGCCGTAACAACGGGCCTGCCGGTACGTACGGCCGAGACCATTGGTATGGCCCAGCGGGAGGGCAGTGTCGTTAGCCATGTACGCCTGGGAGTGCAGGAGGCCGGCCCCCTCATCCCCTATGGCGCCGCCGACATCCTCCTGGCCCTGGAGCCGGCCGAGGCCTGCCGCAACTTAAAGTATTTACGCCCCGGCGGTAAGGCCCTGATCTCTACGGCAGCGGTAATACCGGTTCTGGCCGCCCTGGGGAGTAGCCCCTATCCTCTGGAGGATATCCTGGCCTACCTGCAAAACAACCTGCCCGGCTGCCGTTGCCTGGATGCCCTGGCCCTGGCCAGAGAAGCCGGTAACCCCCGGGCTTTAAACCTGGTCATGCTGGGTGCCCTGGTGAACTTCGGTTTACCCTTCCCTGCCGATGTCCTGCTGGCCGAAGCTTTAAAACTCCTGCCGGCCAGTGTCCATGAAATGAACCGCCGCGCCTTTGAACTGGGCCGGCGAGCCCTGGAGGTGTAAAAATGGGGCAATTTGATTACGAAAACCTCTACCAGAAGCAGGCTCCGGCCCTGCAAGCCCTGGTGCAGCGCCTCTTTGACAGCTCACCCTATTACCGGGAAAAGCTGGCGGCAGCCGGGATCAGGCCGGGGGATATCAGGACCGTAGCCGACCTGGCGGCGGTTCCCTTGACAGATAAATGGGAACTGCGCAACGGCAAGCCCCTGGAACTTATGGCTGTTCCCGAAGAAAAGGTCGTCCGGATTCATTCCTCCTCCGGTACCACCGGTAAGCCCATTATTATCCCTTACACGGCCGGTGATGTGGCTGCCTGGGCCGAAATGATGGCCCGCTGTTTTGCCCTGGCGGGCGTTACCAACCGCGACCGGGTGCAAATCACCCCCGGCTACGGCCTCTGGACGGCAGGCATCGGTTTCCAGGCCGGGGTTGAGTACCTGGGCGCCATGGCCATTCCCACCGGTGCCGGCAATACGGAAAAACAGCTGGAAATGCTGGTCGACCTCCAGGCCACCGTCCTGACGGCTACCGCTTCCTATGCCCTTTTCCTGGGCGAAGAAATCGAGCGCCGCGGCCTGAAGGACCGGCTGGCCCTGCGGGTGGGTCTCCTGGGTTCCGAACGCTGGGGTGAAAAAATGCGCAAGCGCATCGAAGAACTCCTGGGGATTGAAACCTTTGATATTTACGGGCTCACAGAAATTTACGGCCCCGGCATCGGCCTTGACTGCCCGGCCCATGAAGGTATCCACATCTGGACGGATCACCTGCTGCTGGAGATTATTGACCCGGCAACGGGCAAGCAGCTGCCGCCGGGCGAAACCGGGGAACTGGTCATCACCACCCTGACCAAGGAAGGCATGCCTTTACTGCGCTACCGCACCCACGACCTTACCTGTTTGAAGGTTGCAGCCTGTTCCTGTGGCTCGCCCTTCCCTATGATTGAGCGCGTTCTAGGGCGGACTGATGACATGGTTAAAATTAAGGGCGTCAATATCTACCCGGGCCAGGTCGACCATGTCCTTCACCTCACGCCGGGGGCCGGCAGCGAATACCAGCTCATCTTGACCCGTGAGGGGGGTAAGGACCGGCTGCTGGTAAAGATCGAGTACCTCCCCGGTAATGAGGGCGAAGCTGTTGCGGCCGAGTGCCGGCGCCAGATTAAAAACCGCATCGGCATCCTGGCTGACGTGGAGGCGGTACCCCTGGGGACTCTGCCCCGCAGCGAAAAGAAAACCCGGCGCGTCTACGACTACCGGGAGAAGTGAAACACCCTACACTTTACCGAAGGAACAGGCCGGGTAGCGGCATTCCGGGCAGCCCTGGCAGAGGCCGCCGGCCGCCAGCCCGGCTATATCTTTACGCTGCAACCGTTCTCCCGTTAAAACCCGCGGCAGGACCAGGTCAAAAATGGTAGCCCGGTAATACATCACACACCCCGGCAGGCCCATAATGGGCACCTCCCCCAGGTAGGCCAGCATGAACATGGCCCCCGGCAGCACCGGGGCGCCATAGGTGACGACTTCCGCGCCACTGCGGCGGATCCCTTCCGGCGTTACGTCATCAGGATCAACCGACATGCCCCCCGTAAGGACCACCATTTCCATGCCGGCCGCCAGCATCGCTGCTATGGCCTGCCGGATGGCCTCAGCGTCATCAGGTACAATCTCTTCCCGCTCTACTTCTGAGCCATAACTGGCAATCTTGGCCCGGACCACCGGGCCAAAGGCATCTTTGACCCGCCCTTTAAAAACCTCACTGCCGGTGGTAATCAAGCCTACCCGCAACCGCCGGTAGGGGGCTATGCGGACAATACCACCTGCCTGGTGGCAAATGGCTTCCACCCTATCAATCAGCGCCCGGGGTGCCAGCAAGGGGATCAACCTGGTGCCGGCCACCACCTGGCCTGCCGTAACCGGGTAATTGTTATGCAGGGTGGCCAGGATGATGTCCGCCCCTTCATTAATTTGCTGCAGGGCCGGGAGGTTCACCTTCAACAGGCCGTTCCTGGCGGCGATAAGGTTTACCTTGCCTTCCTGGGGCTCACTAAATTTGAGGCCGTGATCGCCGTCGCCGGCTGCCGCCCTGGCCAGGCGAAGGGCGGCTTCGTCTTCGTGCACCTCATCCGGTCCCAGGGCCAGGACATAAAGGTGTTCTTTACCCATTTGCAGCAGTTCGGCCACATCTTCCGGCTGAATAATATGTCCTTTCTTAAATCGCCTTCCCTTGAACTCGCCAGGGACGATTTTGGTCAGGTCGTGGGCCAGGACCGTGCCCACGCTATCTTCGACCCGGACTTTCTGGAGCATCTGCCCTACCTCCTTGCGCTTATAATTCGACGTGCCTGAAAAAAAGCCTGCCGCTTAAAGTGAAATTTGATAATAAAACATTAAGGGCCACCGGTAATTAACCGGTGACCCTTAGTTACTAGATCAGGCTGATGGCTTGCCGGTCACAGGCCAGCAGGCAGCGGCCGCAGCCCAGGCAGGTAGGGCCAATAAACCAGGGTTCGCCCTCCTCTTCACGCATGAAAGATTTAGTAGGGCAGGCGTTCATAGCCTGGCAATCGGCCCGGCCGTCGCAAAGACTGGCATCAATAAAAGCATGGCGGGCCATGTAACCTCCCCCGCTCCATTCCCTCCAGCAAACTTTTTAATGCAAACTTTTTAATGTATGGCAGCTTCCAGCTGTTCCTTTAACTTTTCCTTGGGCATATAGCCAATGACCCGTCCCACTTCCTGGCCGTCTTTAAAGATAACCAGGGTAGGTATACTCATAATACCATAGCGGGCGGCCAGTTCCTGGTTTTCGTCAACATTTACCTTGGCAAATTTAACGTTACCATCGTAGTCTTCGGCCAGCTGATCCAGCACCGGGGCCATCATCCGGCAGGGACCGCACCAGACGGCCCAAAAATCAACTACTACTGGCACCGGTGCTGACAATACTTCAGCTTCAAAGGCGCTGCTGTCAACATTAACGGGCTTGCTCATGTTTTGGTGCCTCCTAAATTTAATAATTTTGCACTCCATCGACAACCAGCTGTTTAAAGGGTCCAAAGCCCACCAGGTCTACATCCAGGCCGCGTGAAGCTTTAATCCCCTTTTGCAGGTAAACCTTTAAGCCATTTAGCTGCTGAACAATAAAGTTTTTCACGTCAGCTGGCGCGCCTGCATACACGGCAGGACGAATTGATAGTCCAGCTCAACCGCCGCACATCTCTAATTTAATGGTAATGGTATCGGATTTCTCTTTGATATATTGTTCCGCTTTAGGGCTGATACGGATTTCCATCTTTCATCCTCCTCTCTCGCTGCGATTATACTATAATTATTTTACGCTGTCAATAAGGTATTTATAATGGTTTCTCTGCTTTTTGGGCCTGCAGGGCCTGGTAACGCAGCCGGGCGCGGCAGGTTTCGCAGGTGTAGACGGCATTTTTATCGCGCGCCAGTTTGCGATAATCCTTATGGACCTTGGTAATTTCTTCTTTACGACCGCAGAGGGTACATTTTACTTCCATCAGTCTCACCTTCCCTGAGGGCAATTATTCAACACGCCAGGAAACTTTTCCTTTTTGACGTATATTTTTTTTCATTATGGATAACCTGAAGGCAGGCCTTAAAAGTTTGGAGGGAACCACCTTGCAGCGCGCCGAATTTTACCAGCTGGCGGGAGTTATCCTGGACCTGGCGGTGGAAGCCCATGCTTTATTACGCGGGGCTACCCAGCAGGAAGTGCCCGGGGTAAGGGAAGATAAAGAACAGTACCCCAACGCTACGGTTACAACTATTACCATCATGAATGCCATCGGCGAGCAAGCTATGGGCAAGCCCCAGGGTACTTACATAACCATCGATGCACCGGCCCTCCGCTCTGAAAACCCGCCCGTTCACGAAGAAATAGCGGGTCTCCTGGCCCAGAAACTCAAACTTTTGTTACAAAAATGGCATGTTGGTCCTGCCGACCCGGTGCTGGTGGTGGGCCTGGGTAACTGGGAAGCCACGCCGGACTCCCTGGGCCCAAAAGTAATCAACCAGTTTACGGTTACCCGGCATCTATTAAAATACGTACCGCAAAATATGCCCCCGGGAACAAGACCCGTCAGTGCCCTGGCCCCCGGTGTCCTGGGTACTACCGGAATTGAAACAGCGGAAATCCTTAAGGGTGTGGTAGAAAAAACCCGGCCCAGAGTAATGATTGCCGTTGATGCCCTGGCTGCCGGCGATCTGCAACGCATAGGCAGCAGCATTCAAATTACCGATACCGGCATTAGCCCCGGCTCAGGGGTGGGAAATCAACGTACCGGCATCAATCAACAAACCATGGGTATTCCCGTTATTGCCATCGGTATTCCTACTGTAGTTCATGCCGGGGTGATTATCTATGAAGCCCTTAGCCAAATCCAGCAGGCTTTTCCTAATGTCAACCTGCAGCTCAACCAGGCCGTGGCCCAAAACCTTGCCCGCAATGTCCTGGCACCTTTTGGCGGTAACCTGACGGTAACTCCCAAAGAGGTTGACGACCTGGTGCATAACCTGGCCTGGGTCATTGGTAATGCCCTGAACAGGACCCTGCATGCCACTCTCCTGCAGGCTAAGGCTGCCATACCGTTACATTAAAAAAGGATGGCGGTTAAAACCCGCCATCCGGAATTGCCCTTACTGGGTCAATCCACCCAG
The DNA here is from genome assembly GCF_009735625.1 of Moorella glycerini. Lineage (NCBI taxonomy): Bacteria > Bacillati > Bacillota > Clostridia > Neomoorellales > Neomoorellaceae > Neomoorella > Neomoorella glycerini. The sequence goes on along the minus strand of NZ_CP046244.1, from coordinate 2,405,980 downwards.
CCCACCGGGGTTGTACTGCTGGGCATTGATGTTTAACTTCTGGCCACCGGCATTATAAGCGGGGTTGGGCCCGCTGATGCGACCGGTAACGTTCTGGGCGGCACCCAGTTCAACGTCAGTACCACCAAGGCCGCCGGCTGCCTGATTGCTCAGGGTCTGCTCATAAGCAGCGATCATCTTCTTGACCATGAGCCCCCCTACAGAACCGTTAACTTTGGAGGGCAGGTCACCCAGGTAACCGTCATAATTGGAGATCCCCAGTTCGCTGGCCACTTCCTGCTTGAACCTTTCCATCTGGCCGCGGGCCTGGGGGATCAGGAGACGGTTGGTCCTTCCTCCACGCGGCATTCAGTTTCACCTCCTTTTTTGTTATGCAGTCTTAGTATGAGCCGGTGGCCTTATTTTATGCTTAGTATTATTTGGCTAGCGTAACTTTACATTTATACTACAAAAAAGGAAAACGCCCACCAGGGCGTTTTTTAAAGCCGGCCGCCATGGGCCTCAATGATTTTCCGGGCTTCCTTCACCCGGGACGGCGTTGTTACTACAGTAACTAAAAAGCCCTCATTGCCGGCCACCCCGTAATCCTTTAAACCCACACCGCTGACCGAAGGGTCGGCGGCCAGCAGGGCCCGGGTATCGGTTTTTACCAGGGGGTTAATATCAGCTGCATAGAGGGTTAAGCCGGTAATGGTATTGGCCTGGTTGGCCAGGGGATTATTGTACCGGTCATTATAACGGGTACCAAAACGTCCTACCCGGTCAAACTGGACCTCAATTATACCAGCCGCTTGGAGAGCATTGACGGCTTCCTGGGCTCTGGTACTGCTGGAAAAATAAGCCAGAAGCGAACGCTCATCCTTTTCTAATTGCATAGGCTCACCTTCGTCGCTAATTTTAAGCTTAGTGTGGCTGAAAACTAAATTAAACATGCCCTTTTTTGCTGGTAAATTTTACTTTTTATAATTGCAGGCTGGCCAGTTTTTCCCTGGCTGCCAGGTAAAGCTGACGGTATTCCGGTTGCTGCCAGAGGTTTTCCCGGCAAATCAGGCGGGCGTCCTGGCGGGCCTGTTCCAGGATGCGGCCGTCCTCGGGTAGCCTGGCCAGGCGGAATTCCGGCAAGCCATGCTGGCGGGTACCAAAGAATTCCCCCGGCCCTCTGAGGCGCAGGTCGGCTTCGGCAATGGCAAAGCCGTCCTGGCTGGAGGCCAGGATGGCCAGCCGTTCCCGCGCCGCCCGGCTGTTGCCGGTGATGAGCAAACAATAGGACGGTGCCGTACCGCGCCCCACCCGGCCCCGCAGCTGGTGGAGCTGGGCCAGGCCCAGCCTCTCCGCCCCTTCGATTAACATTACCGTAGCGTTGGGTACGTCGACTCCCACCTCAACTACCGTCGTCGCCACCAGGATGGCGATTTTGCCCTCCCGGAAAGCGTTCATTACCTCCTCCTTTTCAGCCGGCTTAAGGCGCCCGTGGACCAGCCCCACCGCGTATTCAGGAAAGACTTCTTCCTGGAGCTTTTTCGCCATGGCTATGGCGGCTTCCGCAGCTACGCTGTCGCTTTCATCAATTAAGGGACAGATGACGTAGGCCTGGTGGCCATTCTCAATCTCCCGGCGGATTAGCTGGTAAGCTTTGGCGCGCTGCTTTTCCGTTAAAATGCGGGTAGTTACCGGTTGCCGGCCCGGTGGTAGTTCGTCCAAAAGGGACACGTCCAGGTCACCATAGATTGCCAGGGCCAGGGTCCGGGGAATAGGCGTGGCGGTCATGACCAGCAGGTCGGGAGCCTGCCCCTTGGCCTGGAGGGCGGCCCGCTGGTCAACGCCAAAGCGGTGCTGCTCATCGATAACCACCAGTCCTAAAGCCTTAAAGGTTACATCTTCCTGGATCAGGGCGTGAGTACCTGCTACCAGAGGTAACCGGCCGGTAGCCAGGCCAGCCAGGATAGCTTCGCGCCCGGCCCGGGAAGTACTGCCCGTCAGGACGGCTACCGGGATTTTTAAGGGGGCGAGGATCTGCTGCAAAGTTTGCCCGTGCTGCTCGGCCAGGACTTCCGTAGGGGCCATGAGGGCAGCCTGCCAGCCGCCGGCTACGGCCTTGACCATGGCTGCTGCCGCCACCACTGTTTTCCCTGAACCCACATCCCCCTGGAGCAGGCGGGCCATGGGCCGCGGGTCTTCCATATCGGCCAGGATCTCGGCCAGTACCCTTTCCTGGGCCCGGGTCAGTTTAAAGGGCAGGCTGGCGACTAACTGCCGCACCAGCCCGTTGTCCGGGGTATGGGCAACTCCCCTGAGCCCGGCTTCCCGCTGCCAGCGGCTTAAGCTTAAACCCAGTTCCCAGAGCAGCAGTTCTTCATACTTAAGGCGCCGCCGGGCCTGGTGCAGGGCGGCGGCGTCGGGGGGAAAATGCATATATTTTATGGCCTGGTAGCGGGGTAAAAGGCGGTAACGCTGGCATAAGAAAGGGGGTAAAATCTCCGGCAATTCTCCCTGGACTTCCTCCAGGGCCAGGTGGACGATCAGCCTCAGCCAGCGCTGGCTTAAACCCGCCGTCAGGGGATAAAAGGGTACAATGCGCCCCGTATGGAGGCCGCTATCCCCCTGCCCCAGGGCTTCATAGTCACTGACCTGGATTTCGGGAACATAACCCCGGTAATTTACCTTCCCGGTAAGGATTACCTCGCTGCCAGCCGGCAACTGGCGCTTGAGGAAGGGTTGGTTAAACCAAAGGGCATAGCCACTCCCCCGCCGGCCCTGGACCTGAGCCCGGAAGAGGCGCAGGCGCGGACGTATTTCCTTTTCTTCCCAGGCTTTGATGGTTACCTGGACGGTAATTATTTCCCCGGGCGTTGCCGCCGCCAGCTCCTTTAACTGGCGCCGGTCTTCATAACGCCTGGGAAAATGCCAGAGGAGATCGCCCACCGTCTGGATGCCGAGCCGGGTCAGGCGGGCGGCCTTCTGGGGACCTACATATTTTAAAGATGCCACCGGCCGGTCGTACATCCAGTCTCATCCCCGGTCCCTGATGGCTTTATTTAGGTCATTTAGCAGGTCTTCCAAGTCAACGCCGTGGCTGCGGGCGCCGCTGGCAATGGTTTCATTTATGGCACCCATACATTCCAGGCAGCTCATGCCATAACGGTGAAATACCTGCCGCACCTGGGGATAGGCCTGCAATACTTCCATAATGGAGAGATCTTTGGTTATTTGTAGAGGAACGACGTTTTTTTGCCCTTCCCTGGGCATTCCCTCCACCCCCTGACTATTATTTTCAACAGGTTCCGGCAAGTCCCTGCCTGCCAGGAGAAATTTATTTCCTTGCTTTCTAACCCTTTCTCTGGTAAAATATCGCCCGTAGGGTTGAAAAAGCGAGGTGAAATAAATGGCCGTCTGCAGTGTCTGTGGCAAAAGGACGACTACCGGCAATCAGGTCAGCCACTCCAATATTAAGACCAAACGCACCTGGTCTCCTAATCTCCAGCGGGTCAAGATTATTTTAAACGGTACTCCCCAAAAGGCTTACGTCTGTACGCGCTGCCTGCGTTCAGGCAAAGTGCAACGGGCTGTCTAACGTATCAGGCGTATAATTGGCGAAGCATTTATATTAAACCCGGGGTATAAAACCCCGGGTTTGCGCTTATTGCCGGGCTTATTAAGGCACCCGACCCGCCTAAGCCCGTGCCGTGTCTTATGGCAGGCTTGAAACTTCCAACCTCCATCTACGGCCAGGGCAACTCCTGCAGGACTTCGCCGGTTACCAGGGCCAGGATTTTCACGCCGGCGTCGTCGGCGACGGCTACTGTTTTAAACTTGCCCAGGGGGCCGCTGTGGGGCAGGCTGGGACTGCCAGGATTGACAAAGAGGCGCCCCTCCCTGGCAGCCAGCATGGCTACATGGGTATGACCGGTTATCCACAGGTCGGCCCGGTAATAGGCGGCCAGGGGTTCTGCTTCACCTTCACCTAAACGGTGGCCGTGCTGGGCCATGAGGCGGTACTTACCCATCTGGACAACTACCTGCTCCGGCATTGGTAAATTTAAGACCATGGCATCTACTTCCGCGTCGCAATTGCCCCGGGCAATCAAGAGGGGTACGGGAGACTGCTGCAAGAGCCCGGCCAGGTCCTTAGGAGCATAGGCGGCCACAATGGGATTCCTGGGGCCGTGGTAAAGGACATCGCCGGCATGGATGATCAGGTCTACCCCCTGAAAGCAGTTAGCCAGGGCCTGTTCCCAGGCGGAGCCGTCGCCATGGGTATCGCTGATGATACCTACCCGCATCTTAGCTCCCTGCCCCTGCCATTGTTTTAAAAAGGTTGGCCATTTCCATGGCGGCCATGGCGGCATCAAAGCCTTTATTGCCGGCCTTGGTACCGGCCCGCTCTATAGCCTGCTCAATATTGTCGGCAGTTATCAGCCCGTAGATTACCGGTACGCCGCTATTCAGGCTTACCTGGGCAATGCCCTTGGTCACCTCGGCGGCTACATATTCAAAGTGGGGGGTGGCCCCGCGGATGACTGCTCCCAGGCAAATGACGGCGTCGTAACCCCGGGCCGTCATTTTTTGCGCCGCCAGGGGGATTTCAAAAGCTCCCGGCACCCAGGCCACCTCAATGGCCGCCGGGTCGGCGCCGTGGCGGTTCAGGGCATCCAGGGCCCCTTCCAGCAGTTTGGAGGTGATAAACTCGTTGAAGCGGCTGACAACAATGCCGAATTTCAGTCCCCGGGCCTGCAGCTGGCCCGCTAAGATGTTGGGCATGGGAAAAAGGCCTCCTTCGCTTCGTGGTAATTTCTGCCATACTCGTATGTGGTAGGGTATGTCCCGGAGCCGCGAATAGCGGAGCGCCTGGATTTTTCTCAACTTATCTGCAGCAGGTGCCCCATTTTTTCCTTCTTCGTTTTCAGGTAACGCCTGTTAACCCGGTTGGGGCACATTTCAATGGGAACCCTTTCGACAACCTTAAGGCCATATCCTTCCAGACCGGCGATCTTTTTGGGATTATTGGTCAGGAGGCGGATCTGGCGAATTCCCAGGTCGGCCAGGATCTGGGCGCCGATGCCGTAATCGCGCAAGTCGGCCGGGAAACCCAGGGCTTCATTGGCTTCCACCGTATCCTTGCCCTCTTCCTGGAGCTTGTAGGCTTTGATTTTGTTGAGCAGGCCTATCCCCCGCCCTTCCTGGCGCATATAGAGGATGACGCCGCAGCCTTCGGCTTCAATCATGGCCATGGCCTGCTGGAGCTGCTCGCCGCAGTCGCAGCGTAACGAGCCAAAAACATCCCCCGTCAGGCACTCGGAGTGGACCCGGACCAGGACCGGCTGGCCGCCGGCAATATCCCCTTTAACCAGGGCCAGGTGCCCCTTGCCGTTTATTATTTCTTCATAGGCAATGGCTTTAAAATGGCCGTAACTGGTCGGCAGGTCGGCCTCGGCCACCCGGCGGACCAGTTTCTCCGTCCGGCGGCGGTATTTAATTAAATCGGCGATGGTAATGAGCTTTAAACCGTGTTCCTGGCAGAAGGCATAGAGCTGGGGTACCCGGGCCATGGTGCCGTCGGGATTCATGATTTCACAGATGACCCCGGCCGGGTAAAGGCCGGCCAGGCGGGCGAGATCAACGGCGGCTTCCGTATGGCCGGCCCGCCGCAACACCCCGTCTTCTCTGGCCCGCAGGGGAAAAATGTGTCCCGGCCGGCGCAGGTCTTCCGGCCGGGTACGGGGGTCAATAATCTTCTGCACCGTCAGGGCCCTTTCATAGGCAGAAATGCCGGTAGTCACCTCGGCTGCATCCACGGAAACGGTAAAGGCCGTCCCCATGGACTCGTTATTCTGGGTGACCATGGGGCCCAGCTCCAGTTCATCCAGGCGCTTGCCCTCCACGGGGACACAGATCAGGCCCCGGCCATGGGTGGCCATGAAATTAATGGCTTCCGGGGTAACCTTCTCCGCAGCGATGATCAAATCGCCTTCGTTTTCCCGGT